>NZ_JBHJHQ010000001.1:0-797057 GCF_042219825.1 Quyinboa mangrovi
CATTTGTACAAATAGCGAAGTAGAGTAATATTGGTATTATAAAAATTCGTTTCATTTTTTTAAACTTGGGCACAACGTTCCCGCGGTATGCTGTCGTGGCAGTTTCTTTCCGACGGGAAAGGAACTGTCAGGACAAAATAGCCCGACTGCGAATGTTGTAATGTTTTATTTAAAAGTACTGCCATGCAGTATGACCGTGTGTTGTAAATAGTGCCTTCTTTTGTTCTCTCACGGGTGCAATTTAAATTGATGCTCCACAAATTAAACACTCCGGCAAATCAAATGAGATTCAGCCGCCCATAGCCGGATAATTTAAATCAAAAACTCTACGATATTGCGTCAAATTACGAATCTTCAAAGTTGTGTAGACTGAGATTCCACCCGACACGTGGTTTAAATCAAACGATGATCCAGTTTTAAAAAGAACGTTCCCCGCTTCAGCCGAAAGAGGGTGGAAGCCAGTTTTAAAATAATCAAACTACTAATCTCGGCATTATTTACAACTAGTATATATACCGATATAATATCGGTATATCCAACCATATTGGTCGATAAAGCCGAATTCTTATCGGTTTTATTTTATTAAAGATAATCAAAATTTTATATCGTCAAGTGGGTTACCGAGTTCTCCAAGTTTCCGGTTCGAAACATACGTGTATATCTCGGTCGTTTTACTGCTCTTATGCCCAAGTAATTCCTGAATGTAACGAAGATCAACACCTTTTTCAAGCATATGAGTAGCATAACAATGGCGCAAAACATGTGGTGTGATACGCTTATTTATGCCTGCCCGTTTTGCACAACGTTTCACAATATTCTGTACACTCGATGGGGCATACGATTCTCCGTTGTATCCATCCAGTAAAAGATGTTGAGGCAAATAACTTTTAATATATTGTTCCAACATCTCTTTAATGCTTTGGGGAATCGGTAAACGTCTGTCTTTGCTCCCTTTACCTTTACGAACCCAAAGCGTATTATTATTCAGATTGATATCTGAAACCTTTAGCATTAATAATTCGTTCAACCTCAACCCACAACCGTAAAGTAACAACAAAATAAGGCGGTGTTTTGCATTATTAGTAGCGCCAATCAGTCGTTCGACCTCTTCTTTCGAAATTACTTTGGGAAGCTGACGGCCTTTTTTAGGCCTTGGTATATCAGCGTCCATCACGTTACGATGGTACATAATTTTATAGAACGATTTTAATGCACTTACCATCTGGTTTTGGTACGAAACGGAATATCCTTTGTATTGCCGGTGATCCAGAATATATTCCCGAATGTTTTCAATAGAAATTTTATTAGGTTCAGTATCGTGAAAATGATTCAAAAACTGGTTTATAAAACTCTGGTAAATTTCAATAGTTCGCCTGCTTTTATTTTGCAGCATTAACTGGTCAGTGTAATGCCTGGGAACCAGGTCATTTTCAGGCTTGGTTTTATACTGCTTAATGGCTGAAAGAGGATTATCGGTAGTCCTTTCCGTCACACTAAACTTATTCTCTGGAAATATCAGACGCAGAGCCTCAAGGCTGTCTTCATTATCCGGAACGGACCATATTTTTGCTCCGGGATGATACCAAATTCCTTTTATATGTTTCAGTTTTTCTATCACATCTTCGTTGTAGAAAAATTTAATATAAATTACCCTGTCGCTGCTGTTGTGTTCAAGAGTAATATTCTCTTTTGCAGGCACAGGTGCCGGTGAGGCAGTCTCGTGTTCCTTTTTGCGGTCATAGGTAATTTCAACTTCATCCTGAAGTTTGCTTTTAAAATCTTCAAAATTAAATACGGCCCTGGGAATATACCAACACTTATGAGTACTGGAGTAGGTGGCGCCAACCGGCTTAACCAGGGCCGCAACAATTGGATCATAGCTGAACCGGATGAAAATAACCTGCTTTTCCCGGTGTATTCCACGTTCTAATTTTATGACAGGTTTGATCATTATTTATGGATTTTTCACTGCTTCGCCATCTCAGTTACATACGTATACTGACTATGTACTCCCGGAAATTAGATTACTTCCGGAATTAAATTAAATAACGTTCATACTTCCTAAAGAATTTCAGGCAAAATCTTTTTTAAATATATATAAAATTAGATTACAGTCGCTCAGTTGAGGTTGTTTGAGCCGCAATATGGAAAGAATTTAAATTAGGTTGCTCACAATATGTTAGCCGGAATTATTCCAGGGAAAGACATGACGGTTTATTGAAAGAAATATAGTGTGAGAGGGGAGGCGTGAACAGAATGAACTGGTACTGCTATCCTGGGTAAATCAGATAAATACAGTAACAGAATGTGAATCTAAAAAAATTATGAGCGGGAAACGGGATTCGGACCCGCGACCCTCAGCTTGGGAAGCTGATGCTCTACCCCTGAGCTACTCCCGCTAGTATTATATTCTCTAAGTGCGATCCTCAGCTTGTGATCCCGATGCACGTCGGGACTACCCCTGACCTACTCCCGCTTGTAATTCGAAATACGTATCAAAAGTAAGTAATCCCATTTATATAACAAAGAGGGAAATAAGTATTATTTAAGATAATGCCGGTATAGAATTAGCCTGAATGTTTTTTTCAATGCAAATTATAATCGCTGACAAAAATAGCGGCATTTATTTTAGTCATAAAACATTAAGGCACTATCGTTAATTTCAATCTTATGTGTGTTTACCAGTTTTATCATTTCGGCTCCTGCCAGTAATACCGGACCATAACCATGTGCAGCATACACATTAACTGGACGGTAATAATAAAAGGCAGGATCAAAGCCCATACCGGTACCCACACAGGTTCCTTCAACCTGACCTTTTTCATTTACTTTGGTAGCAACGGCATTCCACGCAAGGCATACCACTGGGCCGTAAACCTTGGCATCCACATATCCGTTATTAATGGCTTTTGCAATGGCATATGTATAAATTGCTGTAGCTGATGTTTCAAGATAGGTGTCATTTCGGTCTATTAACTGGTGCCAGAAACCTTTACCTGACTGATATTTTGCCAGACCATAGATGTGAGAACGCAACAGATCCAGAACTTCGTCTCTGCCTTTGTAATCCTGAGGTAATACATCAAGCAGTTCAACAAGCGTCATTACCGCCCATCCATTGGCGCGCGCCCAGTGAAACTGAGGATGTTCATCCATTCCCTGGATCCATCCATGCATAAACATTCCTTTTTCGTTATTGAACATGCGTTTGGAAAACTGCAGGACCTGTTTCACGGCATCATCAAAATATTTCGTGTCACCGGTATATTTTCCCATCTGAGCCAAAGCAGGAACGCTCATGAACAGATCGTCCAGCCACAGCGAATTGGGTTGTGGCCTGTTACGGGCTAATGTCCCGTCTTTTAATCTAAACTGTTTCGTGCTGATGTAATCAATGTAATTCTCAATCATCGGATCAAGGTTTCCTTTGTAACCATCGCGTTCAGCTTTAATCATGGCAGCACACATAGCACCCGCATCATCCAGTGCATGAGGATGCAGAACCGAAAACATGGCATAACGCTGACCCTGATTTTCTTTGTCGAGCTTTATAAACCACGGACGAATATCCTCTAAAAACTTAAAGCGTTGTTCGGTATATCCTGCATATTTAGGATCTCCCGTATTTTGTGTTGCCAGCAACATTCCGGCATATGTTACACCCCATTCATAGCTGATGAGCCTGAAGTCGCCCGGTTCAAAAATCGTATTCAGATTTATATCGTTGTGATCCGAAATTTGCTCTCCCGTAGTTTTATCCACCAACACTGTTGGTGTTGTGGCGCTCAGATTATCATACACACGGTCAAGCACGGTAACAATGTCTGCCTTTTCCGGTTTATGATACGGCGTTTCATAGTCCGGCTGCATCAGGTGAAGCGGAGTAGTGGAATCCGTTTGCCGCTTTTGTGCACTAACCGAAAGGTTTATAAGCAATAACCCTGTCAGGGATACGATTACAGTTTTTATGTTCATATTATCAGATGTTTAATTGATTAATTCCTCGTGGCTTGCCACGGGATCTCCTTATTGTCTCCCCATTATTTTAAAGGTGGCTGTCAGTGAGGTAAAATATATCCTTTATTCTATCAATAAATGATATACAGTAACCTTAGCCCTTCGTCTTAAATCTTAAATCTTAAGTCTTACGTCTTAAGTCTTACGTCTATTTCAACTCCACATATCCTCTCAGTTTACAATCCCTTAGCTCATATATCTGCTGTGCCAGAGTCAATGCATTAAGCTTAGCGCCGGCCTCATTGGTATGGGTATGATCCTTAGGGAAGTATTCGCTAACCATTTTGGGTCCCATTGTCTCATAAATTTCAGCAACGGCATTGTTAAGGTCAACAAAAAATGCGCCTTCATTTATGGCAGCTTCCTTGGCCCATTTCCCATATGTTTCATCAGCACGTTCCACCTTGCCATCGTGCCAGATGTTTCTCGGGATCTGCGAGATAATAATAACACTCACCCCTTTTTCTAAAGCTTCAGAAACATACTTTTCCATGTACCAACCGTAGGTGTGCACAATTTCAATGATGCTGTCCCGCCTGGTAACCTGAACTACGGAGTCGCTCATTCCCTTTAGCGACCCTCTGAATTTTGGTTTGTCAAGGTTTCCGCCATCATTATGCCCAAACTGAATCAATAAAAAGTCACCATTTTTAAGCTGATCCAGAACATTCTTCCACAATCCTTCGTACCGGTAGCTACGACTGCTTCGGCCACCTCTTGCCTTATTTATCACATTTACGCGGGTGGTGTCCATGTATGCATACAATTCACGTCCCCAGCCAACAATACTGTCATTTCCGTTGGCTACGGTAGAATCACCAATGATCCAGACATTTCGTTTCACGGGAAATTTAATTACCGGATTGGCCAGCAAATAATCTTTCAGACTGCAGTCTTCCAGTTCCTTTAAACCTTCTACAACTTGTGAGGCTGCCAGTACCGCACCCTGTGCGCTGGTATGTGTGTGATCGCGCTTAAAAAAGTAAAATCCGGTTACACTGTCTTGACCAATTTTATCCATGGCAAGTGCCATTTTTTTATTCAGATCCACAAAACATACTTCTTCAAAATCAGCAACTTCGCGTGCCCACTTTCCATAACTGTTATCGTTAAGAATAACCTTACCGTCCTTCCAGTCGTTTCTTGGAATAGGAGAGAAGACGATGGGTATAGCACCCTTGGCTTTGGCTTCTGTAATATATTGCCTGATGTACCAACCATAGGTATGTACTGTTTCGTGTTCGCCGGTCAGCATGTTATCAATTTCTTCGGTTTCTTCACCTATCCCGTGAATGGTTCCTCTTGCTCTGAAATTATCATTCAACGGGCCATTATCATTATGACCAAACTGCATCAGTACATAATCGCCAGGATTTAAACGATTCAGCACATTTTCCCAGAGTCCTTTTGTCCGGTAGGTACGGCTGCTGGTTCCTCCCAATGCATGGTTTTCAATGCTTACTTTGCTGGTATCAAAATACTGTACAATTGGATCACCCCAGCCCCAAAGTCCACCTGAGCCGTCTCCCTGGCCGTTTTTAACCGTTGAATCACCTATAATGTAAACAGTAGGTTTTGGTACCTTTTCTTCTTCTTTTTTTGAATGGCATCCACTGAACAGAAATACCAGCAGAATAAATTTCAGAAATCTGGTCATTGTTAAATTTTTTGGTTCATCAATGTTCGGAACCATATCCGGTAAAATATTTTGTTTTACCCGTTACCTGAAAACAAAATGGCGAATCTGATCCGATATATTGATTTGTTATTAATTGGTTTTTCTCAAAATCGTCATAAAAATAGTAAAAATAGAAATGTGTTGCGTGTATCGTGTACAGTTTAAAAAGAATTGTTACAAATTTTTTCCACAACACTTTTTGTATTTTTTTCCACTGTTACAGGGACATGGATCATTGCGGTGTATTACTGTTTTTAGGACTTTTTTTTGATTTTTAAGATCCTGGTTGAATATTTCCTCCATCACACTGTACAGTTCCGGGTGTTTGGTGGAAAGCATGGCAGGATTCTCAAAGAAGTATTCACTGGCAACAGAAAGGAATTCTGCATTGTTGGTGGCACCGTACGGATGAACATCGGAACGGCCTTTGGTAATGGCATCTATCTCGCTGGTCATCAGATTAAACCACGGAAGAGCATATTGTTTTTCAAGAAGTAACTGAGGAATCCCGTCTGTGGTACCGTCTGCTTTGTCAATCAGATGCACAAACTCGTGAATAGCCGTATTTCGTTTATCACTACTGTACAAAAAACCATTGCGAAGCGCAGTTTTCGACAGGATCATTTTCCCTTCCATAAAACCGGTTCCTACCATACCAAGTATATTGGTGTCCTTCCCCGAAATCTGAAACCCGTCGTTGAAGGACGATGGGTAAATAAGCACTTCATTCAGGTTGTTGTACCGCCAGTTGGGGAATGAAAAAATGGGAATGGTGGCACTCGCAGCAACCAGAAGTCTGTCGGTAATATCTATATAACAATCTACCGGAGTGATCCTGTAATTCAGCAGAAATTCAACCACTTTATATTCAAACCGGTGCTGATCTGTTTTGTCCAGCGACCGGTAATATTCAACATATTCCGTTAGTATTTTTCGCCACTGTTCCGGGAATGGTTTTTCAGGAAGTCTCCAGCTACGGGTGTGAATATTTTTGTAAATAAAAAATAGTCCGATACTGGCCAGAATAGCAATTGCGAATACACTTAAATTCATTGGTATTATTTTTCAAAGGTCAGAAGTGCCCGCATTTTTGGCTCATCCCAGTTGGTTAATTTTTGGAGTTCCTTCATGATCTCTTTTCGTGCAACTTCCTTCATGTTATTCTGATCGGCCAGTGTCCTTACATGAACCTGTACAGCATTTGATTTTTCACTGACCAGGTATACTTTTACATCATACTTTTGCGATTCGCAGGCTTTCTGTATAGCTTTTTTTGCATTCTCAATGGCCTTTTGAACTTTCTCTTTCTCTTCTTCTGTTGCTTTTGAAGCCATGGTCCACATCTGGAAATAAGTTATCATAACACCGGGAACGTTATCAATGGCATCCTTGTAAGCACCTTTATATGCGTCATCTTCGGTAGATGCTTTGGAAATGCCCATGCCCCAGATATATTTTGGAATCTTTTTTTCATCCACCAGGTTTGCCTCCCTGTAAAAGTCCAGAAGCGATTGTTTTAAGTCGCCGCCATCCTTGCAAACAAAACCTTTTTTGCCATACATCACAGCTTCGGCAGCTGCTTTCTTTTCGGCTTTTTTTAATCCGGAATCGGACAGTGTGAAGTTTTGCGCTATGCCGTTCAGGCAGAACAGTGCAAGTAAAATAGTTAATAGTGGTTTCATGGTAAATTTTTTGATGTGAGTAAAAATACAATTTTTTTGTTTTGAACCGAACGTAATGGGAAAAATCACATTTACAAACGTTATCAGGTCTTGCAATTGGGAGCGAATTATACTTATTTTGTTCAAAATTTTTACGGATGAACGCAAAAACAAAAGCTGCACGATACGAGCGGATGTACCTTCAGATTAAGGAACTGGTTGAACCGGTAAAAAATCCGGTGTCACGTATGGCAACCATAGCTGCGGTATTACATCATAAAATGGATTACTTTTTCTGGACAGGTTTTTATCTTCTGGATGGGGAACAGCTTCACGTTGGTCCTTACCAGGGACCGCTGGCCTGTTTGCGTTTAAAACAACATACCGGTGTGTGCTGGGCAGCCATAGACAGAAAAGAAACAGTTTTGGTTGGCAATGTGGAGGAATTTCCGGGGCACATTGCATGCAGTAGCCTGAGTAATTCTGAAATTGTTGTGCCTTTGATAAACGGAGATACGGTTACCGGATGTCTGGATGTGGACAGTCGCGATCTGAACAGTTTTGATGAGACAGACAGGGAAGGGCTGGAAAAAATTGTAGGGCTGATTTTCGCTTAGTCACCCTTAAAATAGTCACCGGGTGAGCAATTGAGACATGCTATTACTTTTGCCCGATCGCATGGTAGAAATATGACAATGATTGTAATTTTGGGAATTAGTTATATAGCATTTTTAGGATTTCCATTATTTCGCATCCGAGGAAATGCGTCAAGAAATACGATTTAGTGAGCGTCTAAAAATCAAAGCTGTTTGACGTTCGTTAAGTTCGAAGTATGAGAATTTAAAAGGAGGAGTTCTTTGATTTTAGTGAAATAAATTGAATTTTAGCAATTTCATCGGCAGCGACGGCTTTTTTTTTTCGTTTTTGCAGCTGTTGGCAAAAATGAAAAGCCCATGCGGCTTAAGCATAATGTGTTCAGTCAATTTTGATGAAAGATTTTTAAAGGAACCTAATATTTTATATCTATTAATTTTTAGTCACCGGGTAACTAAAAAATTGTTCATATTCACCCGGTGACTAAAATAAGTATTATTCTTTTTTCTTCTTTTGAACCGAAAAACCAAACTTCCCGATCTCTTCACCTAAGCCATAATAATGACCGTGAACATATGAAATAGGTTTGGCTGCCGACAGCTTAAATGCCCCTGTCTTTTGATTCAGGTATTCTTCGTCAGCTATCACATTTACAACCTCAGCAATAAACATATGGTGTGTTCCCAAAGGAACAATATCCTTTACTTTACATTCAATGTTAATGGGCGATTCCTCAATAGTAGGTGCTTTTACCACAGATGCTTTTCCCATGGTTAATCCCATTTCCTTAAACTTGTTATACTCCGAACCACTACGCACACCACACCAGTCGGTAGCTTTTGCTATGTCTTCTGTGGTCAGGTTGATCACAAATTCCATGTTTTTCACCAGGATCGGGTAGGAATACCGTTCGGGTCGAACCGAAATATAACACATGGGAGGATTGGTACAGATGGTACCAGTCCACGAAACTGTAATAATGTTATGTTCATCCGGGGTTGAGCCGCAGGTTACCATCACTGCAGGCAACGGATAAATCATTGTCCCCGGCTTCCAGTTAATTTTAGCCATAATTATACGTTGAGATGCAAATATATTGTTCGGAAAGAAAAAATCCTATTCTTCCATAATAAATCTAAGATTTTCCTGGTCTGTTATTTTTTCACAGTAATGGCATCTCAGGTTGATATTTTTCTTGTCAGTAACATAAAAACGGGTTGTTATCTTCTGGTGATTCGTCACACAGGCCGGATTCATACACCGTACTGCACCGACAATTTCGTCAGGAACTTCCACAACTTTTTTATCAGTTACATGGTAATCCTTAATAGTGTTAAGCTTTGCCTGAGGTGCCACCAGCGCAATCTTATTCACATCGTTATCCTTAAAATAATATTCCGATATTTTTATGATCCCTTTTTTACCCTGTTGCTTACTGTCAAGGTTCGTACCGAAGGTAATCATGGTTTTTACCTTTTCAAGGCCGAGGATATTAATAACTTTAAACAGGTTTTGTGCCGGTATATGATCGATTACGGTTCCGTTCTGGAGCGCGCTTACGTTTAATTCTTTTTTTGCCATTGCAGTAATTTTTAATGATTATACAAGTCCAAGTGCATATGCAATGATGGCCATACGGGTGAAAACTCCGTTTCTGGCCTGGTCAAAGTAATATGCTTTTTCACTGCTGTCCACATCTTCGTGAATCTCGTTTACGCGTGGCAGTGGGTGCAGAACCCTGAGGTTGGGTTTGGTATTCTCCAGCATCTTGCGTCTCAGTACATATACGTTTTTTACCTTTTCGTATTCTATCGGATCATTAAACCGTTCCTGCTGAACCCTGGTTACATACAGAATGTCGGCTTCACTGATAATATCGGTGAACTCGGAATGTTCAAAATACCGGATGCCCTGGGTTGTACAGTAGTTCTTGTATTCTTTAGGCATTCTGAGTTCGTCGGGAGCAATAAAATTAAAGATCGGGTTAAAGTGTGCCATGGCCATCAGCAGGGAATGGACCGTGCGTCCGTATTTGAGGTCACCCACCATAAAAATATTCAGGTTTTCGAGGGTGCCCTGTGTTTTTTTTATGGAATACAGATCGAGCAGGGTTTGTGACGGATGCTGGTTCGCTCCGTCTCCGGCATTGACCACAGGAACTGAAGCCTGCTCAGATGCAAACTTTGCACTGCCCTCCAACGGATGGCGCATCACGATCAGGTCAGCATAGTTACTCACCATCTTAACGGTGTCTTTCAGTGTTTCTCCTTTTGAGGTGCTCGACGATTTTGAATCGGAGAAACCGATGACTCTTCCTCCCAGCCGGTTGATAGCTGTTTCAAAACTCAGTCGTGTACGGGTAGAAGGTTCAAAAAACAAAGTGGCAATCACTTTCCCTTTTAACAGGTTCTGGTTGGGATTTTTCTCAAAATAAGCAGCCAGATCAACAATTCTCAGAATCTCCTCTTTGGAGTAATCCGTAATTGATACTAAACTTTTGTGTTCCATTTATCAGTGTGTTTTTCAGTTTTCAAACAAAAAAAAACCAACATTACATTTTGTAACATTGGTTATCTGAAAATTTAGTTTGTTTTCGTTGTCAGAAAAATAAAACCTGTAACCTTTCGGAGACTTTCTGTACCCGGATTTATATAGGAGGTTGCAGTTTGGAATTATTTTAGTCATCTTAAAGCTCAAAAATAGTATATTTACCTCGATTATGTAATCATATTGAGTGATTTTTTTCACACAGTTTTCAACAGGTTTTAATTTAAAAATATTTTAGAAAACCTTTTATACTGTGGATTGTTTTATACAAAAAACAGCAGTGTCAATGGCACAAATGAACAAGGACCCATTCAGTTATTTAGCTAGTAGTGAAATAGGATCAATTGATGCAATGTATCAGCAATACCTTAAAGATCCTGATAGTGTTGAAAAATCCTGGAAAGACTTTTTTAAAGGCTTCGATTTTGCGTTAAAGGCTTATAAAGATCCGGTAGCCGTGGAAGGTGATGCGCTTAGCGATCGGGAATTTAAAGTCATTAACCTTATTATGGCTTACCGTCAAAGGGGACATCTTTATACGGAAACAAACCCTGTAAGAAAACGTCGTAAATATTTTCCAACCCTTGATATTGAAAACTTCGGATTGGTAGAGGATGATCTTGAAACTCCTTTTTATGCAGGAAACCAGATTGGTATAGGAACAGCTAAACTTAAAGATATTATTGCACATCTAAAGGCTACTTATTGTAAGTCAATAGGTGTGGAATATCTGTATATGCGACATCCGGAAGTAGTGGCATGGCTGGAGGAACGCATGGAAAAGTCTCAGAACGGGATCAATTTTACACCCCGGCAGAAAAAGGCTTTTTATAAACAGTTGATGCAGGCTGTGAATTTTGAACAGTTTATCCATAAGAAATTTATTGGGGAAAAACGGTTTTCTCTCGAAGGAACCGAAGGACTCATACCTGCGATTTTCGCTATCGGGTTTAAAGGCGTTGAGATGGGAGCTAAAGAATATACCATTGGGATGTCTCACCGGGGCCGTTTAAATGTACTGGCCAATATTCTTCAAAAACCCCTGGAACATATTTTCCGTGAATTTGAAGGGGAAGAGTACGAAGGACGCATTTCTTTGGGAGATGTAAAATACCATTTGGGGTATGGGCGCGAAGCACAGATTCATCATAAATATAAAACACTGGTAAACCTTGTTCCCAACCCTTCGCATCTCGAAGCGGTTCTTCCGGTATTAGAAGGATTGACCCGGTCAAAGATCAATAATAAACATGACGGTGATGTAGACAGTGTTGTGCCCATTGCCATTCATGGTGATGCTGCCATTGCAGGACAAGGCGTGGTTTACGAAACGGTTCAGATGGCACAGTTACCGGGGTATAAAACCGGTGGTACCGTTCATATTGTGATCAATAATCAGGTAGGTTTTACAACCGATTACCTCGAAGGACGCTCCAGTACGTATTGTACGGATGTAGCTAAAGTGACCCGGTCCCCGGTCTTCCATGTAAATGGGGACGACGTGGAAGCCATTGTTTATACGGCATTGCTGGCCACAGAATTCAGACAGAAATTTAATTCGGATGTATTCATTGATATATTATCCTACAGAAAGTACGGGCATAATGAAGGAGATGAACCAAGATTCACCCAGCCGTTGTTGTACAAGGAGATTGCAAGTCATTCGAACCCAAAAGAAATATACGGTCAGAAACTGATTGATGAAGGTGTATGTACAGCAGAAGAGCTGCAACAAATGAACGACGAATATAACCAGATGCTGGAAGATAAGCTGGCGATAGCCCGAGAATCGAAAAAACTGGATATTCGTCAATTCATGCCTCTCACCTGGAAAAATTTCAGGTATCCTGAAGAGGAAGACTTCTTTAAGTCAGTGAAAACTGCGGTCAGTAAAGATGATCTTGTTGAAATTGGAAACAGGATCAACCTGCTGCCCGATAATATCAATTTGTTCAGTAAAGCTGTTAAAATTGTAAACGACCGCAAAAGCATGGTAGAAAATGGCGTGTTCGATTGGGGTATGACAGAGCTTCTGACTTACGGAACACTTATTGAACAGGGCTTTGGCGTTCGTTTAAGCGGACAGGACTCGGTACGCGGAACATTTGCTCACCGCCATGCAGAACTGACAGTGGAGGGAAGTGAGCAGCGCTTTAAACTGCTTCAGAATGTTGGCAAGAAGGGAGGACGGTTCAGTGTGTATAATTCGCCACTGAATGAATACGGAGTAATGGGATTTGAATACGGTTATGCCCTGGCTGATCCTAATACACTGACCATCTGGGAAGCTCAGTTTGGTGATTTTGCCAATGTGGCACAGGTTATAATTGACCAGTTTGTAAGTTCGGGCGAAGAGAAATGGGGCAATATGAACGGTTTGGTGTTACTGTTGCCACATGCATACGAGGGACAGGGGCCGGAGCATTCCAGCGCTCGTATTGAACGTTTTCTGGCACTGGCAGCACGTAACAATATGCAGATCATGAATTTCACGTCTCCTGCCAACCTTTTTCATGCATTCCGCCGTCAGATGTTGCGCGACTTCAGAGTTCCGATGGTGATCTTTACACCTAAAAGTCTGTTGCGCCACCCTAAAGCGGTTGCAACGTACGATGATTTAACGAAAGGTGAGTTTCAGGAGGTGCTGGATTGTGATAATAATGAACCGGAATCCGTAACAAGGGTAGTATTCTGTACCGGAAAGATTTATTATGATCTGCTGGAACGTAAAACTGATCTTGATGCAAAAAGGGTGGCCCTGATCAGGATTGAACAGCTACATCCCTTCCCTGCAGAAGCGATTAAAAAGATTATCAAAAAATATCCGAATGCCTTGTTGCATCTTTGGGTACAGGAAGAGCCGGAAAACATGGGTGCATGGTACTATATTCGTGAAAACCTGCGTGATGTACAGCTCATTCCTGTGGCACGTAGAAAAAGCGGTAGTCCGGCAACTGGTTTGAAAGGTTTACATAAGGTGGGGCAGAAGGAAATCATTGACAAGGTATTCCGCAAATGTACCTGTAAACTGAACAACGATTACTGTGCTCTGCAGTGTGTGGAAGGCGCCTCGCGAAAAGAAATTTTAAAGCAGCATTATTTTCTGCACGATCAGTCAAAATTCTCAATATAAGAACCATAAATTATGATTTTAGAAATTAAAATACCTTCACCCGGGGAATCGATTACAGAAGTTGAACTGGCAACCTGGAACGTGAAAGATGGCGATCAGGTTAAAAAGGATCAGGAGCTGGCCGAAATAGAATCGGATAAGGCTACTTTGCCTTTACTTGCTGAAGAGGGCGGAAAGATCTCTATTCTGATTAAGGAAGGGGAAATGGCAAAACCGGGTGATATTGCCTGCAAAATTGATACTGAAGCGGAGGGTGCCGTTGCGGAAGAACCAAAAGCATCAGCTAAACCAGAAAAAGAAGAGAAAGAAGAGGTAAAGCCAAAAGAGGAAGTAAAGGAAGAGAAAACGCCTGAAAGAAAGGAGACATCCAAACCGGTTTCTGAATCATCGTCTGAGCATACAGATGTAAAAGTAACGCCGGTTGCCAAAGCCATGATGGATGAGGCGGGTGTTTCAGTAGATGATATTATCAGTGGTCTGAAACGCATCAGCAGCAGGGAAGTAAATATGGTTCTGAATGAGAAAAAAGCTCCCTTACCTTCCGGTAGTGTTGAATATGAGGAACGAAAGGAGGAATACCAGCGGATGTCGCAACTGCGCAAAAAGTTGAGTAAACGTCTGGTAGCCGTAAAGAATGAAACCGCCATGCTGACTACTTTTAACGAAGTGGATATGCACCGGGTCATTGATTTGAGAAAGACATATAATGAACAGTTTATTGAAAAATATGGCATAAAGCTGGGATTCATGTCGTTCTTTACGAAAGCCGTGGCGAAGTCACTGAAACATTTCCCGATGGTGAATGCGCGGATAGATGAGGATCAAATTGTTATGCCTAATTATGCAGATGTAGCCATTGCTGTTTCCACGCCAAAAGGCTTAATGGTTCCAGTGGTGAGAGATGCGGACAAAAAGTCCATTCCTCAGATTGAGCAGGAAATTGGTGATCTGGCAAAAAAAGCCCGCGAGGCAAAGTTGTCTATCGAAGAGATGACAGGTGGAACTTTTACCATCACTAATGGTGGCGTATTCGGATCATTGCTGTCTACGCCGATAATTAATCCGCCGCAATCTGCTATTTTAGGGATGCATAACATTGTAGAGCGTCCGGTTGCAGAAAACGGTCAGGTAGTGATTCGTCCGATGATGTATGTGGCCTTATCCTACGATCACCGGATCATTGACGGAAAGGATTCTGTAAGCTTCCTGGTTAAACTGAAACAATACCTTGAAAATCCGGAAGGCTTGTTTATGGAAATCTAGACATAAGACATAAGATAAGTACATGAAGACGCTCTCATTGAGGCGTCTTTTTTTATTCAGCGCAAATCAGCGAGAAAGAATAAAGTTCTCGCAGAGTACCGCAGATGAAATCGCAGAGTCTCGCTGAAATAGTTTTGCGTTGTATTGGATTGTATCCGAACTCCAAGTCTTTAATTATTAACCTGTACATATGAATGTTCTGCGATAATCCGCGAAAATCAGCGAGAAACAAAAAAGTTCTCGCAGAGTTACGCAGAAATTATAGATTATTTACAATACGAACAATTGAATTTTTTAGAGATAATGAGTTGAAGTTTATCAATAGCCCCAGCTTTTTACCCGATAATTTTAAGTAGGTCAGTAATTGTTTGTGATGAACATCCAGGAGACTTTCAACAGATTTAATCTCTACAATGACTTTCTCATTAACAAGTAAATCTAATCTGAACCCTACGTCAAACTTTATTTCTTTGTATTTCATTGGAACTCCGACTTGTCTTCTTGTATTACAACCGGATTGTTCTAATTCATACTGAAGAGCCATTTCATATACACTTTCTAAAAGTCCAGGTCCCAAATCTTTGTGGATGGTAAAAGCAGCTCCTCTTATCAAATATGAAATTTCATTTTCAGTCATTTTTTTAGGTTTTGGTAATATTGTCAAAGTTATTAATAATCAATGAATTGGGCAAGATTTAAATTTGCGAAAATTAGCGTAAAGTTCTGCTGAAATCAGCGAGAAACAAAAGGAGTTCTCGCAGAGTACCGCAGATGAAACACGCAGAGTCTCGCTGAAATAGTTTTGCTATGTATTGCATTGTATCCGAACCCCAAGTCTTTAATAATTAACCTGTACATATGAATGTTCTGCGAAAATCCGCGTAAATCGATCCGCGAAAATCAGCGGGAAACAAAAAAGTTCTCGCAGAGTCTCGCAAATGAATTCGCAGAGTTCCGCAGAAATGGTATAACTGTAATGGATAATATCCGAATCCCAAGCCTGAAATAATTAACTTGCTCACATGAAGGTTCTGCGATAATCCGCGTAAAACGATCCGCTAAAATCAGCGAGAAATAAAAGGAGTTCTCGCAGAGTCCCGCAGATGAAAATCGCAAAGTTTTGCAGACAAACACTAATCGTCAAAATACTGAACATCACTAATTATATTCGTTGCTATATATGTTGCAGAATATTGCACAAGGTATTGACTTTCTAAACATATTTTCATAACGTTGTACTTTCGGGCCCTAACCCAACATATTATTAATCACTAAATTACTAAACCATGAAAGCAATTCATTTACTATTAATTGTGTTATTGGCGTGTTCATCTGTAATGAATGCACAGTTTTTTCACGAAAGTTTTTTGACCTCAGACTTATACCAGGTTACCATGGGAGCTGAAGGAAATGATGGAAAGTCTGACTATTTTCAGCGCGTTACCAACGACAGCATTGATGTAAGTTACTCCGGAGCGGACAGTATCTTTTTCGCCTGTCAGGATATCGACGATGGAGGCTGGGATGGGAGTTCAAGTCCTTCTCAATTAACCTGGAGCCACATTGATATTAAAGATATGGTCAAAGTACGCTTTGAAGGCCTGTTTGCTGAAGTAATCCAGGATGGCGGTGAGATTGACAGGACAGACGGCGTGGTCCTACAGTATAAAATTGATGACAATGACTGGGAAAATTTGCTGGTTCTGGCTAATGACGGATCCCAATACAATTCTTTAATGTACTGGGATACTGATTTTGATGCCATAGGGGATAGTACATGTATCTCTTCTGCGGAGGGAACGATGGTTAAACTTGAACAATCATTTTTTGTCTGGGGAGATTCGCTCGCGCTGAGAATCAGTGTAAATCTGAACAGTGGAAAGGAAGATGTGGCTTTTGATGAGTTTAAGCTGTTTGAAGAGAGTGTTTTAGATAAGGTTAAAACATCATTTGAAAAGCCTGGTTTTAGTTTGGTTGGAAGACACCTATATCTTACAGGAGATGACATTAAAGACGTAAAAATTTATACCCTCAGCGGGAAACTGATAAAAGAACCAACCAACGACATAAATCCAATAACTGTTGACAATTTGACCAAAGGAGTTTATATTATCAGAATAACGTCAGAATCGGGTGTCATCTCATCAGGAAAGTTTTTTATCCGATAGATTAATTCAACCTTTTATTACCGGTTACTTAAAAGTATCCGGTAATAACTTGTGAGTTTAACTGACAGGAATTAAACAATTTACGAATCCTAGTGTTTTAGTTGCATGACCCGCTGGTATGCGACAATATTACTCTCCGTATTTTTGTTCCAGGTATTACTTCCTGTATTTCCCTGGATTGAATATTATATGAATCATAAGTATATTGTTGAAAACCTATGTGAACAACGGGATCTGGAAGTTAATACCTGTAACGGATGTTGTCATCTTAAAAAGGAAATTAAAAAAGTTGCTCCCGAACCTGAAAAAACAGATAAGTCCACACCTGCTAACAGAATCAGCATTAAGCTTCGTTTTAACGATTACATTTCTGTGATAAAATGGACCAGACCTGATCAGCCGGCTGATGATTATGACTTTAATAAATCAAAGGATCTGTATTCTTACTTATATCCTTCCTCCTGTTTCCATCCTCCTGAAGCGATTATTTCATAGGCAGGATCAATTCGAAAGTTATAAGGTAAATATTGTTTCGATTTTTTATATGGTTAGTTAATCGATCTGCATAAACCGTCCCTCTTTTAAAAGGAGGGTGGTCCTGACAGTAGTGTCAGCAGGATCGGGAGATTTAAAAACAGAAAGATTTACCCACCATGTTCAAATCGTCCGTCCCATTGTATCGGGATATTTTCTAATAAGTAGGAGAAATCATTATTATAACTGATCCTGATTTTGTTCAGATTTTTTCTGAAACATGATAAGGTATGCTGTAGATGCATACTATAAATTTAATTGAAATAATCATAATATAATGAAATACAATGTTTTAAAATTATTTGGTGCATTGCTGTTGCCCACAGTGATGGTTTTATCTTCCTGTGAAAATAATGACATGGACCCAATCACCGAAACAGACATGATAACCATTGCCGAAGGCATAAGTAATTCTGGTGATTATGCTGTAAAAGTACTGGCAGAAGATTCTCTTTTTGAAGGCTATAACAACCTCTACGTTTCACTGACTGAGGTTGGAACCGGATCTGTGGTAAATGATGCAGAACTGCAGTTTCATCCTCTGATGGATATGATGACCAAAGTACATGCTGCACCGGTTGAAAATCCGGTACAGGCTGAACAGGGAGGAACGTATAAAGGTGCCGTAGTTTTTATCATGCCGTCTACCGGTGATATGGGATGGTCGCTTAAACTGACATTAAATGAAGCCGGTACAGCAGATACGGTAAACTTTCAGCTTCCAAAAGTAAGGGCACTGAGTGAAGTGCGTAAAATAATGGTCGTATCAGATATTGACAGTACCGTTTATTTTGTGTCTTTGGTATCACCGCTAAACCCGGAAGTTGGCATGAACGATATTGAGTTTTCCGTGCATTACAAGGAAAATATGATGAGTTTTCCGGCAGCCGATGATTTGTCCCTGGAGATTACACCGGAAATGCCTTCTATGGACCACGGTTCACCTAATAATGTTGATCCGCAGCGGACAGAAAAAGGCCACTATAAGGGAAAGGTAAACTTTACCATGACAGGTTGGTGGCGTGTAAATCTCAACATAAAAAAAGGCGGACAAGTGGTAAAGGATAATGCATATTTTGATATTACCTTTCAGTAAATAACACTGTCATGAACAGATATATAATGGTAGTTCTGTACATTGTGGTTATGGCGAATATTAGTGGCCAGAATCCGGCGTACAGAACCAATGATACATTGTTAATCGATGAGGTAAGGATTTCAGCATTTCAGCCTGTAAGCGACAGGTTGATGCTGAATTTCTACAAGACTTCACAATTTTCGTCTATTGATGATATAACGGCACGGCTTGGAGGTGTCTCTCTCATCCGGCGGGGAGCATATGCTATGGAACCTTTGATTCATGGTATGGGAGCAGGCCGGATAAACGTTACCATTGATGGGATGCACATGTTCGGCGCCTGCACCGATAAAATGGATCCGGTAACATCGTATATTGAGCCGGTTAATTTGTCCTCAATTCAGGTTTTATCCGGGTCAGAGGGTAACCGGATGGGCAGTACAGTTGGTGGTTCACTCAATTTAATTACGGAAGAACCTGTTCCGGGCGCGGGAGAATCATTCGGTGCAGAAGGCGGCCTTTCATATTCTGAAAATTCGGGAGGAATTGATGGGAACCTGGCATTCTATCTGAATCAGGACCGGTGGGCACTCTTGTTCAGCACCACCACAAGGAATCATTCCGAATATCGTGACGGAAACGGAAAAACAGTACCTTTTTCACAGTTTTCAAAAAAAAATCTGCATGGGGCATTGGCGTATCAGCTTACAGATAAGCAACTGCTGCGGGCAGATGTAATCTATGATGATGCCCGAAATGTAGGATATCCGGCGCTTCCAATGGATGTGTCGCAGGCTACAGGTCAGATTTACAGCCTGGATTACAAATTAGCTAATACAGGTAAGCTGGATTTGTTAAAAGTCAAGCTTTACGGGAATTCGGTATATCATCAGATGGATGATTCTCAGCGCGATTCGGTATTTTACCTGGAGACGGGCGATACCGTGGTAATGCGGATGGATATGCCCGGGTGGAGCAAAACGTTTGGTGCATATGCTGAAGCGGATTACCGGCTCGGTTCCAAGGGCCACTTATTTGTAAAGCTGGATAATTACCTGAATATGGCCAGGGCCGATATGACCATGCATATGCGTAATTTCAGTTCGCCTGGTGAACCACCCATGTATGTGGAAACCTGGCCGGATATGCAGCGTTATGTATCGGGAGCATATGTCAGTTATACGCATGATTTAGGCGATAAGCTGGAACTGTTTGCTGATGCCCGTTTGGATTACAGTTCAACCTCGGTGACATCATTAGCGGGACAAAGACAATTCACTGTATTCGGTTATGACATTTCACAACCGGATTCCAGACTTGTAAAGGGAGGAAATATTAATCTGAAACTAAGACAGGATAAGCATTGGATACTCTATGCCGGAGGTGGTTACAGTGAACGTATTCCCGATATAACAGAACTGTACGGATTTTATCTGTTCAATGCTTACGATGGATATGATTACATTGGAAATCCTGAACTGAAAAATGAATCGGCATTTGATGCCATACTAAAGCTGAGTTATACCGCAGATAAATTTAAACTGAAAGGGGAGGCCGGTTTGCATTTTATTCAAAACTATATCATGGGAATAACTAATTCATCCATCCCCAAAATGAACCTTTATGCCAGTGGTACAAGAATGTATCAGAACATTGACGGAGCACTGATATCCGGTAATTCACTATATATGCAGTGGCTTCCTGCAAAATTCTTTGGCATTGTATCAACATTCAGGTATACTTATGGCAGGTTGTCATCGGGTGAACCGGTGCCATTGATCGAACCTTTTAAAAACTACACCACTTTTTATGTACAGAAGGATCAGTTTTCATTTCAGGCAGAAAATGAGTTGGCAGCAGCGCAGAACCGGATCAATGCTGCATATGGTGAGACTAAATCACCAGGGTATGATTTGATAAATCTACGTCTGTTATACGAAACTTACCTGCAACTGACGGAGGTAGAGCTTGGTGCCGGAGTGAATAATTTGTTAAACAAAACGTACAAAACACATCTGGACTGGGGAAATGTGTACCGGCCGGGAAGATCATTCTATGTGAGTCTTCGGATCAAAATATGATTAAAAACATAACAATTATGTAATACGATTGATATTGTATATTAAAATTAATTGCATGATATTTAAAGTTCAGTTACAATCACAAAATGAATACTATTGAACCCCGTATTTTGTGTAGTTTTGAACATCAGAATTAGAATGAAGATATGCATGGTGATTGCGGACAACAGCATGTTTCCAGCTGCTGATATTATTCATGTTTATTGCTTAAACTAATTCCGTTTCATAACTGTTGAATGTACAATCAGACAGGAATTTATATTTTAAACTAAACAAATAAAACATGAAGCACTTTAACAAATTATTTTTGGTAGTAGCCTTATTTGTCACAATGGGCTTACACGCACAAAATCTTTTAGTCAATGGTGATTTTGAATCGTGGGTGGATGACAATACTCCTACCGGTTGGACGCATGTGGAAGGGATTACAAAAGAGGCAGATACAGACAGTGTACACGGTGGATCTTTTTCTGCAAAGCATTCTGCAACGGGTTCAACAACGGATCTGGGACAGTTAATCACAGGAATTACTCCTGGGAAAAGTTATACACTAACGGTATGGTATAAAGTTGATATAAATACTGGTGACGGAACTGATGCCAGAATCTGGTCTAAATGGTCAAAGGATGGTGTAAATGACAATGCTACAGATGCAGATGTATTACAAGGTCCCGATGGCGGTTATTTTGATAATAATGGCGGTGTATGGAGTACATATTCAACAACCGTTATTGCCCCGGCAACAGCTAATGAGTTTTATTTTGAAGTTAGGGTTTATGGAACGGCTGTTGTTTATTGGGATGATTTTTCCTTTGTTGAAATTGCAAATGGTGCACCTTCAATTTCGAATATTACCTTATCTCCAGCACAAGATATTACAGCATCAGATGCGGTTACGGTAAGTGCAACAATAACGGATGATGGGGAACTGGATCTGACAAAAACCGGTCTTTTGTGGGGGACTGCTTCAGGTCAGACTATTAATCCGGTATTTATGACCAATGGTGGATCGGGTGATGTATTTACTGGTACTATTCCTGCCCAGACAGCTGGTTCGACAATTTATTTTGTTGTTGGAGCACAAGATACAGAGGGTGAGATTTCTGCATCAACAGAAATGATGTACAAAGTTTATCCATTTACAGGTTCTCTTCCTTTTACTGAAGAGTTTAATTCAGACTTAGGCGGTTTTTATACGTACAGCGTTTCCGGCGATACTAAAAAATGGTATTATACAAATGGTTATGCGGCAGCTAACGGTTATAACTCAGGTGATGAAGAAATAGATTATCTGATCACACCCGGATTCGATCTCACCGGTACTTCAGATGAGGTTATTTCGTACAAAACATGGCGTAAGTACGGTGTTGAAAGCGATGCAGATAATTTCCTGAAGTTATATTATTCAACTGATTATGCCGGCTTAGGTGATCCGTCAACCGCAAGCTGGACAGAAGTTACAGGTGCAACATTCCCTTCACTTGCAGAATCAGAAACATGGACTAAAACGGAAGATGTGGATGTTTCTATGGCAGATGGCAACAATGTACATTTTGCATTTGTATATAAATATCAGGCAGGTAATTACGTGAGCTGGGAAGTTGACAGCGTGGTGATTAAAGAAAATCCGGATAATGCCATTCAGGGATTGACCTCGTCAGTTGGTGTCGCTTCGTATGCAAAGGATAATCTGAAGATCTTCTCCGATGCCTCTTATGATATTGCTGTTTACAGCTTATCAGGAATGAAAGTTAAAGAATTCCGTAATGTAAGTCGTCAGGTAAATGTAACAGATCTTACCAAAGGTGTATACATGGTTACATTGGAAGATGCAAATGGTGCAAGGGCTGTACGGAAATTTATTAAGGAATAATGTGTAATAACTTTTTACAATATAAAAAGACTCCGGTATTCCGGGGTCTTTTTTGTTTTAGGTTATGAGAGTGCGACTTAAAGCTGTTCGCTTACTTAACCGTAACTAAAATCTGCTGACTTACCTTTTCAGAAAGTGTGATGTTGTTCTGCTCATTATAACTAATGGTTATACTTCTGTCAAATGCTTCTATCGAATCAATTGATATTTCCGTTCCCAGTGAAAGTTGTTTTGAATTTAACAACATCAGAAATTCTGATGAATCGTTTAACATGGCAGAAATGATAACGATTTGTCCGGCTTTGCATTCGGAGAGAGGTACAAATGCAGGATGGATCATATTCCCGTTTTTATCAGGAATAGGAGATCCATGAGGATCGGTTTTGGGTGCCCCCAGCATTTCATCCATTTTATCAAAAAATACCGGAGAATCTATGTGTTCCACCTGTTCGGCTATGGCATGCACTTCTTCCCATCCAAATCCCATAACCGTTGTGAGAAACATTTCTGTAAGACGGTGTTTACGCAGGATAAGAGCTGCACTTCTTCTGCCTTTTGGTGTCAGCGATAATGGTTTATACTTTTCATAATTAACCAATCCCTGATTTTTTAGATTTTTTACCATGCTGTTGGCCGTGGGCAGTTTCACGTTTAAGTCGTGACTCAGATCTGATAATGAAACACTTTCCTTTTCACCTGATAAGGCTAAAAGAGTTTTCAGATAGTTTTCTTCCGTATGAGATGCCATTATTAATATGTTTGATAAAACTATAAACAATATTAAAATAAAATTGTTAGAATAGTCTAATAATAAAGTAAGAAAATAAAAACATTCATATATGAAATCTGAGTCATTAAGTGAGGTGCATTCAACCGTAAGAACCGATAAAAAAGGTTGGCGGAAGATTCTTGCATTTATTGGACCCGCTTATCTGGTAAGTGTGGGTTATATGGATCCCGGTAACTGGGCCACCGATATTGCAGGTGGTTCCGCCTTTGGTTACAAGTTGATATGGGTCCTACTAATGTCGAACCTGATTGCAGTTTTGTTGCAGTCATTGAGTGCACGACTGGGCATTGTTCGCGGAATGGACCTTGCCCAGGCCTCTAAGAACGCTTATCCCAAATGGGCCAATATACCATTGTATATTCTGGCCGAAATAGCCATTGCAGCCTGCGATCTGGCTGAAATTGTGGGGATGGCGATCGGGTTGAACCTCTTGTTTGGTCTTCCGTTGATCTGGGGGATCAGTATCACGGCTTTTGACACATTGATTTTATTGTTTTTACTGAACAAAGGCATACGATCGATGGAGGCGTTTATCGTATCACTTGTATTCATCATCGGGTTATCTTTTTTGGTTGAAATGTTTATTGTTTCGCCTGTTTACGGTGATGTTGTAAAGGGATTTGTTCCTTCAAACCTTAATGGCAGCGCTCTCTATATTGCCATCGGAATTATTGGTGCCACTGTAATGCCACATAATCTGTACCTGCATTCATCTCTGGTTCAAACCCGTAAATTTGACAGAAATAAAACGGGCATGAAAAGTGCCATTAAAATGAACCTGTTTGATACAACCATTGCATTAAACCTGGCATTTTTTGTGAATGCGGCGATCCTGGTTTTGGCAGCAGCAGCTTTTCATTACAACGGATTCTTCAAGGTAGCGGAAATTCAGGATGCATCAAAGCTGCTGGATAATCTGTTTGGTAAGGCGGCGCCAACATTCTTTGCTATTGCACTGATTGCAGCCGGGCAGAGCTCTACCATTACGGGTACTCTCGCCGGACAAATTGTGATGGAGGGGCACCTTAACCTGAGGATCAGACCATGGTTACGGCGTTTGATCACTCGTCTGCTGGCCATCATCCCGGCCTTGTTTACAATAATTTATTTTGGAGATGAAGCTCTCGGAAGTCTTTTGGTATTGAGCCAGGTAGTATTGAGCCTTCAGCTTGGATTTGCTGTGATTCCGCTGATTCATTTTACCTCGGATAAGAAACAGATGAAAGGGTTTGCACTGAAATGGTGGGTGAAGGTACTGGCATGGCTCAGTGCTTCTGTGATTGTTTATCTGAACATTAAACTTGTTAAGGATGAAATAGCAGGCTGGATCAAAGAGTCTCAAAATCCGGTTTGGATCTACGTGATAGTAATTCCTTTGGCAGTGGCAAGCCTGGTTTTACTGTTCTATATTTTTATTCATCCGTTTTTTAAATCAGTTCCTAAACGCAGGCGCCAGCTACCTCATGGACGGGCACTGGAATTTGCTGAAGCTGAGGATATCAATTACAGGCATATTGGTATTGCCCTTGATTTTTCCGGAAGTGATATGAAACTGATAAAAAATGCTGTATATCAGGGAGGGAAAGATGCCACTTATACCTTTATTCATGTTGTGGAAAGTGCGGCAGCGCGTTATCTTGGTAAGAACACCATGGATTACGAAACACAGCTGGATAATGAGAGCCTGGTGCGGTATCAGAACAGTTTAAAGGAAAACGGCTATAAAGCAAAGTTGCAGATCGGTTTTGGTAATGCGGCAGTTGAGATTTCCAGGATCATTGAAGACAAGGATATTGACCTGCTGATTATGGGTGCTCATGGTCATAAAGGGATCAAAGACCTGGTATTCGGAACCACGGTGGATGCCGTGCGTCACAGGATTAAAATCCCTCTATTTATAATAAACTGATATATCCGTTTAAAATCATTAAAATTTATCATTCAAATCAATGAATTTCATAACTTTAGATCACTTGTAATAAAAGATTCAATCCCGCTGAAACAGACAGAAATTGAACTTAAAACGATTTGAATGCAAACAATTTTAGGAGCTGGCGGCGCCATTGGTGTTGAGCTGGCAAAAGCACTTTTAAAGTACACCAAAGATATCAGGTTGGTCAACCGGCATCCGGAAAAGGTAAATCCGACGGATACCCTGATGACTGCAGATCTTCTGGATCCGGATCAGCTTAAAAAAGCAGTGAAAGGATCAGAAATTGTATATGTTACGGTTGGGTTCCCTTATAATGCAAAAGTGTGGCAGGAAACCTGGCCACCATTTATGAAAAACGTAATTGAAGCCTGCATTGAAGAGAAAGCTAAGCTGGTATTTTTTGATAATATTTACATGTATGATCCGAAATTTCTGGATGGGATGACAGAGGAGACACCCATGAATCCCGTCAGTGAAAAAGGAAAGGTGAGGGAGAAACTTGTGAGGATGATCATGGAAAATGTGGCCACCGGAAAACTGACCGCTTTAATTGCCCGCTCAGCTGATTTTTACGGACCGGGAATCGATAATACCAGTATGTTGAACGAGATGGTGATAAAGCCACTTAGCAAGGGGAAACGGGCCAACTGGATGGCTTCGGTGAATTACAAACATTCATTTACATATACACCCGATGCCGGAAGGGCAACAGCCTTGTTAGGCAATACACCGGATGCATTTAACCAGGTGTGGCATTTGCCTACAGCAGGGAATCCGCCAACAGGAAAAGAATGGATTGAGATGATAGCCGGTGAATTCGGAGCAAAATCAAAATATCAGGTGGCAAGTCGCGTTATCCTTAAAATGATGGGCTGGTTCATGCCAGTCATGAAAGAAATGCCGGAAATGATGTATCAGTATGATCGCAATTATGTGTTTAACAGCGACAAATTTGAGAAGCGGTTTAAAGTAATGCCAACACCCTATAGCTTTGGCATAGAGGCGGTTGTAAATACGGACTACTGATAAAATTACCTTTGCCTGATTAAGCCGGGAAAAACAAATACAAGATTTAATGCCAGGAGCATTGTGCCGATGGTGATAAACATGGTCGGGTATCCATAACCGTCTATAAGCCATCCGCATAATGGACCAATGAGGACAAATAATATTCTGATAACCAGGCTGCGAATGGAAAATATGGTGGCCCTGTCACCTGACGACGCATGCACATTGATATAATTTTTTAATACCGGTGTAGCAACTCCTCTTACCATGTAAAACAGAACCAGAACCGCAATGGCAACATAGTTATTCAGTATGCCGGTAAGAAGAAAGCCTACCGGTATGAAGAAAAGAATCCAAAGCTGCAATGATTTATTATCTACCTTTCGGGAAAGGTAATAGGCCAGTGCGGCAAACAGCGCAACAATCAGGTTGAGTACAGCCGTGGATGTACCGATTAATCCGTATGAAAAATGTAAACCTTCGTCCAGGTAAAGCTGTACAATCCATGCCATTGTCAGCGTTCCCAGTCCGGTGAACGAGGAGAACAGAATACTGTTTCGCAACCTGGGATGGGAAATTGATGACTTCAGAATGCGTATTATATCCATAAAGCCTCGTTTGATATCGGATTGATGCTCAAATTTTGGTTCAACCAGAAGGAAAGCAGCAGGTACGGCAATAAACGCAATACCGGTTTGGATAAAGAACGGATAGCGAATGCTGATATCGGCAATAATACCACCCAGAATAGCTGATCCCGCCTCCGCAAAATTCCCGATAGCCGTCGTCCGTCCGTCAAATAATGTAAATTTCTTTTCCCGTCCTGTGGCCAGCAACGTATCGTACATCAGGGCACTGTCGGCACCTGAGATAAAGCTTTGACCAATTCCGAGGGTAAGTTCTGCTGCCAGGAAAAACCAAAACCCGTTTCCTAAGCTGTAAAACAGAAAACCTAGTGTACCGCAAATGGCTCCGATAATGAGTGTCAGGCGCTTTCCAAGCACATCGGCAAAATAGCCGCTGGGAAGTTCTAACAGAACAATAGCCACAGAATAAATGGCTTTGAGTTTGAATGCCTGTTCGGTGCTCAGTCCGGTATCTTTAAAGTACAGCATAAGAATAGGCTGCGTCAGCATAAACCATTTTGACACCTTTATGAGGTACAGGTTGATGATATTGTTCTGTATGTTTCGCATCCGGCTGCAAAAATAAGAAAGATGCCCGAAAGCATATGTTAACTGTAATATATGTTTTGCTGCTGGCGGTTTAAAGTTTTATTTTTGTTGATCCCAAATTAAAATAAAAGATTATGAGTTATTTGATTAAACCCGAAGGGTACAAACCCCTTTTAAATCTGAAAGATACTGAAACTGCCATTCAGCGTATAAAGGATTTTTTTCAGTTGAACCTGGCTGCTGAGCTGGGCCTCCGGAGAGTAACCGCGCCTTTATTTGTTAAGCGGGGAACCGGAATCAATGATGACCTGAATGGTATTGAACGGCCTGTCGCTTTTCCCATCAAAGACATGGATGAAACTGTGGCCGAAGTAGTGCACTCCCTTGCTAAGTGGAAACGGCTGATGCTTGGAGAACTGGATATTGAACAGGGATATGGTATTTATACCGATATGAACGCTGTTCGGCCTGATGAAGAACTGGGAAACCTGCACTCTTTGTATGTAGATCAGTGGGACTGGGAAAGAGTGATGTCGTCTGAAGAGAGAACATTGGATTTTCTGAAATATATTGTACGAAAAATATATGCCGTTATTAAGCGCACAGAGACTTTCGTTTACCAGGAGTATGCCCATATAAAACCGGTTTTGCCCGAAGAAATACATTTTGTGCATACGGAGGAACTCCAACAGAAATATCCTGATCTGACACCAAAACAGCGTGAAGATAAGATCGTGCGGGAGCATGGTGCAGTATTTGTTATCGGCATCGGATCAAAACTTGAAGACGGTGAAAAACACGATGGCCGTGCACCGGATTATGATGACTGGAGTACTGAAACCGGCGCCGGTTTTAAAGGTCTGAACGGTGATATTCTGGTGTGGAATACAGTGCTGGGACGTGCATTTGAGCTGTCTTCCATGGGAATCCGTGTGGATAAAACCGCGCTTTTACGGCAACTGGAAATTGAAGATCAGAATGATCGTAAATCGTTGTTTTTCCATCAGCAACTCTTAAATGATAAACTGCCACTTTCGGTTGGAGGCGGTATAGGGCAGAGTCGCCTTTGTATGTTTTACCTGCGAAAAGCGCATGTAGGAGAGATTCAATCCAGCATCTGGCCGGATGATATGATCAGGGAATGCGCAGAAGCCAATATCCCGTTAATTTAAGGGACTAAAGCATAGAGTTTTGAGGGCAGTGGAATTTCTACTGCCTTTTTTATGCTTCTTTAATTTGATGATGTAAATCCTAGCCAATTTTTTCTGCCTGTTTTAGATGAACCCTATCAATTCATATACTGTTCCTATTAGAAACATTGCTATATGAAAACCTATATTGCATTGCTGAGAGGCGTAAATGTAACCGGCCATAATAAAATAAAAATGGCTGATTTAAAAGTTGCATTCGAAAAAAGCGGGTTTAAGGATGTAACCACATATATTCAAAGCGGGAATGTGATTTTCAAAAGCAGTGATAAACCGGTAAATACGCTGGAAGATGATATACATAATCTGATTCAAAAGAACTTTAGCCTGGATGTTGAAACCATGGTACTGTTGCCTGAAGATCTCAAAAATGCAGTTGAGGAATCGCCGTATAAGCCAGGTGCAGAAATAGATGAAAATCGCATTTATTTTATGTTTTTAAAGTCAAAGCCCCAACAGGATGCCATACAAAAACTGTCAGAAGTTCCTTTAAAGGATGAATATTATGTTCTTAAGGAACGTTTGTTATCCGCCCATCTGCCCAACGGTTTTGGAAAGGCAAAACTCACAACTACTTTCATTGAAAGTAAGTTAAAAGTAGCAGCAACAGCGCGCAACTGGAAAACAGTAAATAAACTGTTGTTACTGGCCGGTTCTGATACGTAACCCAAATGGGTAATACATAAAAGAAGTTGAACAACTAAACCATATGATGTATTAACTGTTTGTTTGGGGTAGACTTTACTTACATGGCTGAAAAAGGAAATAACAAAATTATCGCCTTACTCTTCACCGGTGTTTTAATGGGCGCACTGGACATTTCTATTGTAGGACCGGCATTACCGGCCATTCAATCCACCATAGCGATTCAATCGAGGCTTTTAGGCTGGGTATTTTCCATTTACGTATTGTTTAATCTCACTGGTATCTCATTTTTTGCAAAGTTATCAGATAACTATGGAAGACGGAATATTTATGTGTTATCGTTGCTGATATTTGCGTTGGGATCGCTGATTGTATCGCTTTCTGATAATTTTACAGTTTTAATCGTAGGACGTGCGGTGCAGGGCTTCGGAGCAAGCGGAATCTTTCCTGTAGCCTCCGCTGTGGTTGGCGACCTTTTCCCGGTTGAGAAAAGGGGCAGGATTTTAGGATTGTTAGGGGCTGTATTCGGATTCGCATTTATCATAGGTCCTATCCTGGCAGGAACGTTGTTAAAGTTTTTCTCGTGGCACGCCTTGTTCCTGATTAATATCCCGATAGCGGCTGTTTTGGTGTTTTACAGTATAAAACTGTTACCTAATATAAGAACTTCCAAAGACAGTAAAATTGATTATCCGGGCATTATACTGATGGCGCTGATGCTGGGCAGTTTTGCTTACGCGGTGAATAATCTGGAAAGTGAAGGTTTGTTGGCCAGCCTGAAACAATGGAAGGTGTTTCCTTTTTTGATTGGTTCCGTGGTATTCCTGGTATTGTTGTTTTTAACAGAGCATAATAAGCCTAATGCCGTGGTTAAAACACACCTGTTTAAAAACCGGCAGATCCGGATTGTAGGTCTGATCGCTATCGTAAGTGGTGCGATGCAATCGGTATTTGTGTTTATTCCGGATTTTACCGTAAAGGTCTTCGGTGTTAATTCATCTCAGGCTAGTTTTATGCTGGTTCCCATTGTTCTCGCATCTGCTGTAGGTTCTCCTTTGTTTGGACGTTTGATAGATAAGATCGGATCCAAATGGGTCATTCTGTTGGGACTGGCACTGTCCGCCGGAGGATTTTACATTTTGTACGCATTCAAACCTGAACGAACCATATTTTATACAGCTGGCGCTCTTATTGGTTTAGGGCTTTCCATTCTGGCGGGGAGTTCACTGCGTTATATTATGTTGAACGAAGTTGGTAAAACAGACCGGGCCATTACACAGGGTATGTTGTCCATCTTTACCAGCCTTGGGCAACTGACCGGAGCCGCCATCATTGGTGCAATGATCGCTTCCGTTGGTGAAATCGGTTTTAACCGTTCATTTTATTACCTGGCATTACTGATTATTGTTGCATTGGTCTTTGCCTTAAGATTGAAGAACCACAAAAAAGAATTGGCTACCAAAGCCGAAGAATAGATTGAAAATGAACGATTAATAATGAATAATGAATAATAATTTTTCATTCTTCACTGTTCACTCTTCATTTTTCATTCTTCACTGTTCATTTAATAACTTATAAAACTCTTAACCTGTAACCCGTAACTTTTAACCTAACTCATCTGTCCAGCCATTTTCTGAATTCCGGTGATTTGGCGAAGCTGACATAGGTATCGCTATCCAGTTCTATGTTCAGATCAAGTTTGATACGACTTTTCGACATGACGTGAATGGTTTTTATGGCATCAAAATGGAGCAGTGTTTGCCGGTTGATCCTGAAGTAATGATCGGGATTTACCATTTTTTCTATGTTGTCCAGTGAAAAGTCCACCGGGTAATTCTTGCCTTCAAAAGTTGTCAGAAAGGTGTTTTTTTCAAGGGTGTGAAAGCAGGCTATTTGTTTGGTTTCAACCGTAACAAGTTTATTGCCGATATTAATGATAAAGCGTGACTTAAAGCTGCTTTTCTGTTTTTCAATAAAACTCACAATTTCCTCTACTTTAAATGTCTGTGGTGTGCCTTTGAAGCGCATAAATTTTTCATAGGCGGCTGCCAGATCTGTTTTTTTTATGGGTTTCAGCAGATAGTCGACACTGTTCAGCTGAAATGCTTTAAGGGCGTATTCATCGTATGCTGTAGTGAAAATGATAAAACTATCGGTCTCAATAGTTCTGAAAATATCGAAACTCAGCCCGTCGCCCAATTGAATATCGAGTAAGATAAGGTCAGGATGTTGATGTTGGTTCAGCCAATGAACAGTGCCTGAAACCGAATCTGTGAATCCTGCAATCTCAGCATCCGGGTCAATTTCCCGTAGGAGGGTTGATATTCGGTTTGCTGCCGGTTTTTCGTCTTCAACTATTAATATCCTGTTCATGATTTGACAATTAAAAGCGGAACCTTAACGCTGAATTGTTTTTTCGTTTGCTCTATAATAACCTCTTTGGTTGTAAAATACCTGTAGCGTTCAGTTATATTGCGAAGTCCCTGACCCGTTGAGGTGACAGTGCTTCTGTACTGCAGATTGTTGGTCACCACAATATAGTTATCATTCGTGAAAATGCGAATTTCAAGTGGATTTTCAGAAGAGATAATATTGTGTTTAATACAGTTTTCATACAGCATTTGCAGCACCAGCGGAGGAATGGAGTAGTGGTAAAACGCAGCATCTATCTGCAAATCGGTATGCAGGTTTTCACCGAACCGGGATTGCTGCAAATCAGCATATTTCCTGAGAATTTCAATTTCTTCCCGAACCAGAACAAGTTCCTTATCGCGGCTGCTGAGGATATATCTTAGAAAATCGGAGAGATTGCTGATATAATCTGTGGCCTGTTCATTTTCTGATACCATGTTCGCCAGACTGTTCAGACTGTTGAACAGAAAATGCGGATTAATTTGTGTTTTAAGAGTTTCATATCTGGCCTCTATGCTATCCTTTTCAAGTCTTACGGAACGCGAAAAATTATATTTCCATTGCTGATAAAAAAACACGGATTCATGGATGGCTGTGATAAAAAAGGTAATGAGTAGTGTAATGGCTATATCGCTGCCTAGATTTTTGTATTCAGGTGATATGAGACCTCTTTGTTTACCAATCCACAAGACGAAAATGCCAAAAAGAACAGTATAGGACGTAATAAGTATTATTTCAATGATTAATCGTTTAAAAGGATGATGTTCCCATGGAATTTTTGCCCACAGATAACTGATAATGACCGTACAACCCAGCCATATTCCCGACGTCATAATGATGCTGTGAATGATGTTTGATCCCAGGTTAGCATTATTCCCGTTATCTATAAACAGAAAGTAAACCAATGCCAGGATTAGGCTGACTCCGGGAATCAGGATAGCGGTAGTCCTAATATACCTTCTTCTGTTGTACATGAATTTATCCATATCGCTTAAAATTGTATTCTGTACAGAAACATCGGATAGAAGCCCTGCTGATACACTTCGTATATCTCATTCTTATCCGCATCAAAACCCTGCATAAAGATACTCTGATATCCTGAAACATTCTGCAAATCGATGGCCCATTCCTGGCTTGTTTTTTTACCGTTCAGTTTGATCCCAAATCGTACATCGGTTCTGAAGTAGTCGTCGAACTTGTTTTCCCACGCATTATTCCAGTTGTAAACCGTTTCATGTTCTGCGATGGATTGAGTAAGACCTATGGGAATATACCGGCGTCCTCCCGCCAGAACCGTTTTCAAATCAACGGTGACCATTACTTTTTCACTCAGCTTTCGTTCATAGCCTCCCAGCAGGTTGAACACATAATTGCCGTTGAATGCCGTATTTCGCCATACATTGTCGGCAGCTTTGTATTTTGAATCAAAAATGGATGTGGTAAAGAGCACATAATATCCCTTACTCAAGAATTTTTCCAGGGTAAGTTCTATCCCGTAATTGCGACCAAGTCCATTGTTTACAAGATTGTCTTCCGTGGGGAGTGCAAAAAAATCACCTGCATTGACCAGTGAAAACTGCGCTTCGTATGGATTCTGCGGATTATCCTTAATCGGAATATGGAACAGATGCTGATAATACATTTCGGCTTTGATTCGGAAATTATTGCTTAGCATATTGTTATATCCCAAAACAACATGATCCGCTTTTGAAAATTTTACATCGTGGTTAGTCTGCGTATACGTGTTTGTTGATGAGTGGTACGTCTGTGCAAAATAGATGCTTTTAGGTTGAATCTGACTGTGCCGGCCATATCCCAGCGTAAATGTCTGTCCGTGATTTGCCCTGTATCGCAGACTGGCTCTTGGTTCAACCGATGATTCTCCGTTCAGGTCAAAATACTGACTATAAAGCCCCGCATAACCTGTGAGCCTGTTGTTGAAATTGTGTTGCCACTGCGCATAGGCGCGCAACATATTCAAATCATCCCTTGTATCCTGTGTGGTGATAAAATGCCCCTGATTATACGACATGGCACTATCGTTAAAATTCACAAAGTAGTGATCGTATATCACACCAATGCTGTAGTTATTTTTGGTATTGATCTTTTGTTTGAACTCAGTTGTTGCTGATGCTTTAGCCTCATACAACGTGCCCCTGTATTGCGGTATCGTTGTATTGGTAGCATGCTGTATGGAATCGAATTTGGTAGTGGATTCAAGATACTGGTATGAAACCGTGGACAGAAACCGGCTGTTCTCATTGATAAAATACGTATGGTTTAAACCGATAAATCCGAGTTTTGAACCGAAATCAGTAGCAGTTCCGCGCGGATTATAGTTATTGGCAGTTGTGTCAGTCTCTTCACGGCCCAGGTCAATGAAGCTGTCGCCCCAAAGTCCGATAAGCTTAAACCGTCCCAGTTTGGTTCCCGGCAGGTCCACAATAAACGTCAGGTCCTTATATTGCGGAATGGCTGATCCGGTTCCGACGCCGAAACCGATAAGATCGAGTACTTCAAGGGTGGAGTAGCGGAAATTGGCAAGATAGGTGGCATTCTGGCCATTTTCTTTTCGTTTAAACGGTCCTTCAGCTCCCAGTTCAAATCCGTTAAACCCAATCTGCCCGGTGTATTCGTGTTCAAGATTATTACCCGACCGCATATTCAGGTCAAATACGCCTGAAAGCACATTACCGAATTCAGCCGGAAAGGCACCGGTGAGGAAATCGGAGTTGGTCAGAAGGTTATTGTTGAGCATGCTTACCGGACCGCCCGTTGTACCCAAAGCACCAAAATGGTTTGGGTTTGGTATTTCCATATTTTCCAGGCGCCACTGTACACCTGTTGGTGAATTTCCACGAATGATGATGTCGTTACGTGAGTCGTTTTGTGTCATTACACCGGCATAGTTGGCAACCATTCGGGCCGGATCACCCAGACTGCCGGCAAAACGTTCGGTTTCCTCTACCGAGAATGACCGGGAACTGATCATCGCCATTTCATTCAGTGCTTCTTCTTTTTTAGTAAAGGATTTAACGGTCACCTCGTTGATGCTTGTTACTTTTTCTGTCAGCTTGATTTCCAGAAAAGTCTCCTTGGCACTGCTAAGCAGAAGGTTGTTGACGGTGCGGGATTCATATCCGATGAACGAAATACGGATGGACTGACGTCCAACGGGAACATCCGGAATGTTAAAGTAGCCATTGGCATCAGTTGTGGTTCCGACAACAGGTTCTGTTCCGATAAGAATTACATTGGCTCCCGGAATGGGATACCCTGTGACTTCGTCGATAACCTTGCCCCTGATATTCTGGGTCAGTTCGCTGGCATGTATGGAGAGTGTAAATGTGAGGATCATCAATAACGAAAAAATTCTGCGTATCATTTCTGTCAATATTAAGTTATGATCCAAAAATAGGGTGGAAGATTTCTTTCGGAAATAATAAATCGACGAACGTGGAAATTCTGGGGATGAATATATTTTTTATTCCGGTCTTTGGTTACCGATTCATTGAAAGGTCATAAAAGGTATATGTTAGTTTAAAAAAGTTTAAATGAGCCGGTTTTTGCTAACATTACCGGTTTTATAATTGTTGAACGCTGTGAACCATATGTAAATCATGGTCTTATGCTTTACAGAATTTTGAATACTTCCTCACGTTTTGTTATTCTGATCCGTCTGATGGTTGGTTCTGTATTTTTATCAGAAGGTATACAGAAGTTTTTATTTCCTGCCTTGCGTGGCGCCGGACGTTTTGCCAAAATGGGATTTCCTTCCCCTGAATTCTTCGCCTCATTTGTAGGTGTATTCGAAATAGTATGCGGATTTCTGATGCTTATCGGGCTCTTGTCACGGCTGGCAGCCCTGATCATGCTTATCAATATATCAGTGGCTATTATTGTGACTAAAATTCCGATTGGATTTGGAGAGTGTTTTGGTCCCTTTATTTTGCGCGATTTGAAAACCTACGGGTTCTGGAGCATGGCACACGAGATACGTACAGATTTTAGCATGTGGCTTGGTTCCTTATTCCTGCTTATTAAAGGAGGTGGGCGCTGGTCATTTGATTATGTGTGGATAAAGAAAATGGAACGAAATAAAAATTAATGATATGAAGACGAAACAGCTTAATATTCAGCAGGATAATCCCCGCAGAAATTTTATTAAAAGAGGTTCATTACTTGTTCTGGGATCAGCCGTAATTAGAATGGCCGGTACAAATGCCAGTGCGCAAATGAAGGATGTGGATGATGAGGAGGAGGAAAAAGAAGTATCTGCCAATGAGGACCTGATGCGGGAACACGGTTTGTTGCAACGCATGATGATTATTTACGATACTGCAGTCATCCGGATGGGTAAGGATGAATATTTTAATCCGGTTTTTGTGAATCAAACGGCTGACATTATCCGGAATTTTGTGGAAGACTATCATGAAAAGCTGGAGGAGGATTATCTTTTTCCCCGTTTGAGAAAGGCAAACAAAGAGACGGAACTTGTTGAGGTTTTATTGAAGCAGCACAGGGGAGGCAGAGATGTGACCGAAAAAATTCTGAAACTGACTCAGCCTGGTCAGGATCTGAAAAAGGATGACAAGCAGGAAGTCATTGCATTAATGACGATGTTCAATCGCATGTACCGGCCGCATGAAGCCCGGGAAGATACCGTATTGTTTCCGGCTTTCAAATCTGTGATTTCAGCACATGAGTACGGTGCGCTGGGTGAGGAATTTGAAAAAATAGAACATCAGAAATTTGGTGGTGATGGCTTTGATATGATGGTGGATAAAGTATCAGAAATAGAAAGAACCATCGGTATTTACGATCTGGATCAGTTTACACCGCATGTATAAACAAGGACAGACCTTCTAATGAGCATCTGGGTTTAGTTATACTTTCAAAATATTACAAGTTTCCCAAAGGTGCTGTAATTTTCAACATATGTACTATTCTTACATTCGGGGATTCGTATATTTGTATCATACGTATAAACCCGAAATTTTTAATCATGCTTATTAACCGATCATTCTTGTGTAGTTCTGTAAAAAGATACCAATCAGTTCTTGCTGTTCTTGTTTTTCTTATCTCTTTTGTTTCATGTATGAACCGGCCAAAATCTGCTTCTGATAGTCAGCAGGCAGGACTGGAAAAAGTGTTATATATCCCGGAAAAGGTGTACGGCATACCGGATAGCAATGATTATGAAAACCCCGAAAGTGACTTCTGCTTTCAGCATATGGTTCAGTCAGAAAATGTTGCGATATTCTGGCATAAGGAATATGGTGATGATCCTATGGCTAATCAGGATACTACCCGGAGGTTTGATGCGCAGTTTGCCTTAAAAGAATGTGAGCGGTTTTACGATTACTATGTTAATGAGCTTAAAATGGTTGAGAAAGGCCATTCTGTAACAGACACCTTTAAATTGCTTGTATATGTTATCGGTGGCGATGGCGGAACAGCATTTGGTGGAGGCGAAGAGGATAAGATCGGTATATTATGGACACCGGCAGTCCGCATCAATAAGGCGCCTTACGGTGCACTGGCTCATGAAATGGGACATTGTTTTCAGTATCTTAGCCGGGCGGAATCAGGAAAAGGACCGCGGGGAGCCATCATGGAGATGTCGGCACAGTATATGTTGTGGCATGTTTATCCGGAATGGATGACCTTTGAAAACTACCATCTGAAGGATTTCATGAAAGGGACGCATTATGCTTTTCTACACCCACAGAATATGTATCACTCACCGTATGTGCTGGAGTACTGGTCGGAAAAACACGGGAAGGAATTTTTCGGCGAGCTGTGCCGGAATACAGAAAAGGGAGAAGATCCGGTGATGACCTATAAACGCTTGAATGAGCTGACACAGGAACAGTTTAACGATGAAATATTTGATGCTTCACGACGCTTTATTACCTGGGATCTTCAGCGTGTGAAAAAGGTGGCCCATCAATATGCCAATCAGCATTTTACGAAGCTGGTAGACGACGGAGATGGCTGGTTCAGGATCGATTCAGCCAATTGTCCGCAGAATTATGGTTATAACGGCATAAAGTTGAATGTGCCTGAAGCCGGAACAAAGGTTGAACTGGTTTTTGAAGGTATGGCAGGAACCAGTGGATACAGCAGCGTAAAACCGGAGCTGGCCGGCTGGCGTTACGGATTTCTGGCTTCCCTGGAAAACGGGAAACGGGTTTACGGGGATATGGGCCAAACGGCTTCAGGTAAGCTGACGTTTAAGGTTCCCAAACATACAGAATATCTCTGGCTGGTGGTAAGTGGTGCACCAACAGAACACTGGCCGCTACCCATGCGCTGGGGGCGCCAGAAGGATGAGACGCCGGATGCACAGTGGCCTTATAAAATTAAACTGAATGGTACTGATCCCGACAAAGGAATGATTTTGTAAGACATAAGACACAAGACATAAGACAAATAGGTTCACGCAGACCCGCTATTGCGGGACGCAGATTAAAACGCAGGGTTACACAGAAAAAACAAATAACTGATTTTGTAATTCTTTTTATCTGTTGTGCAATAAATTTTATTAATACGGATTCAAAAGAAAACTTCTGCGAAAATCAGCGTGAAACATCAGCGAAAATCTGCGGGAAATAAAGCAGGTTCACGCAGACCCGCTATCGCGGGACGCAGATTAAAACGCTGGGTTACGCAGAAAAAATAACTTTTAAGGATATTAGATTTCCCCTCTTTGTGCCGGTGCCAATCGGTGGAGAGAGGGACGGTTAGAATGCGTAATCTGGTTGTGCAAGATGAGATGTGTCAACGTAAAGAAGCTCTTAAGATATCTGTCAATCTTTAAATATTTAAGTTCAGATTACTATATTTACACTTTGAACAATATTTACAATTGTGATATTATCAGTGGCGGTTGAAAAAAAATACCTCTGTAAATGATTTCTTATGATAAGATTAAATTTTTTACCCAATGATTATTCTTAAGCTGAAGAAAGGATTAATTCCAGATGTTGTGTGGATCCTGATTTTTTTATATAGCCTGAATTCTTATAGCCAGGATTTAAAAAAAAGACATACTACCTGTGCTAATTATGTTGAAGAATTTTACGTGTTAAAGGAAGATAAAAGTGTAAAACAAGGTGAATATGTGAAATATTTTGTTGATGCGATAGATCGTAGAATACCTGTTGAATATGGGTTTTATGAAAAGAACCAGAAAATCGGAAAATGGTTTAGTTTTTACAACAATGGAGATATTAGGACGCTGGGATACTATGAAAATGGATTAAAGCAAGGTTTGTGGAAAGAGTTTTATAATTCTGATACTTCCAAAGTTCAGCTTTTTGAGAATATAATTTTTCCGCATAGTAGTTTAAAGATAACTGCGGGGCAAATAGATGTTGATTTGGATGATGCGAAATTGTCAGCTTATGGGGTTTTTAATGCCGGTAAGAAATTCGGATCCTGGTATTATTATACTTTTGATGGAAATTTAGTACATAAATACAACCATTCAACCCATCAGCTGATTAATAGATCAGAAAAAAATTATAGTATTAACGAGTGCCCGTATCTGGGAGGCTTTGAACGGTTTGCCAATGAGTTTTTTTATGAAGGTTCACAGATTGAGTATAAAAACTTTCCAGGAGATACTTATGCATTATATGAAATAAAAGCTTCTGATGATTCAATTTTTACAACAATAATAGATTTGAAGGGAAGTAAAAAAATAGGTTCAAGGGTTAATACTATTCTGGAATTAATACCCAATGACTGGATATTTTCTGAAAAACCTGTTTTTATCACTTTAAGTTTTCTATCTGAAACAAAAGGGTACACGTATCAATTTATTTTTAATGAAAAATTAGAAGAATAATTCTCCATTTCTCCTATCCTTCTCTTCCAAACTTTCTCCGGTAAATCAACGGCGTTAATCCTGTTATCTGTTTAAATTTGCGGTTAAAGTATGAGATGTTATTAAAGCCACTTTCCAGGGCAATGTTCCCAAAGGAATCGTGGCTGCCGGAGATCATTCGACCGGCATACTCCACGCGGATTTCATTCAGAAAATTTGAAAAGGTTTTTCCGGTACGGTTTTTAAAATAGCGGCAAAAGGCATTGGGTGTCATGTTGGCTATGGAGGAGATCTTATCCAGGGAGATTTCCTGAGTGAAATTACCCGACAGATAATTAAATACCACATTTATGCGTTCGTGGTCACTGTCACGGGAAGGAACATCAAAACGGACAGACGATAAAATTTCCAGGTGGTCAGACTGAGCAAACAGATCCAGGATCTCCATCAAAGCCTGAAACCGTTGAAATCCGTTCATATCTTTTGTGGTAAAAATCAGTTGCGCCACCTTCTCTTTGTCATCTCCTGAAAGTTTTACACCCATTGAGGCGATATCCAGCAGCCGCTTAATGTGCGCCATCTCCGGAATTTCAAAAAACTGCTGACCAAAAGTTTCGTCCTTTAAAAAGATGGATATTCCAAAGGAAGTCTTTCCGTTTGTTCCTTCGTAGTAGGCTTTATCCGATTTAAAAACATGAGGTACATTTTTTCCGATAAAGTATACATCTCCGGCAGTGAAACGTTCCACATGGTTCCCGATAAAGCAGGTGCCTTCACCTTTTACAATATAAGTAATCTGGTGCTCAGGGTGATAGTGAATTGTATCATAAAAATAAGGTTGCTTATCCAGTTGCACTCTGAATGAATTTGTGCTTGTTTTTGGAATGATAAACCGGACTGCTTTCATGACCTTAATTACCTTTAATAATTGATGTAATACAAAAATAGGATAAAATAGTTCAAAAACAGGATAATAATTATCAATATTCATCTTTAATCCCTTCGTAATTTTGAACCAGAATAAATAACAAAAATTCTTTTCGATATGAAACCAACATGGACCGGTGTATATCCGGCAATTACAACCAAGTTTAAAGAGAACGGAGAGCTGGATATCCCGGCATTTCTTAAAAACATCGATTATCAGGTAGAATCCGGAGTTTCCGGCATTATTGTGGGTGGTTCACTGGGAGAATCCAGTACCTTAAGTGCAGCGGAAAAACTGAAGCTTGTAGAGGTCCTGCAGCCTTATCGTAAGAAAGTACCGGTTATTATGAATATTGCCGAGTCAAGTACAGTCAGGGCCATAGAAGCTGCCAGACTTGCTGAAGAGGGCGGAGCAGACGGATTGATGTTGCTTCCTCCGCTTTTATACAAGGCTGATGCAGAGGAAACCGTGGCTTATTTCAGGGAAGTGGCTGAATCCACATCGCTCCCCATCCTTTTATACAATAATCCGGTGGATTATAAAATTGAGATAACCATTCCGATGTTTGAGCAGTTGAAAGATGTTCCGAATATAGAAGCCGTAAAGGAGTCAACACGCGATGTGACCAATGTGGTTCGCATGCGCAACGCCTTCGGTTCACGCTTTAAAATTATGGGTGGAGTTGATACGCTGTGCCTGGAGACATTAGTGCTGGGAGCTGATGGCCTGGTGGCCGGTTTGGTCTGTGCCTTTCCCAGGGAAACAGTTGTTTTATTCGAACTGGCAAAAGCCGGTAAGTTTAATGAAGCAGTCAAATTATACCATTGGTTTATGCCGCTTCTGGAGTTGGATATTCATCCTAAGCTGGTTCAGTATATCAAGTTGGCTGAAGTTTATACCGGTATCGGAACCGAATACGTAAGACCACCACGCCAGATGATCTCCGGTTCTGAACGGGAAAAGATTGTTGGAATTATTGAACAGGCGTTGAAAAACAAACCAAAATTTTAAGATGCAGACATTAAAAGATATCATAAATTCAAAACTTGAGAAGGCGACAGCAGCAATTCCGGTATACCGTGCGCTGTCGGGAAGACAAAGGGCTGATTTTTTGAGGTCAGTAAGTGACGAAATTAATAAACTGGGGGATAAACTTGTTGAGACAGTGATGCAGGAATCCTTTCTTCCGGAAGGTCGTGTCCGTGGTGAGATGGGCCGAACGACCGGACAACTGAATAAGTTTGCTGATCTGCTTGATGAAGGCTCATGGCTTGAAGCCACCATTGACGTGGGTGATCCAAAGCGTGAACCACTTCCTAAACCGGATCTCCGGAAAATGATGGTTCCACTCGGTCCCGTCGTGGTTTTTGGTGCCGGGAACTTTCCTTTGGCTTTTTCTGTGGCCGGAGGGGATACCGCATCGGCCCTGGCCGGTGGAAATCCTGTTGTGGTAAAAGGCCATCCGGCGCATCCCCTTACAGGTGAACTGGTGGCCGGAGCCATTAGCACAGCAGTTGAGAAGGCCGGATTACCTGAAGGAGTGTTTGGTTTTATTCAGGATGCTTCCTATGAGTCGGGACAGTTGCTGGTGCAGCATCCCATGACCAAAGCGGTTGGTTTTACCGGTTCACAAAAAGGGGGAAGAGCTTTGTATAATCTGGCTGCACAGCGCGATGAACCTATTCCTGTATTTGCAGAGATGGGAAGTGTGAATCCTGTGGTCATCCTTAAAGATGCATTACAGCATAACTATGAAACCATAGCAGCAAAGCTTGTAGCTTCAGTGAATCAGAATGCGGGTCAGTTTTGTACCAATCCGGGATTGATTATTACAACACGCACTGACGGATTCAATGCCTTTATTGAACAGGTTTCATCACAGGTGAAGACTGCCTCTGGCGCAAAAATGTTCAGTGACAGTGTATTACGGAATTACAGGCTCAATGCAGATAAAATGTTTACACACTCTGAGGTAAAACTGATAGAGCGTGGTGCAGATGAGGCGGATCAGGATGTGGTAATGCCGGTACTGGCGATGGTCAGTGGTTCTGATTTTATGGCTAAGCCAACGCTGCATGAAGAAGTCTTTGGGCCGTTCAGCCTGATTGTGGCCTGTGATACTGACGCAGAGTTTTCAGAAGTACTCCAGTCACTTGAAGGCCAGCTTACAGCAACGGTCCATGCGACGGAAGAAGAGCTTGCTCAACGGAAGGATGTGGTGGAAGTCTTGTTGCAAAAATGCGGCAGACTGTTGCTGAACGGTGTTCCAACCGGAGTTGAGGTCTGTGCAGCGATGCAGCATGGCGGACCATATCCGGCCAGTACGGATGCCCGTTTTACTTCGGTTGGTGTATCGGCTGTTAAGCGCTTCGTCCGCCCTGTCAGTTACCAGGATTTTCCGGATGCATTGCTGCCGGATGAACTGAAAAACGGCAATCCGCTGAATATCATGCGGGTAGTGAACAATGTTTGGACAAAAGATAAAATATAACTCCCTCTGTAAAAAGGTTAAAAGCCTCCCCTTTAGGGGAGGTTGGAGGGGTAAAATAATTAATTTCAATTTATGGCAAGGCGTACATTTTTCTGTATTGACGGACACACCTGCGGTAATCCGGTGCGTGTGGTAGCCGGTGGAGGACCTAACCTGAAAGGCCGGTCCATTTTTGAGAAGCGGGAGCATTTTATGCAGGAATACGACTGGATCAGAACCGGGCTTATGTTTGAACCAAGGGGGCACGAGCAGATGTCAGGCAGTTTTATTTTTCCGCCTGAGAATCCGCAAAACGATGCCGGGATTCTGTTTATTGAAACCAGTGGGTGCCTGCCGATGTGTGGACATGGAACCATAGGAACCGTGACCATTGCCATTGAGGAGGGCCTGATTACTCCTCAAACGCCTGGAAAATTGCGTTTGGAAACCCCGGCAGGATTGGTTTTGGCTCACTATAATCAGAATGAAAAAGGGAAGGTCACATCTGTAAAGATTGTAAATATCCCATCCTTTTTATATAAAACAGGCCTTAAGGTCGTGAGTCCGCATTTGGGAGAACTGACTGTGGATGTGGCGTACGGAGGAAATTTTTATGCCATTGTGGATGAACAGCCCAATTACTCAGGGATGCAGAATTTTACGGCAGATGAGTTGATCACGTTCAGCCGCGATATACGTAAACGGCTGAATGAGCTCTATACCTTTGTCCATCCGCAAAATGAGAAAATTTCGGGTCTGAGCCATGTATTGTGGACCGGAGATACCATGAGTAAGGAAGCCGATGCACGCAATGCTGTGTTTTATGGTGAAAAGGCCATTGATCGCTGTCCCTGCGGAACCGGAACTTCTGCCCGGATGGCACAGTGGTTTTCAAAAGGAAAACTGGATGTTGGTTCAACATTTTTACATGAAAGTATCATTGGCAGTCAGTTTACAGGCCGGGTAGAGGAACATGTGAAAATAGGTGAGTTCGATGCCATCGTGCCATCAATAGAAGGCTGGGCCATGGTTACCGGATATAACCATATAATTATTGATGATGACGATCCGTATGCACACGGTTTTCGTGTGGCAGGTAAACTGTAAGTGTATATGAAGAAGAAAGTAATTATAATCGGGGCAGGTACAGTGGGTTTGCACTGCGCCTTTTTCCTGAGTCAGGCAGGATTTGAAGTTGAGGTCATTGATGATCGGGCGAAAGATGATTATTCAAACTGCTCATTCGGCAACTGTGGTTACATTACGCCCAGTCATTTTGTTCCACTGGCATCACCATCCATGTTGCAGGCGGGACTGAAAATGTTGTTCGATCCAACCGGCCCTGTTTACTTTCCCCTGTCGAAGAATATTAAAAAACTGCCCTGGTTTATGAAATTTGTCCGGTCCGCTAACTCAAAGCAGGTCAGAGAAGTTGCACCCACATTATATAAGTTAAACGAACACAGCAGAAAACTCTATGAATTGCTGACCCTAAAATATGAGGCACAATCAGATCTTGTTGAAAATGGCTTATTGATGGCTTCAGTCAGCGAGGAAGGCTTTAAGGAGGAGATTGAACTGACGGAGATGGCTGGTTTACTGGGTATTGAAACCAAAATTTACAGGTCGGGTGAATTAAAGGATATTGAACCGGACCTTGAGTTTAATATTGCCGGTGCTGTTTTATATAAGAGCGATGCTCACATTCATCCGCAAAAGCATATGATGTGGCTTAGGAACAGGTTGCTTGAAAATGGTGTTGGCATCAGAGACGGTATTCAGATCGATCGTATTCTTACTTCAAAAGGCCGGATTGAATCCATAATGGCAAAAGATAAAGTGTTCAAAGCCGATGAATATGTGATAGCTGCCGGCGCCAAATCTTCTGACCTTGCTAAACTGGCAGGGATAAGGCTTCCCGTCATAGCAGGGAAGGGATACAGTATGGACTTCGTTGATTCCGCAGTTAAACTGCATACTCCTGTTATTCTGACCGAAGCGCGGGTGGCTTTAACACCCCTTAAAGATGGTTTGCGTCTGGGTAGCGGAATGGAGTTTAGTGGTGAGACCGGCCATGTAAGATTAAAAAGAGTGCAGGCGATGCTGGACAGGACGCATCATGCCATCCCTTCCATTCCTTCTGCTGAAGCAGAAAAACTGAATATATGGGAGGGATTAAGGCCTTTAAGTCCTGATGGTGTACCGTTTATCGGAAGAACCCAAAAGCTACATAACCTGCTTTTTGCCACCGGGCATGCCATGATGGGCATGAGTCTAGGACCGGTAACAGGGCAAATTATCAACGATGTGATTGCCGGAAACAAAACAGATTTTAATATGGATTATCTGCATCCCGACAGGTTTTCTTAATCAATTAATAATGAGAAGTGAAGCATGAATTAGTGGTAATCATTGTTGTCCGGCTAAAAATCAATATTACGTAAAGATTCTTCGCTTCATTTTACTGCGCTCAGAATGACAGTCTTTTTAGGTTTATATGGGGCTGGAGGATGCTTGTCATTTCGAGTGAAGCGAGGAATCTATGAAGCTTTACCCGGACAACAAAAATTAGTAATTAGCAATTTGGTATGTTTTTCATTGCCGTATACAGCTGTACTTCAAAACACAAAATACCTGATTCACATCTTACGTTTCACGACCAACGATTCACGTCTCACGACAAATGATTCACATTTTAAAGTATTCTTGTATCTACCTTGGGTGTAAAGGTTAATTTATTGACATTCAGTATTAAATGTCGTAAATTGTAATGTTGATTATAGTTGGTCTAACCTCAAAATCCCCATGTTATGAAACGGCTGATTATCCTTCCACTTCTGTGTATTTTATCCTTTTGTTTAGTTGCTCAATCCGGTTGGATGTGGCAGAATCCCTTACCACAGGGAAACAGCCTGCATGCTGTTTCGATGAGCGGTTCACATTGGGCCGTCGGTGCAGGTGGAACCGTGATTCATCATGTTATGCCGGGAGACTACTGGGAAGTGGTTGATATAGGTACAACAGAAGACCTGAACGATGTATATGTCAATTCCATTGACGGTCATGGCTGGATAGTAGGCGATAAAGGAATCGTTTTTTTTACATCGGATAAGGGTGAAACATGGATCAGACAAAACAGTGGTATAAGCGAAAATCTAAACTCTGTTTCAGCTGTATCGCAGGCTTGTGTATGGGCCTGTGGCGATAAAGGAACTGTTATAAAATCCATTTATGACGGAGAAACGGAATGGGAAAATGTTAGTCCGCCCCACAGGGTTAACTTTAACCAAATCAATGCTTACCATTGTAACGAAGCCTGGTTGGTTGGTGACCAGGGTGTTTTAATCTATACCACAAACGGGGGACAGCTGTGGACAAATGGTTTTGCAGGAACTTCATGGGATCTGACGGGCATAGATATGTCAGAAACATCTGTTTCCTATCTGTGCGGTCATTCAGGCACAATCTTAAGCAAAGAATGGGATGTAACAAGCTGGACGAACGAGAATGAATCTTTGGCCTTCAGATTATACAGTATTGTTAAGCAACTCGGGGAACCGGGTTATGCTGTAGGTGATTACGGAACTATTTTAAAAGGTACCGATGGGGTTTGGGAACCAATGGAATCTGAAGTTCCCTACAGCCTGTGGGATATTGATAAGATTTCCCTTGAGGATTACACCTATCAGATTGTTGGGGATCATGGTATCATGTTGAGAAATGATGGCTGGAACAGTGAATTTTCTATTGTTAATGATTTGTGCTGGAACTTTGTACAGGCCGTACAGTTTGTAAATAAGGATACAGGATGGGCCGTTACCAGTGATTATCAGTGGGATACCAGAGATGATGGTGATATTTTGCATACTACCGATGGCGGTCATACCTGGACCATCCAAAAGGAAATGGAGAACTCTTTCAATGATGTGTTCTTTATTAATGAGAATGAGGGATGGGCCGTTGGCAGATATGGAATGATTTTACACACCACCAATGGCGGGCAACACTGGGCGATACAAACAAGTCCCATTAAAGGACTGATAACTTCCGTTTATTTTGTGGATGAAGACAACGGCTGGATCGTGAGCCGAGACAATTGGGGTGAAGTAGCCCATACAACTAATGGTGGTAATACCTGGGTTGCACAGACCAATCCATCCAGAAACCCGATGCATGATGTGTTTTTTATTGATGAAAATAAAGGTTGGGCCGCAGGATTGGATTCTTCTGTGATACGAACCACAAATGGTGGTGAAACATGGCAGTGGTATGATGTCAATGTATCTCAGGGATTTCGTTTTGCATCGGTTTTTTTTATTGATGATATGCATGGATGGATGGCAGGTGTATTGGGTGTTATCATGCGGACAACAGATGGCGGTGAAACCTGGCAGGAAGTAGAGAGCGGTGTGGATAAATCATTCAACGATATCTTTTTCATTGATCAGAACCAGGGATGGGTGGTAGGTGATCAGGGAATGATTCTACACTCAATGGATGGAGGACAAACCTGGCATAAACAGATCACCGGTGTTGCTTCTAATCTTTTGAGTGCCGTATTTTTTCTTGATGAAAACACGGGTTGGGTTGGAGGAGAAGCAGGAACTATACTGAAAACCACTAATGGTGGATTTAAGCATCCGTCAGGAACATTCCTGGAAAATGGCTTAGGCCTCATGATACTTGATAATGTAGAAACAACAAGTACCATTAATTTAGATGTTGTGGGGACAATAATAAAGAGTGAAGCTATGTCACAGTCCAATAATTCTGTTGTGGAATACCAGATAACAGGGTTGGAACTGATGCTTGACTCTATTATCCATTCAAGAGTGAGTGATCTTGAAATATACCTGTCACACAATGATGTTAAAGTTCCGGTTGTTTTTCATGTCACAGATCAGGGTGAGAATTTCATTTGGACAAAGCTTTCAGATTCAGAAACAGGTATTATTACAGATGGAACAGCGCCATTTTATGGAAATTTCAAGCCATACCATACCTTATCTGCCTTTAACGGCATGGATCCAAATGGGGAATGGACATTAACTGTGTATGATAGCGAACCCGGTAGTCAGGGTACCCTTAAATCCTGGGGCATAAGGCCCTTATATGAAAAAACAGTTACAAATAGAACTGATGATACTTACCTGGCATCACACAGTGTGCAATTATTTCAAAATGCACCTAATCCATTTTCTGATCGGACCAGAATAGAATGGGTGAGCCAAATTTCCGGCCAGACTACGTTAGAAATTTTCAACATTAAAGGACAAAAGACTATGACTTTGCTAGACCAGCAAATGCCACCGGGAACATATGCAGTTGAAATGGATGGTTCAAAATTAAGCCCGGGGGTTTATTTCTACCGTTTAAAAGTAGAAGAGTACAGCCTTCTAAGAAAATTAATCCTGATAAATAAAGAATTTTAAGAATAAAATTGTGATATTAAAAGTGGTGTCTGTTTGTAACTCTTTACAACAGACACCACTATAGGGCAACTTAATTGATAGTAATTGTATAACGAGTCGTTTAACCCAAACTATTGAAAGTTTTATGGATTAATATAAAAAAGTACCCTTGGGAGGGCTGATCCGGTTGTTGACCGGTTAATTTTATATGATTTGTAATAAAAACCTCTGATGCAGTTCGTTTTATAATATAGTGTTTCGCTCAATTTCTTTTTCATACATATCTGGTTATACTAATTATATTCGCAAGTGAAAAATAAAACTGGTGAAATAAATCTTGGAGATGTATAAAATGAGTATTTAGCTAATATTTTCAAAATTAATATTTTAAATGGTATGTTGTGATTAAATATATGTCATCTTATCATTTTATTTAGATTAAATAACAATAAAAAAAGTAGGGTGATTTAAAAATTCAACGGTAATATATATAAGTATAGTTTGGAATAACGTTGTCATTATATAGTAATTTAGTACTGAGAATATCGCTGTGTTAGCTATTTTTTTAAATTACATTAGAGTTTAGGATGAATGTAGTTAAATTGCTTTTTAGTATCGTCTTTCTAATTTTTGGGGATTTTACAGCGGAATATACTGCGGATAATTTCAGTATTCATGGACGCAGGTTTCAGGCCGAAAATATGAAGGAAAGTAAACAGGTTCTGTTTACCCAAAATACTTATTTCCTGACAGGAAATAAGATAACAGAAAATATGGATCCGAATATGGTGATTGAATTGACTGCTGAGAGTAAAAAGAACAGGAGTATTATTATTATACAAAGATGGTTGGTGATTTTTCTGAGTGTTTTCGCGATTTGGCTGATATATCTTCTTAGAACCAATTTGAAAAGTAAGAAGAAAATTCGGGGCCTGAATAGTGATCTTGCTCAGTACAATAAAAAGCTGGAGGATCTGAACAGAAATAAGGATAAGTACCTTTCTATAATCTCTCACGATTTAAAAGCACCACTGGGAAGTATTAAGGAATTGCTTCAGGTGTATATTGATGAGGATGATTTACCGGATAAGGAGCAGCTGAAAGTATTATATGCTGAGGTGGACCATATAAATGCTTTAATGGAAGATCTCTTAAACTGGTCAAAAATTCAGTTTGAGAAGCAGAAGATTTATTTTGAGGTTTTCAAATTGAACGACATCGTGAATAAGGTTTTAAATGCACTGCTGATTATAGTGCATAAAAAGCGGATTACACTGGATGTTTCAATTGATCCGAAAATAACTGTTTATGCCGATCGGAATATGGTTAAAATGGTTATGCGTAATTTAATATCCAATGCACTGAAATTTACACGATCGGACGGACTTGTAACTGTTACAGCAGTCAAAACTGAACATAATAAGATCAGGATAAAAGTAACAGATACAGGTGTTGGGATTGCCTCCAGCAGACTGGAGACTATTTTTGATCCGGCAAAGGTTATCTCAACACCGGGAACTGAAAACGAGATTGGAACAGGACTGGGCTTGGTTCTTTGTAAAGAATTTGTGCAGCTAAATAACGGTTCAATACATATTGACAGCGTACAGGGAAAAGGAACAACGGTAACCGTTACATTAAACGTTGATCAGTCGAACATATGATTTAGTTCGTCCAGAAGGATCGCGAAAAGAGTGACAGAATGGTATAAATTTCCAAACGACCAACAATCATCAAAAAGGTGAGTACCAGTTTAGCAGCCTCCGGTAAATGAGCGAAATTACTTACAGGGCCAACCGTACCTAAACCTGGTCCGATACCTGCCATACATGTAGCAACTGCACTCACAGAAGTTCTGTCATCCAGCCCAAGGGCTATCATGGTTAAACTACCGGCCACAAATACCATAATATACACCGTCACAAAAGTGAGTATTGAGTTATTTGTTTCTTCAGTCAACGGCGTTTTGTTCAGCTTAACAGGGATTACGGCATTGGTTGATAAAAGCTGCCTGAATACCCGCTTGATATTACGGAACACAATTAAGTGGCGAACCATCTTAATTCCACCTGCTGTTGATCCTGTGCTACCTCCAAGGAACATAGCAAAGAATATCAAAACCCATGCAAATACAGGCCATGTAAGGTAGTCTGCTGATGCAAAACCGGTACATGTAACAATTGAAATAACCTGAAAGAATGCTGCCCTGAATGATTCCTCCAGCGGCAAATGCATTTTAAAATAAAGCGATATTGTTACCAGTAGTCCTACAATCAATACGACTAACAGATAGAACTTTAACTCATCATTATTGGCGATGCGTTTAAATTTTCCTTTAACAATAAAATAATGAACCACAAAATTGGTTCCCGCCAGCAGCATGAAAACCATAATAACATACTGTATATAAGGAGAGTATTCGGCAATGCTGGTGTTCTTAGGTGAAAATCCTCCTGTGGCAACCGTTCCAAATGCATGGCACACACTGTCAAAAAGCGGCATGTGTCCGAACAGGAGAAAAATTACTTCAGCAAAGGTCAGAAACAAGTAAATATAAAGCAGGCGTAATCCTACCGATTTAATTTTTGGCTGTATTTTTTCCTGTAACGAAGATTCCAGGGTAAATAGATGGTAACCACCAAGATGAAGTGTTGGCATAACTACAATTACCAGCACAATGATACCAATACCGCCAATCCAGTGTGTCAGGCTGCGCCAGAAAAGAATGGATTTTGGAAGTGCTTCTATATCTGTCAAAATTGATGATCCGGTGGTTGTGAAGCCTGAAACGGATTCAAAGAATGCATTTACAAAATTTGGAATTGAACCTGAAATGATATAGGGTAAACAACCGAAAAAGGCAATAACGAACCATGATAAGGTTACGGTTACATATGCTTCCCTTTTACTAACGTTAATATCTGAACCGGTTCGTCTGGAAATTAAAAAGAAGATTAATCCGGGTATAAAAGCGATTAAAAAAGTATATAAAAACGGCAGGACATCTTCATGGTAATGGAGAGCAACGCCAACACAGCTAAGCATTGCACCAGCTATTATTAATAAATTCCTGCTTAAAACCTTTAATACTATCCTTGAGTTTACTTTACTCATAATTCTGTCACAAATTATCTTTCTTCGTTTAAGAAAGATCTCTTTCGTAGTACCCGAAATATAAGGTGTTGCAAAGTTAGTTCTATTTTATTTTTATAGACGTTTTTGTATAGAAAGTTTAGTTAAAATCTTTTCCATCAAATCACTAAAGGAAAATATATGGCTAACTGCTGTCTTAGTTAATGTATTTATAATCAATTAATTATGTTTATTTTGACTATACGTTGTGCAAAGTTGCTTATACGCACATTCTGAGTATTTTTGTACCGAGTATTTTCTCATTAACTTTTACTATTATGCAGATTCCTGTAAAAATATCCACACACAATTTTAAAGCGTTTATCTGGCATGCCGCATTTCTGGCTTTGGCACAAAGTTTTATGGATGTAGACACTGTTATTCCTGCCATGCTGGTTGAAGCGGGTGGAAATGCTTTTCATATCGGTTTAATGACAGCTATCTTAATGGGAGGCTCAAGTTTTACACAACTGTTTTTTGCGCCATTTATCAGTAACCGACCGTATAAAAAAGGAATTCTTCTTACAGGCATAAATGCCAGGGTTCTGGCTTTACTAAGTCTCGGACTGATCCTGTTTTACCTTTCAGGTCAGCATTCCGGCATTATACTGTATCTGATATTTGCACTGATATCTTTGTTTGCTCTGGGCGGCGCATTCGCAAATATTGCTTATGTGGACATCATCGGAAAATCGATAAATGCCGAAAAACGCAAGAGGTTCTTTTCTTTGAGGCAGATCATTATAGGCGTAGCAGTATTAATTTCTGCTTTTGCAGCAAAACAGATTATTGCTTCCAGGGCCTTCCCTGTTAATTATGCGTATACGTTTTTAATTGGAGGAGTACTTCTGTTAACTGCATCCGGGGGATTCTGGAACATAAAAGAACACGTCAGTTCGCATATGAAGATCAGTAGCTTAACCGATTTCTTCAGGGTGATGAAAACTGAGATAAAGCAGAATGAAAAGCTGATATATTTTCTGGGCTTTATTAATACACAGGGAATAGCCATATCCTTTTTGCCATTTGTTGTATTGTACGCCAAAACTATGTTTAATGCAGGCAGTGCAGATACCGGAAACTTCCTTTTTAATAAGATTATCGGTGTTGTTCTGGTGAGTGTTTTTGTGCTGATATTTTCGGGAAAAATAAAATACAAGTACATGCTGATCACTAATGTGATCCTGTCCGTTTTGCTGGCTTCGCTTGTCTTGTTTATAAATGACCTCGTTGCAATCCGGTATCTTTTTATCATCGGAGGAATCATTTTTTCGCTCTACAATATAAGTATGAATGGTGTGCTGCTGGAAGTGTCAGGAAATGAAAACAGGGCTTTATATGCAGGTTTTGCAGGTGCCGGAAATATATTGCCGGCTGTTTTCCCGTTGCTTGGTGGTTGGTTGATCCAGAAAATAGGATTCGCTACTTTCTTTGGATTGTTCATTGTTATCGTAATCAGCTCACTGTACTTTATCCGAAAGATGAATTGTCAAAAGTGATTTGTTTGTTATCTTTATCTCTCAGAAACAAAATGCAAATGATATGAAAAATTGCCCCAATTGTAATGCCGAACTGGAAGATAATTTTAACCTGTGCTGGAACTGCAATTACAGTCTGACCGATGAGGAAATAATACCGGAGGAAGAATTTGATGAAGGTCACAGGAACCTTAATTGCCTGCGCTGTGATGTTAAAATGAAATATTCCGGTGTTTATAAATTTCACGAAGGATTTAATACCGGAGTCCTTGGGGGTTTGTTTGAACTGTTAGTTAACAAGGAAAGTTTTGAACTTTATCTGTGTCTGAAGTGTGGAAAGGTTGAATTCTTCAGTCCGTTAATATGAAGCCTGATAAACAACAAAGGATTCTTTTAAGGCAGGATTATACTGTTGAGGAACTTAGCTCAAAGATAGACCAGGGCGCAAGATTTATAGTTTTTCAATATTGTGTCACTGTATTCTTTGCGGTGGTTTTAAAACGGTTTTCCCCTGCAATTTTGATAGAGGATAGTAAGGAAATGGACCATTTCAGACGAAAATATAATCTTCTGTCTGGTATTTTTGGCTGGTGGGGTATACCGTGGGGGCCATTCTGGTCGATGGCCAGTGTGAGAATTAACAGAGAAGGTGGATTTGATTTGACTGATGATATCATGCTGAATATTACTGAAGAGGGTCTGATAAAGCGCGAAGTAGATTATGTTAAGACGCAAAATCTTTATATAAAACCTGACAAATGGGATATAAAATCCATAAGAAAAGCTTTTGAAAGACCTTTCAGGAGAGATGTAATTGTGAACGAAATTTATGCCGGTTTGTACATAAATGTCGAAGAGGATGAGAATCCCTATCTGGTTATTGGTTTATCGGTAAAAAGGGACTTTGAAAGATATAAAGAAAGGGCACTTGAAGCTTTGTATACAGAGTTTAGAAAATTTGCCCGGTTTGACTTTGTGGATCTTGATGATGGTTCAAATCTCTCAACCTTCCTTAAAAGTCAGGGCGAGAGAATAAAATAGCTCCAGCAGTTTTACTTCCCGATACAAAAATGCGCAAAGATATATCCCAGCATGTCGTCGGTTGATATTTGCCCGGTTATTTCACCTAAGTAATGCATGCATTCCCTTATGTCCTGTGCAAGAAAGTCGCCGGAAATGCCTGAATCCAAACCGTCTTCTACGCGCTTAATAGCCTTAAGCGATTTTTTCAGAATTTCGTAATGGCGCAGGTTGGTTACTATTAATTCGTTCGAGTCAATTTTTTCCAGGGAGACCGTTTCCAGCAAAAGCTTTTCCAGTTTATCGATATTGGTTTTATACTTGGCTGATATAAGTACAATTTCCTCATTATCAATTAATCGCAGATCATGCATCAGGGACCGCATCTCTTCTGAAGAAACAGCATCAATTTTATTTCCTATAATGATCAGCCGCTGGTGTGTAATCTTTTCGCGTACCTTATGCAGCATTTCTTCAATGCGGGACAGTCTTTGTCGTGAATCGATGAGTAACAGTACTATCTGAGCTTGTTCCAGTTTCCGGAATGTTCTTTCTATTCCCAGATTTTCAATGGTGTCTTCTGTATGGCGGATTCCGGCTGTATCGATAAACCTGAACTGCACTCCTTTTATATTTGCCAAATCTTCAATCACATCTCTGGTGGTGCCATGAATTTCAGAAACGATGGCTTTTTCTTCATTCAGAATAGTGTTCAGAAGTGTCGATTTCCCAACATTAGTTTCACCAACAATGGCAACCGGAATACCGTTTTTAATGGCATTTCCTAACTGAAAACTGTCAGCCAGACCTTTGATGTGGTTTCTGATGACTTCGGCCAGGTTTCTTAATTCTGTCCGGTCTGCAAATTCAACATCTTCCTCTGCAAAATCAAGTTCAAGTTCCACCAATGAACCAAACTTGAGTAATTCGTTTCTCAGTTTGGTCAACTCCTCTGCAAATCCACCTCGCATCTGATGCATCGCCAGCTTATGTGCAGCTCTTGAGGATGAAGCAATAAGATCGGCTACTGCCTCTGCCTGCGAAAGGTCCATTTTCCCATTCATGAAAGCCCGCTGTGTAAATTCTCCGGGACGAGCCATTTCAGCTCCGTTCTTCAGAAGTAATTCAAGAATTTGTTGTTGTATATAAAGTGACCCGTGACAGGAAATTTCAATACTGTCTTCTCCGGTATATGACGTAGGACTTTTAAATACAGATACAAGTACCTCGTCAGTAATAACTCCCTTTTCTGTTATGATATCACCAAAATGAATGGTTGCATGTTTTTGATCCGATACAGATTTCCCCGAAGCACTTTTAAATATTTTATCTGTGATTGAAAAAGCTTCTTTCCCCGAAATTCTAATGGTTGCAATGGCTCCGCTGCCATGAGCAGTGGCTATAGCACATATGGTGGTGTCAAACAGCTGCATCTTCCTTTTTTTACAAAAATAATCATTCTCAACCGTAATGTAATAATCTTTATTTGTTGGATTAGAAAGCCGGATTAAAGCTTGTTTTGAGTTTAATTTATAGTTAATTATCTGATGCGGAAACACTTGTATTCATTCTTTTGATTTCAAAATGTTAATATATTCTGTTTTGTTTTTTATATTTAACAAAATATTAATCATATCTAAGGCTTAATATTAACATTTAATGAAGGGTTATGATTAATTGTTAAGTGGATAAATATTTTTTTAGTCTGCGAAATATATTTTGAAATATGTGATATTTAATTTATTTATCAATAAATGAGTATGTTATGATTTTATTGTGTATTTAATATTGTGTTATTGTAAATAAAAAATACATTATAAGTTAATAAAACGTTAAAAATATTTTGAAATAAATAAAATATAACATATCTTTGACTTGAAATAATTATTAATCCACCACTCAGAGATGAAAAATGATATTAAAATATACCCGGCAATTGCAAGAGCTAACGAAAAGTTATCTTTAGCAGGGAATATTAAATATTTGGTTCATAATATCGATGAATATGGTAATTTAACAAATTGTTTATCCGATGAGCCCAGTTCACATCTTCTGAATGTTAATAAACTGAGTGAAGGAGTTTTTTTAGTGAATGTGACAAGTATGATGAGCGTTGTACGCGTAGAGAAACCAGATAAATCACAAAGCTATGAACGAAGACGTTAGTGTATATCCCACCACGACAAAGGGGGAGGTGTCGATTTCATTATCAGGAAATATAAAATATATGGTTCACATATATGATATTACAGGAAGCCTTGTAAAATCATTAAGTGATGTTTCGGGGTTTCAGCAATTGTATCTGAATAATCTGCATAGTGGACTGTATATAGTAACCATAACCAGTATGATGGGGGTTAAAAAAGTTGTAAAGGTGATTAAAGAGTGATTAACGTAGAAAGGTTTTTAATTAGTGATTGAAAGGCTCTGCATTCGCAGGGCCTTTATTATTATATAGCGTTGTTGATCTTTTGCATCGGTTCTCAGCTATGGGTAACAGGCTTTGGTTTCTATTTAAAGTCTTCTTATGTGAAGGATTATTATAATCTGTTATGCTTCGTCTATTTGCTAAAGATTCATTAATTTTGCGCACTTTAAATATTTAAGCGCACGAACGTAATGGAATACAATTTTACTGAGCTGGAAAAGAAATGGCAGGCATACTGGGAAGAACATAAAACGTTTAAGACACCTGACGATTTTACAAAAGAAAAATACTATATCCTCGATATGTTTCCATATCCTTCGGGAGCCGGTTTGCATGTAGGACATCCGGAAGGTTATACTGCCACGGATATCATTTCGCGGTATAAGAGAATGAAAGGATTCAATGTGTTGCATCCAATGGGGTGGGATGCATTTGGACTACCTGCAGAACAGTATGCCATTCAAACCGGTACGCATCCTTCCATTACGACGCAAAAGAACTGCGATAATTTTCGCCGTCAGATTAAATCTCTTGGATTAAGTTATGACTGGGACCGTGAGATTAATACCACCGATCCGGCATATTTTAAGTGGACACAATGGATTTTTATTCAGCTTTACAACACATGGTTTGATGAAGAACAGCAGAAAGGGCGTCCGATATCTGAATTGGAGATCCCGGAAAATGTTAAGAATGAGGGAGATGAAGCTGTAAAAGCTTATATTTCAGAAAAACGACTGGCATATTATGACAATGCCCAGGTTTGGTATTGTAACCATTGTAAGACTGTTTGTGCCAACGAGGAAGTTTTAAATGACGGGTCGCATGAAAAATGCGGAACCAAAGAGGTCGTGCGTAAAAACTTAAAACAATGGATGTTGCGTATTCCGCATTATGCCGAACGCCTGCTCCAAGGGCTTGAGCAACTGGACTGGCCGGAAGGTGTAAAGGACATGCAGAAAAACTGGATTGGGAAATCGCTGGGGGCTGAAGTTGATTTTCAGCTGGATGGCATGGAGAATAAACTCAGGGTTTACACTACTCGTCCTGATACACTGTTTGGAGCCACTTATATGGTTGTGGCGCCTGAATACGAATTGTTGGATAAGATTACGATTGCTGATCAAAAAGAGGCTGTTGAGGCATACGTGAAAGCGGCGGCGTTGAAATCGGATCTTGACAGAACAGAACTGGCAAAGGAGAAAACCGGTGTATTTACCGGAAGGTATGCCATTAATCCGGTTAACGGTAAAAGTATTCCTGTTTGGGTGGCCGATTATGTGTTGATGGGATACGGAACCGGTGCTATTATGGCTGTTCCGGCGCATGATACCCGTGATTTTGAATTTGCAAAGAAATTTGATATTCCTGTTGTTTGTATCCTGGATCCGGGAGAAGCAGCTGAGAATCGCGATACTGTTTTGGCAGGTGATGTCTGCTGGACAGAGGATGGCGCTTATATTAATTCGGTAAATGAATCGAATGGATTAAATATTAACGGTAAGAGCAAAAAAGAAGGTATTAAAACTGTGATTAACTGGCTTGAATCCAAAGGTCTTGGAAAAGGCGCGGTTAATTATAAATTACGCGACTGGCTTTTCAGCCGTCAAAGATATTGGGGGGAACCATTTCCTGTGATTCACTGGGAAGACGGAGAGGTCTCGGTATTGGAAACGGAACAGCTGCCATTGCAATTGCCAAAAGTTGAGAAATATCAGCCGGGCGATGGCGGAGAATCTCCGTTGTCAAATGCCGGTGATTGGTTAAATATAACGGATAAAAACGGACGTAAAGGTCGCCGTGAGACCAATACAATGCCACAATGGGCTGGTTCATGCTGGTATTATCTGCGTTATATTGATCCAAAAAATGAGGAAGCTCCTTTTGATAAGGTGAAAGAAAACTACTGGATGCCGGTCGATCTGTATGTAGGTGGAGCTGAACATGCAGTTCTGCACTTATTATATAGCCGTTTCTGGCATAAGGTGCTTTTCGATTTGGGCGTGGTCTCCACAGACGAGCCGTTCAAGAGGCTTTATAACCAGGGAATGATTCTGGCATTTGCGTATGAAACTCAGGCTGGTTCAAAAGTTACCTCAGATCTTGTTGAAGAGAAGGATGGTAAGTTTTACCATACTGAAACAGGAGAGGAGCTGAACCAGATTGTGGCAAAAATGTCCAAGTCGCTTAAAAATGTTGTAAATCCGGACGATGTGGTCCATAATTATGGTGCGGACAGTCTGCGGTTGTACGAAATGTTTATGGGACCACTGGATGCCACAAAGCCATGGTCGGAGCAGGGCGTTAAAGGTGTGTTTAATTTTTTGGGCAGGGTGCACCGGTTCTTTACTGACCCGGAAAACATCGTTGACGGCGAGGAAGATGCTGAGGTGCTGAAGGGATTGCATCAGACCATTAAAAAAGTGGGGTCTGATATTGAGAGTATGAAATTTAATACCGCAATTTCTCAGTTAATGGTTTTCATTAATCTGGCATATAAGAAAAGGACTGTTACAAAAGAAACGGCGAGGACATTCACTTTGGTGCTGTCGCCGTATGCTCCGCATTTAGCTGAAGAACTGTGGCAGATGTACGGTGGTGAAGAAACACTGGCTTATGAACCGTGGCCTGAGGTAAACGAAAGTTACCTGGTGGAAAACACATATGAGTATCCTGTGTCATTCAATGGGAAGATGAGGTTTACCATTGAATTTCCGGTGGATGAAGATAAGATGGTCATGGAAAAAACAGTACTGGAGCATGAGCGGTCACAGAAATGGATTGAAGGGAAGCAAGTGATGAAAGTGATCGTCGTTCAAAAGAAAATTATCAACGTCGTTGTGAAATAGAGAAGATAAGCCCAATTGTTAAAATTGGGCTTTTTTAATAATTATTTAATATAATATTCAGATGGTGTCGTTTATTTCTATAAATTTGTACGAAGCATAGTTGTATTAAACGTTTTGGGGATATGAAGAAGAGAATTTGGACACTGTTTGCAATCATTAATATTATAGTAGTATATCTTGTTGTTACTTCATGGGTAAAGAGTGAAGAGAACGATCCTGAAACCGCTACAGCACAGGTTATGCCATATCAGATCAAAGGAATTGATATTCCCGATGAGATGACTTTTGCCGGTGAGGAAGTCCCGATTAACAGGATTGATATACGTGAACGTCTGGATCGTGAATTGTTAAGTAATTCTTACTTTCATTCCAATACTTTGCTTTTAATTAAACGGGCGAACAGATATTTCCCTATGATGGATACTATTCTGAGAAGTGAAGGTGTACCTGAAGATTTTAAATATCTGGCGCTTATTGAGAGTTCTCTTGATCCCAGAGCAATTTCTCCTGCTGGTGCAGTTGGTATCTGGCAATTTATGAAATCAACCGGTAAGGATTTTGGGCTGGAGGTAGATAATGAAATCGATGAACGGTATCACATTGAAAAAAGTACCCGTGCGGCATGTGAATACTTTAAAAAGGCATACGGGAGATACGGTTCGTGGACATTGGTGGCTGCGTCATATAATATAGGGCAACGCAGGATTTCTGAGGAACTGAGCCGCCAGAAAGTAGATAATTATTACGATTTGCTTTTGGTGGACGAAACCAGCCGGTATGTGTTCAGAATACTTGCGCTTAAGGAAATTTTTAAAGATCCGGTTTCGTACGGATTTAATCTGAAAAAAGAAGATTTATACCCTATAGTTAAAATGAGAAAGGTGGTGTTGAATTCATCCGTTTCTGATTTTGGTCTGTTCGCTCAGGAGCACGATATCTCCTACGGAATACTTAAGGAATTCAATCCATGGTTGCGAGACAGTTTTCTGACCAACAGTCAAAATAAGACCTACGTCATTGATATTCCCGTTAAATCTTACCTCACGTTTAACAAGCGACATATAGATGTATACCAGCAAAATTGGGTCGTTAGATAAATGCAGGACAACAAATCGCACATAGAACATATTTCCGCAGATGGTACGGAACATATAAACGTGTATGGTGCAAGGAGCCATAACCTGAAAAACATTGACATTTCTATTCCCCGGAATAAGCTTACTGTAATAACCGGGTTGAGTGGCAGTGGTAAATCATCGCTGGCATTTGATACGATATTTGCTGAAGGCCAGAGAAGATATATAGAGACGTTTTCTGCGTATGCCCGTAGCTTCCTTGGAAACCTTGAGCGACCCGATGTGGATAAAATAACGGGCTTGAGTCCTGTGATCTCCATCGAGCAAAAAACCACCAGCAAGAATCCGCGGTCAACCGTTGGAACAACTACCGAGCTTTACGACTTTATTCGTCTGCTTTACGCCAGAGCCGGAGAAGCCTATTCGTATGTGACAGGTGAGAAAATGGTGAAATATTCCGATGATAAGATTATTAATCTGATAACGGAGAATTACAGTGGTAAGCGAATTAGTATCCTGGCTCCGTTGGTTAAGGGGCGAAAAGGACATTATAAAGAGCTTTTTGAAAATATTATCCGCAAAGGCTACTTGTATGTACGCATTGATGGCGAGGTGAAGGAAGTATCGCATGGTATGCGGGTGGATCGCTATAAGATACATGATATTGAAGTTGTGATTGACCGCTTGCAGGTGGGAGAAAAAGAAGATAAGAGACTGAGGGAATCTGTTAAGCTGGCCATGCAGATAGGGAAGGGCAACTGTATGATCCTGGAAAAGGACAGCAATGCCGTTCGTTATTTCAGTCGGCACCTTATGTGTCCTACTTCGGGTATATCTTACGATGAACCTGCACCGCACAGTTTTTCGTTTAATTCACCTCATGGTGCCTGTCCGCGATGTAAAGGTTTGGGTACCGTGAATCAGATAGATTACTCACGTATCATTCCGGATAAAAACATTAGTATTCATGCCGGAGGTATTGTCCCATTAGGAAAATACAGAAATTCAATTGTTTTCTGGCAACTGGAGGCTATTGGAGAGAAGTATGGATTTACGCTAAAGACACCCCTGAAGAATGTGCCTGAGGAGGCTCTGGATGAAATTTTCAATGGTTCAGATCAACCGATACGGCTTAAGAATACACCTCTGGGAATGTCGTCAAGTTACTCCGTTAATTTTGATGGAATTACAAAATATATTGAGGCTCAGCAGGATTCCAAAACATCGAAGAAGGCGCAGAAATGGGCCGATCAGTTTATTAAAACTGTGGATTGTGATGTTTGCCATGGCGGACGCCTGAAGCAGGAATCCTTATGGTTCAGGATTCATGACAGGAATATTGCGGAAGTATCTAACATGGACGTCAGACAGCTGGCGGAGTGGTTTGATCATCTTGAACCGCATTTGTCTGACCGGCAAAAGGCCATAGCATCTGAGATTTTGAAGGAGATCAGGACGCGTATCAGGTTTTTACTGGATGTAGGGTTGGATTATCTGTCGCTGAACAGGAGCTCTATGAGCCTGTCCGGCGGCGAAAGTCAGCGTATAAGGCTGGCAACGCAAATTGGCTCGCAACTGGTGAATGTGCTGTATATTCTGGATGAACCGTCCATCGGACTTCATCCGCGGGATAACCGGAAACTGATCCAGTCGTTATCAGATCTGAGAGATACCGGCAATTCTGTGATTGTGGTGGAGCACGATAAGGAAATGATGTTGTCTGCGGATTATATTGTGGATCTTGGACCACACGCAGGCCGACATGGCGGTGAAATAGTGGCTTATGGCACACCACAGGATATTCTGAAATCAAAAACGCTCACGGCTGCATATTTAACGAATGAAAAGAAGATAGAGGTTCCTTCGAAACGGCGGGATGGAAACGGAAAACAGATCATTGTTACCGGAGCAGAGGGGCATAATCTGAAGAAGGTAGATGTGGCGTTCCCTTTAGGGAAACTTATCTGTGTGACTGGTGTGTCCGGCAGTGGAAAATCGACGCTTGTAAATGAAACCCTTCATCCTGCGTTGAGCCAGTTGTTTTATAAATCGGTCAAGGATCCGTTGAAGCATAAAAAAATTACCGGCACGGAACATATCGACAAAGTTGTGGATGTGGATCAGTCACCCATAGGACGAACACCCCGTTCCAATCCGGCCACTTACACCGGGTTGTTCGGAGATATCAGGAATGTGTTTCAGGAATTGCCGGAATCAAAGATCAGAGGATATAAAGCAGGGCGCTTTTCGTTTAATGTAGCTGGCGGACGCTGTGAAACCTGTGGCGGGAATGGTTATAAAACCATTGAAATGAACTTTCTGCCTGACGTACTGGTGCCGTGTGAGGACTGTCATGGTAAGCGCTACAATAACGAAACACTGGAAGTACGGTATAAGGGCAAGTCGATCTCCGACGTGTTGGATATGACCATTAACCAGGCTGTAGAGTTTTTTGAAAGTATCCCTAAGATACAGCATAAACTCAGTGTTTTGCAAAAGGTGGGGTTAGGTTATCTCACATTGGGTCAGCCATCAACCACATTATCCGGAGGAGAAGCTCAACGTGTAAAACTTGCCACAGAACTGGCGAAGAAAGATACGGGTAAAACGATGTATATCCTGGATGAACCTACAACAGGTTTGCATTTTGAAGACATCCGTGTACTGTTGAAAGTGCTGAATTTGCTGGTTGATAAAGGCAATACCGTCATTGTGATTGAACACAATATGGATGTCATAAAAGCGGCTGATTATATCATCGATATCGGTCCTGAAGGTGGCAATGCCGGAGGAAAAGTAATATGTACAGGTACTCCGGAGGAAGTAGCACAACACAAAAAAAGCTATACGGCTAAATTTATTCGTGATGAGTTAAACCGGCATCAGGTGTCTAAATAACGCATTAGTGAGTCATACCGGTCCTGAACAAGACTATCCAGTTTTCCTTCGTTCATATACCATGTTTTAATCGTGTAGTTATAACGTTCAAAAGCTTTTAGAATAGAAGAAAGATCTTCCCTGTTGATTTTCAGCGTAAGTTTAAAAATGTTGTTAACCTGACAGTGATGAACGTATGAGCTAAGTATTTTTGCATTTTCTTCCTCAATGATCCGCGCAATCTCAGCCATGGAAAATTTCATGTCTCTGAATTCCAGAACCACAATTCCACCGGGACCTCCTGTTGCCAGGAGGTCAGCAAACATACGGACCAGATCGCGCAGGGTTATGGCACCAATATATTGTTCTTCGTTATCCAAAACCGGAAGCACAGTCAGATCATATTGAGCAAAAGCAGATATAACTTCGTAGATATGGGTATTTGAGTTCACAAAAACTTTTCCGACCGACAACTTATGATTCCCTATCGGTTCATCCGGTTTACTCAGGCTGTAAATATCTTCGTCAGACACCACTCCAAGTAATACATCGGTATTTACCACCGGAAGATGGGACACCCGGAATAGTTCCATCAGATTCAGTGCATTTTCACCTGTATCAGACGTTTTTATCACAGGGATGTTATCAGTGATTAAATCTATTGCTTCCATAACGCTTAAAATTATACACTAAATTAAGAAAATCATCAAAAAAACAGGATATTTAATAAAGCGTTTTAGAATAATAAATTACTAAAAATGTCTTTTGGGGATTTGTGTGCTTGGAAAATTGAAGTAAATTTGCAGCGATTAATAACATTAGTTCTTTTATAATATTATGATTAACAGGAGGTTGTTGCGTATCAAGGTTGTCCAGGTTTTGTATGCTTATTATCAGTCTAAGGACAAATCGATAGCAGATGCCGAAAAAGAGTTGTTGTTCAGCATTGAAAAAACACACGAGTTGTATTATTATTTCCTGCAACTTATTATTGAAATTACTACGTATGCTGAACGGAAGATAGAACAGAACAGGTCGAAGAAACTCCCTTCTTATGAAGACCTGAATCCGAATACCAATTTCATCGATAATAAATTTGTTAACCAGTTAAAGGAAAATGAAACATTTATACGTTTCACCAACAATAAAAAACTTTCCTGGGTTAACTATCCTGAACTGATAAAGAATTTATTTAATGAGATCAGGGAAAGTGAATACTATAACGACTTTATGGCACAAAAATCGCCTTCTTTTGAGGACGATAAAATGCTATGGGTTAAGTTGTTTAAGAAGATCATCACCGATAGCGAAGAATTGGGAAATACCCTTGAAGAGATAAGTATTTACTGGAATGATGATGCTGAACTGATCCTGAGTATGGTGCAAAAGACCATAAAGAAATTCGATGCTTCCAATGGAGCAAATCAGGAATTGCTGCCTATTTTTAAGGACATGGAGGACCTGGATTATGTGAAGATCCTGCTCCGTCAATCCATCCTGAATGCAAAAGATTATCAGGAAGACATCAGCAATACTGTTCAGAATTGGGATGCAGACCGACTGGCATTTATGGATATGCTGATTATGCAGGTAAGCATTGCAGAAGCTGTTGAGTTCACCAATATTCCGGTAAAGGTGAGCATTAATGAATTCATCGAAATTTCCAAGATGTACAGTACGCACAAGAGCAGTGTGTTTATAAATGGTGTGCTGGATAAGATTATTAAACAGTACATCGGGTCAGGGAAGATAAAAAAGACAGGCAGAGGTTTGATGGAATAAAATATATACTACCTTTGCAGAAATTAAAAGAAATCAAATAAATTAAACTGATTATGACTCAATTAGGGATTTTTCTCCAGACAGGTGGTGCCTCCGGAGCAGCCGGGAATCCAATGAGCGGCATCTTCATGATGGTACTCGTATTTGTTGTATTGTATTTCTTCATGATCCGTCCTCAGATGAAACGCCAGAAAGAGGTGAAGAAATTTCGTGAAGCCATGAAAGTTGGTGACAAAATTGTGACTGCCGGTGGTCTTCATGGTAAGGTTAAAGATATGAAAGACACTACGATTATTGTTGAAATTGCAGAAGGTGTTAAAGTTACTGTTGAAAAATCTTCTGTATTCCAGACAGGAACTGATATTGCCCAGAAGTAACAGTATAACGAAAGCATAAATAAATGGCATCTGTCAATTGACGGATGCCTTTTTTTATATATTTATGTGGCGCTTGTAATAGGTCAAATTGAAAATCCGGAGAATTTGTAATTTAAAAGATTCGGAAATGAAAATTTGTTTTCTCTTTTCATTTGTATAACAAAATTGGAGTGATATTTTTGACAAGCATCTAAACAGTATTTCATTAATCTGCTTAAATATGCGGCCTTGATGTGCCTTTAGTTATATTGAAGATACAATCTCCGACCTTAATGTTACATAACATCACTAACCCCTGGTTACATTCGCTATGCTCATTGACCCGGGGCTATCCCCGAAGCATCGGTGTTGAACCTTAGGGGCATAGCAATCGTGTGCTGGCCGCTGTAAAGGGTGCGGATTTGTGCGTTGGAGGACTTTCATATTATTATTTTCGGGTGAGTTGTTGAGGTTCTTTACAGCAAGCATTTTTTCGATAGTTTTTGATGCGTCAAAAAGTATCAACTGGGTGAATTCCGCTTGAAAAGAGGAAGAGGGTGTTAAAACCCTTAAAAAGGTTTGTAATTCCTTTATTTGGCTGCTGGCTACTGAGTTCTGTCGAAGTACTGTTATTGAGTTTATTGAAGGAGAGAGATAAACTCTACATATTACTCAATAATTTTTCGACTTTATCCGGATAATCCATGAATAAGAAAAAAATGCTATTTTTGAGCAACAATTGATGGTATGAAAAGCACCAGGGAAACAATTACTGATATAAATAATTTTTTTAAAACGCTGGCAGATCGGTTGAGGCATTTCAGACTAAAACGGGATTACCTCATCTTTATGGCTTTTTTCCTGTTGTCATTTATTTTCTGGTTGCTTAAATCGTTGAGTAAGCCCTATGATACGGATATAGATTTAGCGGTCAGATTTACCAATAAACCACGGGGTGTGATATTTGAAAAGGATCTTCCTTCATCCATTAAACTGAGTGTACATGATGCAGGGTTTCAGTTATTACAAAACATGCTGACTCCGAACATGAAATCTTTGACCATAAATCTGGATAATGTTATAAACCGAAAAGACAGGAAAATTTCCAATGGTCATTATTTCGTGCTGACAAAGGATTATGAAAGTGAAATAGAGCATGCTCTGGCCTCAACCACAGAACTTAAAGCCATTGAACCGGATACTTTGCATATCATATTCAGTAATCAGGTACGTAAAAAAGTACCCGTACGTCTTTTGGCAAATGTAACAGCCGGCAGACAGCGTTTGATCTCAGGAAATATAACATTTACACCGGATTCTGTATCAATTTTCGGTGCAGGACGTATTGTGGATACCATTGACGCGGTATATACCAATTATCAGGATTTTAAAAATCTTCAGGATACCTTGCGCCGGAATATTGGATTAAAGGAAATTGCAGGTGTGGAACTGGCGGAAAAGCGTGTGAACGTTGAGATTCCGGTAGAAACATTCACAGAAAAAATACTTGACGTACCTGTTATGGCAAAAGATTTTCCTGATTCACTGCGTTTAAGAACCTTCCCATCCAACGTAAAAGTATCGTTTTTTGTTGGTATCAGTCACTTCCCCAGTGTTACTGCGAAGGACTTTGAGGTCTTTATCGATTATGCATCCGTACAGGGGAAAGTATCAGGGAATGTATCTCTCTCATACACCACAGACCAGACCTGGATCACAAATATTCGCATTGTTCCCGAAAAAATTGATTACCTTTTGGAACTCAAACAATAGCAATGCTTAAAGTAGGTATCACCGGTGGAATAGGAGGTGGTAAAAGCACCGTCTCAAAAATCATTGAAGTATTTGGTTATCCGGTTTATAATGCCGATAGCCGGGCAAAATACCTGATGAACCACGATGATATCCTCAGGCAGCAAATCTCTGAATTATTCGGGTCTGAAATTTACAAAACCGGTGAACTGGACCGGAAAGCAATGGCGTCGAGAGTTTTTACAGATCCTGCTTTGTTAAAGCAAGTGGAGAGTTATGTGCATCCAGCCGTTTACCGTGATTTTGAGAACTGGAGTAGAGAACAGGCTTCAGATATTGTGTTTAAGGAAGCAGCCATTTTATTTGAAAGTAACGGGAATCTCACTGTTGATCGTGTGATTTGTGTAACCGCACCCCTTGAAACAAGGATTGCCCGCGTAATACATCGCGACCATCTGACACGCGAGGATGTACTGAACCGGATGAAAAATCAGTGGCCTGACAAGAAAAAAATTGAGATGTCCGATTACGTGGTATATGCAGATGATGACCATTCAGTTATCAGGCAGGTAGATGAAATCCTGAAAAACCTCAAAAAGACGTGAACCGCAGCCGTGACACCTTAGATCAGATAAAAATCAACGAAAGGGCATGAACCTCAATATTTCTAACCCTACTCCTGATTCCTGATTTTACACTGAGTTTATTGAGGTGTTGTATCTGAAATATCGTGTACCCAGATGTTATTATTGTATCGGATGTACAGCTTTTGGTTGTCAATTACCGGATGAGCAAAGGCATAGATAATGTTCTGAGCCGGAATCATGAACCGGCTGGTGATAGTGAAGCCGTTTTTGTCGGGAATGGCAAGCGCAACTTCACCGGTTTCAGTGAAAATAAAGAACTTATCATCTGCCATTACAAACGATCCGGGTTTAATATCGCGGCTTTCAAATCGTGTTTCTCCATTGTTCCATGCAACTCCCATCCATTGTTTTTTCCGGTCTGCTGTTCCAAAAATGGTTCCGTCCACCACCGTCATACCACTTAGTTTACAGTCAAAATCGGGATTTTGCCAAAGCGTATCCAGCTTACGGTTTGCATCATCAATGGTAAACATCACGGAACCTTCCCCGTAACCTGAAGAATAAAAAATCTGATCATCCTGATACAGCGGAGCCATCGGGTGGTTTCCGCGCCGGTCGGTTAATGCATGTTTCAGATAAACAGAGCCGTCATCAGGATTTAGCATCAGCAGGTTATTGCTTGTATTCATCAGGATCAGATCTTTGTTATTATGCCGGATCAGAACAGGGGAACAATAGGCATTTACGGCATTGTCTACGGGACAGGTCCAGACCAGCTTGCCCGTTTTTTTTGAAACAGCAATAACGTTATAGTCTTTTCCTCCGGGAGTTAGGATCATCAAGTCCTTGTAGATCAAGGGTGATTCCGTGTAGCCCCATTTGATCGGTTCACCGCCGTAAAGGTCGAAAATGTTTTTATGCCACAGGAGTTTTCCGTTTTTTATATTAACGCAAATCACATCGCCAAATGTACCGGAATAATACAGTTTACCATCTTCAATGGTAGGTGTACCGCGCGACCCCAGAAACCGATTGGTATATTCAGGACCGTATTCCACCTGCCAGAGCTTTTCTCCCGAGGGACTATAAGCGAATACATAACCCAGTGTATCGATCATCCCTGCCACAAAAATACCATCAGGAGTAATGGTAGGGGAACCGTAACCCATGCCGCATCCTTCAATAGTCATCACAAGTGGAGGAATGGAATCCCATTCTGAAGCGAGGTTTTTATCCGGATAAATACCGTCTCGATTGATTCCGCGCCACTGATAAATCTGAGCGCTGGAGGTTATTATAGTAGTCAAAAGCAGAAATAACGAGGTCAGTGTCTTCATATCATATTGTTTTAGTGGGATATAAAGATAGTAATTTATAGACACAAGATATAAGAATCAAGACACAAGAATCAAGACACAAGAATCAAGACACAAGACACAAGACACAAGACTTAAGAATCAAGACAAATTCTTCATTCCTAATTTTTCACCGGTCATTCGTAACGCTTCACCCGTAACCTGTCACCTGTAACCTGTAACTTGTCACCCGTAACTTGTCACCCGGTAAACGTGAATTGTTGGCCGTATTCCGTGAGGAGGTACCTGTAACTTACAACTTACAACTTATTACTTATTACTTATTACTTATTACTTACCACTTACCACTTACCACTTACTACTTGCCACTTACTACTTACCACTCAATTCATATAATTTCGTAGGGAATATTTCGTTACTTTTGCATAAACGCAATAAAATCATGAAATATATTTCTCCTTTTTTATTACTACTGCTTATCATACTTATGTCTTCGTGCGGACCATCGGATCAGGAACTGGCACAGAAAAAACTGGATTATGCTATTCACTTGCTGGACAGCAACGAATTTAATAAAGCCAAACTGGTAATTGATACGCTCAGTGAAGAGTTTCCGGGTCAGAAAGAAAAGATAGAGGAGGGACGTAAACTGTTGAACAGGGTGGAATTAAAGGAACAGATGAGTAGTCTGGCTTTTTATGACAGTATGTTAATCGTGCGAAAAAAAGATTTTGAGGAACTGAAAAAGAACTTTGTTTTTAAACCGGGACCAGGCAAAGGCTATGTTGGAACCTATGTTCAGAAACGTCAACAGGTATCGAATTCATATAACCGCACTTTTATTAAAGCCATTGTGGATGAAAACGGGGATTTTTATATTGAAAGTAAATACCATGGCAACAGCTTTATCAACCACGATGCAGTTAAGATTTATGACGAAGGGATTTACGCCGAAACACTTCCTGTACCCAAAGGTATAAATAACCGGCAGTTTGAGGATGGTGAAGAGAAATGGGAGAGTGTAAATTACAAAGGCGAATATGACAACGGTGCTGCGTTGTTTATTGCAAATAATGCACAGAAGAGACTAAAAGCTATGTATAAAGGCAAAAACCCGTATTACATTGTGCTTGAAAAATTTGATAAGGAAGCTGTGCGTGATGCCTACGGACTTTCAGAAGTGATTACCGAAATGCGTCAGCTGGAGACCAGCATAAAAACTACCGAAGAACGCATAGAAGAACTGAAAAAGAATATTTAAGTAACAAGTTAAAAGTAGAAAGTAGAAAGTAAAAAGTAGAAAGTAAAAAGTAGAAAGTAAAAAGTAAAAGGTAAAAAGTAAAAGGTAAAAAGTAAAAAGTTGTACACGTGTTATTCGTATAGACTTTTTACTCTCTTTTCACCTGTGTTCCTATTAATTTCAATGAGAATCTTGAGCTCAGCTAAAGCCTTATTCATACTTCTGTGATATCTAAGATGCTTTTTTAATGATATTCGCATCAATCATTAGCTGAAAGGAATCCTGCATCGTTTCTTCTACCGGACGGAACTTAATTCCCAGGTCGTGTTTTATTTTTGAATTGTCTGCGTTAAACTGTACGTTCACATTGTTTTTCACATAACGCCGCGAAAACAACTTATTGACGAAAGGTCCAACCAGCATCAGGAACCATTTTGGTAATGCTTTTCTGGGAATAGGGTATTTGTCGCCATATTTCGGAACCAGGGTCAGTGCCATATCCAGAATATCAGAATTATGACCCGATGTGATATATCTTCCTTTAGCTTTGGGATTAAACCCGGCCTGGAAATGCGCTTCTGCCACATCCCGCACATCCACAACACCAATGCCCATACGCGGCGCACCCATTTTCATTGTGCCGTCTCCAACCTGCTTCAGAATGTTATAGCTTTCAGAGGTTACTGTTGCCGGATTAAGAGCAGGTCCCAGCACAAAACTCGGATTTATGGTTACCAGTTCCCAGCGATCCTGACTTTTATACATTTCCCACGCCTTCTTCTCAGCCAGTGTTTTAGAATAGGAGTATGGCTGGTATTCCAGCGATGCTGTTGTATTCCATACTTCTTCAGTCAATACCCCATTCGGCGCTTTCAGGCAGTCGGTGGCATCGGTGTAAATGGCAGCACAACTGCTGGTTACCACGACACGCTTTACCGATTTTGTTTTATCGGCCTGATCCAGAACATTGGCAGTACCGTTTACAGCCGGATCGATCAGTTGTTTCTGTGGGTTTCTGACTTCAGTGGTAAATGGTGATGCCGTGTGAAAAACCACTTCGCATCCTTTCATGGCTTCTGCATATGAACCGGGTTCAAGCAGATCGGATTTAAAATATTTTATCTTTCCTGGAGCGTCTTTTGCAATTTTGTCAAGGTGAGCCACTTTGGTTTTATCGGTCGGGTTCCTGACCGCGGCATGAACCGTAAGTCCTTCTTCAAGCAATCTTTTTACCAGCCATCCTGCCACATAACCTGTAGCGCCTGTAACCAAAACGGGTTTTGTTTTATCAATATTAACCATATTCCTGTGTCTTTGTGTTTTAAATGTATTAGTGCTAATACAATATTTTACCACGAAAGTTCATTACTGCTGCCTTAAATTATCTTAATTGGATAGAATATGATGGTTAAGGGTGTAAAGCAGTATTCCCGCCAGATCAGAAACTGAAAACTGAAAATGACGGGAATACAAGAGAGGGGGTTTTTCCTGGCAGAACTTAATCTGCCGGGGCTATTGTTATCATTCCAAGATCTGTAACATTACCTGATGTAACAGTGATGTTGGATAGCGATGTATCTTTTAAACCGGAATTTTCTCCCGGGTCAATATATAAGGCGTAAGTGTCAGGATCAAGACCTTTTAAAAGGAACATGCCCGTTGTGTCGGTAAAGGTTCCCACAGAATCTTCACCCGTAATGGCATAAACAGCACAGCTGACAGAATCCGCACTAACCATTCCTTTTATGGTACCGGTGGATTGTTCCACAACGGTCCGGATCACCGGCTTCAGGTTATATTTACCCGAATTCCCAGCCTTGACGACTGATCCGGATGCATCAAAATCCAGTAGTATATCGTATGAAAGATCTGGATCAAGTACGCGGTTCACTTTTATCTTAAGCCCTGACTGTTGTGCACTCGGGGTACTTAACTTTACGGAATCGTCTTCGGTCACCAGGTAATTATTCTCACCAAGAATCAGCCTTATCTGGCTGATCATTCCCGACTTAATCTCATTTTCACCCAGTAAAGTGTCCACACCGTTGGTAAGCTTCAGCAGGTCGTACATGCCTGTATGTATGTTTGGAAGCGATACCCAGCCTGAATCTTCTTCTGTTACAGAATAGATTTTTACCTCCTGTATATCTACGTACACCGCTTTGTAATCGCCCGGCGAATCGGTTAGCTTTACACGTAAGGTACTGGTAGAAGAGGTCGTTCCTCCCTGATTTTCATCGCAGGACGTGAAAATGATTCCTGCAGACACAAATATCAGGGCAAGGCTAATTATCCTTTTTAAGATGTTTTCTGGTTTAAAATTCATAATTTTTCTTTTTACTGTTAAGATTATTGTTTTAAGATATGCATATCTGGTCTTTCTAACGCGCTTAACGCAGTGATGTTGCTAATCCGGTTTCGCTCTAATTATTTTTAACACAAAAAGACAAGTTTTACAAAATACATAACTAAGACAGATTAAGTGAACAGATTACGTAGTTAAGATTAATAAATATTTTATTTAAAATCATTATAGTATTATGTATTGTTTTATAAATGATTTATAAACAAATAATTAATTATTATCAAATGTTTTGAAATTATCAGGACAGAGAGATAATATGATCTATTCCTGATTTAATGCTTTGAGTGAATGCGAGGTTTATCTGTTCGCATTGAGCTGAATAATGCCCAGGTTTGTTACTATACCAATATCTACACCAACAGGAGGAAGTATGGTATCATTCAGGCCGGAGTTTTTACCCGGATCAATATATACCGAATATATTTCCGGTGAGAGCCCTTTAAGAACAAAGGCACCACTGGCATCTGTAAACGTACTTATGCTGTCGCCATTTGATACAGCATATACAGCATACGATACTGAATCGGGTTGCAGCATTCCTTTTATCGATCCGGTGCTTTGCTCTATCAGTGTCCTTAACAGCGGTTTGAGGATGTATTTGTCTGAATTTCCTGCAGTGATAACTGATTTTGCCGCATCAAAGTCCAGCACGATATTATAAATCAGATCGGGTTCCAGAAACTGATCTATGTGCAGTTTTAATCCTGACTGTTGCGCACCGGGTGTTTCCAGATGAATGGTATCTTTCGTTGTAACAAGGTAATTATCAGGTCCCAGCAAAAGCCGGATATGTGACAGGTAACCCGACGGAATTTCATTTTCACCCAGTAAAGTATCCACATTATTGGTCAGCTGTAACAGGTCGTATATACCGGTTTGTATTTCCGGTAGTGTGATCCAGCCCGAATCTGCTTCGGTCACAGCATATACCATTACGCCTTTAATATCTACGTATACAGCTTTAAAATCTCCGGGAGAGTCTGCCAGGGTTATTTTTAATGTACTGGTAGAAAATATGTTGTTCTCCATGTTCTTGTTACAGGAAACAAAGAATAATCCTGCGAAAACGAGAGCTAAACCTAAGCACTTAGTTTCTTTAAACATAGCAAACCGGTTTACGTTAATTACATTATAAAGACAAATGAGGGCTGGATTACACGTACTTATATATTAAAATATTGAAATTACATAGTTATTTTAATATCAATTAATATAATAATAAATGTTTGATTTCATATTTAGAGCGAAATATTTAACATAAATAGCTTAAATAATTTAGTGCTGAAAATCAGATGACTATTATGTATTTCAGTATTTTGCCGGCTTTGTATTCACCTTAGACGCTTCGATAAATGAACGGATGTCGTTGGTGGCTTTCCTCAGATCTTCCTGCCGGACGTACATCATATGCCCGCATTCGTAGGTTTTAAACGACATTCTGTCTTTCATTTTACCAGCAGGGTCCATTTGCCACATCATGTATTTGGTTTTAAAGTAGGTGGTTGCTCCATCGAAATAACCCGCCTGAAACATGACGTTTAAATACGGATTGTTGGCCATAGCCTGGCGCAGCTGATCACGTGTATGGTTATCCCGCAGATCCCATGTTTTAAGTGGAACCAGCATGTTGTATTTTACATCGGTCTTAAAGTTCAGGTCTTCGGCCATGTAATAATTGAGAGCAGGCGTGAATGCGTGCATCCAGGCCGACATTTCGGCATTGTAATCGGGACTGTCGCCGGCTTCGGATTTATCAAGACCAAGATAGCGGGAATCCAGTCTTCCGGTTGAATAACCGCTTTTATCGCGCAGCAATTCTTTCCAGAAATACGGCGTGGGAACGTCCAGGTTGTTTTGCAAAATAAACGTCTGTGATAAACCGGAATAATAAGCCATTTTTTGGGCGATGGCATTTTTTTCTGTTTCACCGATGAACCCACCTTTGGCCAGTGCAGGCATAAGCTCATTCAGGGTAAAGGCTTCCACTTCGGGAAGAATTTCTTCTAACGTTTTTTGTTGCAATGCATCGGGAAGCACCTTATGGTACCATGCTGCTGCTGTAAAATAAGGGAAGTTCAGTGTGGATGCCAAAGGACGGTCTGACATCAGCGAATTAAAGTCCGCCGGTGATACAAGGATCACACCGTTAAGGTACATCCATTGCTTATCCTGCAGTTCAAGAGCCAGACCTGAAACGCGTGTGCCGCCATAACTTTCACCAATAAGATATTTGGGCGATAGCCAGCGTTCATTTCGTGTGACAAAGGTGTTCAGCCATTCGGCCAGGTATTTGATGTCCGCGTTCACCCCGAAGAACAGTTTATTGTTCTTTTCTTTGTCAGATTCATTCAGCGGCCTGGAATATCCCGTTTGAACCGGGTTAACATACAGAATATCGGTGACATCGAGTACTGAATACGGATTTTCGTGCAGGCCGTAGGGTTGAACCGGGTAGCCATCCGGATCAAGATTCAGCTGCATGGGACCCGTATACCCAATCTGCATCCATACGGATGCCGATCCGGGACCGCCGTTAAAAGAGATCATCAGGGGACGTTTGGCATAGTCTGTAACGCCGGATTTTTTATAATAGGTGTAACTGAGTGTGGCAATTGGATTCCCGTCCTCGTCCCACAACGGTTGCATGCCGGTAACGGCGGTATAAGCCAGTTTTTGATCGTTGATAGTGGTGTTGTGTTGCGTAACCACCATGGTATCGACCGGGATTTTTAACTTTTGTGCGTGAAGCAACGGAAGTGTGAGAATCAGAAGGAAAAGAAACGTTAGTTTTTTCATTTTGCGTAAATTATGTATGCACAACAAGTTGTACCGGGTTAAAGTTTATGCGGTATTGATTGTAATTGGCCCAATTCCTTTTAGTGCAAGAGGTACGATATATGGGTAAAACTTACAACGTATAGGTTTTGAGTGCCGTAGGTACGACATCGGCAGGATTACTGGCGTGATCCCGTGGTGCTCCGAATTCCGAACGTAAAACCAACTGCTTCGCAGTTACTTTTTTTTATTTCTGCACAATTCTTCATGCAAGCATGAGAATAGCTTGAAATAAAAAACCCAACACGTTAACGTGTTGGGTTTTACGTTCTTAGTGATTCCGGCGGGATTCGAACCCACGACCCTCTGCTTAGAAGGCAGATGCTCTATCCAGCTGAGCTACGGAACCAGTAAGTTATATTTTTAAATGTCTGAACTCTTTTCAGATGCTCCATCTTCCCAACATTTGGGAGAACTACGAAACCAATCATCGCTAAAATACTTTCATTAAAGCATTTTTATTTGAGCGGTGCAAATATATATAATTTGAGAATGAGGGCAAAGAAAAAAAACAGTTCTGTTAAATTGTATTTGATTTATGTTCTAGATCCCTATCTTTTATTACATAAGTTTTAGAAATTTAATCATGATTAAAGAGAGAAAAGAGTGGTAAGTTTTTACGGATTAGAAATTTTGAACAAAATAGCCGCAGCGTGGAACGCTACGGCTATCGCACAATTATTAATTTTGGAAACAGGATTCTCTATTCCCGTTTTTCTTCTTTATTAATCTTTTGTTCTGATGTTTTCTTTACCGGAACTTTCTCTTTTAGTTCTTCTTCTGAACTCTCGGTTTTTTTAACCTCATTTTTCAACTTTATATCCTCTGAAGGAGGTGGCGGTTCAACCGCTTCACCCATAACAGCCTTTTCGGATTCAAGCTTTAATTCCCACAGCGACAGATAAATTTCCTCGTATGGTTCATCTTCATCATCCGGATCTTCAGCCACAAAGGCAATAAATTTGTACTGATGCCATATATCATCTTCCGGTTTACGCTTCCAGTATTGCTTGTTGGATACTTTGAATAAATAATACGGGTTTCCAATTTCTTTGGGTCTTCCAATTTCATCAAATATCTCATCAAGAATACTACTTGCAATCCTGTTTGCATTTGCTCCATAAGGAATTAACGCCGTTGCACTGTTTAACAACTGTCCGGAGGTAGTTTTCAACTCATCTATTATTTCTGTTGTAAGATTATTTGAAGTATCTACAGCACTTACAAATATTTCTGAGGAGTGAGGTAATAGTTTTAAAGTATGAATATTCAGTACCTCGGTATCAATTAAATATAATCTTCCGACATCAATATCAGAGGATTTGGGTTTTGAGTTTATAATGCTCGTTGCATCATCATTCTTAATTATGCCTACAATCTGTGGATCTTCATCAAATCCTGGTGCCTCGTATGAAGCAAGCACCATGATTGAATTTAACTTAACGGTAAACCTCCACCATCTTTCAGAACCTTCATTGATAGGTAAGACGACCTCTTCTTTAAAATCAATGATTTTATGCTTATTCTGGTTATAAATTCCCGGGAAAAAATCCGCATGCTTCCTTTTTACCCAGTTCGCAAAACTGTTTGAATTATAATATGTCATAATATTGAAATTTAAGGTAGCCATTGTCATTAATTTTATCCATTAGGATTTAAATGAAAATGACCTGGTTGAAAATCAAAAAAACGGATGTGAGTAAAAAAGGAGAAGTTGAAATGTTATATCAAAGATGATATCACTATTTGCATGATAAATTTAAAGCATTATGATGAAAATATCAACTTAAAATATTGATCTCTATTATTTTATTAACCGGAAGGTATTTTGACATTATGCGATGATCGGTAAGCTTGTGTAATGGAAGAATATCATTATTTACTCACGGCAAAGCATGGAATAGAAATGTTGTAAACAAATTAATCGTGGCGAGGCCGTTACGGTTAATTATGAAACTTTAGATTTTCATCCACACCTTCAGTGTGGGTATTCGCTGTGCTCATCAGCCTGACATTGCATGCCAGGCTGGAATCGCTAAAGCTTTTAGCCTTTGGTTTAACCTGCAAAGTTGTCCAACGCACCGGAGTAAAGTGTTAAGTTTGAAATCCGGTCTGAAGGACCGGGAGCACCAAAACAGTACGGAGTGCCGGGTTGCAGACCTGGTGGAGGTTCAGCCTGTAGGGCTGGAAGAAATCCTCCGTCCTTCAACTGACGGACACTTCCTTTTGAAAAAGGAGGACATATTATAAGTTGTTGTATGGGATTATTTGCGTCGTTAAAATCAAACGACGGGAGAAAGGAAAAGTAAAAAACCGTAGCAGTTACGCTACGGTTGTCGGGTTAATTAAAACGAACCTCCATATGGTTAATAAGACATAGGTTACTCGTTTCTGTAAATATCGCTGTTATTATTGTTTTCAAATGTGTTATTCGAAATAACTGGAGTAATATCGTACCAAATATAAATACCATACCCTTCGTTTTCTCTTATTGCGCAATTTGTTACACTTACATTTGACGAATGAATTTCTATAGCAGCATCTTCATCATCGCTGCTAGCACCGGCCCCGTATTCTATAATGCAATTATCCAGTTTAGAACCTGCTTTGGTGTATGAACCAAAAAGAATAAGCTGCCAGTCTCCTTTGGATGGATATGACGCGGCGGACGTAAATGTAACAGGATTGGATGTTGTGCCTGTAGCTTTTATAATTCCGCTGTCTTCGTTTCCTACCACAAAGGCCCCGTTAGCTTTTAGTTTAATTGTAGTTCCGGCATTTATTGTCATTACGGCATTATTTCCGTTTATGCTTATCCAGTCATTTACAAAATAAGGTGCTGTTTGAGGCTGCCAGGTTACGTTGGTTGTGACATCAGAAATAAGGATCAGGATGCCATAGTTCCCGTTTGGTGTAAAGGTGTTGCCCGATCCGATATTGCCTGCAGCTGTTGCTGAAAGGATCATAAGATGTTTTTCACAATCTTCGATTCGGTTGTTGGTGAACGCATTAAATTCAGATTCGTTGTTCAGGTAGATCCCACAATTCTTAATATGACGGATTGTACAATGAGACATTTTTACTTTTGTATAATATAGTTCAATAGCAGCAGTTTCATCATCGTATGCAGATTCTTTACCTCCATATTCAACGGTACAGTAAGTCAGTTCGCTTGCCGATGCTGAATTTTTATCGTAAAAATAAATCCCGTCCCAGTCACCGGATTCGGGATTGGAAGATGCTGAAGTAAAGATGATAGGTTTATCGGCGGTACCAATGGCTTTAAGTGAACCATATTGTCCGTTTCCAATATTCAGAGAGGCGTCTTCTTTGAATTTTATAACGGTTCCCGGTTCAATAACCAGATCCGAATTAACAGAAACATATCCTTCAATGGTCCACTCTTTGTCTGCCGATAAAGTGGTGGGAGAGTTAACGTCTGTTACAATATTTTCGGTTATGTTTTCTTTTACTTTAACACACGAGGTAATAAGGGCAATAAGCCCGAACGCTGTCAACATCAGAATTTTTCGGTTCATTTTAAAATTGTTTTAGTGAATAATAATGGTTTGTTTACAAGCTGGCTTTACTTATTTGCAATAGTCAGGCTAAGCATTGTTGTAAGCAAAATTAGAAGATGGCTGAACCAAAAAATTGTAAAAAACGGACATAAATTGAGGGCATATTATTTCATGGAAATGTTATTTCATCCTGTTTGAGAAAGGTTATGAAGTTCATATATCGGCGGTCCCTGTTAAATAATGTGTTGGGTGTTTCTCCCGTAACTGCTTTAAAATCGTTGATAAGATGAGCCTGATCCGAATATCCGCATTCATTGACGAGTGAGAGCCATTCCGGTTTTGTTTTTACCGGCAGATTTCTGATCATATAACTTATGCGGGCAATTCTTGCCAGTTGTTTTGCAGATAACCCGATGCGCTCCTTAAACAGGCGACGCAGATAGCGTTCGTTCAGGTTATATCTTGCAGCTAGTTCCTGTATTTTTATGTTGCCATTATGAGCGGTTAACTCGTCGCAAATACTATCAACTATGTGGGGCGGTTTATGTGATGTTTGCAACTTCTGTTCAATATATTCGGTTAAAAGGTTTATGCGTTGTGTTGTTGTACTACAATTTTTTATCAGGTCGTAAAAATCACTGGTAATAAAGGGCATGGCATCAACACAGTAGTTTTGGGAAATATATCCCATGTTGATCCCGAAAATCCGGTACAATCCATAAGGTTTACATATGATTACAATGCTATCGGAATCGCCCAGGGAACGCAGGAACAGGAAATGGTTAATATTGCCGATAAAAAATGTGGTTGGCAGAATAAACGGACTGAAATTGGCACCCGATAAGGTGAACGTTTTTTTAAAATGTATAACCCATCCTGTACAACAGTTGGGTATAAATTTATCTTCCAGCGTTTCCCCGTTTGTTGTAAACTGAGTGGATGTTATTTGTATAATTACATCTTTTAATCCATCAGGAATAGTGTGCTCTGTGGAAAGTGGAGTAACCATAAAACAAATATAATTCAATAATCATTCCGTAAAATACGTTATTGAACTTTTTTGTGTATGTCAAAAAAAATAATTATTCTTTGGAAATTTTTAAGGAAATGCAATTTATCCAGGCCAGGATATATTCAACCACACTTTCAGCGTGGGTATTCGCTGTGCTCATCAGCCTGACATTGCATGCCAGGCTGGAATCGCTAAGGCTTTCAGCCTTTGGTTTAACCTGCAAAGTTGTCCAACGCACCGGCGTAAAAGCGTTAAGTTTGAAAGCCGGTCTGAAGGACCGGGAGCACCAAAACATTACGGAGTGCCGGGTTGCAGACCTGATGGAGGTTCAGCCTGTAGGGCTGAAAGAAAACCTCCGTCCGTCAACTGACGGACACCTCCTTTTGAAAAAGGAGGACGAATTATACTAAGTTGCCCGTAAATGTTAGCAACGTTAAAATCAAACGATGGGAGAAAAATATACCGTAGCGAGGATATTATTCTTCGTTTTTTTGTAAACCGAATTTTATTTTAATTTCGCTTCTTTTGGCCTGATTACCAATCTGTCGTAAATTACTAAAGCTAAAATAGTAACAATACCAATACCTGTAATTACATACCAAATTTTATTTGGTTGATAGTGATCCCAAAGAAATTGTGTCATTTCATTTTGTGTCATTCCCAGTTTCTGAGAAGCAGATGCGAAGTAATCGTTTTTTGTAAAAGTCTGAGTTATTTCCGGCATTGCAATTCCTCTGTTTGCCACTTCTAATTGCAACAGGCTTAATTTATCAGACCATGCCTCGTAAAGATTACCTGAAACAAATGTTGTTAAGAAATTACCCAGGAAAACCGGCAGGAAGTAAGTCCCCTGGTATAAGGCTTCTTTCCCTTTTGGAGATATCAATGCTATAAATGAGGAGAACGTTGGATTCGTCATCATTTCACCAATGGCGAAAATCATTATTCCCAGTATGGTATAGAAACCATTCCCGGTATAGAATGTAATCCCAATACCTATGGCGGCAATGAAAAATCCCGTTATCATGGCACTTACATGACGCATTTTTAACACAAAATACGACACGATTAACTGGAACAATATGATAGAGCCTGCATCAAGATTAACTAACATTTCCGGTTTAACGGAATCACTGCCGCCACTCATTGCGCTGGCAATCCATGGAGAGATCTGTGCAATTGAGTCATGCAATGCTTTGGTATTGACCCAGTCTTCAATAAAAGTTGGGAGTGTATAAAACAGTTGATTAAACATTGTCCAGAAACCAACCATTATTATAAGTAATACGGAAAGACGTCTGTCTTTAACAGCTTCCCAGATTTTAACCAGGGAACTTTTAATGGCTTCTGAGATTGTTTCTGTATTTTTTTCTCTGTCCTTTTCTTTATAAAGTAGTAAAACGATTACCAGGTTTAATGTAATCACGGTAGCTGCCTGAAGAAATATTAATTTCCAGCCAAATTGAGTACGCAGAGTTGAAGATAAAGCTGGTCCAATAAATCCACCAATATTGACCATCATGTAAAAAATTCCGAAACCTAAGACAGAATTAGACTCATCGGTATTTTTGGCAACAATACCAGAAGCAACAGGTTTAAACATGGCTGCACCTACAGCTACCCATAAAAACACAATAAAAACCATGGCATATGATTGCACTTCACCCATTACATAGTATCCGGAAATCAATAATACGTAGGCGATTATTAAAGATATCTTATAGCCAATTTTATCTGCTATAACCCCGGTAAATAATGGCAATAAGTACAAAATTGCAGTTACAATTCCCATAATTTGTCCTTTCTCTATATGTGAAAGTCCCAGTCCACCTTCATCTGTTGATCCGGTTAAGTAAAGTGCCAAAACTGCAAATAGTCCATACCAGGCCCAACGCTCAAGAAGTTCCATCGTACTTGCAATCCAAAATCCTCCTTTAAAAGATTTCATGACACCAAAAAATGATTTCTTATCTGTACTCATTTTTATTTCGTTTTTATTGTTAGTCCTTTATCTCAACCCTTGTATTATAAAGTTGTTTCTTTGAAATCTTCCATTTTTGTACTGTATGTCAGAGTATTAAACACAATTGGTATATATCTGTATAAAATTGGTTAATATTTTATGAAAATGCAATTTATCGAGGCCCGGATTTATTCATCCACACTTTCAGCGTGGGTATTCGCTGTGCTCATCAGCCTGACATTGCATGCCAGGCTGGAATCGCTAAGGCTTTCAGCCTTTGGTTTAACCTGCAAAGTTGTCCAACGCACCGGCGTAAAAGTGTTAAGTTTGAAATCCGGTCTGAAGGACCGGGAGCACCAAAACATTACGGAGTGCCGGGTTGCAGACCTGTGTGGAGGATCAGCCTGTTGGGCTGGAAGAAATCCTCCGTCCGTCAACTGATGGACACCTCCTTTTGAAAAAAGAGGACGTATTTACAAGTGGTTGTCTGGAATTATTGGCATCGTTGAAATCAAACTATAGCGAGGAAAATATACTGTATTGGGGACGTTACGGTTAACTTGGAACTTGGGATTTTCGGTCACACCTTCAGTGTGGGTATTCGCTGTGCTTATTAGCCTGACATTGCATGCCAGGCAGGAATCGCTAAGGCTTTCAGCCTTTGTTTTATCTTGCAAAGTTGTTAAGTTTCAGTCCAACGGACTGGTAACAAAAGTCCTGTGCACCGCACCGGAGTAAAAGTGTTAGGGTTGAAAGCCTGTCTGAAGGACCGGGAGTCCCCAAAAGGTATGCAGTGCCGGGTTGCAGATATGTACGGTGGCTACAGTCAGTTGAGTAAACAAACTCCACCAACCGGAACGTATATTTCCCTTGTAATAGGAGGTAATACGAGATATTTACGTAATTGATTATATACAAACATTGTCAACATTTTCATTTTTAGAATGTTAATCACTATAAATAAGCTGAGTGAATATTTACGAAGTACATAAATCTAATCCGGATATTTTTACACAAATATCATTCAGGGACAATTTGTTCCTTTATTATGATTGTCCGCAACAAGAGCAGATACTGACTCTATATTCCAATCACAATCAATTAGCTTTTACGATTTCAGGTAAGCGAATCATACATCACGGAGATAACCAATGGACAACCAGCGAAAGCAAAGGATTACTGGTTAAACGGTGTGCGTTTTTGCAGGAACTTCCCCCTGATTTTTCAGGATGGAATGTTTTAGTATTTTATTTAAAAGACGAATACCTAAAGAAAATCTTCAATGAATTAAGAGGACACCTTGATTTTAAAAATTTGCCGACAACAAACGGGAGTATTGTAGAAGAATTTGAGATCAATGATAGGATCCGCGTTTGCTACCATAGTATTCTTCCTTATTTTGAAAAGTCAAGCCCGCTGCCTGAAGATATTTTTGAGTCCAAGTTTAAAGAATTACTTTTCAACGTTCTTATTGCTCCCGGGAACAGGCACATGCTTTCATATATTAGTCAGATTAGTGATGGATACGTTACGCCAATATGGGAAATCATGGAGTCGAACTACATGTACAATTTAAGTCTGTCTGAGTTTGCACAGATGGCGAATAGAAGTGTAAGTACTTTCAGGAGGGAGTTTGAAAAATATTATCACAATACACCCGGAAAATGGTTAACACAGAGAAGACTTGAACGAGCAAAAAGATTTTTGGAATCAGGAAGTAAACCCATAAGTGAGATTGCGTTCGAATGTGGCTTTGAAAATGTCTCGCACTTTAGCAGAATATTTAAGGAGAGATTCAATTTATCGCCTACAAGTTATCGTTCACAAAATGAGTAATCATACAAATTCACCTGAACAGGAAAACAAAAAAAATGATTATCTAAGAAAAACACTCTGATATATAACACTTTAACTTTGTGATGTAATTATTAATCATTAAAAATTAACATCATGAAAAGTTTATTGTTTATATCGCTGGTATTTTTTTGTGGAACACTTTTAGCACAAAGCAACGATTCTTCCGAACCAGGAGAAAAAGTAATTGTAGACAACGACAAAATAAAAGTCGTTGAACATATCAGTCAACCAAAGGGTGATGTTTGTGGATTAGGAATGCACCACCATGAACCACATTTAACTATCGTTCTAACGGATTCAAAAGTCCGGATTACACCCGAAAACGGGGAACCTCAGGATATAGAGGTAAAATCAGGAGCTTCAATTTGGTTCGATGCTGCTGAAACACATTCAGTAGTTAATACAGGAGACCAGCCAACAAAAATGATACTGGTATATCTGAAAGAATAGCAGACAGGCCTATCGCTTATGAAGGGCTGACTGAAAAAATCCTCTGCCCCTGACGCTTCGTTCAGGGGGGCCTCCTTTTGAAAAAGAGGACATAATAGTTGTTGCCTGGGATTATTTGCATCTTTAAAATCAATCGAAAAGGAGAAAAATAAACCGTAGCGAGGATGCTATTATGAATTATGGAACTTTAAATTTTCAACCACACCTTCAGCGTGGGTATTCGCTATGCTCATCAGCCTGACATTGCATGTCAGGCTGGAATCGCAAAGGCTGAAAGCCTTTGCTTTAACTTACAAAGTTGTCCAATGCACAGGAGTAAAGTGTTAGGGTTCTAATCCGGTCTGAAGGACCGGGAGCACAAAACCCGGTACTTTAGAAAAAGGAGGAGAAATTATATATTAATGCGGAACAGATATTTCCCGTTGTCGTTTAAACGCTTCAGCGTACCAGATTAATTCATCAATGAATCTTGCCGTAGAAGATTCAATTCTGCTATTGTTCGGTTCAAGGTTTTCGTTGAATAAATTACCGACAACCGGAAACGGGAGCATAGAAGAAATAGCAGGCATTCCCAGTTCTCCGAGGATTGCTCTCAGGTGAACACCTGCTCTTACTCCTCCGAATGAACCGGCCGAATATGTTGCAATGGCCGACGGTTTAAAATAATATTCGCGTTGAAAATGATCCAGTAAATTTTTTAGTGCAGGTGGAATGCTGTGGTTATATTCTCCTGAAACAATTAAAAACGCATCCGAACTTTTAAAAATACCCGATAATTTCTCCATTACCTCAGGAGCTGTACCCGGTTTATACTCCTTAAACATTTTGTCCAGTAAGGGTAGGCTGTACATTTTGGGATCAATAAAACGAACATTTAAATTCCGGTCTGTTAATTTTTGCTCAAGGTATTTTGCCACTTTAATGCCTCGTCTTTCCGTTCGTACAGAACCATATATAATACTTATTGTTAATTCCATCAATCGGGATTTATGCGTTTATATATGAATAAAACTTACCAGCGAAAACCATTGTTCTTTATCGGTGTAAATGTTTTGAATTTTTAACCCTGTCAATGTTTCAAACTTACGGATATCAGCTAATGTGAATTTATGAGAGTTCTCTGTGTGGATTGTTTCGCCGGCTTTAATATCTATTTTTTCATCGAACAACGGACTTGAAATACGCATGTTTTTTGCTGCTTTAAGGTGCATCTCTATTCGGGCTTCCTGTTCATTATAAAAAGCGTAATGTTCAAAATTACGTGTGTCAAAGTCCGTCTGAATGATTTCGTTGATTACATTCAGGATATTTTTGTTGAACCGGGCTGTAATTTCCTGCGAGTCGTTATACGCTTTATGCAATATGCTAATATTTTTCACCATATCAAGGCCTAGTATCAGCTGGTCTCCGGGATTCATGATGCGTTTCAGGTTCATCAAAAAATTCGTTGCCTGCTTTCTGTCAAGGTTGCCAAGCGTGCTGCCGAAAAAGCATATCAGTCGTTTTTGCTCCCCGGGTAACTGATCCAGATGTTTTAAAAAATCGGCGAGTAACCCATGAATCGTTAGGCCCGGATACTTGAGCGAAAGGATATCCGCTGATTTTAACACTGCGGCCTCGCTCACATCTACAGGAATGTAATTAATATGTTTCATCCTGTTTTTTTGAACCGCGTCAAGCAGAACCGATATTTTTGTGCAGTCACCGCTGCCAAGTTCTATAATGTCAATATTGGTATAATGACCCGGAATATTGGTAGCGTTAGCTTTTAAAATGGCTGTCTCGGTTTTTGTGGGATAATATTCCGGTAAGGATGTGATTTCTTCAAAAAGTGCGGATCCTTTTTCATCATAAAAAAAGCGGCTCGAAATATATTTTTGTTCTGCTTTTAGCCCGTCCAGAATCTCATGCAACACATCACTTTCATTCTCGGTGGACAGATAATTACTTATGGTCAGATGCGGATTTACCTGTATGGCAATATCAGAATTATTCATGTTGAAATAGTTTACAATTTATTTGTTATGAGATATTCTTCAGGGATTCCGGTTTCGAACGGGTTGGATGGATCGGAGCTCCATTCAAACCAACCGCCGTCGTAAACCGATACGTTTGGCCAGCCCATCAACCATGCATTAAACCATGCTTCGCTGCCCCGCCATCCGGTTCCGCAGTAAAAGGCCAGGTGTTTATCCGGTGTAATCCCACGATTTATCCATATATCCGCAGTCTCATGAAACTCACGCGTGGTATGATCAAAATTCCTGTAGTTTTCCATATGGTAGGCATCGCTTCCGCAATCGGCAAACACGGCACCCGGAATACGGCCTTTGGGTTCAATATAATTATACCCGCTGACTTCGCCGATGTATTCAGGCCAGCTTCGTACACACACCAGTTCTGCATTGGTTGCGGCAAGTATCTCCTTTGCCTCCGGAGTATCTACGGCCAATTCGGGATGTACCGGTATTGCGGATCCGAAATCAGGGACCGGTATTTTAGGTTCATCCGTATAAGATACTTCAAAACCTTCATCCGTCCATGCCTGAAATCCACCATTCAGAATGCGAACATCCTTAACGCCCGCATAAAGCATGATAAACGCGATTCGTATGGCTCCGATATCGCCTGCTGCACTGCCGGGGAAAGGATCATTATTGTCAGGATACATAAATTTTCCATAGACCACTACAGTTGTATCAGACGTAATGCCGTGTTGCTCAAACGTTGCTTTCAGTTCTTCAGGAGATCGTCGGTTCCATGTTTCAGGCGCTTCCACTGCAAGGGTATCCATATCGATGGCTCCTGGGATATGTCCCGTAAGATAGGCATCTCTGTTTCTGTAATGTGCATGAATAACCTTGTACCTGGTGTTCGTGTAATGCTCAGGTTTTTCTCCTGAAATTAACCGGTTCACCCATTGAGCGGACACAAGATTTTGGTAACGTTTAAGATGAACCATAGGTAATGAATCGTCGGTGGCCCACTCATCCGTAAAATTCAGATAAAGGCTGATGTTCTTATATCCGAATTTTAAAAAACTATCTGCTACCGTTTTAATTTCTTCTTTTTCGTATCCGTAGATTATGATCTCATCGGAAGGCTGAATGTTTTTATGCCTTACCATTTCTATCCAGTCTATATATTTCGTCCATTTGTAAGGAAGACTTTTGGCCCCTTTTATGTGGCCTTCCCTGGATTCATTTCCGGGCTTCCACCCATTATAGGCATCCACAGGCCGGATATCGATAAGTTTTACTCTGTTGTTGTTCAGTTTTCGGATTAGTTCTGATGTTGTAATTACGGTATGTTCCTGTAGCATAGTTTTTATTTTATTGTTCTGTAGTGCTTTTGTTTATCCTGTTTTAATGACCTGTTTCATGAACAGGCAGGTGCTCAATTATTGCTTTAACTGTTGACCGGTTGTGATAATCCGGATCAAACTGTCGCCAGGTAATGATCCCTTTTGTATTGATGATATAGGTGGCCGGAATGGGCAGTCGTTGTGAGTCATCGGAATGGCTTTCCTTTAACTTTGCGTTCAAAACGGTATTATATGTAAAAAGTGTTGCCAGCGGAGGTGTAAAAGTAACATCGTAGGCATCGGCTATTTTATATCCGTCATCATATAATAAGCGGAATTGTGCCCCGGTTTTTTCTCTCATTTTATCCAAATACTCAGGTTTTTCCGGTGAGACGGCAATCACGGTTGCTCCTTTTTTAGTTACAAGTGACAGACTATCCTGAATAGTGGCGAGGTGTTTATTGCACACGGGACACCAAAAACCACGGTAAAATATTAATACTACGGGACCGTCTTTCAGTGCTGCCGAAAGATTAAATTCAGAACTATCCGCATCAATAGCGGAAAACAATGGCGCTTTTGTACCGGTATTTAAACCCTTTGCATCCTCTGCACGTCTCGTTTTCTGCGCATGCAAAAATGAGAACGATAATGTAAACAGAAGTGTGATTATAACAGATTTCATTTGAAATTTTTAAGGATTCAGACGAAATTGTGGCATTAACCTTACAGGAAAAATGTATTAAATTTTATTGCGTTTTTTGCTTGCTTTCGCTTTTGGATTAAAATCAAGGCAAAGCTGTATCCAGTATTCCAGATCTTTTTCGGTGTCGAGACTTTCGGGTTCAACATACACATAGCCGATCATGGGGCGTTTTGTAAAATCCATTTCCCTGCATCCCTTCTTCTTAAGTGCCTCTTGGTAAATTTCCGGGTCAATACGTGCCATCAGATTGTTCCTGATGATGCCCGTGCACATTTTGTCGTTAACCATAAAGCACAGTCCACCCATCATTTTCTTTTCTTCGAAGGATACGTTTTTATGTTTGAATGTTATTCGAATGCGATCTACTAAATATTCATCGTATGCCATAATTCTGTTCTGTTTTGTGCGAAAACCGGAAAGTAAAGAGTAATTAAGGGAGGTTTATTTTTAAACAACGGATATGTGCAAAATGTTTGTGGACATGTGATTGATGATACGAATAATGTATGTTTTTCAGCCACACCTTCAGCGTGGATATTCGCTGTGCTCATCAGCCTGGCATTGCATGCCAAGCTTGAATCAGCAAGGCTTTCAGCCTTTATTTTAACCAGTAAAGTTGATTAGTTTCCATGCCAACAGACCGGCAGCAAAAGTCCGGTGCAACGCAATGCGGAGTAAAAGAATTAAGATCGAAATCCAGTCTGAAGGACTGGGAGTATAAAACCCGGGACGCAGTGCCGGGTGATGGCCTGTGCAATGGATCAGCCTGTAGGGCTGAAAGAAATCCTCTGCCCCGATAATTCCGATAGTTATCGGAAGGGACAGCTCCTTTTAAAAAAGTAGGAGATATTAGTGTGTCGCACTAAACGATTTTATCCGACTCCGAACATGAATTTCAGACCAAGGAGCAGACCTCCGGGTTGAGCTAAATTCATAGCCTGTTTGCCTGTGTCACTTAACTGATAATAGCTGTCATGCAGGGTATAAGCATTCGATTTTGTGTTGATGGAATAACCTAAGGATAATACGACTTTGGATGATTTTCCTACTCTTATATTATAGGAGTAAACCAAATCGATACTTAAAACCGGAAGTAGATCCATTTCCAGTTCTACCATTTCATCATCCGGTTCGACCGGTAGTTCGCTTGAGAAATTGTCCATTCCTGTCGCATAGCTGACGCCAAGACTAAAGCATGATTTATAGCCGGCTTCTTTTGTATAAAAGTTCAGACTACCACGCAATTTATAGCCCCAGCTGCCAATTCCGGCAGAGGCACCGAATGAATTCTTACCGCCTACTGGAAGTTCCATAGCAATACCCGCAATACCCATTTCATTTAGTCCGCCTCCAAGTCCGATAAATATAGCAGGTGTATGTTGTACTGTAACCTGTGACTGAAGACCAATAAAGGAAAAGCAGAACAATAGAATGATGATAACTCTTAATGGCTTACGGTTCTGTGACTTTTTCATTTGAAGTTATATTAGAGAGTTTAAACTGAGTACATTTTTTGAGGTATATAAAATTAAGACAATTTTGTTGAATGATGATGTTTTTATTCAGGTTTTCTTGTTGGAAATAAGATGGTTAAATGTAAGCCGTGTTCAAACAAAGGTAGTTCTGACTGACATTAATAATCCATCCATTTTTTTATTCCGGCTAGATAACTTCTCCCCGAAATAATCTTTGTTTTTGGGTGATCATTCATGATAATGGCATAGCGGCTGTTAAAGTGTACCTGTACTTCCTGTACAAAATTCTTATTGATGATAACAGAACGGTGAACTCTCAGAAAATTTTCGGGAAGATCCTGACCCAGCTGAGCCAGCGATTTCTCTATGATCTTTTCTTCGCCGTTTTTTAAATATAAGCTCACATATTTATCCGCGGCTTTGAAATATGCAATATCGCTTAACCTGTAAAACTGAATTTTGTTATTCTGACGCACGGTAATGGAAGTCAGTTCCTTTTTAGGTGAAACGGCGGATATCTGTTCCAGCAGTTTCATCAATTCGTTTCTGTCCGGTTGAGAAGTAAGTGAGTTTAGTTTTTTTACAGTTTGTTCTAAGCGCTCTTTTTTGACCGGTTTGAGTAAATAATCAATGCTGTTTGTCTCAAATGCTTTCAATGCATACTGATCGTAGGCGGTACAAAATACAATCAGTGGAATCTTGTGTAAAGCTTTAATCAGATCAAAACCGGTTATTTCCGGCATTTGGATATCAAGAAAAATTAAATCCGGTTCAAGCGAATTGATTAAATCGATGGCTTCCACTGCATTTTGAGTTGTACCGGTTATCCTGAATGTAGAAGGAAAATCACTCACCAGTTCCTTTAACCGCTGAATTGCTGCGGGTTCATCATCTACAATAATACACGAGTATGTTTTTGTATTCATTATGATCGGGTTATTTTAAAGGTATGGTTATTTGGATAAATTTTCGCGGTTCGTTTTCCCAATGCATTGAAGCCCGTGATGCGTAAGTCAGCTCAAGAATGTCGAATACACTCTGAAGTCCGTAGCCGCTTACCAGTCCTTCATCAAATGCAGGTCCGTTATCGAAAATTTCAATGAGTAGGTCATCCTTATCGCTGCGAACGGAAATACCAATATTTCCAGCTCCGTTTATTTTGGATATACCATGCTTTACAGCGTTTTCCACCAGGGGCTGAATAATGTATTTGGGGATTAATAATTCTTTTAAATCCTGATCCACATCTATGGTAAAAGTCATCCGCTGACCAAAACGAATTTTTTCGATGTCCAGGTAGGTTTCAACCATCATCATTTCTTCTTTTACGCTACTCATCTGTTCCCCGTTCCGGTTTATTGTATAGCGGAACAAATCTGACAGGGATAAAGCCATTTGTTCTGTTTTATCAGGATTGCTATGCGCCAGTCCGGCAATGGTGTTCAGTGAATTGTATAAAAAATGCGGGTTGATCCGGGAATGCAAAGCCTGTAGCTCAGCCTGTGATTTTTGTTCTTTTAGCCGGCTGATCTCCACTTCTTTTTCTTTGAGCTTTAAGTCTGATATGTTATTTAAAAAGAGCCATATTCCACGGGCAACTGAAAACGTAATACCCCATGTTAACACCTTGGCAAGAAGACCTGCCAGATGAATATGAGTTCCTGTGAGAAGTATAAGAGATAATATTGTTGTTACAATTAAAAATGGGAGCGTTAAAGCTTGAAATAAAACTTTTCTTTTTCTAAAAGCTTTAAGAGGTAGTAAATAGTTTTCAATAATGTAAAGGGTGCATGTAAAAAACGAAATTGAGATAATAAGGACAATGAAATTGTTAACTAAATAACCACTCAGCCTGGTGACGTGCCTGAAATCATTGTAGTTTTCTTTTCCAAACGTAAATATCAATGGAATTTCGTTTAAAACCATAGTTAGATAGAGAATTGCAAAAATGGTTAATCCAGGAAGTATGTAGCTCATAATTGTGCTCTTATAAGAGCGGATAAATACAGACTTTAAGAAAACCAGAAAAAGAATTAAGCCAATTATAAACGTTATTATCTTATATGAAAAACCACTTAGAAATTCATTAATGAAATAAATATAATACTCCATCCAGGAATGGTATTCCAGAAAGTAATTTTTATATTGTTTGTTTACGTCCTGTAAATACAGCTTGAATAGAAGAAATTTGTCAACCTCTTTAAATTCAGTCCCTTCAGGATTAAATTCATAGGCGTTAAATACAGCATGATCAATGTAGGTTTTAATAGTATTGCGGTTTCCGTTAAATGCGCAGAAGGATCTTAAAATGGCGTATCGGATATAGCGGGTGCGTAGTGAATCTGTTGCAGCATCTTTGAAATCAAACAATATATTTTGTAGGTAAATTTCTGTTTGAAATTGCCCCTTAAACCCATCGTATTTTATGATATTTCCTGATTCGTCTTCAAATTTTTTTAATTCTCCGTTCGAAGAAAAGCTGAAGTTGTGAGTAGATCTGTTTAATGTATCTCTTTTGGGAAAGTGCAACCATAAATCAGGGAGTCTTTCACCTTGTCTGTACGGTTCTATCAGGATTTTTTTATTTTGGATAACAGGTCCTAATTCGAGAACAAGGTTTTTGACGATTAAACTGTCCTTTAAAGTTGCGTCTGACAAAGCGATTCGGATGTCCTTATAGGGAAATTTGGCAAATACTCTTATTTTAGGATCAAACAGCCGTTCACTCATAAAATCCCAGTACTTCTTTTCTGTGGCTTTATCCAGATTTGAAAACAGGTCTTTCGCATGAACCATTTGTCCCAGGAACAGTATTCCTGTGAGTAATAACAAGGTGAGGTGTCTTTTTTTCATTGCATTAAAATTATAATTTATTGTGTAAAAAAACATCGCATCTGTCATTAATACTACATTTTTCCGATAAGCTGCGAAATAAGCCGATAAACTACAAAAGGCATCATCAGCCACACCGTCAGTGTGGGTACTCGCTTCGCTCATCAGCCTGGCATTGCATGCCAAGCTGGAATCTACAAGGCTTTCAGCCCTTGCTTGTTGGTAAAACGATGTTACAAAATACGAAGCAAATAAATTGTAGCGTCCATATTACTGTTAATGTTGATCTTTCACCAACTTCAGTCATAATAAACAGTAACGGAATCCTTGTGAAAGGAAATTGTCCCGTTGCAGTTTATAACCTTTAGCACAACATGGTAAGTTCCCGGGTGAAAATAGGAGTGAACCGGGTTTTCGTCGTCTCCTTCCTTACCATCACCAAAGCTCCAATAATACACAGTTTCGGGCGATGTATCCTCAGACATATTTTGAAACTGTACACATTGCAGTGTCCCATCATCACATTTGAAACGTGAATATTCAAATACTGCTTTTGGCGACAGGCCATCCATACAGATATCTTCGGTCGTTTTTTTGTCGCACGAACTAAAAGGCATAACGGCTATCATCAACACGAATAGTAAAGTAAGTTTTATAAAGTTTAATTGTAAATATTTCATAATCTTTAATTTATAATTTGTACAAACTTACTTTAACCCATTTCTTTTAAAATTGATCTGGATCAAGAATCAACAATCTTATTAATAATGACAAATTCATAATAACCATCAGGCGGTTAATTCAATAAGGTTTCCTTCAGGATCGGAGATGACACTCTCATAATATCCGTCACCAGTGAACCTGGGTTCACTTATAATAGTAACACCAACGCTTTTTAATTTTCGTGTGAAGTCATCGACTTTTTCTTTCGACCCTATTTTGATAGCCAGGTGAATCAGTCCGCCGGTTGATTGCCGGTTATTGTAAGCCATATCCTCAATATGCATCAGTTCTATTCTGGTACCATCTCCGAACGATAAGAAACATGTTGTGAGTTTTTTTATAGGATTTGAATAAATTTCTGACGTGGTACAACCGAAATGCTGTACATAGAACCGGATCATCTCATTCAGATTCCGGGTCATAATTGCAATGTGGTCTATTTTCATACTTATAATATAATGTGTGTTTATTAAATTAAGCCTTTCATTTTGATTAGTTTACAATCAGTTTTTGCATTTTAGTGCCTTGAGATGTTTTAACATCTAATATGTACAAGCCGGAATTTTCAGGAGATTGAATAGTAATGGTATTGCCACCATTAAACGATCCGGCAGATTTTCCATTCAGGTCATATATTTCAACTGCAGTCGATTGCCATGGGCCGGAAATTTCAATTGTTATTATGCTGTTCCTGATTACCGGGTTTGGACTGATACTTATTGACGGTAGTTTTGTTTCGGGAAGCTGAACTGTGGTTTCTTCCGGTTCCTTCCAGTATATCCTTTCATCGAGCCACTGAACCATAAAAATTGTACCTGCACTGTTTTCTGTAAACATTTGTTTCTCCCTGTACCCTGTTACGCTTATCCCCAGACCATAATCATTCCGTTGCCATGAACCGGTATTCCCATTGTTAAAATAGGTTCCTCCGGTTGACTGAGTACCTCTGAAAGAACTGTAACGGTGTCCGTTTGACATGGATACAATATCGCCCAGTTTGCGATCCAGCCAGAATGATACAGAATTGAATACCGGAAAAATATCCCAGTTATTATCCTTATTCACATCCTCAATATTTTTTTTCAGGTTCAGATCCACACCGGAATTAAACGCTGAGCCTGCAATACTCATGAACAATGTATCGTTCAAAACAGACAATCCTGTCGTAAAATAGACATTTATATGATCATAAATCGTATTCCGTCCGTCAACTTTCACACTTATATGTTCCCAGTCCAATCCTTTATTGTCCGAAATATAGAGACCGCCTTTTCCTGTAGGTAATTCTTCATTTACAGTCAAATAAATTCGGCCGTTTTTGTCACTGGCAATCTGGTCGCAACACAACATATTTCCAAGTCCGCTATTCCTTTTAACCCAGGTTAAACCACCATCTTCCGAAACAAAAATACCATCTCCCACATAGCCTTCTTCCTTATCCACTGCACCTGTTATTCCATACAGAATTCCATTTTTGTCCTCGCAAAATTCATTAACCGGATATTGTGTCGAAAGTTTTATTGAATCCCATGATAACCCATAATCTGATGAGTGGTATATGATTCCGATTCCACCAGCCAGAACTTTTTGTTGTTTAGTAGATAAAATTGATACAACAGCAGTTGCTGAAAGAGAGGTGTCAAAATGTTGACCCCAATCAGTGCTTTTTATAATCCCATTGGTAAGACCAACAAACAAAACAGAATCGTTGGCCGCAGTGATACTTGTTTTATGACCTCCAGGAAATTCGTTGGTTAAATGCCAGAATTGTTGTCCTGTTGCCGTATTAAACGTCAAAAGCAGGAAGGTAATCACAATATAATAAAGCTGTTTCATATGGTTTTTTATTAAGATTTTAAAAACTCAGTGTATATATCAATGATATGCATTGCCAGAAATGGTCTGAGGTTCAGTTGATTTGTCAATACGATAACGGTAAGGTCTTTATCCGGAATGTGGACAACATCGGCAAGGGCAGGACCTCCGCTGTGGCCTGTAGCTTTTTCATTGTTATGCTGATCTACAATCCAGCCAACGCCGAACGGGGACGTATCGCCGTTGCGTAGTTTGGCAGAGGTCCACATCAGATCTCTGTTTTCCGGTTTTAAAATTGTATTGTTATCCAGGGCCAGAGTCCACTTTGTTAAATCGTTTATGGATGCAAACAAGCCACCCGAAGTATAGGTCCATGATGGAAAGTTCATGGAAAAAATTTGTTGTTTATGTTGTGTTTCATTCCACGTATAAACAGTTGCATTGTTGGGGATCACATCATATGTTCTGTAAATGTAATCCTGAATCATGTTGTTATAGACGGCATGTTTCATACCCGCTTTTTCGAATAATGTCCTTTTTAAAAACGATTGAAAATCTTCGCCTGAAACGGTTTCTATAAGTTTCATTACAACGGCATAGTCCCCACCGGCATATACAGTTTTTGTTCCTGGTTCAAATTCAAGCGGACGGTTTATCGCTGTATCCAAGGCTTCATCTAAAGACTTAAAGTCATGTTTCAGAGACAGCAGATCAAAAATGCCTGACTGGTGGGACAACAGGTCAATAACTTTCATGTTGTTCCAAGATTCTGGAAGTTCTTTTAAATAAAAGGATACCTTTTCATTGAGATCCAGTTTATTATCTTCAACCAGTTTCATCACCGCCGTTGCCGTAATTAATTTTGTTACAGATCCCAGTTGAAAAGCAGTTGTATTTGTATTGGGAATACTGTATTCAGGAATAGCATATCCATATGACTTTTTAAAAATAATATTGCCATTGTTGATAACTGCAACGGAAATAGCCGGTATATGGAATTTTCCCATCTGTTCCTGAATAAAAGAATCAATGGCATTTGTAATATTTTCTGCATCATATTTTTCAAATGAAGATACAGCAAATGCCAGAATGATTATTAAAATAAGTTGTTTCATAACCAAAATATTATCGCGTATTTGTTGGAATTTATAAAGGGAACGCAGAATACAGTAGTTTTACTCAGTTGACTTCAGCTGATCTTCCCTGTAATTATTTACAATCCATGCTTCTGCCTGAGAAATTGTTTCACAAAGGATTGTTGAGACTTTATTCGTACTTCGTTTTTTAAGTTCAAGTGAACTGAGTTTTGAAAAAAGATCAGGTGAAATTATACTTATGTTATACCGTAATCCGAATTTGTAATTCTTTGGAAAGAAATAGTTTGTAATCCATTCTACAAGTCCGGCCCAGGCTCCTTCAATCTCTTTGGTGTCGTGTACATGAAATCTGCATTTGGTTCTTAAACCTTCCTTTTCCTGCCATTCCAGCATTCTGAGAGAAGCAGTCTTTACCTCATCCTCTGTACATGGCCCGATCCACTTCATCATAAGATAATTCTTTTGAGGTTCGTAACTTATTTTGGCATAAATTACACCGGAAGTATTACGTATAAAATCTACAACAATCATTTTGTGACATTAATACTTTTATCAGTTTACTTCGCATCCATTATTTCAGGAAGAATGAACTTAACCCTATGTGCTGCCGCATGCTCGAATGCACCTGTGATATCCAGCTTAGAGGTATCAGGTACCTTCGTAAGATCCGGTATTTCAGAATCTTCAGTAAGAGTTTTTCCAATAACCCTGAAATAGTTCAGTAGATTCCCCGGACTAAGGATCACAACCATCTTGCCTGGAGCACTACCAACATTTTTAAATGTATGCACTGCATTTGATGGTATATGCACTACACTACCTGCTTTGGCTTTGAACGGATTCTGAAGGTCATTCAGAACAAATTCAAAATCACCTTTTACGATGTAGAAAATCTCTTCATCTGGGTGTGTATGCGGAGGAGGTCCTCCCAATGGTGGAACATTTTCCTCAAATATGGCATATTCACCCTTTGTTCCATCGTTACTTACGAGTACATTCATTACATCTGTTAAAACTAACAGCACTTCATTTTTACTTTGTTTACTCATAACATTTTGTTTTTAAGTTTCTACAAAGGAATGAAGGCTTTTATTTTTTACTCTTGATCCAAATCAAGAAAACCTAAACCAGGAATTTTGTTCTGTATCTGCTGAGTGTTTCCGGGGTTATACTGAGATAGCTGGCCACATAATGCAAAGGGATCCGTTTGAATATTTTAGGATGTTCTTCCAGCAGATTTTTAAACCTGGTCTCCGGTGAATACTTTAACAGAGACGCTTCTCTTTTTTCAGTTTGCAGTAAATGTTCCTGTAATATGAATTCTGCTAGTTTCCTGAGATTTGGGTGTTCCTGAATAAGAGTATTTATTTCATTTTTTTTAAATACCAGTAATTCACATCGTTCTATTGCTGCTATCGAAACCAATGAGGGCATTCCTGATAAAAAGCTGGCAACTGATCCAACCAGGGAATTTTCGAAAAAGAAATCGTTACAGATTTCCTTGTCTGGAGAATCATAGAATAGGCGCATACTGCCTTTCTCCATAAATGCCAGTGACTGGCAAATCTCAAATTCTTTCAGAAAAAATTCATTTTTTTCAAGTATAACAGGTTCCATTACATGATCTAACGCTTCAAGTTCTTCCTCCGTCGCATTAAGCGTCCTTTGGATATTGAAAAGTATTTGGTTCATTTTATATACAACGATAAATAAACATTTTTAAACTACATCTAAAAATAAAAATACGATTAAAAACTACGTGTGTCAATAATAAATATGTGATAAAATTCAATATTGAATAACATCAGGATATATTTAACAGGGTAAAGGTAGACAGTGATGCACTTCTTGATTTGGATCAATTCTAAAGTTTTTTAACCGCGATTACTTTGCCTTCATAATTTATCAAACAAAAAATAACAATTAATACATTAAGTTATGAAGACAATTTTTAAATCGTTAAAATTAGTTATTGTATTGGGTACAATAATGTTTTTGAACAGTTCGTGTGACACGGATAATACAAGTCCGAAAGTTGAGATGTTTTATGGTCCCGCTGTTAATGTTGGAAACGGATCGGCCAGAACAGAGGTTCGATTAAATCAGTTTTCAGAACCGATCTGGATCAGTATAGTGTTTAGCGGAGAGTTTCTGGAAGAACTTCCGGATGAGATGACCTCATATATGTTGCAATTGCCTGAACAGGCTGATATTACACCTTTTAAACATGTTGCGCTGGACTGGAACCCGCATGGACATGCACCTGACAGTGTATATGACCTGCCGCATTTTGATATTCATTTTTATATGATTTCAAATGAGGACAGGCTGGCAATAGGTGTAAATGATACTAACGCAGAAAAATTACCACCCGAGGGTTTTATGCCGGCTAACTATATTCCTTTTCCCGGATATGTTCCGCAAATGGGAAAACACTGGGGTGATCCGCAAGCTCCGGAGTTTAATGGAGAAGTATTTACACAGACCATGTTGATGGGATCATATAATGAAAAAACAATTTTTTATGAACCCATGATGACTGTTGATTATATACGAAACAAACCGTCTCATACTTGGTTGCTTTCATTGCCAGAAAACTATGAACATGAAGGTAAGTATTATCCTACAAAATATACCGTTGTTTCAAGCTACATGAAAAATGAGTTTACGGTTATGCTCAAAGAATTTGAAAAAAGATAAAATATTGCAGTTTTAAAACAGAAACTATGAAGTATCTTTTTCTTATAGGCATAATTCTTTCAGGTACCATAGGATTCAGTTCCTGCAGGGAATTTGGAGATGATCATTCACAGGATACGAATGATAGTCTGACAACAATATTACAAGGTGACTGGATGGATTCATGGAGTCTTACAATGGAATATCAGCTTGAAGGACTGTTGTTTGACCCGGATTCTGAAATATGGTTCAGAGGATATTATGATCCATGGTCTATGGAGCCACAGCCGGGATTTGGAATCCGATTTACCAACAAAGGGGATTTCTTTTGGACAGTTGTAGCAAGCGTAGGTACTGGAGGCTGTAGGGTCTATACTGCAGAATATGTGAAAGGTCAGGTTACTGCCATTGGTTCAACGCTGTTTTTTTATCCTGAAATCAGGCGGCTTAAACATCATAGCTCCTGTAATCCGGAAAATAATCTGGATAGAAATGAAAGCACCGGAAGTTTTTCGCTTCAGTTCTCAGTAAAACAGACAGCAGATAGTTCGGGCAGAATTTATGAGGTATTAACATTGATATTTCCGGATGGTCAGGAGACAGAATATATAAGAATAAAAAGTTAAAGTTTAAACAAGACAAGATGAAACAAAAGATTATTAGAATTGTATTTTTTACGATAGCTATAGCAGGTATAATTTCCTGTAAGGAGCATGAAGATGCACCTGTATCAAATCCTTTAAGAGCAGGTGCCGGAGATGATCAGCAGGTAAATCTGGGAGCGATTGTCAGGCTGGATGGCAGTTCTTCCAAAGATGCGGAAAATGGAAATATAGATTACGAATGGGCAATTATCCAAAAGCCTGAGGGGAGTAATATTACGTTGGATGATAAACATTTAGTAACACCTGTGTTTCAGCCTGATTTGTCAGGAATTTATGAATTTGAACTGACAATAAACCGTGGTTTATGGCTATCAAAAGACAGGGTGAAAATTATAGTTGATCAGTCAGGACAACCATCAGTGATTTACATTACAGAAGATATCACTGCCAATAAAGTACTTCATAATGTATTTACGGAAGACTGGCAAAAGGTGGATTACATCGTTACAAAATCAGTAAATGTTACAGCCACCCTGAGAATTGAAAAAGGTATAAGAATCGTTTTTGAGGAGGGAGCGGGATTTATTATATCAAATACCGGTTTACTTGTATCAGAAGGATCTGTTTCTGAAGCAGAGCGAATTTATTTTACTGGTAAAGTTGATTCTCCCGGTTATTGGTCCGGAATCGTAATTCAGTCATCGGATGAAAATAATAAACTGATTTATTCAACTGTCCGGAATGCCGGTCATACTTCTGCTGTTAATCCTTTTGATGCAGCTGTTTATATAACCAGCGGTGGTAATTTTACAGCGGAACATTGTATTTTTAATGAAAATACTTCCTATGCCATATATGTGGATCCGAATGGTAATGTTAAACAATTTAATTACAATGAAATAACAGGAACAGAATTGTGTCCGCATAATATAGGTCTTCCTGCTGATCAGGTAAAAAGCATTTCAAATAATTGTGTGGTACTATATGGTGATATTGAAGTAATTACGAATGAAATTAATTCGGGAGAAGAGGTCGGTTGGGCTAACTACAGTTATTTGCTGCAAAAAGGACTGAAAATTTCTCAGGGAACCGGTCTTTATTTGGTGGAGGGTACTGTTTTGAGTATAGCCAACGATCAGCTCATTTCCTGTTTGTCGGGTGGATATATTGTGTCAGAAGGTAAGGAGTTTCAACCTGTAAAGATTATGGGAGTATATGAAAATCCCGGTTCATGGAAGGGTATATTAATTGAGGATAGTCGGTCTGCTGTGACCCATTTATCAAACACGATAATTCTTTATGCCGGAAGTTCAGCATTAAAAGGGACCGAGAAAGCAACAATTTTAGTGGGAAATAATGGAAGAATATCTGTTGATAATTCCTTTCTATACAGTGGAAATGGTGACGGAATAGTTGCTACTGCTGACAATGCGGAAATTGTAAGCTTTACAAATAATGCAATCAGGGGACACCTTGGGTATCCGGTGGCTGTTTCAACAAAGAATGTGGCTGTGCTTGATTATCAGACATATTTTACGTTCAATTCTAAAAATCAGATAAGAATTGATGGCGTCTTACCGATTGCAAATGACTATGAAACTGTGTGGCGAGGATTTGAGCAGGAACATATGAGCTACCTGGTTAAAGGACTGAGCAATGATCTGGTCATTTGGTCAGGATTAAGACTTGATGCCGGTGTAACAATTGAAATGGAAACCGGATCCAGAATTATCGTGGAAGATGCTAACGGCAGAAATGGCTATCTTAACATTGAAGGTTCAGAATTTAAAAATGTGACCATCAAAAACAAAGAGAATATTGCCGGATCATGGTATGGTATAATCATTTCCAGTTTGAATGATAGGAATGTCTTTAGATATGCCACTATCTTACATGGAGGGAAACATATAGACAATAACTTTTCTGCGAATATTGTTGTCGATAACAGTCCTGTAGGATCTCTGTCTATTATAAATTCCACAATTGGTTATGGTGGTGAACACGGAATATCAATTGTGGAAGATAACAGGGAATATTTAAAAGAGCAGAATATGAATTATATTGATATTCCGGGATCGGAAATTTACGTGTGGTAATAAGCCGGTTTTAATAAAAAAGAATATTATATTGAATTAAGAGGCTGTTCAAAAAGTAATATCAAAATAACCTTTACTTACGAATTGTAAGTAGCTTTTTTAAATTACCTTTAAATCCCCTTTAGCCTCTGCTAAAGCTTCAGCAAAACGCGGAAAGGGGACTTAAAGCCTCCCGCTTAGGGGAGTCCCGATAGCTATCGAGGATGGCGGGGTAAAAGAAAGATGACTTTCAGTTTATTAGTTGAAAATGTTTTTATTTGTCTTTTTGGACAGCCTCTTTGCTTTTGGGAGATTATACAAGAATTCAGTTCTGAGAGCGACTACAACGAATGTAAAAAAATGTCGTTACAAACAACGAACCATGACCCCTTCGTTGCAAAAGAAGGGGAGAGGTAAAGGATTATTTTTTTATGGCTGATAAAATGTAATGAAGGTTTGTAATGGTTCATACCAAATTACCAGATGGCCACCGGATTCATCCTGGCTATACAATAATACTGATCCTTTGAACCCATCTAAGTATTTTTTGTATTCAGATTTTGTAATGTTTTGATCCGAAACCTTGTTTATATCATTAATTCCGATAGATATGACGATGTCGTCAATCGGAAATTGCCAAACATATTTTTCTGCGCGGCATTTAGTCAGTGCGATTGCAGAAGTAATGAAAAAGTTATTGGTAGCAGATTCAAAAGGCTCATGGTTTCCCATCCATAAATAAGGATTTATTAGTCTGTCTGTCCATATTTTTTTGCCGTTTTTTACAAAAGCATAATCAATACAGATGTCATTGTCCTTTTCGTACACGTGTGTTGCTATGGTATCTTCAAACAAATCATTGTCAAAGGTATTTATGGTCAAAAAAGTTGTATCAATTTTAGTGTGCAGAATAGATTGTAACGTATGAAAAATAAGTGCAGCATTTTTAACTTCCAGCGAATCATAATTTACAATATTTTGTTCTATGGAATATAATGTTTGTATCGCTTCTGTTTCTCTTTCAGACAGCAGTGTGTCAGAATATTGTTTATTCACTTTATACCATGTGCTTGAATTAAAGTAGGTTTTAAGATCCTCACTTATAAATGGTCGGCCGTGTCTGGCAAAGATCTCATTGCGATAAAGCCTGATTTCATTTGAAAGTTCATCGGGATTCGGTTGGGCAAATAAAATCTGATGAACTGAAGCAAATAAAATAAATAATATGGAAAGTTTTAAGTGAATTGTCATGGACATTATTTTGAATAGCTTTTCAGTATCTCCAACCATAATTCGGCATGTTTCCAAAGCCCTGCATCTGAAAAGTGGAGACCATCGTTGCGATAGTAAGTTTTATCCATAGAATCCGTGTTGGCGCCCTGAAATACATCAGGGAACAATTCTGCCAACTGTTTTTGAGCATTTTGAATATTCGGATCACATCCGTTATTTTTTCTCAGCAGAATGTCTTCAACCGGTATATAAGAGGCGACAGCCACAAAGATTGGTGCATCCACATGATTTGATCTGAAGGCTGATCGAATGGTTTTAAACTTCTCTATATAGGTTTCTTTAGAGGTATTATATTGATTATCAGTTTCCCCCTGGTGCCATAATACGTAATCGATTTTAATACCCTGACTATTTAGCTGACCGATAGCATTTAAAAGCAGTTTATGTTGTTTTCCGCCTTCGGCCCATCCCGAAACCGTAGTTCCTCCGCGACCGATAGGTACGATTAATACCTTTTGAGCCAGATTATTCTGAATCATTAAATCCCCCAGTCTCGTCCATGGTGATCCTCCGAAACCACCTGCACCTTTCAGTGGGTCTCCTGCTTCGTAAATTTTGCCGTCGTACCAGTTATATACCTCTTCTTTGCACTGGTAGAGTGTCTGACCATAGTTAGCCGAATTTGACTGTCCAAATGCAAAAATTACAGTGTATGCGTCGTTATTAAACCGGGTCATATCCATTTTAATCTGTTTGGCTGTATTGGCCTTAATTGCATGATAAAAATTCCGGAATTGTTTTACCGGAAATAGCTGGGACCGGTAGCTTAAAACTCCCAGAATGAAAAACAGCATCAATAATAAAATGCCTGCTACAATCAGTTTTATATTCATAAACGATGCTTAAGGTGCTGGTTTTAAAATTGAAAATAATAAAATTTTTACACTTTCCCCTTTAATGTTTTAATCCGGTTCACCTCTTCGAGTAATAAAGGCAGTGCCGGCTCAACCATCATGTGTGTATAGCCTCCCAGTTCAAATAATCTGGCGTCCTGGTGTCCGACAACCTTTAGCATGGTTAGCATATAGTTGTTTTCTGCGTATCGTGCCGGCATATCTTTATCGCGGTCGCCCGTAATTAATAGGATGGGTGGTGCATCGGCCCTTACATGGTTTACCGGTGCCATATCGTCGATTATCGGTTCTGTGGAAGGAATGCCCTGTTCCTTTCTGATAGTGAAGTGTGTGATACATTGTCCGCTTAGAGGTATCAATCCGGCTATATCATTGGCATCCACATTGAATTTTGCCAGCCAACGCTTATCAAGTCCAACCATGCTGGTCAGATAACCTCCTGCAGAATGCCCTGAAACAAAAATGAGTTCCGGATCACCACCGTATTCTGCAATATGTTGAAAGGCCCAACTGACAGCTGCTGCTGCATCTTCAACATATGCCGGAGACTTCGCTTTAGGGGATAAGCGATAATTAACCCCGATAACGGCTATTCCTTTATTTTTCAAGCCTTCTGGTATTTCTTTATGACCAAATTCCAGTCCGCCACCATGAAACCACACAACCACAGGGGACCCTTTCATGTCTTTCGGATAGTAAACATCCAGAACGCATCGTTCCTTTTTGTACGCATCTTTCATGGTATCCTGATGTTCATAATACGGGATGTTAGTCAGTAAGCTATAGTCTTTTGTTTGAGCAAAAACAGTGGTGCTGACCACCAGCATTACAATCAGTACAAAGCGTGTTTTCATAATTGTGTGTTTATAACATTTTAAAATTAGCATGGGAAACAGAAAAGTCAATGGATTTCAGCCTCATATCTTTTGCTGATCTGCTGATGATAAAGATATCCGGTTTTGAACACAAAACAAAATGAATAGGCTCCTTTGGGTAGAGTCTGTGCGTCAATTTCTGCCTTTAAATTCAGGGTTTGATCCGGTAATAACTCATCCGGTTTGCTGTTGATGATGAGAGGGACAAAATATTTTTTCTCAGCGTTTTCAAACATCACGAAAAAAGTTACTGGAAAATCGGATCTGTTGAGCGTTATAATAGTCTCATATGGATTATGCAATTCAAAATTGATCTGATTTGCTTTTCGGGTATCCATAATTAACTTTTCAGGTTGAATGGATGCATTTATCTTACTGATGAGAGGGAATTTGTCAATCTGCTTAAAAAGAATGAGTTCATTGTTATTTGTGGTCAGAGTATCGAAAAAAGCGGATGGCCAGTTACCGATTAACAGGATATTTTTATTATTGAAGTCCTCTTCACTGTTCCACAGGTCATACTGATTTTTGCGGTAAAACACATTGTTTAGCGACATTGATTTATTACCTGTGTAAAATGCATATTTTGCAGCTCTTTGATAAGAGTTTACGAATACAACAATTCTGCCATTTGCAAGGTCTGCAATGGCTTCAAAGTAATCCTGCTTTTCTTTATGAAAATCTGTTTTCAATGGTAAAGGCAGAGCGATACTAATTCTGGCCAGCACAATAAGTGATGCAGAAATAATGGAAATCACCTTGATTTGTCTGACGTACTTTTCGTTCTTCAAAATGATTGCATATGTCATAACAAGCAAGGGAATGGCTGCGAATGCAACCCAGTGAGCTTCAGTCTTACTTCTGAAAGAATACAAAAAGAAGAAAAGAATGAACCCTGTAAACAATCTTTTCCAGAAGGGGTCGGAAGAATGGAATAGGCCTGAATTTTTAACGGACAAATATATCAGAAACAAGATGATGAATGGATTCAGTACACCTATTGTCCCAACTAAATATTCCAGTATATGTTTTATTTCAAATGTCCCTTTGGTGCGTTCAAACAGATGATAGTTAAAGGTTATAAAATCATGATTCATCTGCCAGATCAGATGTGGAATCAATGCTGTTAATGCAATAAGACCGGCAAAATAAATGTGTGGCTTTTTTAAGATTTTAAGATTCAGTACTACACTTAGCAGAATAATAATACCTCCGTGATATTTTGAATAGATCAGGGCAGCTGCAATTATGCCGAGTATAATCGTATTGTTTACCCCGGGCCTGATTAATAATTTTCTGAAAACCAATACATACAATGTACCAAAAAACAACAGAGGAACATCGGGTGTGGTAATAAAACCATACATATTAAAAACAGGGAAGGCCAGGATCAACAGAAAAAACAGCCAGTCTGAGTTCTTCCGGTTTAATGTTTCTTCCGGCATCAGTTTCCATATACATAAAACGGTAAGAGAGGAGAGGAGTACGGTCATAATCCTCAGCCCTGCAATACCTTTAAATATAAGGAATCCGATATAAATTATCCAGGCAACCATTGGAGGATGGTCAAAGTATCCCCAGGCAGGATGCTGTGCAAATGCGAGATAATACGCTTCATCAGACGTTACAGGCGTAATGAATGCCTGAACCAGGTTGATGGCAGCAAAGATCAGCAGAAACAGATAGAATCTTTTGCTGGTTTTATGCATTAACTAATTCTGAAATAATTTTATTTATCAGTTACGATGGTGCTTGATTTGATTTTCATGGAAATCTCCATACCATCAGGCATCATGGAATTACCTTTAACCTTACTCAAACCGGTTAAATCCTGATCAAGTTTTGACTCTATAGGCCAACCTGTGTTTTTATCAATTTTAATTGCTGATGACATGGTACCCTTCATATTGGTTTGCATTGACATTCCATTCATTTCTGTGTAACCAGTGGAATCAGGTGTTGAAATAGTCGAAATTCCTTTAATCAGATAATAGTCATCCGTTTTTTCAACCAGTGTGTAGGTTGTTGTGAAGTCAACTTTAAAGGTTGAACTTTGTGTTGTATGTTTTATCCATGAATCACCAACCTTTACTGGATGGTCCGGGAAGATATCTGTACTCATTTCCAGATTTCCTTTCATAGATTCCTCTCCAAATGTATTCTTAAGCTGAGCTTTTACCTGTTCCACCTGTGCCTGTGCCACTGGATTTTCCGTCTCAAAAAGTTTGTCCATACCCGAAACTCCCTCAATTTCACCGTGTTTGGTGAGCTGCAGTGTAAAAGGCTTATTGGTCATTCCGGTCATAAGACTGGTCAAAGGATTTGCATCGTCTCCGGATTCGGAATCAGCAGTCATATTAAACATGTTTGATTCCATTTTCATGGAGATGTTGTCGTACTGTGCACTGATATCATAGATGGTATCTTTAATATCATTAACCTTGTAATTCATGCTGCTTTTCATTGTCATGACCATATCAAGACTTTGTCCCATAAAATTTTGGGTCATGTCAACCTTGGTAACACTAATCTGTTTGTAGTCTTTGTCTTTCTCAAGATTCAGGGACAGTTCAAGTTTTTGCGGTTTACAAGCAGCAATGAGTAATGTTGTTAAAATGAGGACGTAAATCGGTTTCATCGTTTTTAATGTTAAAGGTTATGTATTAATTATTGTATTTTATCAGTGGTTTATGATTGCAATATTAGGATTAATTTTTAACAATTGGGCTAAAAATTCGGGTTCATTAAGTGGAGAAATGTAAATTGTACGCGTGGATTTATAGGTAACCTGCATGCATTTCCATGAAAGTGAAAGTTTGTATACACCTCCAAAAGTTTGTTGATTCAACCGGATTGTATTAATCTCAGTAATAAGTACGTTCCAGTAAAATGGTCCGGTGGAAATATGTAATTTCTCGTTTTTAATTTTATATTTTGTGTTGAACCATATCCAGATCATGAGAATAACAAAACTGAATGCAATTACAGAAGAAATGACAAGTTGCGACAGTTCTTCCTCTTCACTTTTAAGGTAGGGCAATACAAATCCCACACCTGTAATAACTAAAATGAATACAACAAGTAAAATACCAAATGAGACGTCTCTTTTACTTCTGAATGTTAATTTTTCTGACATATTATCCTTATTTCTCCTCTAACCAGGCTTCCGGTATATAGATAACACAAATATTCATGGATTTGTTATCCTCAGACAACATTGCAGACTGAATTTCTACCCTGGTGCCATCCGGGCTGAAGGTGGGGTGAGGATGATCAGATGCTGTTGGTTTATGACCCGTTGACAACAATCGCATCTGGTGAGTATCCCTGTTGATCAGGTAGATATCACGGTTGAAATTATCTCCCACAACAAACCGTTTGTCGGGTGATCCACTTACGTGCCAGAATCCGCTTCCGTAGGGGATTTGTCCGGCTATGGTCATTTCGCGCGTATTGATATTTACAATACCTAATCCCGTCGGTTTTTCACGTGTTCCGCATGGTCCCCATTCTGTTTCCTGACCGGGATTACTGCCTTTTACCCCTGTGCCGGGTTTAGCTGTGTCATTCGTTCCGGGTATTTTACGGTGACCCATAATTGCAAAAGCCACCTCATCGGGTGTAATGACAGCTTCATGCGTCACCCATTCGTAGGGTGATTCAGGATATAAGGGCCTGAGTCCGCTTCCGTCTGCATTAACAATCCATGTACGTTGTGGCGATTTCCCTCCGGTTTCCCAGCAAAATACAATCTGACCCGGAACCCAGGGATTCGATTGTATATGTCCAATCTGGAATGGTACAGAAATCACATAGGATATTTCACCGGTTTTTAAATTCATTCCTGCAATACCACCTGGACCGGAACCCATATGCCGGGGTCCGAAATCCGGTTCAATTTTAACACTGTCTGGCAGGTGTTTGCCGGCCATGGTTTTACCTACCCTGAACCAAACCTGTTCTTCATCGCCATCCAGGGTCATATCACCGCCGGCACCATATTCTGCAGGAATGGTTCCGCAAACTCTCTGGTAGGCATCTGCACCCTTTAAAGATCCCGCTTCACTGTCACTGAAAAGTTTTTTCAGATCCACTTCAATGACCTGGATAGCTCGGTTGCGTCGCCTTTCTTTATCTGAAGGATGCATGTAATACAACTTCATGGATTTACGTGCTACATTCAGCATGCCGATGAAACCGCCTTCCGTAATCTGAACAATGTCGCCTGTTTCTTCATTAACAGCCATGGCTTCTCCTCTTACACGATTCGATCTGAATATTAGCCATTTGCCATCAGATGTCCACTGGTTATGTGTCTGGTAAATCTTGGAGTCGCCCATGGGGGTGCTGGTCAGGAATGCGAGTTTTACCCCTGTAACGGGATCTGTAATAGTCTTTTTTTCTGACGGGAAACGTGTACCAATCTGTGCTTCAGTACTTAATGTAGAAAACACAAAAGTGAAACCAAGGTACAATGTAATTCTGAATATAGTATTAACTTTCATAATTAACCTGTTGTGTTATTTAATGATTTTATTTTCAATTTGTTCTAACTCTGTGTCCTGCATGTTTTCACAACCTTTTATTTTAATATTGGCAGAATGCATAATATGCATACTCTCACCGTTTTCAGGTTGTTGAAATTCAGAGTTTGTCAGATATAAACCATGAACATCGTCAAGCAAGATGGCCGGACGTTTTTCGTTGCCTGTGAGGTATATATTTATATTATGCATTTTTACATTTTTAGCATGCCTTATGAAGAAACCATAGGATGGAATTAATCCGAATTTTTGTGGCTCGGGATAGCCATCAGCCATTTCGGGAACATTCTCCGGAATTATAACAGATTCAGAATCCAATGGTTTGTACCATATATTTATGTTACTGAGTGTGACATCTTCTATGTGGTGATCCGGAATACCTGTGATAAGACAGGAAAAACGGGAGTCTGCATTATATATCACAACATTGCTGATATTGATCCGCCGCAGTTTTCCAACAGGCGTGTTATCCGGTCCCCTCATACGTGCTCCCAAACGTAAGAAAATGGGGGAGTTGATGGTATTTCTCATGGTAATATTTGAAATTGTTACATCTTCCAGTAATCCGCCATCGACTGTTTCAAGAGCCAGTCCCCTGCAATAATCAAATACACAGTTAGAAATGGTAATATTTTTAAACCCTCCATTGGATTCAGTGCCGAATTTAATGCGTCCTGTCGGCCCTTCATGATCAGGAACCAGATGTGCTTCCTTTTTCTGATATGTCCCGTTCAGAAACGTTCCGCGGTCATAACCCGATACCTGACAGTTTGTTATGGTAACATTTTCCGTAGCTCTGGCGTATCCAAGCGCATAGGAACTTTTCAGACAAATGGCATCATCCCATGGCGAGTTTATGCTGCAGTTTGAAATACGGACATTCCGGCAACAGTCCACATCTATACCATCACGGTTGGTATCCATTTTAAGATTATCAATCGTCATGTTATCCACACCAGTTGCCAGAATTCCAAAATGTCCGCCCATTAAAACGGTAAAATCCTTTAAAATTACATTGCGACAGTTTTTCAAAGCAATGGCTTTGTTTGCGTGGGGAAAACGGTATGGACGTGAGCGTTTCAAGCCTTTTCCATGGATCATTCCGGGACCTGTAATGGAAATATTTTCAAGATCTTCTCCCCAGATAAGACTGTTATGCCAGTGGCTGTGTCCATAGTCCTGATACCTGTTCCCCGGGCCTTCTTCAGGAGGATCATAACCGCTGCTACCTGTTGGCTCGGCTGCAACAATGGTAGCACCCTGGCTCAGATAAATGGAAATGTTACTTTTTAACCGTAAGGAATAGCTGAGGTAATCTCCGGCAGGAAAAACAATGGTGCCGCCTCCGGCTTTATTTGCCGCATGTATGGCCCGGTTTATGGCATCTGAATCGACGGTTTTGCCGTTCGCAGTTGCCCCAAAGTCACAAACATTGTAAACTCCGGTATTATTTTCTGCATAAAGGTGCCCGGAAAAAATAGAAAGTAAAACTATTAATGCGACCGCAGAGTATGTGGATGTACACATTTTGAGAAAATTCATAAGGCTTTTTCTGATTAGTACTGTAAATAACATTTCAGTTTTGTGTTTTCACCTTCAAAGCTACAAAAAATGAATGGGTATGAAAGGCCAAAATAAAAGGTTGTTTATGGAAGAAAAGTGATTTGTTAAATGAGTAATGTTTCCGGTTAAACTTTATTATTTTATAATGAAAGTAAATAATATAAATCTGTAAGATTATGGTTTTAAAATCACGAGATACAACCCACCTTATTTTAATTATGGTGCTGATGATTCTTATTGTAACCATTTCTGTTTCGGCTCAGAATACAAATTATGTTTCCAATAAAGTGCCGTTAATAAGTACACCATTTACAGATTTGCCTCTTGGTAGCATTAAAGCTGAAGGCTGGTTGAAGACGCAACTGGAAAATCAGAAAACAGGTTTAACGGGGTACTCAGAGGAAATTTACAGTGAATTGGGGAGCAATGCAGCATGGTTGGGGGGTGATGCCCCTGAATCAGATTGGGAAAGGCCAACATATTATGTACGTGGCCTGGTTGATCTGGCTTATGTGTTAAATGATCCGGAATTAAAAACACAGGCGCAAAAATGGATTGACTGGGCGCTTAACAGCCAGAAAGAAGATGGTAGTTTTGGTCCTGCCAGCAATGATGACTGGTGGCCAAGGATGCCAATGATTATTGCACTCATGGATTATTATAGCGCTACGACTGATGACAGAGTTATTCCGTTTCTGACGAATTATTTTCAGTACCAGCTCAATACATTAAGTTCCAGACCACTTAGAGATTGGGGAAAAACCAGGGCGGCGGATAACGTGGAGGTCATATTCTGGTTGTATAACCGGACAGGCGATTCTTTTTTACTGGATCTTGCCGATAAAATACGGACACAAACATTCAACTACGCCTCAATTTTTTCGAAGAATACATTCTTAACCCAGTACCACTCTAATTTTTATCCCAAGCATGGCGTAAATGTGGCAGAGGCTTACAAATATGCACCTGTCTTTTATCAACGATCCGGAACCGAATCGGACAGGGATGCGTTTTTAAAAGGTATTGAAAACCTGGCGCCGTATCATACGCAAATAACCGGAATGAATTCGTGCACGGAGTTCTTATCCGGTAATTCTTCCATTCAGGGCGTTGAGTTGTGTGCAACTGTTGAGCGCATGTATTGTAACGAAATAGCCACCCGTATTCTGGGCGATGCTGCGATAGGCGATGAACTTGAAAAAATAGCGTTTAACCAGTTACCGGCTGCTTTTACTGAGGATATTCATCAGTTGCAGTATTATACCTTACCGAACCAGGTTCAAAGCAAACAAGGAGGTAACGGTTTCGGACAGGATTATGATAATGCAGTATTACCGGGACCCTATTCCGGTTATCCGTGTTGCCGGTTTAACATGCATTTTGGATGGCCCAAATATGCACAATATGCATGGATGGCAACGGCTGATAACGGACTGGCAGCAACGGCATATGCTCCAACTGTTGTAACAGCTAAAGTTTCTGATGGTAAAGATGTAATTATTACGGAATCAACCAATTATCCGTTTGAAGAACAGATAATATTTACGGTTAAAACTGCGAGGGATGTTGCGTTTCCGCTTCAGCTTAGAATTCCAGCCTGGTGTGATAATCCCGAAATTAAAGTGAACGATGAAGTATTATCCGATGTTATTCCCGGAGCCTATAAAACAATTAGCAGAACCTGGAAGGATAGCGATATAGTGGTTCTGAACCTGCCCATGAAGCTTAAAACATCAACCTGGGTCAATAATTCTGTAGGCATTGAAAGAGGCCCCCTGGTCTTTTCTCTTAAATTGAAGGAAAATCGTATGGTCAAAAACGCACATTCCTTCTCTGGTAAGGATTTTAGTGAATATGAAGTATATGGAGAAAATGCCTGGAATTATGGATTGATCATTGACCGGGATCATCCGGAAAATTCTTTGACAGTTGAACAAAAAGAAATGCCAGAGAATCCTTTTGCACAGGATTCAACTCCGGTTCAACTAAAAGTAAAAGCCAGACAAATTCCATCATGGGGTCTGACCCAATGGGGAGTACATGCGGCTGAACCACCTTACAGTCCTGTAAGTTCAGACGCACAGGAAGAGGAAGTAACGTTGATTCCTTTTGGTTCAGAACGTATAAGGGTCACGTATTTCCCGGTAATTGGTAAGCCGGAATCTGCTATATCTGATATTTTTCAGGATGATTTTCAGTCTAGAGAACCGAATAAATGGGTAAATTTTGCCGGTGGATGGCAGCCCCAAGACGGCATGTATTACGCCGAGTCCTACAACTTGAAAGGTGCTAAGTCGGTGGCTATGAATACAGATTTTGCAGATTTTACCTATGATGCGACTGTCATGATTTTAAATGATGAAACAGAGGCTGGCGTTATATTCAGGGTATCTGATCCGGCTATCGGAGTGGATACTTACAAAGGATACTATGCAGGTATAAGCACCAATGGGAAAATTATTCTCGGCAAATCTAACAATGGTTGGAGTGCCATTAAAATAATCGACGGAACGATAAACAAATCAACGGCATATCATCTTCGTGCAGTGACCAACGGTTCACGTATAAATTTTTATGTGGATGATATGGAGCAGCCCAAAATTGTGGCTAATGATGCAACGTATTCACATGGCGCAATCGGTTTAAGACAATATTGTGGTACAAATACATCTGATCCAAGTGGTCAGACGATTATTTTTAAAGATGTAAAAGCTGTATCATCCGATTATACAGCATTGAATGAAATGAATATAAAAACCGAAGGTTACGTAACAATTTACCCCAATCCAACGGGTGATAGTTTTCTCGTAAAATCAACTACCGGTTTTGACCGCTTTTATATTTCCGGTATGGCAGGGAAGGTGCTGAAAAGTGATAAATTTGATCATTTGAACTTATCTACAGAGATTGATGTGAGTGATCTGGATTCCGGATCATATTTTATTTGCCTGTCCGGAGAAAATTATACTCAGACAAGGACATTTATTAAAAAATAGTGCAAAGCATTTGAATATTCAGGATAAATATATCGGATCATCCCAGTGGTATTAATCCGTCAGGACGGAATATTCCGGTTTTTTTAACGGCAAATTTTCAATTATTTCTGAGATGTGTTTTTTAACGGCCTTCTGAGATTCTTTGTTAATAACGTCAGATAACAGATCATTTTTAAGTTTTTCCGGGCAATTTAAATATAGCGTGTCGGTATAAATAATGTTGATCTGATAAGGAACCGTATCCATTTTTTCAGTAATCTTCAAAATACTGTACTCACAATGTCCGTTTGCAGCAAAAGAATAACGATAACCGGTACTTTTATTCATGCGTGTTTCATGTACAGAATCCAGTTTGCAGGTATATTTTGATAGCGTATATCCTGTTAATTTAGAATCGTTGTAATGTGCTGTGGAATCCTTCCCATTGCGAACTCTGATCAGGCTGTTATTGGCATTCAGTGCATTAATCGAATAGGTTCCATTGGTATGTGATATGAATAGTTCCTTTTTAAAGCATATGCCATCAGAATGACTGATATCGAACTTATAATGTGAATTTACGGTGTACCTCATTGTATTTTTTTCAGGTTTGGATTTACAGCTGAAGAAAATAAACGAAATGAACACATACAGAATTATAAATTGTAATGGTTTTACAGGCATTTTCATAATAAGGTAATTCAAATGATTACCTCAAAGATATAAAAAAAAAGCGCCATATAGCTATGACGCTTCAACTCCTTATGATCTTTTACTATTTTCTATCTGTCCCCTGTCGATGAATCATCCAACCCGGATATTCCAAATTCAGTTGACTGACTTCTTCCAGCTTTTGTAGTTCTTCATCGCTCAACTTGACGTTTACAGCGTTAATATTGTCAGAGAGCTGTTCTGGTTTGTTAGCCCCTACAATTACGGAAGTTACTGCAGGCTGGTGCAGGAGCCAGGCCAGTGCAATCTGAGCAACCGATACGTTTTTAGATTCAGCAATGGGTTTCATCACGTCGATGATATCGAAAGCCTTTTCTTTATTCACCGGAGGAAAATCAAAAGTAGCCCTGCGGCCTTCACTGTTTTCCATAGATCGGTTGTATTTACCACTTAATAACCCACCTGCAAGAGGACTCCATACCATTAATCCCAGTTTCTGATCCAAAAGCAAGGGCACAATTTCCCGTTCCAGGTCACGTCCGGCGATGGTATAATATGCCTGTAACGAAACAAATTTATTCAAATGCTCTTTAGCCGAAATTCCAAGGGCTTTCATGATTTGCCACGCTGCAAGGTTACTGCAGCCGATATAACGCACTTTTCCACTTTTCACAAGCAGATCAAGTGCTTCCAGTGTTTCTTCCAGTGGCGTTAAGCTATCAAATCCATGAATCTGATACAAGTCGATATAATCCAGCTGTAAACGCTCAAGGCTTTCATCTGCTTGTTGCAGAATATGTTTGCGGCTCAATCCAATGTCATTTGGACCGTCACCCATCTTACCCCGGACTTTGGTGGCAATCACCAGTTCATCGCGATTGAGGCCCAACTCCCGGATAGCTTTCCCGGTCATTTGCTCACTTAGTCCTTCACTGTACACATTTGCGGTATCAATAAAGTTAATACCAGCTTCTACAGCTTGTTTAATAAGTACATTTACCTGATCCTGAGGAAGAGTTCCGATAGCGGTCCACATGCCTTTTCCACCAAATGTCATGGTGCCGAGACATAATTCAGATACTTTTAATCCCGTGTTTCCTAATAAGTTGTATTGCATAACGTGTTTATTATGTGTTTATATTTGGTGTCTGGTTAAATGAATGTTTAAAACAGGGAGGACTTTATTTTAACTTATCCGGCAGGAGTTTGTTCAAAAATTTAATATTTATATTGTTTTGGATCGGTCTAAAAATGCAATAAAGTGTAAGTGTAACACTAAAAAGTCTTATCTTTATAGCCCTGCAACATTAACGATAAAAATATGAAACATATGAAGCCTCATTTTTTTACGGGAAGCAAATTTGGTATCCTTAAAACTACCTGGATATTAATGATAATCCTGTTACTATTTAGTGTTAAAACTACAGCTACTGATCCGGTTGAACCTGTTCCTGATTGTACCTGGACAGCCGATAATGGAAATGGTACTTTTACAAATCCCTTATTCTATGAGGAGTTTTCGGATCCGGACATGATTCGCGTGGGAGACGACTATTATCTGACAGGGACGACCATGCACACCATGCCCGGACTGCCTGTATTGCATTCAAAGGATCTCGTAAACTGGGAATTGTTGAGCTATGCAGTGGAACGTTTAGACATGGGGCCGGAAATGCGTTTGGAAGGCGGACGTGATTTTTACGGACAGGGAATCTGGGCGCCTTGTTTCAGATACCATAAAGATACCTTCTACATATTCTCCAATGTAAATGGCCATGGAACACAAATCTTTACGTCTGCTGATCCTAAGGGGCCATGGAAGCAACGCACCATGAATGCCCGCCTGCATGATGTAACCGTTTTATTCGATGATGATGGAAAGATTTATGCGGTATGGGGATATAACGAAGTGAAAATGGTTCAACTGACAGATGATTTAATGGATGTGGTGCCCGGAACCGAACATGTAATAGTGGAGGCAGGAAGTGGTGCCGGGGAAGGAAGCCATATTTATAAAATCAACGGAAAATATTACATTACCAACACCAATTATGATCCTCTGTGTTACCAGGTTTGTTTGAGGGCAGATAAACCTTATGGCCCCTACGAGGTAAACGTGATGAGTGCTGAAGAAAATTTTGGTGAAGGTCAGCGCATGCGTATTTTCAATACACGCCAGGGACCTCCGTTTGACATTGTGAGATTCCCTGAAAATTATGTAGGGTGCATTCCGATGCATCAGGGAGGAATAGTACAGATTCAATCAGGTGAGTGGTGGGGATGGTCCATGCTGGACTATAATTCCATTGGAAGAGTGATAGGCCTGTCACCTGTTACATGGCAGGATGGATGGCCGTATTTTGGGCTGACGGGTAACCTGACCCGTTCACCAAGAACCTGGATCAAGCCGAATACAGGATTTACTTCCGAACCGCATGCCCCGTTTGAGAGGGATGATGATTTCAGCGGGCCGATATTAAAAAATGTCTGGCAATGGAACCATGTACCGGTGGATACGAAATGGTCACTTAAAGAGCGTAAGGGCTATCTGAGACTTCATTCCCTTCCGGCTGAAACTTTCTGGCATGCCAGAAATTCTTTGACTCAGAGAGGCATCGGGCCGGAATCATTTGCCGTAACGGAACTTGATTTAAAGGGACTAAAAGATGGAGACATTGCAGGTCTGGCGCTTTTGAATCTGCCGTATGCCTGGATTGGTGTGGTTCAGAAAGGAAAGGTTCGTGAAATTCAGTTTTATAACCAGCAGGAGCAGAAAACACTGACTGTGGATACAAAAGCTAAAAAGATATGGTTCCGAGCGTACTGTAATTTTGATACCGATATGGGCAAACTGAGTTACAGCCTTGACGGGGAGAACTTCACAGATCTGGGAGGAGAAATTCTGATGCCGTATCAGCTGCGAACGTTTCAGGGGGTGCGGTATGCCTTGTTTAACTTCAATAGAGGCGGGAAGGATGGCGGTTATGCTGATTTCAACAGCTTCAGGGTTATAGAGCCCAGATGCCAGAGTCTGACAAGGCCAATTCCATACGATGAGGTGATTACATTAAACAGTCTGGCTGACGGTTCTGTGTTGGTGAACTGGAGAAATCATCTGCGTCCGGTGGAGGAGGGCAGCCGTTTTGCCAATGGTGACCTGGCAAAATTCAGGGTGCTTGATCGCGGACAGGGCAGAATTGCGCTTCAGTCAGTTGCAACCGGTGGTTTTGTTACAGTTAAAGGTTTGGGAGGACTGGCCGAAGTTCGAGTTGAACCGGAAGACAAAGGTGAGGCATCCATGTTTCAGTGGACCGATATGCTGAAAGGTGATCTGATGCTGATGTCATTGTACACGAACCGGTATTTGTTTGTGGATCCGTTCGCAAACAGTTTGTGTTCAGCCGATGCAAGAGGTGCACGACCCGACCGGAAAGGCGGTGCCTGTTTTGTATGGAACCTGGCAGAAATTGAAAAATAGAATTGGTTCAGGACCTCATTATTTGTTCTGAATAATGATTTTATGTGTTCCTGAACTGTCTTTTATAATATAAACGGAATTCGGTTTGAGCTGGCTGCGAAAACCCGGGTTCCGTTTTCCTTTGTATACACTTCTTCCTGAAAGATCAAAGATTTCAATATTGTCATCTTCCGGAACCAGATTGTTGTTCTGTAGGTTTGTTGCAGTTCCCCAGATGGAATTTACCCATTCAGGATGATCAATAAACGGATTGCGGTTCTGCTGATAGCTGTAAATGACGTTGTTCCTGTTTTGCTCAAATGCATCTACCGGATCAGCACTATTCCAGCTCAAAAGATCAGAAAGTACACCATGAAACGGACTTTTATCGCTGGATGACATTACTTCGTCAATTGGCTCCAGATCAGGTTCCCCATTTTCGCCTTCGTATCGTGTTGCCATATAAAATATAATTCTGGCCACATCACCTTTTACCGCGTCCCTTGGTTCAAACGTAAAGTCATTGCCAATATAACAGCCGGTAAACACCCCATCGTCATTTACCGGATTCACAGAAGCTGCAAAGCTGCGGTTGCTGCGCAGAGAATTCACGCTGACGTCGCAGGGTTTAAGGTTATGGGCATCCGTTCCTGTTCCTGTTTCTGTGCCAAAATCACCACGTGATTTGGCCCATACATGTTCACGGGTCCACCCCTGTGCATTGTTGTATTCCTGCGGTCCGTTAACACTCCGGGCGGTGTAAATAAGGATTACATTGTCTGAGATTTCCGGATCCCGGTCAGCCTCTTTTAAAATATCCCATGTATCTGTTGTATTTGCTGTATAAGGATATTCCACATGACCTTTGATAATGTTGTATAACGCTGTTTTTAACTGTTCTCCGGTTTTTCCTTCAGCAGAGCTGTAATAACCTGAAGGAATTTGTGCCAACTGAATAGTGCATTGCAAAGAAAAAAGCAACAAAGCTAATACATACCTCATAATAATATCCTTAAACCTGTTTGAACCAAACGTGTAGTCAGGTTCGTAATTAACTGATTTCCGTTAGAGCCAAAGGTAACGGTTTTAAGTTAATTACCAGATTAATTAACACTTGGTTTTAGGTAGGCTTCAACACTATTTTGCCATTTTAAGGTTTATTATATGCCTTCGGGTTAAACAATATATGCCGGTTGTTATGTTATTAGTGATAAAGAAAACAGAAATATGAGCAATGTAATTAAAAGTATAAAACCTTTGGGATTTAACTGGGAAACACGCGATCCGTTTTTATTTTGTGTTCATCATAATGATCATTATCCCCATGGCAATGAGCATATGGGACCGGATGCTTCTCTTGCCGGAAGGAACATCGGGAACGACTTTACTGTTAAGGACGGCTGGCGGATGTATCATGGCGAAAAGGTTCCAGGATTTCCTGCACATCCGCATAGGGGTTTTGAAACGATTACCATTGTTTTAAAAGGCTTTATCGATCATTCTGATTCCGCCAATGCGGCTTGCCGCTATGGCAATGGCGACGTGCAGTGGATGACTGCCGGTTCAGGATTGCAGCATGCTGAAATGTTCCCGTTGTTGAACAGGAATGAAGACAATCCGTTGGAATTATTTCAGATATGGCTGAATTTGCCCCGGAAAAGCAAACTGTGTGATCCGTATTACACCATGTTCTGGGCAGAAGATATTCCCAAGGTTAATTTGAAAAATTCAAAAAATAAACAGATTGAGATTAATGTAATAGCAGGGAAGATAAACGAAACAGATGCCTTAAAACCATCACCGGATTCCTGGGCCGCTGATCCTGAAAATGATGTGGCGGTATGGTTAATAAAGTTGGATCCTGAAGCTGAATGGCAGATCCCGGAAACATCTCCCAGCGTAAACAGGGACCTGTTTTTTTACAAAGGTTCAACGCTGAAAATTGATGGTGAAGACATCAAAGCATATCATTCTGTAAGTCTTAAAGCAGATGAAGAAATTCAGGTTTTGAACGGTTCAGAAACAGCCTATTTGGTTTTGTTACAAGGGAAACCAATTAATGAGCCTGTAGCACAGTATGGTCCGTTTGTAATGAACTACGAAGCGGAAATCCGGCAGGCTTATAGCGAGTACCGACAAACACAGTTTGGCGGATGGCCGTGGGGAAGTTATGAAATGGTTCATCCACGTGATAAAGGACGTTTTGCGATTTATGCGGATGGTAGGGAGGAGGTAAAATAAACTGAAGGCAGGAGAAGACCTACATCAGAGTAATCATCGGAATTTGGATTATTCTGTTTTTTCTTATAATTTCATCCACAGTGATAATTTTATAATTGCCTGTGATGACCAGAAAAGAACATGTTTGTTTTTGCCGTGTTTGTGACAACAGTAAATTCAGTAAAGAAAAGGGGCTTATTTGTGGCCTGACCGATGATCTTGCAGACTTTGAAGTCGACTGTATTAATTTTTCCGGAGACAGGAGCAAAATTGTGTTACCTGAATCAAAGCGGAATGATTCTATGGAAAGTCTGTTGAATCCTGAACCGAAAGTAAAAAAAGAGAACCCTTTTTTTAAATTCCTGGTACAACATCTGGTTACAACATTTCTTGCTGCCGTTCTTTTGATCGTATTTTTGGTAATGCTTTTATCGGGTGCCCATATTTTTGAACCGGATATCCAGTCTATGATAAAATGGGGCGCCAATACAAAATTATTATCCTTTGGTGGCCAATTCTGGAGGCTGATAACAAGCAATTTTATTCATTTTGGAATTATTCATTTGCTCTTTAATCTCTATGCCTTAATATTTGTGGGAATGCATCTGGAACGTTTAATAGGGCATTACAGATTATTCATTTCATTCATGATTACCGGTATAGTTTCTGCAATTACAACTGCACTCTGGCATGACAGTGCTTTGGTCACTGCAGGTGCGTCCGGTGCGATATTCGGATTGTTTGGTGTGTACATTGCTGTACTGACGACGGGATTTGTTGAAAAGAAACTCAGGTCAGGATTATTAATCAGTGTGATAGTTTTTGTGGCATATAATCTGCTGGGAGGTATGAAAGAAGGTATCGATAATGTAGCTCATATCGGAGGCTTATGCAGCGGTTTGGTGATTGGATATGCGTTGTATCCGTCCTTAAAACATAAGGATTCCGTGTTTCATGAATATATTGTTGGTTCGGTTCCGGTTATATTGCTATTTGTTGCATGTGTTGTAGTAGTTCTAAGGTCTCCTGATAGATTAGCTGAAATGGATGAATTATATCAGGAGTTTTATTCACACGAGAATAAGGCGCTTAAATTTTATGAGCTTGACAGAACCAGAAGTCAGAATGAATTTATCAGTTACATAGATGATATAAGTATCCCGGAATTTGAAAAATGTATTGAGGTTGCCGCTAAAATTAATCAGATAGATGGTTTAACGGATGAACATTATTATATCGCTTCGTTATTTGAACGGTATGCGAATTACAGGATAGAATGTTTCAGTTACATCCGGCGGAATATAGATGAAAATACATCCAGATACACAGCCAGAATTTACTATTACGATAAAATAATGCAAAAGATTATAGGTAGACTTCAGGGAGACGAAACTCCGGACAGTTTACTGGTTACAGATCCCAAAGTGCTTGCATATGAGGAAAGCAAGAGAGATCAGGTGGAGGAGACCATCTCACGGATTCGTTCAGGATTAGGTCAGGCTGAATTACTTGAAGAATTTCTGGATTACAGAGATTCCAAACCTGAAGTAAAACGCATTATGAATTCTTCAGTATTGAGCTGGAGGTTTAAAAACGACTATTTGACTAATGAGCAGAAACTGGCAGATCTTGAAGATATTTTATATGTAATTGACGGAAATCCTGTTGAAACTTTGGAAAACTTTGATATATCATCCATTATTACAATGACTTATTACACACCTGATGTTGCAAAATCGTTTTATGGTGAAAAAGGACTGAATGGCGCTGTGTTAATTACCACAAAATAACAGATTATAAGAAATCCTGAACTTATTGTTCTTATCTGATGGCTTCCAGCTATCTTTTTTATATTTTAGTTGCCGTTAAGATTTACTGTAATTATGATGAAAAAACTATTCTCAACCCTCGCAGTTATTTTGTTGTTTTTATCCTGTGCCAAACCGGAACAGGAAGTCTACATGTTCTCCTTTTTTCAAAATAATGGTCAGGATGGTTTACACCTGGCATATAGTTATGACGGTTTGTCCTGGACTGCTCTTAATGACAATAAGTCGTTTTTAGCACCGGAAGTTGGAAATGCTAAACTGATGCGGGATCCTTGTATTATTAAGGGCGGCGATGGTTTGTTTCACATGGTGTGGACAGTGAGCTGGAATGATAAGGGGATTGGTTATGCCAGTTCTCCGGATTTGATTAACTGGTCCGAACAGAAGTTTATACCGGTAATGGAACATGAAAAGGGGGCCAGAAACTGCTGGGCACCAGAGTTATTTTACGACAAGGATTCCAGCCGGTATATGATTTACTGGGCTACAACAATTCCGGGCAGATTTGAGGAAACGGATTCAACCGGCGACAGTGGCTATAATCACAGAATGTACTATACAACAACTAAGGATTTTAAAACATTTACTGATACAAAATTGCTTTACGATAAAGGCTTTAACGCCATCGATGCCACTATTCAGAAGATTGGCGGTAAATACGTGATGTTTGTTAAAAATGAAACCAAATATCCAAAGGCGGAAAAAAATATCAGAATTGCAACCAGTGATTATTTAACCGGTGGATATTCGGAGCCATCTAAGCCAATTACCGATAACTGGGTGGAAGGACCAACAGTAGCCAAAACAGATATGGGGTGGGTGGTTTACTTTGATAAATATACCCGTCATAGCATGGGTGCTGTTTTATCTGATGATTTAAAAAACTGGACTGAAATATCTGATAAATTAAGCTTTCCTGCTGGTACCAGACATGGTTCTGTATTTAAAGTTAAAAAGAGTATTCTGGAAAATATCAAAAAATCAGAAGCAGCTGAATAACTTTTCAAAATAAAACCGTTATCTTTAAGGCTTAAACCTGAATATTTACAGAAGTAAATATTAATTGATTACCTGTTGTTATGAACGATCAGAGAGTAGATTTTGTCATTGAAAAGGATGTCCTTGGACTTGAGAAAACTGATTTCCAAATAATTCAACCCAACGAAGAAAAGCCGAAGAATATTGATTATTCATTGGTTTATCACATGCCAACCATTAAAAGAAGATATGTGTCTACTTTAATTGATGCATGTGCCATTGTTGTAATTTCACTTACAATATCTTATATATACGAAGTGATTGAAAACGTACCGGGTATCATAAGGGGAATCACCTTTTTTCTTGTAATTTTCTTTTATGAACCTATTTTAATAACCACCGGATCTACTTTTGGACAATTGCTAACCAATATAAGGGTGCGAAAAATAAGCGACCCGGACAAAAAAATTAGCTTTTGGTCTGCCTGTGTGCGTTTTACGTTGAAAGTACTTCTAGGCTGGATCTCGTTTTTTACCATTACCTTTAACAGGAACAGAAGAGGGATACATGACTTTGTATCTTCCACAGTTGTACTTTCTTTAGATGAGATGTAATATCAGATCTTGTATTTGCACAATATTTCCATCCCATAAATCAGATCACCCGGCATTAAATGCTGAACTACTTTCTTATTGCCGGTTATTCTTCCAAATACAGTATACCGGTTATCGTTCCACGGAGCAGGTGATATCATAATTGCAAAATGACTGGATTCCGTATCACGGCCGGCAGAGGCCATAACCACCACATTACTTCTGAATTTGTAATGGTTGAATTCTGATCTTATGCGCTCATTGGCGATTGCATCAAAACCTGGTTCTTTGGCTCCACCAGCTTGTTTTACATAATTGGGTATGACCCTGTAAAATGGTGCTCCTTCAAAAAAATCTTCCTTAATCAGGTCAACAAAGTGGCGTACCGAAAAAGGCGCATCTTCCACCATCAGCTGCATGGTAAATTTTCCTTTTTCGGTATATACGTCTATTTTGAGATCCGATGGAATGGTAACAATTTTATTCCAGTTAAACGATTCAAAGGTTTCGGGTTGCTCGTAATATTCGGGATCCCAGTTTTCATCAGTTACTTCACCATTTTGAGATCGTTCAATTGCCTTTTTTATGGCATCAGGAACTGTTTTGTCCTTAAAATTTTCAAACCTGCTTAAAGCATCCTTTAGCTGACCGGTTAAAAGCGTACTGTGAATAAATCCCGGTTTTGTTGTGAACCATGCGGCTTGTCTTACCAGATAAGGATTGTTTGTTGTAAGCCATCCTGAAAGAAGGGATGTAAATTCTCCAGCTGCAATTTTTCCATTATCGAGCATGTCGTTGAGCGTATAGGCCACAGAAAGAATAAAATCCCGGTCCTCAAACGATTTCATGTCATCAAATACCTGTTTGAAGTTCTCTTTCCGCATTAAAAGTGATTTGATCAGTAACTGTTTCTCAAATCTGTCATCAGACGCTTTTAAATAGTCAGTTGCAATGGACGTAACAGTTTCAGCAATGTCGTTTTGCATAAAGGCACCCAGCAATGTGGCACGGATAATTTCATTTTCTTCAGTCTGAACATAATTGATCAGATTATCATCAGGTTTAATGTCGGATGCTGCAATGTATTGAGCCGCAGCAAGCTTTACACTAATGTGTTTATCGTTTTGAAGTGAATTCCAAATGGTCTGGTATACCTGCGGATTTTGAAATGGTTTTAATGCATTAATGGCTGAAATACGGACATTATAAACCGAATCCTCATTCAGAATACTTAACAGCCGGGTTTGAACATCGGCATCCGCATAACCCGAAAGAACACGGGTATAAATCATTCTGATCTCCGGACTCCCGTCAGAAACAGAAAGGAGCAAAGCTTTTATTTTGAGATCAGCAGGATATTTTCGTATTCTGTAAAAATAATGTCCTGACGCCAGTCTGGCTTCAAAAGGTGCTTTTTCATTCGCATCATTCAGCATGACAGACAGAGCTTCGTCGCTATTAATATTTCTCAGTCCTGCACGGTATATTCCCCAGGCTATACCTCCTTTAACGGTGTCATTTGCTTCCGGGTATTTGGCAATGAATGCTAATCCTTTGGAAGTCGCAACCCGGCCCAAAGCCTCAAGTTTGGTGGCTTTAACTTTTGCATCATTTTCGGATGAAATGGATGCAATTAGTATGGGTTCCGCCGATATGGCGCCACACTGACCGATGGAAAAGGCAGCATTAATGCGAACAGAAGTGTCGGGATCGTTCAGCAATGGATACAAATATGACAGGTAACCACTATCCTGTATGGATGAGAAGGATAATGCCGCTTCGGCACGGTAGACTGGATTTTCACTTTTCAGGTAATTTATCAGACTGTCTGGTTGCCTGTTGTACTGATAGGTATATATTTTCTGGAGTTGAATATCCTCAAATTTATTCAGCTTTATGGGGCGCGGTTTTGGCTGACAAGCCAATATTGTCAGTACAAGTCCCGATAGTAATATTAAGTACTTCATTTAGTGTCTGTAGTTGTGTGATAAATGGTATTAAATGCTTCCTGTTGTAGTTCTTTGTCCTGATCCGAATATGCAGCTCTTCCCTTTAAACGGGTAAACACATGAAGATTGGAATTAAGCATGACAGTGTCAATGGCAGATCCGTCGCTAAAATGCACCCCATCGTACAGCCAGCGGGCGCTTTCGGGGGCAGCAGAGTCATCCTGTTTAACCTTCCAGACCATAAAATGTTGTGTTTCTGACGGTAGTGTAATTCCTTTTTTCAGATTCTTCCGGCTTACTTTCAATAATTTATTCAGCTGAACAAGACTTTTTTCTCCCCGGTACTTATACCAGTATCTGGCCTCATAATCTGTAACATCCACTTCCACATACGGCAGAAATTTTCCAAGGATACCTACATAATTTAACAACTTATTGGAAGGTTCAATTATGGGATCAATAAAAAATACATTTTCAGGTTCAACCAGTGTGTCAAAAGCATTTTTGACTATCAGATCAAGAATAAGCGGACATCCTGTTGATGATCCTGCAAGGGAGATCTTCCTGAATCCTTCATGATAAAGCTTTTCATACTCATCCAGAATGGGTTTCTGCCAGTCCTGCCAGGTTGTTTTATTAAATGTGTCATAATCTCTGCCATGCCCTCCAAGCAGAACCCGTGAGATATAAACGGGGCTATCCTGTTTAGAAAGGTATTGTGCAAATTCAAACCATTCGAAGGGTGTAGCTGTATAGCCATGGGCTGCTATAATAACAGGTTTTGTTATGTCCGGAGTTGAGTCAAGTGCTGAAATAAGATATTTTGACGGGACTATCAAAGAAGAATCCATAAAGGATTTACTATCGAGATTTTTGGATTCAATAGGTGGATATTTTTTACAGCTGCTTAAAAATGCAATAGACAGCAATCCGAAAATTACCCATGTAAAGTGACGATGTTTCATAGTCAAAAAATTTCATGTAATTATTTAACCCTGCAAAAGGGGTTTGGTTCTAAAAGTACTAAAGATTTATGAAAGAAATATCAGCCGTTATATTTTGGCAAGGTAAAATGGAAGTTTGAACCTACATTGATCGTGCTGTCTACCCAGATTGTTCCATTGTTTTGTTCTACAAAATCCTTACAGATTACCAATCCAAGGCCCGTTCCTTTTTCCCCTGACGTGCCTTTTCGCTGGGTTTCGTTGTTTATTTTAAACAGGTTGTCTGCAATCTCATTGTCCATACCTATGCCTGTGTCGCTAATAGTCACTTCAATCGTATTTCCTTTGGTGAGAGTTTTGACAGAAATAGTGCCTTCGTTTTGTGTGAATTTTATTGAATTGGAAACAAGGTTACGGATTACGGTGGATATCATTTCCCCATCTGCATAAGCCTGAGTATTGGCATCTACCTGGTTTATGAGATCGATTTTTTTATTAGTTGCAGCAGTGTATAACAGTTCAAATTCACGTTCAACGATATCATAAATATTTACTTTGGCAAACTTAGGCTGAATGACACCCTGTTGGATCCGTGACCAGTGTAGCAGGTTATTGATCAGGTAAACCATGGAATCGGCTGAACGAATAATGATATCCATAAATTTAGTCAGTTCTGAATCTTCATCTTCCGGTAATTCTTCTTTAACCACTTCAGCAAAACCAACAATTCCGGTTAATGGATTTTTTAAGTCGTGACTGATTATTGAAAAAAGCTTATCTTTTGTGGAAATAAGTTGTTGTAACTCCTTATTCTGCTGTTCTATTAGTGTTTCAGCCTCTTTACGTTTATCTATATTATGCAGTACCAACAGGACGTAACTTTTATTTGAGGCTGAAATAAATGAACTGCTAATGATAACAGGAATATGATCTCCGTGCACATGATCAACCCAAAATTCACCGTTTATCGGGTTATTTTGCTTAATGGCTTCATTGAGTTTTTTGTTAAAATCATCACGGAATGGTGCAGGAATTAAGGATGAATAATGAAATCCTATCATATCTTCTGTAACCCTGTTAAACAGTTCCTCCGATTTTTTATTGGTAGCAGCTACTATACCATTTTTAGTCTCTAAAACCAACATAGCATCGCTGGCATTTTCAATTGTATGATAAATACTGTCCAGACTCGTAGTATCCTTGAAATCCAGGGTTCGGCGTTCAATAACAAAAGCAGCCTGACGGAGAATGGATTCAATATCACTCTTTTCTTCTGAGGTTAATGTCTTTTTGGAAAAGAAATGCACAACCCCTAGTAGTTTATCACCATGGTTAACTCCCATGGTATAGATGTTATTGATACTAAGAATATTTTCTATTTTACGGGCATCTGACGATGGAAACTGTATCCCGAAATACAAGTCAAGTCCTCCTTTAAATTCAACCAGTTTACTCCGTTTGTAAATCTCGTAGTTGGTAGGGTAGATGTTTATATTTTTACCAAAAATATTGTATTTGGTAATGGTTCTGATCTCATCTTCTTCATCTTTACCTACCCCCCGAATACATTTAACAGTGAGTTTTGTTTCGCTCTGATTTGTGCTTGTAAATGCAAGTATGGATTCAGGAAATTGACTGAAAAGCGCATCAGAAACATATTTATAGATTGATTCAAGATCTTCAATGTTAATCAGCTCTGCTAAAGAAAAACGTTGTTGTTGCGCTTTTTCAATTTTTTCTTCAAGCGAGAGTTCCAGTTGTTTTAATGAAGAAATATCTTCGTAGATTCCTAAAATACCATCAAATCCGTTTTCTGATTTACGAAGCGGAAATAAAGAGGTATTCAGCCATACAGTATTCCCGTTTTCAGACGTGTAGCTAAGTTCGGAGTTAAGAACAGGACCTCCAGAATTTAAAACTTCAATATCCCTGCTGCGATATTTTCTTAATTGTCTCGGCCAGTTTAAGTTGTCATCTGTTTTACCAACTATACTTTCAGGTGTACTTAATCCTGCCTGAATTGCAAATTGTTTATTACATCCTCTATATACTCCCTGGGAATCTTTCCAGAATATACAGGCCGGGATATTATCGATAATTCCTGATATTAACCTTGATCTTTCTCTCAAGCTTTCCCGTTCACCATCATTTTTGATTTCCGTAAGCTTACGCTCTGTAACATCTTCATGTACAACTGTAATTCCCTTAACAAATCCCTTATCATCTGTTACAGGATATATCCTCGTGTTGAACCAGAGTGGCGTTCTTGTATTGTATGATGCATCGTACTGATATTCTGGCACAATCACGGATTCTCCGTCATAAGCTTTCAGCACATATTCATATAAACCCGAATTTCTGATCTCGATGCTTTTCAGAATATTAAAGGAATTTATGGTTGTTGATGCCGGAAAACCCCACAGTTTTTCGTAGGCCTTATTCGCCGCAACCTGTAAACCATCCTTGTTATACTGTTCTATGATGTACGGCGCCTGGTCGATAGCCGACATATAGATGTTTTCTTCTCCTTTGTTGCGTTCAGAGAATTCTTTCAGATCGATTATTTCCCAGATGGACTCCATAAAGGAAATCAGCTGTTCTACATCTGTATTCCGGTAATCCTTTTTAGAATTTGTAACTGCTATAGTTGCTACAATACGGTTATTTTTGAAAATCGGAATACTCATGAACTTCAAGGTGTGACTACTGCCGGTAGTAAATACATCTTTCTTATGCAGATGAATATTAAAATCATTATCTATAATGGGCCTGCGCAACAATACCAGATCATTCCATATCGATTTATCTTCAAGTAAACCAAACGTCTCCTTTTCCTCATTGCTTAGTATTTCAAATCTGTCTTTCAGATTTTTAAGAACCAGAATTCCTTTCTTCTCTTCATCCACATAATGCAGATACCCAAATATACTTTTAGTATTCTTTAAAACCTCTCCCAGCACATAATCAAGCAGATCTTCCATGCCCTTTGCCTTAAACAGCGAGATGTTGATCAGAAACTTTTGTCTGAGTTCGTTAATTTGACTTTGCTGTTCGGTCTGCTTTCTTTGTGAAATATCCCTGGCAGATAATATAATTCTTTCAACGTTATTGATCTCAACATATTTAGCTAAAACTTCTAACCAGATTTCATCACCAGATCTCTTTTTTATAAGACAGTCAAAGGTTTGGGGCTCATCGTCTATTATAGCTTTTTTGAAATATGAGGATATTTTATCAAGAGTTTTTACAGTCTTTTCGCCACACAGGTCAAAAATGGTCTTTCCCGACAACTCATCCTGAGTATATCCGGTGAGTTCCTCACATGTTTTGTTTATTTCAACAATTTTGTGGCCCTCTGTTTCAAGGATGAAAATTGATTCAGTACTGAAATCAAATATCTCCTTCTGATACTGAAGTACTTCTTTTAGAATCGATTTATCCTCGTTGATTTTTGTGATATCCTTTAGCGTTCCATTAACGGATATTACTTCATTATTCTTATTCAGTAGCGGATAACCATAAACCATGCAGTAAAAGAAATCATCATTTTCTCTTCGTACCTTTAATTCTGTTTCAAAAGGTACACCCTCGGTAAAAGCCAACGTTAATACATCAACTAATTTTTTGAGTTCATTATAGGTGAAAAATGAGGATTGTTCTTCAACGGAAAGATAGTGTTTTTCAGGTGGAATGTTCAGGATTTCGAAAAACCTGGAAGAGCAAGTAACAACACCCAAAGCAGCATTCCATTCCCAGGTTGCCAAAGGCGAATGAATTCTGCTATGCAATATAGTTAGGCCTTTCTTAATTAAGATTCGATCCGACATTGCTATCGTGGGTTAACTATTAATTAAAATTGCAAGTAGCTTTAATAAATCTACATTCCAAGCGTTAATGTAAAAATACGAATATTTGGATAGCGATTGACTTTGCTGAAAAGGTTTAATGGATTGTTAATCTAATAAATGTTATGTTTATTAAAATTTACCTTAATAATAATAAATTGTTATTTTGTGTTGACTGATTAGGTAAATACACGTAGTCTAGGGTTTGTAGATTTAACATTTATATGGGTAAATTACACATCCCTATAAATGTTACTTAGCCAAATTTCGGTAATAATCTGCTTGTTTTTTATTGTTGAGCCGTGCGTTTATGTTTGCCAGGTATCCGGCATATTCTTTTTGAGGATTGAGTTTATATAGTTTTTCAAAGTATTTTTTTGCGGCCTGATAATCTTTTGTTGCAATTTTCAGCTGATCAACAAGATAGGCATACTGGCGGCGTGTTTTGTGTTTTTCATAAGCTGCCATTTCTGTATTGTAAAGGTTTTCGGCCTTGTTGTAATAATGTGATCCGAGTGTAAACAGCGCAGTACTGTTTTTTTGATCTGCAGCAAAAAGTTTAATGGCATAATTATAAGCTTCTTCTGAGTTTTCAAGATTGTTCTGAAGGATGACATAGTCTTCAAGCAGACCGGTATCAGATTTTTGGGTATCATCAATATTTTTCCAAAGGATTTCTGCTTTTGTCCAGTTTTCACTTTCTATGTATGCAGTCATAAGTTCTTTTTGTGCTGAAATTTTTAATTCACTGTCCGGAAACTTTTCTAAAAACTTTTCCAGGGAAGAGATTTCAAAAGACAGATTATTGGATCTTTTATATGCCTGAGTGATATTATAATAGGTTTCCGGCCTGCTGTTACCGTTCTCAATTGCTTTGTTGAGATAGGTAAGTGCTTTATCATTGTTGCCTGATTTTAAAGCCAGTTCACCTGCAAAAGCATACGTTGAATCACTTGCAACTTTATGTTTTGATTCATAGAAGGCAATTATATCCTCAGTCTTTTGAAGTGCACCCTGTGTATTGCTTTCAGCAGCCAGCTTGTAGGCTTCTGTGTTAAGTTCCGTAATTTGCTTTGGTGTTCCACACGATGAAAGCAAAAAAACTACTATAAGAAGGAAAAGAAATTTACTCATATCATACATTATAGGCCGCAAAGGTAACAACTAATCGGGCACTGGCAAAACTTCACAAATCGGGTTTACGGCGCAATTGCTTTAATTCTGATTTTTGATGCTTACGTTCAAGCCGTTTAACGACTGACTGGCGGGAAGGATGTGTAGGTTTTCTCTTTTTTTGCGGTTTTAGAGCAGACTCGATCAGGCTGAAAAAACGTTCTGTGGCCGATTCCTTATTTTTAAATTGAGAGCGTGAGGCCTGTGATGTTACAATAAATTCATCATCATTATTGATTCGATTTCTAAGTTTGTGAAAAATTAACTGTTTCTCACTGTCAGACAAGCCTGAAGAAGAGGATACATTAAATCTTAATTCCACCCTTGTACTGACTTTATTGACGTGCTGCCCTCCGGCGCCTGAACTTCTGGTGAAATTAAAATATAATTCGTTTTCAATAATCGTTCTTTTCATACCCGTTTTTTCGGAAGCGTAAAATAAAAAGTACTTCCCTTTCCATATTCAGATGTCAACCATATTTTTCCATGCATCAATTCCGTCAGACTTTTACATATAGATAATCCAAGCCCTGTGCCACCGTGTTGATCAGAACTGAGCCTATCTCCCTGTATGAATCGGTCCCAAACAGTTTCTTTATATTCATCCTTAATGCCTTTCCCGGTATCTGCAACAAAAAATACCCATTCATTATTCAACTGTTCAATGCCTATTTCTATTGAACCGGATGACGTGAATTTGATAGCATTAGTAAGAAGATTTCCAAATATCTGGAGAATGCGTTGATTGTCACCCATCACTTTCAATTTGCCCGCTTTTTTAGGTATGATGAGTTTAAAATCAAGTCCCTTTGCTTCTACATTGGGTTTGAATTGATCATAAATATCGTTTAGCAGAGTATTGATTTCGTTTTCTACAATAGTTAAATCAATTTGCTGAGATTCAATTTTTGAAATATCCAGTATATCATTCAAAATGGATAATAACTGATTGCTGCTTTTTCTGATAATATTACTGTATGAATGACGGGTTTCTTCGTCCATTTCTGAATCTGTAGCAAGAATTTCGGAAAATCCGATAATTCCATTCAGAGGAGTCCGTATTTCATGGCTCATATTGGCAAGAAATGAAGATTTCAGTTTATCACTTTCGCGTGCCTTAGCAAGTGCATGCTTCAATTCTTCTTCATGCTTAATTCTCTCAGTTACATCCCTGCCAATACATACAGAATACTCCTGTTTATTGTTGCTGTTTATAATACGTTCTATAGATAATTCAATCCAGATTTCAGTGCCGTCTTTTTTCCGGGCTTTATTAATAAATGTAGAAGAGAATATGTTTTTCTGCCTCTCTTCCATAATTCTGTTTTTTACATATGCCACGTCATCGCTATGTACAAACAGAAGAATGTTTTTGTTTGTAATTTCTTCATGTGAATATCCTAATACCTGATTTACAGAAGGGCTTACATAGGTAATTAAAAAGTTAGGATCAACAATCAGAATGAAATCAGAGGTATTCTCTGCAATAATTTCAAAGTTCCTCTGACTGGTTTGTAATTCCTTTTCATATTGTTTCCGTTTGGTTATATCTCTCCAATTGGTATAAATAATGTCAACTCCTCTTTCTTTCAGTGGGGTTAGTGAAACTTCAATCCATAAATTCCTTCCGCCTTTCTTCTGATGAACCCATTCAAACCTGCTGTATCCACTTTTTAAAGCTTCTTCAATTAGATCGACGGCTTTTTTATATGAGGGTTGCCCATCAGGTTGAAATTCAGGGGACAGATCCCATGGATGTTTGCCGACTATATCTTTTTTGCTGTTATATTCCAGTAATTTAACCGTTGCCTGATTACATTCAATAAATTTTTCGCCTTCAATTAAAAGTACCGGATCATTGGATTGCTCAAAAAGCTTTCTGTACTTCTCCTCGCTTTCCTTCAGTTCGCGATCCATCTTAATTCGTTCTGTAATATCTCTGGCAACTGCGTACATTATTCCTTCCTGATTGGGTGGAGTGCCCATCCATTCAAATGTTCTATAGGTTCCGCTCTTACACCTGTATCTATTTATAAAACCTTTTACAGATTTCCCCGTCTTTTGCTGATCTATCTGAAGCATGGTGTCATTGAGGTCTTCGGGATGAATTAATTCTGTAAATGAGGTATTGAGAAGTTCATCTATTGAATATCCAAGTATTCTCTCCCACGATTTATTTACTTTTAGAAAGGTTCCGTCAGACTTGACAATACAGGAAAGGTCTGGAGTAAGAGCGAAGAAAGTTTCGAGTTCTTCATGTGCCGCCCTGATCAGAAATTCAACTTCTTTTTTATCTGTTATATCCCGGCCAATGGCAATAATCTCATATACTTCATCTTTGTCATTAACAATAGCAGTATCTTTCCATTCCAGCCATTTCCATCCGTCTGGTGTATAAACCCTTTGCTGCACAACTGTTTTGTAGGGTGGTTTATACAATTCTTCCATTTTTAAGGTCGTAGAATGTCTGTCATCTTCATGTACCAGTGGCATAAAACTCTGGTTGAGAAGTTCCTCTTTTGATTTTCCAAAAAATGAGCAGTATTTCTCGTTTATATACAGGAAACGACCTTGCTTATCTACTTTTACCAGCAAATCATCCTGATTTTCAATAAGGTGTTCGTATTCAAGTTCCTTTAATTTTATCTGTGCTTTTATTTTATCCTGTTTGACGGATTCCTTTCTGACCAGAAAGTATATAAGAATAGTAGTCAATATAACAAATATTAGTCCTTTGTATGTCTGTATCCGGGGATCTGTAGTTAATAAACTAACAAGGAAATCACTACCAATAATCCACAGTACACCTACAATAAGAAATGTAATAACAATTCTCAATTCAACCCTGGACCTTTTATTGCCTTTGTTTTCAACTTTTTTCATAAACGATAAACAGTCTACGAATTTAATAAAAAAATAATTAACAATTATTTAATGTTGATAACTATATTATTATATCGTTGAGTATTTCGGTTTAGAAATATTAAGCGGTGAATGTTTTGTTCAGGCTTTTGAAAAAGGAGTAATTAAAAAAAATAAAACCCGGTTCTTACCGGGTTTTATAAACAAATATTATTGTATGTGTATTTTATTTTACACCATTCGCTAAAAGATAGTACATGTCATTCCAGCGTAACTCTTTTTTGAATTCAGGAATGGTTGTATTATTATCTATTACGACAAGTTCCAGGCCAGCCATTTCAGCGAAGTCCTGGAAATATTCTTTGTTCAGTGCCATACTGAAGCTGGTATGATGTGCACCACCTGCAAATATCCACGCTGCAGCTCCGATTTCCAGATTTGGTTCCGGAATCCAGAATGCTCTTGCAACCGGTAATTTCGGAAGAGGGTTAGACTTGATACAGTTAACCGGGTTAACGATCAAACGCATTCTGCCGCCCATATCCACAACGGAGGCATTTACACCAGGTCCTTCCGGTACGTCAAATACAAGACGGGCAGGATCATCTTTGCCACCAATGCCTAAAGGATGAACCTCAATATTTGGTTTCCCTTTAGCGATGGAAGGACAAATTTCCAGCATGTGAGAACTTAAAATAGCCGGTTGAGCAGGATCCAAATGGTATGTATAGTCTTCCATGAAAGAACAACCACCTTCAAGACCCGTTGCCATCACTTTCATAATGCGCACCAGTGCTGATTGTTTCCAGTCACCTTCAGCACCAAAACCATATCCCTGCTCCATTAAGCGTTGTGATGCAAGTCCGGGAAGTTGTTCCAGACCGTGAAGATCTTCAAAGTTGGTTGTAAATGCCTTGTAACCAAATTTGTCCAAAAACTTCTTCATCCCAAGCTCTATTTTAGCCTGGTAACGAACATTTTTACTGGACATGTCTTCCAGATTATATTTTTCGTTGTATTCCTTAACAACAGCGTCAATTTCTTCATCTTTTACATTATCCATGCTCTTAACAAGCTCACCTACACCATGTGCATTCACCTGCCAGCCAAACACTTTATTGGCTTCAACTTTGTCACCTTCAGTTACTGCAACGTAACGCATGTTATCACCAAAGCGACAAATTTTAAGATTCTTGGATTCATGATAACCAACTGCTGCTCTTGTCCATACAGCTAACTGATCCACAACTTTTTCATCCTGCCAGTGTCCAACAATTACCTTACGTTCCTTACGTAACCTTGTACAAATGAAACCAAATTCGCGGTCTCCATGTGCCGATTGATTCAGGTTCATAAAGTCCATATCGATTTCATTCCATGGAATATCCCGGTTGAACTGTGTGTGTAAATGTACAAATGGCTTGTTCAGTACGCTTAATCCATTGATCCACATTTTTGCAGGAGAGAAGGTATGCATCCAGGTTATTAAACCTATACAGTTCGGATTAGTATTGGCTTCAAGACAACACGTGTAAATTTCGTCCGGAGTTTTTAAAACTGGTTTAAATACAATTTTAACGGGAATTTTGGGATTGTCATTGAATGCTTTTGCAATCTGTGCAGAATGCTCATCAACCTGTTGAAGGGTCTTAGGTCCATATAAATGCTGACTACCTGTGATGAACCAAACTTCCAGACTTTTAAGATTTTCCATTTTAGTATATTTAATGTTGATTACTGATTTCAATTAAGCAACAAAGATAGTAAAAAGTTAAATGTAAATAATACACTTAAAAAATATTTTTCCTTTTCCTTGTTACGTTTCATGTAAAATTGTTAAAACTGTTCTATAATATTGTTATAAAACATATATTGTAAATTTAATATTTGGAACTTATAAGCATTTAGCCTATTTTTGCGACAAACTGTCAATAAAAACGGCCAAAAACCGTTAAATTTTGATATTTTGACAAGAGACAAGATTTTATCTTTTTGAAAAACACCATGTTAGGTGACGTTCTTTAAAATATTTTTTTGACTGAGTTCCTAAAAAATTAGAGTATGCAGAGTGGATTACCAAAAGCTCAGGGAATGTACCATCCCGCTAATGAGCATGACAATTGTGGCATCGGCTTTGTGGCTCATATCAAAGGACATAAATCCCAGGAAATAATCCAGAGGGGATTAGAGGTTCTTGTGAATATGACTCACAGGGGTGCAGAAAGTGCTGATAATAAATCAGGAGACGGAGCAGGTATCTTGGTGCAGGTACCACACGATTTTATCGTGTCGCAGGGAATAAAAGTTCCATCGCCCGGAAGATATGGTACCGGGTTAATGTTTTTGCCCAACGATCCGTATGAAGCGGATAGTTGCATGGGAGTATTTAACGAAACGGCAAAGGAAGAAGGTCTTCAAATCATTGGTTATCGTGATGTACCGGTAGACAGTACCGCGATAGGTGAGATTGCTATGCGCACAGAACCAAAGATTAAACAGGTTTTTGTTACAGGAAATCTGGAGCAGGATGTGCTCGAGCGCAAGATTTATGTGGTACGTAAAATCACAGAACGGAAGATTCGTGATTCCAAGTTTCAGGAAAAGGGTAAGTTTTATTTACCCAGTTTATCAACAAAAGTATTGGTTTACAAAGGGATGTTAACACCTGAACAGGTGGGGCAGTATTATCTAGACCTTAATCATCCTAAGTTTATCAGTGCCATTGCACTGGTGCATTCACGCTTTTCTACCAATACATTCCCAACATGGGATTTGGCGCAGCCATTCAGGTTTATTGCACACAATGGTGAGATTAACACCATTCGTGGTAACCGTTTATGGATGCAGGCTCGTGAAGCGCTTCTGAAGTCTGACCTTCTCGGGGATGACCTTAAGAAAGTATTTCCTATCATTGAGCCGAACAAAAGTGACTCCGCGTCGCTTGACAATGCTATGGAATTTCTGTTCATGGCAGGAAGGTCTTTACCGCATGCACTCAGCATGCTGATCCCGGAATCTTTCAACGAAAAGAACCCGATTCCGGATAGCCTGAAAGCATTCTACGAATATCATTCCACCATTATGGAAGCATGGGATGGTCCAGCTTCCATTGTATTTTCCGATGGACGTTATATTGGTGGAACGCTCGACAGAAACGGTTTAAGACCATCGCGTTATGTGATCACCAAGAACGACCTTATTGTTATGGGATCGGAAGTTGGTGTTCAGACATTTCCTGCTGAAGACATCGTATATAAAGGTCGTTTGCGTCCGGGTAAAATTTTGCTGGTCGACACTCAGTTTGGTATCATAATACCGGATGAGGAAATTAAGGCCGAATTGACAAGACGTAACCCTTATCAGAACTGGCTGAAAGAGAACCGAATGGAACTTGAAGATATTCAGGTTATTAAGCGGGTGCCTTCTCAGCTCGGTGATAAATACAGTGAATACCTTAAAGTTTTTGATTATTCAAAAGAAGATGTTAAGGATATTCTTGAACCTATGGCCATTAACGGTCAGGAACCAACAGGTTCCATGGGTAATGATACGCCACTGGCCGTATTATCGCCCAATTCACAATTATTTTTCAACTATTTTAAACAGACATTTGCCCAGGTTACTAATCCACCAATTGACTCAATTCGTGAAGGACTGGTAATGTCTCTAACCAATTATATTGGTTCAGTGAACCAGAATATTCTGGAAGAATCGCCGGACATTTGTAAGCTGATAAAATTTGATCAGCCTATTATTACAAATACGGACCTTGGCAAAATTAAAGATCTGAAGCATGAAGAGTTTTCTCATGTTACCCTGAAAATGATGTTCCCGGCAAAAGAAGGGGAGAAAGGGTTGGAGAAAGCACTTGAAAATTTGTGTAAGGATGCTGAGAAAGCAGTTGACGAGAATAAAAATTATATTATACTTTCTGATCGTGCCATTGATCACGATCATATAGCTATTCCTTCACTGCTGGCGGTTTCAGCGGTTCATCACTACCTGATACGTGCAAAAAAACGTATGCAGACCGGTTTGATTGTTGAGACTGGTGAGGCCAGGGAAGTGAACCATTTTGCATTGTTGCTGGCTTATGGTGCATCGGTAGTTAATCCGTATGTAGCATTCGCCGTTATTTGTGATCAGTGCGAAACCGGAAAAATTAAGATGGACTATCCAAAGGCCCGTGAAAATTATATCAAGGGTATAAGTAAAGGGCTTCTGAAGATCATGTCTAAAATGGGTATTTCTACGTTACGTTCATACCATGGTGCTCAAATGTATGAGGCTGTTGGCGTATCGCGGGATGTTGTTGAAAAGTACTTTACAACAACCATGAGTCGTATTGGAGGTGTGGGATTGGAAGAAATTGCCAAGGAATCCATTATGCGTCATAATAAAGCTTATGATGTTATGACACCTGATAATTTCCAGATGAATGGTACGTATGCTTACCGTCGTAACGGAGAGCATCATGCTTGGAACCCGGAAACCATTGGTTTATTGCAGTGGGCTACCAGCCATAATGATTACGGAAAATTTAAAGAGTATTCACGTCTGATTGACAAACAAAACCGGCATGCATTCTTAAGAGGATCGTTCAAGGTTAAACGCAATCCTATTGATATTTCCGAAGTTGAGCCGGTAAGCGAAATTATGAAGCGCTTTATTACCGGAGCGATGTCATACGGTTCAATTTCCAAAGAAGCGCACGAAGCTCTGGCTGTAGCCATGAATAAAGTGGGCGGTAGAAGTAACACTGGTGAAGGTGGTGAAGATCCGTTGCGTTTCAATACACCGAAGCGTTCTTCTATCAAGCAGGTCGCATCTGGTCGTTTTGGTGTGACCAACAACTATCTTGTGAATGCCGATGAAATTCAGATTAAAATAGCTCAGGGGGCAAAACCTGGTGAAGGTGGTCAGTTGCCCGGGCATAAGGTGAACCGGATTATTGCAAAGACCCGTAATTCAACACCGGGTATTACATTGATTTCACCTCCGCCGCATCACGATATTTATTCTATCGAGGATTTGGCTCAGCTGATCTATGACCTGAAATGTACTAACCCGGATGCCAAAATCTCAGTGAAGCTGGTTTCGGAAAATGGCGTAGGTACAATTGCTGCCGGTGTTTCTAAAGCACATGCCGACCTTATCATCATCTCTGGTGGTGATGGCGGAACCGGTGCTTCTCCGATCAGTTCTATTAAACATGCCGGTATGCCGGTTGAAGTTGGTCTGGCAGAAACACAGCAAACGCTGGTGATGAACAATCTTCGTGGTCGTGTTAAAATTCAGAGCGACGGACAGCTAAAAAACGGTACGGATGTCATTAAGCTGGCATTACTCGGTGCTGAAGAATTTGGTTTTGCAACATCTGCACTTATCACACTCGGATGTATTATGATGCGTAAATGTCACCTGAATACTTGTCCTGCCGGTATTGCCACACAAAATAAAGTACTGAGAAAACGTTTTATAGGTAAGTCTGAATTTGTGGTAAACTTCTTCCATTTTATTGCCCAGGAAGTCAGGGAGAACCTTGCTGAAATGGGATTCCGTAAAATGGATGAAATCATTGGACGAACAGATTTGATCGAGTTGGATACAGAAAATATTGGATGGAAAGCCAAGGGAATTGATCTTAAACCCTTGCTTTATTTCCCTGAAGAAGGAAAAACATTCGATATTCATAATACACACGATCAGGTACATAAGATTGATGATGTGCTTGACAGAGAATTAATTAAACTGGCAAATCCAGCCATCAGAAGCAAGGAAAAAGTCTGGATTGCAAAAGATATCAAGAATACTGACCGTACCGTCGGTGCCATGTTATCGGGAGCAATCAGCAAGCGCTTTGGTGAAGAAGGCCTGCCGGCAAATACCATTAACTGTACTTTTACAGGGTCAGCCGGTCAGTCATTCGGTGCCTTCCTTGTAAAAGGTGTCTCATTTCGACTGGAAGGTGATACCAACGATTACATAGCCAAAGGCCTTTCCGGAGGGCGTATTACCGTTGTTCCACCGTCAGGTTCTAAATTTAAGCCTGAAGAGAACATCATTATCGGTAATACCTCGTTGTATGGTGCAACTGCCGGTGAAGTTTATATTCGTGGTGTTGCCGGTGAGCGTTTTGCCGTACGTAACTCGGGAGCAAGCGCCGTTGTGGAAGGAGCCGGAGACCACTGTTGTGAGTACATGACTGGTGGACGTGTGGTGGTGCTCGGTTCAACCGGACGTAACTTTGCTGCCGGTATGAGTGGTGGTATTGCTTATGTGCTGGATGAAAGAGGTGATTTTGATTTCTATTGTAATAAAGGTCTGGTTGAAATCGGTCCGCTGGAAGACAGGGCAGATATCACAGAACTACAGGAAATGATCAATAACCACCTGTTACATACCAACAGTGATAAGGCAAGAGAAATTCTGGTGAACTGGTACGAGTATCTGCCGAAGTTTGTTAAGGTTATTCCGTTCGAATACAAGAAAGTAATGGAAGAGATGAAGATCAGGGAACTGAATAAGAAACTGAAACAGACAGAAGATACACCTTCGGTTCATTATTAAAAAGTGTTAGAAAATTTAATTGATTACAAGGGTTTGACCCGAATAAAAATATATTAAGATGGGAAATCCAAAAGGTTTTATGGAAGTTGCCAAAAAAGATGGAGGATACCGACCGATTGAGGAGCGTATTGAGGACTTCAGTGAAGTGGAACAGACGCTGAACGATGAGGATCGCAAACTTCAGGCTTCCAGATGTATGGATTGTGGTGTGCCTTTTTGCCACTGGGCTTGTACTGTAGCAAGTAAAATCCCGGAATGGCAGGATGCACTTTACAGAGGAAATTATAAAGAAGCATATGAAATATTAACAGAGTCGAACGCATTTCCTGAATTTACGGGACGTATTTGTCCGGCTTTGTGCGAGAAATCATGTGTATTGAATATTCATAACGAATCGGTGACCATACGTGAGAATGAGTGCTCTGTTGCAGAGAAAGCATTTGCACTTGGGTATGTAGTGCCGAAGCCGCCCAAGGTGAGGACTGGCAAGAAAGTGGCCGTCATCGGTAGCGGACCGGCAGGTCTGTCAGCCGCTGAGCGACTGAATGCCTGGGGACACTCGGTGACCGTTTTTGAAAAGGACGATGCCATTGGAGGTTTGTTGCGTTATGGTATACCGGATTTTAAACTGAGCAAGAAAGTTATTGACCGTCGCCTTGAGGTTCTGGTAGATGAAGGTGTTGAGTTTAAAACCAATACCAACGTGGGTGTGGATATAACCGGCGAACAACTGCTGAAAGAATATGATTCAGTAGTGTTGGCTATCGGTGCGATGAAACCCAGGGATCTGCCTGCGGAAGGACGTGATCTGGATGGAATACACTATGCAATGGACTTTCTGAAACAGCAGAACAAAGTAAACAGAGGTCAGAAATATGAGGCTAAAGAGCGTATTCTGGCAGAAAATAAAAACGTACTGGTAATAGGTGGTGGTGATACCGGTAGCGACTGTGTGGGAACTTCAATCCGTCAGAAAGCTAAAGCGGTTCGCCAGATCGAGATCATGCCAAAACCACCAACAAAACGTGCATTTGGTAATCCATGGCCTTACTGGCCAAATGTGATGAAGACTTCATCGTCACACGAGGAAGGTTGCGAGCGTGAATGGGCTTTGGCTACCAAACGTTTTATCGGAGAAAACGGAAAGGTAAAACAGGCTGAAGTTGTTACAGTGGAATGGCGTAAAAATTCAGACGGACGCATGGAAATGGTTGAAATACAGGGATCAAACAAGGTGATTGATTGTGACCTGGTTTTGCTTTCCATGGGTTTTGTACATTGTGTACACGAAGGACTTGTAAACGAACTTGGACTTGAACTTGACGGTAGAGGTAACATTAAAGTGAACGAAAACAGACAATCCATCTCTAATGATAAGGTGTTTGCAGCGGGTGATGCCGCTATGGGTGCCAGTCTGGTTGTTCGTGCAATAGATGATGCCCGCCAGATGGCTGCAAAGGTTCACCAGTTTTTGAACGCATAATTTAGCGATTTTTCAAACGATAAAAAGAGCTGTTGCCGGTTTTCGGTAGCAGCTCTTTTGCTTTTGTTGATCCGGTAGATATACAAACTACCGGATTATTTTTTCGTATCGACCGGTATCAGCCGCCTATCTTTAATCAGAATCGATATAAACTACGTATTGCAGGCCAACCATGAGAAGTACATGTTTTATGTAATAGGCAGATATTTAGATAATTATATAGGTTGTGTGGATTTTATGCTAAAGAACATGTCCTTTGTGCTCTTATGATAGCTTGCTTGAAATGGGTAGGCGACTATTTTTGTGTGTTGTTTTTAAAAAACTGATACATTATGGGTTTAAAAATTCTCGTATTGGCAAAACAGGTTCCCGATACCAGAAATGTTGGGAAAGATGCCATGAAAGCAGATGGTACCGTAAACAGGGCCGCTCTGCCAGCCATCTTCAATCCTGAAGATTTGAATGCACTCGAACAGGCGCTACGATTAAAAGATAAGTATGCCGGAGCCACAGTTTCCATCCTGACGATGGGACCGGGCCGTGCTTCTGAAATTATCCGTGAAGGTTTATACCGTGGTGCGGACAATGGTTTTCTGTTGACAGACCGTGCCTTTGCCGGTTCTGATACATTGGCCACTTCTTATGCACTGGCCAGAACAATAGAAAAAATCGGGCCGTTTGATCTGATCGTAGCCGGGCGTCAGGCAATTGATGGTGATACTGCACAGGTTGGTCCGCAGGTGGCTGAAAAACTTGGCATTCCACAGGTAACCTATTCAGAGGAGATTTTATCTGCCGAAAAGGGCAAGGTTGTTGTTAAACGCCGACTGGAGCGTGGTGTTGAAACCGTTGAAGGTCCGTTACCAATAGTGGTTACAGTGAATAGTTCAGCTGCTGCATGCCGTCCGAGAAATGCCCGTTTATTAATGAAATATAAACACGCCAAGACGGTTACCGAACGTGTGGACGAGAATGAAGATTATATGGTGATGTACAGCGAAAGACCATACCTGAATATTCAGGAAGTGACGGCTGCTGATATCAAAGCCGAATCGGAACAACTCGGTTTATCCGGATCACCAACAAAGGTGAAAACAATTGAGAACATTGTATTTCAGGCTAAAGAATCTAAGATCCTTACTTCGAACGATGAAGATATCGAAGATCTGATGAAGGAACTGATTCTGAATCATACCATAGGTTAAACCTCATCAGAAAACACAGGATTATGAATAACGTTTTTGTATATCTGGAAATAGAAGATGGTCACGTGGCTGATGTCAGCCTTGAATTACTGACCAAGGGACGTACTCTCGCCAATGAGCTGAACTGTAAACTCGAAGCTGTAGCATTGGGATCAAAGCTGGAAAATGTAGGTAAGTATGTATTTAAATATGGTGTGGATGTACTTCACGTAGGTGATGATCCACGTTTAAGTCCGTACACCACTTTACCGCATTCAAAAATATTGATTGAACTGTTTAAGGAAGAAAAGCCACAGATTGGCCTTATGGGGGCATCCAGTGTGGGACGCGATCTTGGGCCTCGTGTTTCTTCAGCCTTGCACAGTGGTTTAACAGCAGATTGTACCTCCCTTGAAATTGGTCCACATGTGGATAAAAAGGCAGGTAAAACATATGAAAACCTGCTGTATCAGATTCGCCCTGCCTTTGGGGGAAACATCGTGGCAACCATTATCAATCCTGACTGTCGTCCGCAAATGGCTACAGTTCGCGAAGGGGTGATGAAAAAAGAAATCGTTTCTGACATTTATAAAGGAAAGACACAGAAGATTGATGTGGATAAAATGCTTTCAGAGGAAGATCTGGTGGTGAAAATCATTGAGCGCCACATGGAGAAATCCAAAGTAAATATCAAGAACTCATCCATTATCGTATCTGGTGGTTATGGTGTTGGTTCAAAGGAAAACTTCGATCTGTTGTTTGAACTGGCTTCTGTACTTGGTGCCGAGGTCGGTGCATCCAGAGCGGCTGTTGATGCCGGTTTCTGCGAAAAGGACCGTCAGATCGGACAGACCGGTGTTACCGTAAGGCCCAAGCTGTATATTGCCTGCGGTATTTCGGGGCAGATTCAGCATGTTGCCGGAATGGAGGAAAGTGCCATGATCATTTCAATTAATAATGATCCGAATGCACCGATCAATCGCATTGCCGATTATGCCATTCACGGGAACCTGGAGAACATCATCCCGAAAATGATCAAATACTACAAACAAAACACCAAGTAAGGTTTAATCTTAAATTTTGAAACAATGGCTAATTATTATACAGATAACCCCGATTTAAGGTTTCATCTCGACCATCCACTGATGAAAAAAATTGTGGCGTTAAAAGAGAGAAATTTTACTGAAAAAGATAAGTTCGATTATGCCCCGATAGATTTCGAGGATGCTATGAACAGCTACGATGAGGTGCTGAAAATTGTAGGAGAGATCAGTGCGGATATCATTGCAGAGAATGCAGAATCGGTAGATGCTGAAGGTCCCAAACTGGTAGATCATGGAGTGCAGTATGCCAAAGGAACTGCCGAAAATATTGACGCCCTGGTTAAAGCTGGTCTGATGGGGATTACATTGCCTCGCCAGTATAACGGACTGAATTTCCCGATAGTACCATACATAATGGCAGCAGACATCGTATCGCGTGCTGATGCCGGTTTTGTAAATATCTGGGGATTGCAGGACTGTGCTGAAACCATAAATGAATTTGCTTCTGATGATCAGAAGGAAAGATATCTGCCCCGTGTTTGTGCAGGAGAAACCATGGCTATGGACCTGACAGAGCCGGATGCCGGTTCTGACCTTCAGGCTGTAATGCTGAAAGCGACTTATAATGAAAAGAAAGACGAGTGGATTCTGAATGGTGTAAAACGCTTCATCACAAATGGTGATGGTGATATTTCACTTGTGCTTGCCCGTTCCGAGGAAGGAACAACAGACGGTCGTGGATTGTCTATGTTTATATACGATAAAAATGATGGTGGTGTTTCTGTGCGCCGCATCGAAAATAAGATGGGGATTAAAGGGTCGCCAACCTGTGAACTGGTCTTTAAAAATGCCAAAGCAGAACTGGTTGGATCACGTCGCCTGGGTCTCATAAAATATGTAATGGCCCTTATGAATGGTGCCCGTCTGGGTATTGCTGCCCAATCGGTAGGTGTATCAGAAGCCGCATATCAGGAAGCACTGGCTTATGCCAAGGAACGTCAGCAGTTTGATAAGGCGATTCTGGATTTTCCGGCAGTATACGAGATGCTGTCCATTATGAAAGCCAAACTGGATGCCTCCAGAACACTGTTATATGAAACATCGCGTTTTGTGGATATTTATAAAACATATATGCACATTGCCGAAGAGCGTTCACTTGAAAAGGATGAGCGTGCGGAAATGAAGAAATATCAGAAGCTGGCCGATATGTTTACACCGCTGGCAAAAGGATTGTCCAGTGAGTTCTGTAACCAGAATGCTTACGATGCCGTGCAGATTCATGGTGGATCCGGTTTTATGAAAGATTATCCGGTGGAGCGAATTTACCGTGATGCCCGTATCACTTCTATTTACGAGGGAACGACACAGCTGCAGGTGGTGGCTGCCATCCGTGGCGTAACAACACACGGTCTGCTGGCTCAGATGCGGGAATACGAGATGCAGGATCTGGTACCTGAGTTGCACCCGATGCGCCGTACACTGATTGGAATGACAGAGGAATACGAAAAAACTGTCAACAAGGTACAGGCATTGAAAGATAATGAATACCTCGATTTCCAGGCGCGTCGTCTGGTTGAAATGGCTGGTAATATTATTATGAGTTACTTACTTGTACTGGATACCAACCGTGATGACCGTTTCAGAAGGTCAGCCCAGGTATTCCTGCAGTTTGCGAAATCTGAAAACCACAAACATGCTGATTTCATTGAAAACTTCAGCATCGATCAGATGAGCAATTATAAGTTTGCTTAATTGAGAAAAATTTTCAAGTCTATAGCCCGGCTAATTTTAGCCGGGTTTTTTGTTTTCTTAGGTACTGAATTAAATTAAATGAAATAATAAATGTTAGGGACACCCAAATCGGATGTCCCTAACATTTATTTTGTTTCTTTGCACCATAAAATTTTAAGATGGGAGCACTGTTAGAAGTTAAGGATTTAAGCAAGTACTGGGGCGAGATATTAATGTTTGATGCCATTAATTTTACTCTAGCAGATGACAGCCGAATGGCGCTGATAGCGCGTAATGGTACCGGCAAAACATCATTGCTGAACATCCTTACCGGTCTTGACATTGCGGATAGTGGCACTGTGAATGTGTTACCTGATGTGACCATCGGTTACCTGAAACAGGATATAGAATTTGATCCGGAACTGACTGTAGTGGATACGTTGTTTGATGTCAGCAATAAAACAGCAACAATTGTCAGGGACTATGAAGAGGCTGTTGAAAGCAATGATCCTGACCGTATTCAGAAAGCCGTTGATGCCATGGATGTGGCCAAAGCCTGGGACTATGAAGTCAGGATAAAACAGGTGTTGACCAAACTGAAAATACCACGTTTTGAGCAGAAAGTGGGACAGCTTTCCGGAGGCCAGAAAAAACGACTGGCACTTGCCGTAATTCTGATCAGTGAACCTGATCTGATGATCCTGGATGAACCGACCAACCATCTGGACCTGGATATGATTGAGTGGCTGGAGGAATACCTTCAACGGATGTCTGCAGCGCTGTTTATGGTGACGCACGACCGCTATTTTCTGGATCGTGTCTGCAACCAGATCATTGAACTGGAGGATCAGACCATTTATACCTACCAGGGCAACTACAGTTATTTTCTTAAGAAAAGGGAAGAGCGCATAGAGGTGATGAAAGCCGAAGTGGAGAAAGCCCAGAATCTGTTGCGCACGGAGCAGGACTGGATGAACAGGATGCCAAAAGCCCGTAGCCATAAAGCCAAATACAGGATAGATAATTACTATAACCTGAAGGATAAAGCTTCGCAGCGGTTCAACGAGGATCAGGTGGATATCCGCGTGAAATCTTCTCGCATGGGTAAGAAGATCATAGAACTGAAGCATATCAGTAAATCATTCGGAAGCCTTACAATTCTGGACGATTTCTCATATATATTTTCACGGTTCGAAAAGCTCGGAATCGTTGGAGAGAACGGAACCGGGAAATCGACTTTTCTGAATATTCTAACGGGAGCATTGAAAGCGGATTCCGGTACTATTGATACCGGTGAGACCATTAATATAGGTTATTTCCGGCAGGATGGTATGGATTTCAGTGCTGGTAAAAAGGTGATTGAGGTGATTACAGATATATCAGAGCACATTGAACTGGGTGACGGGCATAAGGTCACTCCCGCTCAATATCTGAACCATTTTCTGTTTCCAAACTCTATGCACCACGTATTGGTTGAAAAGCTGAGCGGTGGGGAAAAACGCCGCTTGTACCTGATGACGGTGCTGATGAAGAATCCGAATTTTCTGATTCTGGATGAACCGACTAACGATCTCGATATCATGACACTGGGAATTCTGGAGAGCTATCTGCAGGATTTTCAGGGATCACTGATTGTGGTGTCGCACGACCGCTTTTTTATGGACAGTGTAGTGGATCATCTGTTTGTTTTTGAAGGGAATGCCGTTGTCAGAGACTTCCCCGGGAACTATACGGAATTTCGTCAGAAAATAAAGGAAGAACAGCGACATGAACAACTGGAAGAACAGAAACAAAAAGAGTCGGATAAAAAGCCTGAACCTAAAAAAGCAACCAACAAGCTGACGTGGAAGGAACGTAAGGAAATGGAGGCGCTTGAACAAAAAATCAGTGTGCTTGAAACTGAAAAAACAGAGATCGAATCGGCCCTGAGTTCAGGAAATTTAGGCAATGACGAGTTGATGGAGAAATCGAACCGGATTCAGTCCATCATGGATGAACTGGATGAGGCAGAGATGCGCTGGCTTGAACTGAGTGAGAAGGATCAGTAAACAATTTCGCCTCGGAAACTTACAGTTCCTGTATCCGCATTCAGTAATTCGAATCCATGGTAGTTATCTGAGATAAAGCGTTTCATCTCAAGCCTGGATCCAAACATTACTTCTCTTAGAAAATTTACGGTTATTTCTTTTGGCTGGTTTTTGAGGATAAAGGCTTCCGAATAGGTGTCGAACATAAATTCCAGATAGCGTAGAGTGGTTAAATGATGATTCATATCTACATCGGAGTATCTGACAGTGTAGGTTGTAACCGATTCCGGTTCGCCAGAAAAGGATAAAGCCGGAATTGTTTCATTCACTGCATGTTTGTCTTTTAGTCTATATAATAACTCCTCATCCTTCAGGTGAACTTTCGGTCTTTTGGATTTTGCATCAATGATCATCCAGGTACTTGTGATGGATGCAACAGCTTTATTATTACCGTCTTTTATATCAGCATCTCTTATGTATTGTATCCTGTCCATACCCTTGGGCCAGGTTTCCAGGACTAATTCACCGGGCCAGGTTGGTACAGAGTGTATGATAAATTTTAAACGTGTTAATACCCACGCTAATCCTAAAGGAGTCAGATGGCTGAATCCCAGGTTTAAAGCCTCTGCATGATTCCATGCAGCCTCAATATAATAATTGATAAGAGAACTTACTTTTAAAGTGCAACGAAAATCGACATCCTTGGGATTAATTGTAAACTGTTTTTCAAGAATTTGTAGTGTGGAATCCATGCGTTTATTTTTTCAGGTTAAAACTAACAAATACAGGGTATATCATCCGGATCAAACTTATTTTTTTAAGTTATTTTTCGATCTTTTCTCAGCTACTTCCTTCATTTTATTGGTCCTGTGTTGGTAAAATGAATTGATAAACCCAAAGATAATGCCGATACCGGTTAATACATAAACCATGGTAAAGATCTTACCAAAGGCCGTTTGTGGTACAAAGTCTCCGTAGCCGACCGTAGTTAGTGTCATCACAGAAAAGTAAAGTGAATCCAACCATTTCCAGTGTTCTACAAAGTGATAGATAAAAGTTCCGTTCAGAAGAACGGTGAACGTGGCAATGGTGAGGTTCCGGTACGGTTTTATTTTCAGGAAGTCAATGATATGTCGGATCAGAAAAAACATGATTTTAGCTTTTTGTTGCGAAGGTATAGAAAAAAGGGTTGTTCCGGCAATTGCAGATAAGTGCAGAATACTTTCGAAGATTAACGCTGACGTCCAATTTTGAAAAGCATTTTCAATTGGAATCGCTTTTGGCGTATTAACCGGTCCAGGCTTTTAAGAACTGAGCGTAGGATAGCTTATTCTGTTAGTGTAAGTGGGTAGATTACAATAATATGACCAGATAAAGTTTTAGAAACTACTCAGATTTGTTGCAATAGAAATATGGTTACTGGTTCCTGCCAGATGATAACGGGCCGAACCATAGCTGATTCGAAACTTACTGATCTTCACGCCAAATCCCCAGGAAAAACCAACGGTTGACATGGCATTTTCAATGCCTAATTCATGCCGGCGTTGAAAGTTATAACCTGCTGCCACATAAAGATTTTTGGAGGGTACAAATTCAACTCCAAATACAACATGCCGTAATACCTTTGCGCCGACAGTAGGTCCGTTATCTGTTTCTGTTAACAAAGGATTTGAATATTTATCCAGTCCTGATTCATAAGTCAGATCCGGCATCTGAATATGATTGGCAGTCAATGAAAAACGGAGAGGTGCATGATTCAGCTTTTGCGTAAAACCCATCTGTATTTCAAAGGGCATGGGCTCAAAATTATCTTCAGTATATGTTTTTACCTGTGTTCCAAAATTCTTAAACACCAGTCCGGCTGAGAAATTATTATTCAGATAGCTAATACCTGCATCAAACAGGATGCCATAGGATGAATACTGTTCAAAAGCAGAGAACACCTGTTTAAAAGCAAGACCGCCATTCCATTTGGAACTGATGGGATAACTCCATATGAGGCTGAGTGCTGTTTCCTGTGCCACAAAATTGCCTGTAAAATTGCCCAGTTCATCATAGCCGTCAAAATTTCCCTGGTTGATGTATTGAACACCTAAAGCAAATGTTCCGAAAGCGTTATAATCTCTGGAATAGGTGGCGTAGCCAAAATTTATATCCGCAATGTAATTGACATAGTTGACGGCCAGATTGTTATGCATTGTATCGCGTAAAAGTGCCGGATTTCCTAAAGCCATAGATGGATCCACATCCTGAAGGGACACATTTGTACCTCCCAGTGCACCGGTGTGTGCAGAACCCGGCAGGTTTAGGAATTCGTATGTGTTTTCACCTTTCTGAGCCCAGCCTGAAAGACCGAATAAAGTAAATAAAGCAATCAGCAGAAACCTCATGGGTTTTATTTTAATCTTGAAACGCAATGGTTCCGTATTTATTTTTATGTTCGTGAACAAATATAAAAAAAGCCGCTTCAATTCCTCGAAGCGGCTTATAAATTTTTTAGATTGCACTATGCAGGATGAATAGCATCAGTCGGACAAACATCAGCACATGTACCACAATCGGTACAGGCATCTGCATCTATAGTATAAATATCACCTTCGGCAATAGCTTCAGTAGGACATTCATCAAGACATGATCCACAAGCAATGCAATCATCATTAATTACGTAAGCCATAATTTATCTAATTTTTAAGTTATAATCGGAGCGACAAATTTAGACTTATTAATTTAAAATTCCACTTCAAATTGTTAAAAATATATTTTTTAGAATCATTATATATAGAATTTTAAATGTGTTAATATAAGCGCGTTACAGCGTGTTGTAGAAGGTCTCATAAATGTTAAATGTTTTTACGCTCAGCAGGAAATTGGAATAGTTCCTTCAATTCGAATGTCAAAAATCCGAAAACGTTTAAAAAGAATTGCAGAATGAAAACAAAACAAATTATTCCATTAGCACTTGGATTATTACTTACAGGAACATTCATGGTGCAGGCGCAGAATTTTAATAAGCGCGGACCAAACACTTGTGTTCAGAACGGACCAAAGGCAGGACAGGGCAGAGGCCAGAATTTTGGTGCAGCACAGTTTGCAGATTGTCCCGCTTTAAGCGATGAGCAAAAAGCAACTTTGAATTCTTTACAGGAAGATCACAGGACTGAAGTACAAAAGCTGCGATTAGATCTGGAAGCTAAAAAGGCAAAACAGAAAACGATGGTTGAAGCAGCAAATCCTGATATCAAAGCCATTGATAAAAACGTTGACGAGATTGCTAAACTGCAGGCGCAGCTTGCCAAATCCAATGCATCATTCAGGGTTGAGGTAAAAAAGATCCTTCCCGGTGATTGTCCAACAGCAAGAGGTCAACGTAATGGTCAGGGATTCGGACCTGGTAAAATGAACGGTCAGCAGGGAAGAATGGGCAAAGGCAACGGCCAGGGACGTGGCAACGGCCAGTTTGCGGGTCGTGCTGATGGACAGCATCCCGGTCCCGGCAATGGTCATGATTTAGGTCGTGGTAATGGCCAGAGATTTAACAATGGTATGGCAATGAAAGGTAGTTGTACCGGGGAAGGATTTCATGGAAACGGTATGGGCATGCGCAATGGTATGGCTCATGGACAGAATTTCAGAGGTGGCATGAAAGGAGGAAACCGTGGTTTCGCCGGACGTGGAAACGGAGTTCGTCAGGGAAGAGGGATAAGTCCGCGGGTAATATTATCAGAAGAAACCAAAGATCTTCTGCAGAAAAATATGCTTGCAGTTTCGGCACAGACACGTGATCTGAGAAATCAGATCAATGAGTTACAGGTGAAACAAAGAACTCTGCTTTCTGTGGATCAGGTTAACATGAAAGATGTGAACAAAAACATTGATGAGATTGCGAAACTGAAAGCTCAGGTCATGAAAACACGTGTAAATGCACGGGTGGAGGTATTGAAACAACTGTCACCTGAGGAAAAAGAAAAAGTTCTGCTTTCAAAACCTTTTATGCAAGGTCGGGGAAGTGGATTCAGAATCTAGTTTCATATAATATAGGGTGAAATGGGACTTCCTTTCGGGAGCCCCTTTCCATGTTTTCATTCTGTTCGAATACTATACCAAACTCAGATAATTTCTGAGACACATGAATAAACACGTAGAAAAAGGTTGCTGAGAGGCAACCTTTTTATATTAGTGGAAAGGGATTAATCCACTCTGATTTTTACAACAACTTTCATTACATTCTCCGGTTCATCAATGGCAACACCAGGTGTATGAATATCATCCGGAAAAAAGATGGCGAAACTGCCTTCATTCATCATGATGAGTGATACCGGACAATTGTAGAAACTCACATCTTTTTCAGGATTGTATCCCACAGATGGTTTTTGACCTTTATACGGTGCATAACCTATTTTTTCATTGCCTTTTACCACATACTGAATGTCGATATAATTCCTGTGGTTCTCTGTTTTTGCTTCTTCAATAGGTTTGGTGCTGTAATGACTCACCGCTGCAAAAATGGTATCACCATCAATGGTATATTTACCATCTTCGAACAGGCTGAAATCTGTTTTCTGAATGTACTCAAGTCCTCTTTTTATGCGTTCTCCCAGTGTGTAATATAAGGGGGCGTTGGAAAGTTTATCTGCAATCATGGTTTATTTATTTTTTTCAAAGGTAGGGTTTTAGTTTTATGAAGTATAAAATGTGAATGAAAAGTGTTGGCTGTATTTATTTTTATGACTTAAAGAGCGGCTTTTAAGTATAAATTTTAATATGAAAATATGGTTCAAAAAGTGACAGTTTTTTGAACAATTATTCTAATCGTTAGGAAAGTTTTCAACTCTAATTTTTAGTATCTTGTGCCGAAAGCTGTTTCATTTCCTTCAGGGAATGAATTTAATTGTTGTATACAGAATGCATGATCCATCTATTGTAATAATTATCTGTTGTATTTATTTTGCTATTTTAATTCTGGCGGGCATATATGCTTCGAGGAAGAACAAAAGGGCTTCGGATTATCTGATTGCAGGACAAAAACTGAATCTTGTTTTTACTATAGCTACTTTGTCAGCAGTGCAGATTGGTGCCGGAATTATTCTTGGAGGATCAGCCAATGGAGAAACCATGGGGATCTGGCCCGGAATGTGGTATGCCCTGGGATGTGGTGGTGGTCTGATCCTGGCCGGAATATTTATTGCAGGAAAATTAAGAAAAAAAGACAGCTTTGTACCATTGGATTTTTACGAACTACGCTATGGGCGAAATAAATGGGTACGTGTTTGGGCATGGGCCAGTAATGTGCCAAGTTTACTGGGCATTTTTGTAGCTCAGCTTTTGGCTTGCGGAAGTATTCTGTCAGCTTTTGGCATACCATTTTATACCGGTGTTATTATTTGTGCCATTGTAATTTTAATTTACAGTACACTTGGAGGTATGTGGGGTGTGGCCATTGCCGATTCCATTCATACTTTTGTCATTATTGTAAGTATTCCCGTGCTTGCCATTGCATCTGCATTATTGTTGAAAGAGAAAGGTATCTTACTGGTATCTGTTATGAACACACCGTTTATCCCTGCGGGAATGTTTGCCAAATTTGTTTATCTGGTCATACCTTTTTTAATAGCAATTTCTGTATCGTACGATGCTTATATAAGGTATCAGTCGGCTAAAAATGCATGGACGGCCAAATGGGGTTGTATAATTGCCGGCATCGTAGTAATCATTATCGGAACTCTGGCGTCATTGATAGGTGCCATCGGTCATTATATTGTACCTAATGCCAAAGAGGGAGTGTTCTCTGCCATGGTTATTCAGTCACTGAATCCGGTGTTTGCTGGTGTTGTAATTGCTGCCATGCTTGGAGCTGCCATGTCCAGTGCTTCAGGATTACTGGTGGCAATGGGGGCGACATTTTCACGTGATTTGTATAACCGTTTTCTGAACCCGGAAGTTAAACTCGATGATCTGCCCAAAGCTAAACTCATTTCAAGGCTTGCGGTTGGATTAAGTGCAGTAGCAGGTATACTTTTGTCTTTTAAGGTGACAAATATTCTGGATGCTATTATTATATTCAACTATCCTTATATGGGAAGTCTGCTGGTGCCATTGCTGGCAGGTGTGTTATGGAAGGGCGCTACGAAAAAGGGTGCTGTTGCAGCATTGTTTACAGGAGGTGTAATTGGTGTGGGATCCTTTTTAGCTGGCATTCCGGGACCTCTTGCAAATTGGGTCAACCCGGATATGGGATTGTTTTACGCCTATTTTGCATCGTTAATAGTTTTAATTGTAGTTAGTATAACTGATAAACAAAAATATGAGTATGCATAATAACTGGCCTTACGATTTGGAATGGGACATAGAAGAGTCTGTTGACGCTGATATTCTGATCCTGGGTGGAGGTATAGCCGGATGTATGGCTGCCATTGCTGCCGCAAAAAAGGGGCAGAATGTAGTACTTGTGGAAAAGGGCGCTACAAAAATGAGCGGTGCCGGGGGATCGGGTTGTGATCACTGGGAATCCGCTGCTACCAATCCATGTTCTAAAGTTACACCGGAGGAACTGACACAGGCTATGCTCGACGATAATGATGGCTATAACAATGGTATTTCCCATTACATTGAATGTCGCGAGGGCTACGACCGCCTTCTGGATATTGAAAAGATGGGAGGAAAAATCCGGGATACGGAAGATGAGTTTATTGGTGCGGCTTTTCGCGATGACAGTACAAAATTTATGTTTGCATATGATTATCAGAATAAATTTACGTTGCGCATTTGGGGTACAACGTTTAAACCAGCCATGTACAATGAACTAAAAAGGCTAAATGTAAAAATTGTTGATCGCGTAATGATTACTTCGCTGTTGACTGAAAATGGTGTTCAGGGTGCAAGGTGCATTGGGGCAACCGGTATCCATACGCGAACAGGAAAGTTTTTTGTGTTCCGGGCAAAAGCCAGTATTATGTGTATGTCGAGGCCTGCACGTATTTGGTTATTCTCTTCTGCGCATACCGGATTGTCTGAATTCAGACCAACACAGTGTGTTGGTGATGGGCATGCTATGGGATGGAGAGCAGGTGCTGAGTTTACTATGATGGAAAAATCGGTTGGTGCAGAGTTTTCTGCGGCCGGTAGAAGTTATCCGCCTTATGGTGCAGGAAATAATCATAATACCTGGTATGGTACATCCCTGATTGATGCCACAGGGAAAGAGGTACCTTATGTGGACAGGGATGGTAATTTGCTTAAAACTGTGGAAGAACGTTTTTATCCAGCTAAAGGACAACACTTTTTTATGAAAGGAGGTTCTGTGGATGAACCCAGTTATGGCATTGAAGGACCAGAAACAATACCATTTTCAAAACTCCTGAAAGAAGGTTATAAGCTCCCCTTTTATGCTGATTTAACAAATCTGCCGGAAACAGAACGCAAAATCATTTGGGGTATGATGGTTGGTGAAGAGGGTAAAACAAAGGTACCGGTTTACGAAAATTATAGGAAAGCCGGATTTGATCCTGAAAAACATGTGTTACAGTGTTACGGAACCGGCTGGACATCAGCTAGTTTTTCACCTCAGGAAAGACAGTTATTTGGGTTGCCAGGCGGTTTCCTGAACGACTGGAAACTGGCTTCCAGTCTTGAAGGTTTATATGTTGCAGGTGATGCACTTTATGCGTCCAACTGTTATGGCCATGCAGCTGCAACAGGAAATTATGCAGGTCGTCATGCATCTGATTATGCAATGAAGACAGACTTGACAGAACCAGTGCGCAGCCAGATAGAAGATGAAAAAAAGCGGGTTTATGCTCCGGTGTATAATAACCCGGATAGTGCCATTGGCTGGAAAGAGTTGAATGAAGGTATCGCCAAAACAATGCAGAATTATTGTGGTGGTATAAAATACGATGATCTTATTCAGACGGGTTTATTGAGATTGGAAGAATATGAAAAACATATCGTGCCAAACACGTTTGCCTATAATCCTCACGAGTTGATACGACTACTGGAGGTATTTGATATTCTTACTGTTTCTAAGATGATTCTGCATGCTTCACTTCAACGACGTGTTAGCTCCAAACCATTGTGTTTTGAAAGAGGCGACAATGAAAAGAAAGAAACCGAGAGGGATAAAAAGCTGATTGTGATTAAACAAAAGGATGAAACAGTAAATGTAAGAGATCTGGCAGTGGATTTCTTTGGTGACCTGAAAGAAAATTACGAACGAAATAATCCCGATTATAAAAGCAGTAAGTCATGAGCAATATGCGTTTGGATCTGATCCCCGAAATGCCGGTAGCTAAGCCAATTATAATTAATGAAGATTTGTGTATAGGCTGTAAAAAATGCATGGAAATATGTCAGGTAGATATTTTTGTGCCCAATCCTGATACTTTAAAGAAAGCGCCCTTGGTTCTTTACCCCGGCGAATGTTGGTATTGTGGTAATTGCGTGGTAGTATGCCCTGTGGAAGGAGCAATAAAGTTACAACATCCGTTAATGAACAGGGTTCATTGGATAGAAAAAGAAAAGCTTGGGAAACATAAATAACGTAATTAGAAATTTTGATGTAATAAAACGAAAATATATGAAACATATTTTTATTGGCTTGATGGTTGTGTTGGGATTTGCAGCTCCGTTAAGAGCACAGAATAATTCATTGGAATATGCATTATATGATTTACCTGATGTCGTGTTCAGAGAAATACCGACAAGGGGAGATTTTTCCCAAAGCTATGAGTTACATATTAAACAGTTTCTGGATCATGAACATCCGGAAAAAGGTGTTTTTTACCAGCGGGCGTTTCTTTCGCATAAGGGATTTGATAAACCCATGGTGATGTATATCTCGGGTTATAGCCAGAGAAGCGTATATGTAAGTGAAGTGACGCAATTGCTGGATGCTAATCAGTTATCTGTGGAACACAGGTTTTTTGGTGAAAGCTTGCCTGATTCCATGGATTATAAATATCTGACCATTGAACAGGCCACAGCAGATCTGCATCATATAAATGAACTGATGAAACAGATATACAAAGGAAAATGGGTAAGTACAGGTATCAGTAAGGGCGGAGCAACTGTTATCTTTTATAAGTATTTTTTCCCCGATGATGTTGATGCAGCAATTCCTTATGTGGCGCCGATAAATACTGAATTGGAAGAAAAGAGTCTTTATACATTTCTGGATACAGTTGGAACTGACCAGTGCAGGGAAAATATATTCCTGTTTCAGAAACGCATGTTTCATCATCGTAGTGAGATTTTACCATTACTTGAAATGTACAGCGAAGGTGCCGGGCTGAAATTCAATTATCTTGGACTGGAAGGCGCTTTTGAATATGCAGTGTTGGAATATCCTTTTGCATTCTGGCAATATGGTTCACCATGCGATGAAATTCCGGCAGATACCTGTTCACTTTTGTCTGCTGTGAAATATTTTATTAAGGTTAGTAATATTCGGTTGTTCAGCGATAGTGACATAGATTATTTTTTGCCACATTATTACCAGTCTGCAACTCAACTGGGATATTACGGTTACCGTACCGAAAGGTTTAAAGAGGACCTGAAGGTATTACCTGTTTATCCCCATCCGAACGCTGCAATTGTACCACAAAATATTCCGGTTAAATTTGATGGTTCCGTACTGAAGGCAGTTCATAGTTGGGCAAAAACAAAAGGAAACAGACTGATGTATGTGTATGGTTCCAGCGATACATGGACCGGTTCTGCTATACAACCTTCTGATAAAGTAGATGCTGTATGGTTTTTTATGAAAGGTAAAAACCATGGTTCAGCACGTTATAAAGAGATGACACCGGAAGAAAAGGAAAAATACAGATCCACACTTGAAAGATGGCTTGGATTTAAAATTGTGAATTCAGATATACGGTAGATCCCAAAAAATAACTATGTGCAAAAATTTTTCGGGAGTCCTTTTATATAGATATTTGCGAATTAAATCATTTGGATCCCTATTATAGATTGAGTTTTAGTCAGATTTAAATATTATCTAAACGCATTTTTATTACACTGGAAATTCGAATTTTACAATATTAATGACACTTTCGTTGACATTAATTATATTAATGTCTATATTTGTGACATGAATAATGATAAACGTTCCTATAATAATACTCGCCGGGCTAAGGAAGCAGGAAATACCAAAAACAAGATTATAAAAACTGTAGGTCTTTTGTGGACCAAACATTCTTTAAAGGATATTACGCTTGAAATGATCGCAAAAGAATCAGGTGTTACTATCCGTACCATTTTGCGAAAGTTTGGTTCAAAGGAAATGCTGCTGGAAGAATGTGTTTCTTTAGATGCACCTGATATTATGCACGGAAGAGAAACGGTGATAGTGGGAGATGTGGATCAGACCCTACAGACCTTACTTTCGAATTACGAATCGATGGGAGAAGCAGCTGTTCGTACCATAAATCTTGAGCCAGAACTGGATATTGCCAGAAAAATAGGGGAAGAGGGAAGAAAAAAACACAGGGAGTGGTGTGCCCGGATGTTTGCTCCTTACTTACCCAAACCGGATACTTCACATTATGAAACAGACCTTACCGCATTTATCGCTTGCACAGAGATATATTTATGGAAATTAATGCGAAAAGACCTTAAGATGGGCGAGGAACAAACGCTGGCTGTCTTTAAAAAGATGGTTGAAGGTCTTATTTCGCTTCATACTAAAAGCGATAAAAAATGAAAAAACTGAATTTTCTTTTTGTGATGATTGATGGAGGAGGTAATGTGCCACCAACATTTGGTGTGATCAAAAAATTAATCCAACGAGGGCACTCAGTTAATGTGTTGGCTGAACCATGCTTAGAGCGGGCTGTTAAGGCTATGAAATGTAATTTCATTCCATTCACGGATTATTTTATCAAAAAAGACAGGAAGGAAGATTTTCTGCGGGATCATAGTGCAACCTTGTTTAAGAATCCAATTTTCGAGCGTGTGATATTCGGACCGGCAGAAACGGTTATTGATCAGACTATTACCGTTGCCAGGCGGCAGGCTGTCAATGTGCTGATGGTTGATATTCTGCTCTTTCCTGCTTTAATTGCCGGAGAATTCCTTGATATTCCAAAAATGTTGATATTTCATATGCCCGAGTATATGCCGGGTCCGAACAGACCGCCTGGAAATATGGGACTGAAACCGGGTACCGGAATTCTTACCAAAATGCGGGATCGGATTTTAGGGAAACTAATGATCTCAAAATTCAATGAATTCAAACCTTCATTGAATAAAATCCGATCAGGGCTTGGGTTACCGCTTTTAAACAATACGATTGATTTATTGAATATGGCGGATATGAGGATCATCCAGACGTTAAAGAGTTTTGATGTCCCGATAGATCCGGCACCTGAGAATGTAAGATATGCAGGACCTGTACTCGATGATCCGGACTGGACGCAATCTGAAAAATGGGAATATCCATGGGACAAAAAGGAAAAGAGCCCATTGATCGTTATCTCATTTTCTTCAACCTTTCAAAATCAGCTGGTAGCTGTTCAAAATTGCATCAGTGCTTTGAAGGATTTGCCGGTTAAGGGTTTGGTAACATTGGGACTGGCTATGGAGAATTTTAACTTTGACGTCCCTGAAAATGTAAAACTGGTGAATTCGGTGCAACATTCTCAGGTATTCCCACATGCTGATATCGTAATTACTCATGCCGGACATGGAACAGTTATGAGAGCTTTGGCAAATGGGGTGCCCCTGATCTGTTTGCCAATGGGCAGGGATCAAAAGGACAATGCCATAAAAATTGAAATGAAAGGCTGTGGAATCAAACTTTCATCCGAATCAAAACCCTATAAAATAAAGAAAGCAATAGAAAGAATTTTAAATGATCCTGATTTTAAAATAAATGCTGTCAAAATACAAAAGGAGATTTTGGAAAATCCGGGAATGGATGCTGTTTTACTTGAAATTGAAAATAAGGTTTTGGCACATAAGGAACATAACATAGTTGCTCTTGTTGAATGAATGCTGATACTTCCTGTGGTCTGACGTAGCGAAAACGCTACGACAGACTTTTAATGCTTGGCAAAATACGGTAGGACTCCGATAGGAGTCCAATATTTGTAGCTTGTACCATGCTACAAATATGTGACCCCATCCGGGGTCATACACCATGTATAACATCATCTTTAATAGATTTTGACTTTATTTTGTACTCTATTTATATTCTTAATTTTTAGTGTTTTAAAAAAAGGATGGACATTTTTTAATAGTCACCGGGTGAATGGTTATATAATGTGCTTAATCACCCGGTGACTACGTTATGACGCGGTAGTTGGCCGTAACGTCTACGCTATAGCAGATTCTCAATGTTTTGGCAAAATACGGTAGGACTCCGATAGGAGTCCAATATTTGTAGCTTGTACCATGTTACAAATATGTGACCCCATCCGGGGTCATACAATTGTTTATATCCCAGACAAATTCTAATGTTTTATACAATATTGTTTTGAGTTGTATTAATCCTTTGAAATATATACCTTTAGGGTTGTAATAAAATGACCCCATTCCTGTTTGGAATCCGTGTTGAAAACTGACCATAAGAAAACATTATGAAAAAGTATTTACTCATTGTTCTTGCGCTTTCGGTCTTTGTTATGAGCAGAGCAAATCCGTTACCAAATCCACCACCTAATATATGGTTATCAGAACTTGGTTTCGATTCCAATGGCATCTGGACCATTGAATTAGGCTATAATAATATCTGGAATGAAAATACATTTATGCCAGTAGATAGTATTTTCATAAGTGCTTCAAACGGCAGAGCCAAATTGAAAAACCTGTCATTTAAGGGTGAATCCGGTGTAATGATGGTGACAACTGATAGCTTAATGTCCGATTTGAATATTAATCCGGTTGGCGACAGTATCCAAATTGAATATTACTGTATGGATTATACCGTATATAATAAAAAACTGACTAATCCGGTTGTATTTGGCAATTACAGAAATGCAACTCTGAAAGCACCAAAGACCGGAGAATCTATTGCATGTTACCCTGTTTTTAGTAGTCTGGAACTACATTATTGGTATGTTAATTATGAAAATTTTTACAGCTTAGATCTTTTACCAAATTTTGGCGCTGAAAATGATTCTTCTGGCATGTGTGCAACGTTAAAGGGTAATATATTTGATGAGAACAACAAGATATTGCTAAATTTCAACCGCCGGATATTTGCAAGAGGAATTGCAGATTTTTACCCCAAATCTGATGGTTCATATTCAGTTCGGGTGTTCTCAGCAAAAAATCAAATATCTCAGTTATTTTATGTCTTTGCTGGAAGCAGGTATATAGTGGATATAATCCCGATTAATCTTGACTTAAAACCCGATTCTGTTGGTACGGCAGATATTCATATTCAAAAAATTACGTCTGTACAGGAGGTTAAAACGGAACAGGTACAATTGCTCCGGATCGCACCAAATCCGGTTAGGGGTTCTGTTTTCAACTATGAGATATTCTTACCCATAAAATCATCAGAATGCTATCTTGAACTGGTAAGTCTAAAAGGGCAACGAATAGCTCAGTTTTCTTTATTAGAAAGCAAAGGTCTGATCACAGTTCCTTCTGAAGTTGAAAACGGGATGTATATTCTCACACTATACATCAATAAGAAGAATTACGGGACGTCTAAAATATTGATTTCAAGATGATAAAGGTCCTTTTTTGCTTTTTTGTTTTGTTTATTGCAGTTTCACCTTATGTGCAGGCTCAGAACAATGTTTCCTTCTTTGAAGAACATATCGATTTTGAAATAAATGCAGCCTGTTTTTCTGTTAATGGCATCTATTCATTTTATAATTCCGGTCCACAGGATAAGCTTCAGCCTATTACCTTTCCTTTTGCTTCGGATATGGATAAAATTGATTCTGTCAGGATAATCAATCTGAATACAGGAGGTTTAATTCCGTTTGCCAAACAGACAAAAGCAGTCAGTTTTATGTTAATTATTCCTGCCGGAGATACCGTTGATGTTAATATTTTTTACCGTCAAAAAACTTCAGATATCAATACCTATATCCTTACGTCAACACAGGCCTGGGGTGAACCTTTAAAAAACGCCGTTTATACCTTATCTACAGATGCGGACATAGGCATTAAGTCATTTTCATACCTGCCGGATTCTTCACAGATATCCAATAAGAAACAGTTTTATTTCTGGGAGATGCAGGATTTTATGCCAAAGCAGGATTTTGAAATAAGGCTGGATAGTTTGTAACAAGTCACCTGGTGAATAGTTACAAGATATTTTTACTCAACCGGTGATTACGTCATTACACGTCTTTGGCTGAAGTGTTTGCCTAGGGCAGATTTACAATGTTTTGGTAAAAACCGGTGGGACTCTTATAGGAGTCCAATATTTGTAGCCTTGAATATGCTACAAATATGTGACCCCATCCGGGGTCATACACCATGTATAACATCATCTTTAATCGATTTTGACTTTATTTTGTACTCTTTTTATATTCTTAATTTTTAGTGTTAAAAAAAGCATTTTTTCATAGTCACCGGGCGAATAGTTACAAAATGTGTTTACTCACCCGGTGACTACGTTATGGTGCGGTCGTTGGCTGTAGCGTCTACGCTATAGCAGATTCTCAATGCTTTGGCAAAACCCGGTAGGACTCCGATAGGAGTCCAATATTTGTAGCCTGTAACGCACTACAAATATGTGACCCCATTCGGGGTCAAACCATATTATATACCCTGTAAATCATAATGTTTTACACACCTATCGTATAATTGTTGCATTAATCACCTGAAATATATACCTTTAGAGTTGTTGTGAAATGAACCCATTCCTGTTTGGAATACTGAATATTAAACTATGCTGAAATGTTAGAGTATTAATTTGCTAAACCTGTTTTTAATGCTTGTGATTAAAAAAATATTTTTAAATGATAAGTTTATATTAATACTTATATTATTAAATTCTTTAGTTTTATTCATTCAAGGCTATATAGAAGATCCTTTTTACAATATCTTAATAAATGTTTTTGACCATTTCATAACCCTTTTATTTATTGTTGAAATGGTTATAAAAGTTGATGTGTATGGATTCAGGACCTACCTTAAATCTAATTGGAACAAACTTGATTTTGTATTAATCATTTTATCTGTACCATCTTTTATAACCTTTGTATTGGGAGTTGATTTATTAGATTTTAGTTTTTTATTGGTATTCAGAGTACTAAGAGTTTTTAAAACATTCAGATTTTTTAAATTCATCCCTGAAATCGGAAATTTGCTTAATGGCATTCGTCGTGCATTTAAAGCTTCAATTTTCATTTTTCTTGGCTTTACTGTTTATATATTCGTAATTGGTATACTTTCTTATTATTTATTTCATAGTTCTGATACAGAAAGTTTCAGTAATCCACTCATCTCGTTATATTCGACCTTTAAACTATTTACTCTTGAAGGTTGGTCAGATATTTCAGAAAGTTTAGTATCCTATTATCCCAGAGCATATTCAATATTAATTTATTTCTATTTCATATTTGTAGTATTGACAGGAGGAGTTTTTGGACTTTCAATCGTTAATTCGATTTTTGTTGATGCAATGGTCAGTGATAACAATGATGAATTAGAAAAAAAGATAGACAACCTGAATAGATTAGTAGCAGAATTAATAACTAAAACCCAAAATAATGAAACTAGAAAAAATCCTTGACAATGTTAATTCACTCGAAAAAAACTCATTCTTAAAGATTATTGACAACATAAAATCGTGTAATCCAAAGAATAGTAAGGAAATTGATAAGATCCTTTCGGATGGTAGTTTTGATTTAAAAAGTGTTGATAGCATCAATATTGCGAAAGTTTTTAACCTTGTTAAAGATGAGTTTGCTTTAACCATAAAATCTGAGTTTGTTAATACAACATCTCAGTTGGATATTTTAATTGATATATTAATAAGGGATGGAAACTGTATTTTAAAAAGGGAGTGGTTTGCTAAACTTTATGAGCTAGAGTTAAAGAAAATAATTTCAAAAGCAAAAGAGATGCAAGCTCAAATGGAATCTGATAAATCTGACTTTGAAGATTGCAGAAAGAGAGATTATTTAATCTATCGATCCTGTGTAAATACTGCATATTCAAATGATGAAGCAAACAATCGTGATGCTAAAATAACTGACGATGAACTGTCTATATTGATTACATTAACTAAACAATTGGAATTATCACAGGAAGAAGTCAAATTATTAAATTATATGACAATTCCTCCTGAAAAGCAAGATATTGATACTGTGGTAAATTTTCTAAAAACCATAGGTGTAATATTCTATTCTAAAAAAGTTAATACTGTTTTTATTGCTGATGAGATGGTTCGGGTGCTTAGAAGGATAAGAGAAAAGGAGATTGCTGATAAATATTACAGGAGAATTCTTAAAACATTGAAAGAATCCCAAATCAATTTGATTTGCAGGAAACACAATATCAATACAAGAGATGTTGACTTTGAAACCAAAATAAAACTGTTAATTAACGAAGGTATTTCCTTGTATAATTTGTTAATTAATGATTTGCATAAGGAAGGTATAAATCTTACCGAAAAGAAGAAGTTCATTAACAATTTATGGGATAACGGTTTAAAAATTAATTCTCCCTTGAGAGGAGTAACGGTTGAGGAAAAAATTGAGAATATAATAAATTATTTTGAGGAGTTGGAGAGAGATGAAAAAGTTGGGATATCAATTGAGGGTTTTGAAAAACTTTTAATAGAACTCAGTGAATCTTTAAAATCATTTAGACAAATCGTTTTAAGGGAATTCCAAATGCCTGAAGATTTAGTTTTGAACAGTTCTAATTTACTTGACTACAACATTAAACCTAGAGACACTCTGGATATTCTGCCAGCAGACTTATTAAAAGATTTCATTGCAGAGAAGGAATTAAAATCTAGAGGTGATCTGGTTTTAAATATTTTAGATGCCTACAAGGATTCTGAAAATCTTTTAATTGAAAACTATGAGGCGATAGGCTTCAGGAATTTAAATGAGTTGAAAGATAATGGTATTAGAATTAAAGAAAGCGAATTAGGTCTTAAGTTTGAGGAATTAACTCAAACCATTTTTGAACAGTTGGGACTTAATGTTGATGAAAAGCTTAAAAATCAACTGGACAATTCAAAAAATAAAATTGACTTGATACTTAACCTGGGAGATAGCAATATAATTATTATCGAGTGCAAAACGGTTAAGGAAAGTGGATTTAACAAATTTAGCTCGGTTTCCAGACAAATAAAATCATATGTAGATTTAGCTAAGAATAAAGGTTTTAATGTAGTAAAGTCTTTGCTAGTGGCGCCAGAGTTTAGCGACGAATTTGTTAATGAGTGCGATTTAGAGTTTGAAATAAATCTTTCTTTAATAACAGCCAAAACATTGATAAACGTTTTAGAGGCGTTTAGAAACTCTAAACATAAGCAGTTTCCCTATCAATTACTATTAAAGGATGTTTTAATAAATGAGGATCGAATTATTAAAGCCATGAAGAAGTGAGCCATATGCAATTTTAATCAGTTTAAACTTATGCTAGTATTACCTGCTATACAAATTGAAAAGGCAAAACCCTCAGATTACAGCGTTTTGACAGAAATTGCATTTTTGGCGAAAAGACACTGGAATTACCCGGAATCGTATTACAGGATATGGCAGGATGAGTTGACAGTAAGCAAAGATTATATCAATCAAAGCATAGTATATAAGGCACAGGCAGGAGAGTTCGTCGTTGGCTTTTATTCCCTCTCTGAAAATAAATCTGATTTTTATTCCGGTGATGTTTTTGTTTCAAAAGGGCATTGGTTGGAGCATTTGTTTATATTTCCGGAATATCACAATATGGGAATAGGAACTTTATTAATGCAACATGCCATAACCATTTCCAAAAAATTAGGGATTTCGGAGTTATTGATTTTTGTTGATCCCTATGCCAGCGGATTTTATGATAAAGCGGGCGCAGAGTTTTTATATAATTCAAAGTCGTCTATTCCCGGCAGGATGATTCCTGTTTATAGATTGAAAATCAATTGATTAAGATAGATATGAAACACAATTCTAGACTAGTTAAGCAGGTTAAAATTATATTTTTGATTGGCTGTATAGCCATAATATTTTTAGCTTTTGATCAAAATAATGAAACACGTTTAAATACTTCTAAAGAGAATCTTTTTGGAGCGTTTGGAGGAGATGAAGAAACAGAAAATGCTTATTTTGGCATATTTGAAGATTCAATATATTATCCGGATCCTGATATATGGAATAAATATGAGTTAAGTGGAGACACGATTATTATAACAACTAATGAAAATTATGTTGATAAACTTTTAATTTTAAAATTAACTACTGATTCTCTTGTTGTTATGGATTTGAGAATAAGTTTAGAACTTCACTTAAACCGACGTAAACATTAAATAAACGGGTGCATATTTTTTAATGCTGATATTATTATTAAATGAGGTTTAGTTTTAAAACACTAATTTTTTTAATTGGATTTTTGGTAATGTTATCTGACTGCGAGAGCAAGCCAGCCGGAAATATGACCTATTCGTCACCCGAATCCAAAGGGTTTTCATCAGAGAGACTGGATACGCTAAAACAGTTTTTGGATCAAAGTGGTGCATCATCCATGTTGATCCTGGTAGATGGTGATGTGATTTTTGACTGGGGCAGTACTTCAAAAAAGCATCTGATCCATTCAGTGCGTAAAGCTTTACTGAATTCGCTTGTTGGCATCGCTGTGGATCAGGGGAAGCTGGATACATCCATGACTTTAAGAGAGCTGGGGATACAGGATGAGCATCCTGAGTTATCAGATCAGGAATTAAGTGCCAGGGTGGCTGATCTGTTAAAATCAAGATCAGGAGTGTATCATCCGGCAGCCGCCATGTCGCAGGGAATGATCAACAGTCTGCCTGAACGGCATTCGTTTAAACCCGGAGAGCATTACTATTACAATAACTGGGACTACAATACACTGGGTGCTATTCTGGAACAACAAACTGGCAAAAGTCTGTATTCTTTATTCTATGAAGAGATAGCCAAACCATTGGGTATGGTTGATTATAAAGGGGAATATGTAGAGATTGACGGTGAATCTGACACCGATGTGGAAATGCCTAAGACCGACGGCTTCTATCAGTATGAAAAGAGTAAATCAACCTTTCCGGCTTATCATTTCCGGATGTCATCCCGTGATCTGGCATTGTATGGTCAGCTTTATCTGAATAAAGGCCGGTGGAATAATCAGCAAATCATACCGGAATCGTGGACTGAAAGCTGTACAAAACCAACCACCGTATACAACAAAGAATACAAGCTTGGATATGGTATGCTGTGGAAACTACGGTTAGCCGAAAATGAAAAGGATGTAGTTGCCTTTTATCATACCGGAGTAGGCATTCATATGCTGGCCGTTTATCCGGAATCAAAACTGGTAATGGTTCACCGGGTCAATACAGAAGAGGATTATGAATATAATTCAAATGATATTTACAAGATGCTCAGGCTGGTTTTCATGGCCAAACTGACTAATGATAGTAAAGATAAATCTCCTGAATAAAACATTATACTATTCAGTTTCCTTATACGGTATCTCATAATAAGGTTGATCCGGTGTAAAATCAACTGCCAGCTGATCGAGAATTATACCGGTTTGGTTCACCCAGATACGAATGATATGCGGGCCAATATGTTTGGCATGTGATGGCACTTTAATAATCTGACTGTTACGAAGCGTATTTATTTTCCATTCTTTGCTGCGTCCCCATGTATTCAGGTCAAAAGTCTGAACCGGTAAATTATCTACCCGCACACTGATTTTCTGATCGTACGTGTTCGAGTGGGTAGGCAGACATCTGATCTCCAGTTCAAAGTCTCCTTTTACAGGTGCATTAAAGCTGTATTCAATCCAGGGCATCATGTCTGCATCAAACGTGGTTGTTTTAAATGGCATTAGTGTGACGGCACTGTTGCTGTATCCAAGGCCTGAAATACTTTCCCAGCGATAGTTTTCTTCATTGTCGTAGTTCACATAATCGCTGGCCTGAATAAAGATGCGTTGCGGTGTTTTGTCTGTATCTTTAAATGCTTCCTGAACCTCACTTTCAGGCCAGTCCGGCATTTTATAAACATTCAGGTTCCGGGGACTCATACTCATCATCAGGTCCCACTTGCCACCACTCATCGCTTTATTGTAAAATGAAGTAATTGTCTTTATTTCATCATACGATGCCTTGCTTTGTTCCAGTAAAGCCTGACGTTTAACAGGAACATCACTTTCCATGGCCAGCTGGTAATACATAAATTTGCGGTTCATGAGTGCCGCTCCTTTTACAGGGTATTCCACCAGTTGAAACCAGGCATCTTTACGGTTGCCTGGAATATTTGGTTTTATTTCCTCCAGTTTTTTGACCAGGTCTTCATATAGTTTCAAACGCCGTTTTTGTTCTTCCGGATTGAATTCTGACGGATGAACCGGAGTGCTTGGTTCCGTTTGGCTCCAACCCATATATTCAGGTTTTCTGAGAAATGAAAGACGGTAATACTCATTCATCACATCTGTAACTGTCTCAGCTACTTTGTTGCCAAATTCACGGTTCGCCCAATGCAACATGTGGTTTCTGAGATTGGTATTATCATATGCATTTACATTCCATGCCAGATCGAGAAACAGTTCCATGTTGTACTCTGCAGGTTTCAGGTCACCCACATTGGCAATCCAGATGCGGTCAGCACCATTTTCATATGCTTTTTTCATTTCCTGCCAGATGAGTGCCGGCTGGGTAGTGGAGAGCCACAAATAATCATGAGGACGTCCCCAATAGCTAAGGTGGTAATACACACCGCTTGAACCAGAACGTTTATTTTCTTCATCATTGCTTAATCGTCTGATATACCCGTAGTTGTCATCGCACCACATAATGGTGACATCATCCGGTATTTTCATCCCCTTATTGTACAGATCCAGAACTTCTTTATACAGTACCACGGTTTGTGGGATATCCTTAATATCTTTTTGTTTTGAATCCTTAAGCATTTGACGCTGTGTATCTATAATCTGCTCCAGCATTTTAACCTGTGCTGAATCCGAACTGCCACCCTGCATTTTTCCATCATGAATGCCCCGCATACCCAGCGTGAAAATATTCTCGGCACCACTTACATCGTTAACACGATCCTGCCAGTAATCACAAACAGCTCCCTGATTGGTGAAGAAATTATAGTCTCCGTAAAGCTTATGATCCCATTCATCCACATTGTTGCGTAACATAGGTTCGCAATGCGAAGTGCCTACCACAATATGGTACTTTTTTGCCATCTCGTTGTTCCCTGGAATTTTGTAAAAGGCTTTTGTACAGGAGTGCATGGCTGGCCATAGGGTATTGGCTTTGAGCCGGAGCAACAGCTGGAAAATCTTTTCATAGGTTTTAGGACCGATATCACCGGTTTCCGGTTCAAATGTTTTAGCAGCCCACGGTTGTAGTCCCCAATCCTCATCATTCAAAAAGATACCTCTGTATTTAACAGACGGACCTTCAGTATAGCCTTGTTCAGGCAATGAAAGGTGCAGCGAATCCTTTTTGGTCAAATTCACATCTGCCCACCATTTCCAGGGTGAGATACCCAGTTTTTCTGCTACGTCAAATACTCCGTAGACTGTTCCCCTGATATCACTTCCTGCAATTACCAGGTTATTTTTTTGTACATCAACATGAAATGTTTCCCAACGTCCATCAACGCCGCTGATATGATTTTGTTTGAAAGTTTTAATCAGATCATCCGAAACCTGTCCGACGACAATTCCTTTTCCGGTCGGCATGTTGGTTGTTGCTTCAACACTGACCTCAGAACCGGTAATGTTATGCACATCCGTCGCAAAATCGTTTACTGCCCATAGAATCAGAGAGTCTGCCTTAGGATCAACATAAATAGTTAATGGCTTGTCGTGTGATGCCACCAGTATGCTTGTGGTATTTTGTTTTGAATGGCATCCAAAGAGCACTATTGCAAAGATGAAAATGAAAATTTGCTTCATAATATACGGGATTCTTTAGTGGTCACAAAGATACTAAAATCATGGGGAGATAAAATTTTAGTTGAACTCATGCACATGTCTTTTTAACAAGTTTTGTAGATTAAAAGTGAAAACCGCAGTAATTAGTAAGTAAAAGGAATTGAAATCCTATTAGTAATATTTTAAAGAGAAATAAAACGAAATAAAGATCACTAATATATTCTGATGTATGGATAAATTTATACTTTAGTGTAAATTTATCTGAATTCAAATTAACTATGTACTCTAAAATTACTGTTTTATTACTGATAATTTTTTTCTTTAATTTTTTTGAATCTGCAGGACAAAAAATCAAACATAAAACAACGAGAGATTTATTTACTATTGAGCAGTATTCAGTAGATAAAAAAACAAAATTAAAGCAGGGCAAATATTTAAAGTTAAATATTGAAACTAAGGATACACTGGTTTCCGGTTACTATGTTTCCGGTAAACGTACCGGTATCTGGGATTATTACGGATTTGTGGGAGAGGTTTATTATTCGTATGATTACGATAATGACTCCATTGTGTATGAATGTGATGTACTATCGCATATAGATTCTTTTTTTATTGATGTGGGTGATAATGTTTTTGATCTGCAAGTAGTTGACAGGCCAGCTATAGTTGAAGGTGCGTTAGTAGATTTAAATACAGACATTTTGAAAATTCTTATTATTGATCCGTTTGAATCTCTGACGATTAAAAATGATTTTATTATGGCAGCTTTAACAATAGATAAAAAGGGCGATATGGTGAAGGTAGATCTTGTTAAAGGTTTGAATGAAAAACTTGATAAGGATATCTTGAATTCGCTTAATAGGATAGAAACAAAATGGCTGCCAGCTATAAAAAATAACAAATCAATTAGTTCACGGGTATACGTATGCATACATTTTTATCATAATGGGAGAACTGTGTTTCAACAAAAAAACATTGTTCCAATGTTTAATCCATATACTATTCACATTAATTGTTATATTAACTAATCGTATATCTTGGGTTTGTGCTTAAAATGTAGATACATGGTTCATTTTCGTCAGTTGTTTTTGTTGTTTGTTTTATTTTTATTTATTTCTGTTGAAGCCACAGATCTTCCTGAAAGCAATCTGTCTAAAAAGGTGGTAAAGGAGTGGACACCAAAACTCACAAAAGAGATGGACGCCAAAGGTCTGGTTTTCGGTTCAGAACTTTTTATCCGCATATTCAAAGCCAGCAAAGAACTGGAGGTCTGGGTAAAAACAGATTCACTGTTTGAATTATTTAAAACGTACAAAATATGCACATATGGCTGGAAAGGTCTGGGACCTAAGACTAAACAGGGGGATGGTTATGCGCCAGAAGGTTTTTATTTTGTAGTACCGGCTTCCCTGAATCCCTGGAGCAGTTACCATTTGGCGTTTAACCTTGGGTATCCTAACGCGTATGACCGCGCACATCACTCCACCGGCGGGTCTTTAATGGTGCATGGTTCCTGTGCATCCATCGGATGCTATGCCATGACCGATAAGCGTATTGAAGAGATTTATACGATGCTGCATTCTGCGTTTAAAAACGGTCAGCCGTTTATACGTGTTCATATTTCCCCGTTCAGGATGACAGAAAAGGCATTGAAAAAGCATGAGGCATCAAAATGGTATGATTTCTGGCTGAACCTTAAAACCGGCTATGACTATTTTGAAACGAGAAAAATACCTCCAAATGTGGAGGTAAAATTGGGTAAATATGTGTTTGAATAAAAAGTCATAGCCCGACTTTAAGCCGGACCTGACATACGTACCTAACCTACTGCACGAATTATTTTTTTACGGGTTAGTAAATTCTCATTCATTTCATAATATTCAATGGCATATTTTCCAAGTCCAAAACCAATTTCACAATCTGATTCACCGGGTTGGGTTACCCAGAATTCCTGGAAACGATCTGAAAATAAGCCCCATTCCCAATGGGAATCCTGATCAAATAACCAAAATAATTCACCCGTTCCAACGCTTTTAAGAGTATATGTACCGTCGTCATTGTAAATGGTATCATAGGGAATTTTTGTAATCACAATCTTTAAAGCTGTATTTTCTTTCAAATCTGCTAACAGGGAGTAAGTATGACGAATTCCCCTGTAACCGTTTGCTGCTATTGTATCAATACCAGGATCCAGCACATTTAATCCGTGACTTCCGGTTTTTGGATAGCTGATTAATGTATCCAGTAAAGAATATTCTGTTTCGGTTATAAACTGATTTATATAATGTTTAAAATCAGGAATTTCCAGGGGCGTTATTTTTTTAGCAAACGTGTTTTTGAGATTTGCTGAAATTTCATCGGCGCTGATGTAATATACATACTTTAAAAGGTCTGAACCTATGGCTGGATTATCGATTTTACCATCTGTTTGTAAATCTGCCCTTATGTCGGAAAGTAATACGGGTAAATCATTTTCAGCTCTGTAGCTTAATAATATCGCATTAATGGCCATTAGTTTGCCGCTGTCATCATACTTTCCAAACATGTTCAATTGTTCTGAATTGACTGAACTTGCGTTAATATTAAACAGAGATAGAATTTCGTTTTGTGCCTGGGATTTAGCTTCCTTAAATGTTTTGCCATTTTTAAAAAGTTGTAGCACTCTGGGCACTTCTAAATGAGTGATAATATTTATGTTAGTGCTGGTTGATTCAGATAAGTTTACTATCGCTTCAAGGGTTATTTGCTTATCGGATATTTTACCACTTGATTCATTAAAATAATATCCCTGAGCCGATAGTTTTACAAATGTGGTATCCAAAGGGATATCTGCAATAGAAAATGTTCCCAGGTTATCTAAAATGTCAGTACTGAAAATATTCCCGGTAGGATTAAGGTTTTGATCCAATTCATAAATGGTAACTGTACCACCGGAAATAAAAGGTCCTTTTTGTGCATATCCCTGAACAGAATGTTGTGTTTTTACCTCATCCTGGTATTCATCACAACTGTAAAGCACTAACAAAAATGATAGTAAACTAAATAAAAAAAGATTTTTTTTCATGGTAATGGATAATTAAATTTTTTAATAAAGTAACAAACAGGTATATAAAACAGGAAATTAAAAGTCACAGTCCGACTTTAAGACGGACCGCGACTGAGAACAATTTATTTTTTTCTGTTTTCCGGTAAACCATATGTGTCAACCACATAGTCGAGATCTTTATCACCACGGCCACTGAGGTTAACCAGAATGGATTTTTGCGGATATTTCTGAGCCAGTTTAATGGCATAAGCTACTGCATGCGAACTTTCCAGAGCCGGAATGATACCTTCCAGACGACTCAGTTCATAAAATGCATCAATACATTCAGCATCGTTGATTACATCGTAGTTCACCTTTTTCAGCTCTTTTAGCATGCTGTGTTCCGGTCCAACCCCGGGATAGTCCAGACCACTGGCGCAGGAATATACAGGTGCAGGTTCTCCTTTTTCATCCTGCAGCATCAGACATTTAAAGCCATGAATAACACCAGGCTTTCCAAGTGTCATGGTTGCGGCATGTTCGCCCGGATCCAATGATCTTCCGGATGGTTCAACGCCCCATATTGTTACGTCATCATCATCAAGAAAAGCAGAGAATAATCCCATGGCGTTGCTTCCGCCACCGACACAGGCAACTACATGATCAGGCAGCTCACCTGTCATATCCATGAACTGATCTTTGGCTTCAATTCCTACCACGCGCTGAAAATCACGTACCATCATCGGGAATGGGTGAGGTCCTACAACGGAACCAATACAATAGATTGAGTTAATGGGATCTTCCAGATATTTAACAAATGCAGAATCCACCGCTTCCTTAAGGGTTTTTAAGCCATGCGTAACCGGAACGACTGTAGCGCCCAGAATTTCCATTCTTACTACATTAGGGTGTTCCTTGGCGATGTCAACTTCGCCCATGTGGATTTCGCATTCCAGACCAAAATAAGCAGCAGCTGTTGCCAGTGCTACACCATGTTGTCCGGCTCCCGTTTCAGCAATCAGTTTCTTTTTACCCATGTATTTTGCAAGAAGCGCTTCACCCATACAATGGTTGAGTTTATGGGCACCTGAATGGTTAAGATCTTCCCGCTTCAGGTATATGCGGCCTCCGTATTTTTCAGACAAACGGTTGCAGTAGTAAACCGGCGTTGGCCTTCCCTGGTAATGTTTTCTGATGCTTCTTAGTTCGGATATAAATTTGTGAGATTTGCTGATGGAGAAGTAGGCGTTATTGATCTTCTTCATTTCTTCTGCTATTTCAGGCGGAACAAATGCACCACCATACTCTCCGAAATATCCCTCTTCGTTGGGATATGTTTTAAAATAATTTTCCTGCATGATGTTTCGAGTTAGATATATTGTGGCTAAAATAGCAAAATTTTGAAACCATCCTTTTTAAATGGGCAGCAAACTGTTTGAAAAATTGAGGTTTCGCGTTAATTTAGTAAGAATATAAATAGCCACATTGATGCTTAAGTTTCGGATGAACCGGAATTTGGGTCTGTTTTTTAATCTTTTGTTTATAAATTAATGCTTTACCGGATGTATTGGACTTTACTTTCGTTGCTAAATGTCATAACTTCGTTTCCCAATAATTCATAATACTTGGTGAATTATACAGGTTATATTAACTTTGCGCAATTTTTATTCAAAAGGTGGTACAAAATGGCAATTTTCCTAGAAGAAATATCGAGAACATTCAGTGAATACTTACTGATTCCGGGCAGAACAACAAAAGCTTGTGTTCCGGATCAGGTATCATTAAAAGCTCCGTTGACAAAGTTTAAGAAAGGAGAGAACCCGGAACTGGAACTCAATGTTCCTGTAGTATCTGCAATCATGCAGTCTGTGAGTGATCATAACATGGCCATTGCCCTGGCACGGAACGGTGGATTATCATTCATTTTCCAGTCACAGCCCATTAAGGATCAGGCTGATATGGTTCGACGCGTGAAGAAATACAAGGCCGGATATGTGGTGAGTGATTCTAACCTTACGCCTGAGAATACACTGAAAGATGTAATTGAGTTAAAGCAAAGAACCGGACACTCTACCTTAGGTATCACACACGATGGAACGCCAAACGGTAAATTATTAGGTGTGGTAACTGAACGTGATTACCGCTTAAGCCGTGATCCGATGGACAAGAAAGTGGCGGAATTTATGACACCGTTTTCAAAACTGGTAACCGGCCAGCTTGGAATTTCTTTAACTGAAGCCAACGATATTATTTGGGAACACAAGCTAAACAGCCTTCCGATTATTGACAAGGATCAGAACCTGCAGTATTTTGTGTTCAGAAAAGATTACGACAGCCATAAGGAATATCCGCTGGAGCTAAGCGATACGAATAAAAAACTTTTGGTCGGTGCAGGTATCAATACCCGTGATTTTAAAGAACGTGTTCCCGCATTGATAGAAGCAGGTGTGGATATCATGTGTCTGGATTCATCGGATGGGTTTTCCGATTATCAGAAAGAAACCATTCAGTATATTAAAGAGATGTACGGCGAAGATGTTAAAGTTGGTGCCGGAAATGTGGTGGATCGTGATGGATTCCTGTTTTTAGCCGAGGCCGGAGCTGATTTTGTAAAGGTTGGTATTGGTGGCGGATCTATTTGTATTACCCGTGAACAGAAAGGAATTGGACGCGGGCAGGCAACTTCTATTATTGATGTGGCAAAGGCACGTGATGAGTATTTTGAGAAAACCGGTGTATATGTGCCAATCTGTTCAGATGGTGGTCTGGTGCAGGATTACCATATGGTTCTGGCACTGGCAATGGGAGCCGACTTCCTGATGATGGGCCGCTATTTTGCCCGTTTCGATGAAAGCCCGACTCGTAAAATGATGGTAAACGGAAATTATGTGAAGGAATACTGGGGGGAAGGTTCAAACCGTGCACGTAACTGGCAACGCTATGATATGGGTGGCAGTGAAAATCTGAAATTTGAAGAAGGTGTTGACAGCTTTGTGCCGTATGCTGGTAAGTTGCGTGATAACCTGGAGATGACATTGGGTAAAATTCGATCTACGATGTGCAGTTGTGGCGCAACATCCATCAGTGGACTTAAGAAAAGTGCAAAAATTACGTTGGTATCATCTACCAGTATTGTAGAAGGTGGTGCTCATGATGTAATTATTAAGGAATAGAAGAATTCTGATTCAGATATGGAAAGGAGTCCGAAGGGGCTCCTTTTTTTGTTTTTTGATGGTAGAATAATTTTATATAATTTAGATTTTTATTATACCCATCACGTTTAAGCAATGAAAATAATTGTTATCTGTTTTTTATGTATTTCTTTTATATGCATTTCGTGTTCTAAAGATGAACCCTTTGTTTGTGCAGATCCACCTGTAATGCAGGTTGACAGTATTGTAAATGTTACAACAAACAGTGCAGATGTATATGTTACATTTATAGCTCCGGGTTGTGATAGTATTTGTTTGGATAAAGGGATTGCATATACAATTGATAAAGATCTTGATTACTATGCGGACCAAACATCAAGTCGCAACTGGAAATTTAACTCAAATACAACTGATCTCGGTTCAAATAATTATCTTATTAAACTGGATAGTCTAAAATCTTACAATATGTATTATGTATATGCATATTATGTAACCGGTAATAGTAATTATAAATCTTATCGATCGGAGGAGGCAACGCTTAAAACTTTTGACAAGGGATTGTTTTTTTCTTGCTATGGTGGATCTAATGAAGATACTGGAGAATTCATTATAGAAACACCGGATAGTGGTTATATCATTGCTGGAATTACAAATTCAAACGATGGTGATATTTCTGGTTATCATGGGTATAATGATATTTGTATTGTAAAAGTAGATGGAATTGGTGATGTAGTGTGGGAAAAAACTCTTGGTGGTAGTGGTGATGAGAAACTATCCGGCATGTATAAGGGAAAGGACGGAGGATATGTTATTTTGGGACAAACTTGGTCCGAAGATGGAGATGTGAGTGAAAATCATGGAGAGGAGGATATCTGGATCGTAAAGATTGATGAAGGAGGGACGATCGAATGGGAACGTTCTTATGGAGGAAGTAATTTTGACGGTGCTATTTCATTAATTCCAGAAGAGGATGGTGGTTATATCATTTTTGCCAGAACAGCATCAGACGATGGTGATTTTATTAATAATGAAAGAAGAATGATATTTTATAAAATAAACAACTTCGGCGAAATAATTTGGAAGGATAATTTTGATATGAACCTGACCGGGCATTTAAATAAAGTAATTAGAACAAGAGATAATGGATATTTGATTATAGGTTCTTATAAGACAGATGATTATGATGATAATGGTATTTTAATTGATGGTGCATATATAAGTAAAATTGACCTAAATGGTTCATTTGTATGGGAACAAAAAATTCACGGTGAATATTCTGAAGAGGCGATCGATGTAGTTCAGCTGAAAAATGGTAGTATTGTATTGACTGGCAGGTCATTAAGTTTTATGCCGGCTTCTAACGAAAAGACGAATAGCTCTGTTTTAGCAGTAAAATTGAGTGAAGATGGCATAATTGTATGGGAAAAACAATATGGTGATTATTTTGAAAGCGGTATTTCTTTAACTCAAAATAGTTTTGGGAATGTTGTTCTTTGTTGTAGTTTAAGTTCTCCTCTTGGAAATATTGATAATATACTTGGAGGAACAGATATAGGCTTACTTGAAATCAGTAATGATGGAAATATTTTGCGTTCAGTAAATTTTGGAGGAACAGGTCTTGATGAACCTTATTCTATTATAGCAACAGATTTTGGTTATGGAATTATCGGGAAAACATATTCATATGATTTTTATTCTAGTATAAATAATCATTGGGATAACTTATTTGCTAATTCCGATTTTTTATTATTGAGTATAAGAGAGGATGGTACTCTGATAAATGATTAGTAGCTTTATAATTACAATCAGTTAATAATGAAGATCCTTGTAGGGATAATATTCATTTTAGTTCTTTTTTCCTGCAACGGAAGAGAGCCAATTATGAAGGATCCACCTGTAATAAGTCTGGATAGCATTGTTACAGTGACGGCTGAGAAAGTTTTATTTTACGGTAACCTGGTTTTGCCTGAAACAAATTCCGAGCTGAGAAAAAGGGGGTTTTTAATTTCAGAAGAAAAAGATATTGAATTAAATGGTTACGGTGTAAAAGAGATTGAAACAAATGCTGATTCAGCATCTGTTTATGTCGATAAATACAGGAAGTATTTTGTACGGATGTATTGTGAAACCTCAGTCGGTGTTTATTACTCAGAAGAAAAATCATTCAAAGCATTTAAAAAAGGATTGTATTTTACCTGTCTTGGAGGTTCCGGTGAAGACGACGCTAATCAGATCTGTGTTGCACACGACGGCGGATATGTGATAGCCGGTGTTACGTCATCGGATGATGGTGATATCGCTCATAATTTTGGGAAAAAGGATTTTTGGTTTGTAAAGATTGACCAGGATGGAATGGTTGTCTGGAGTGAGACGTATGGAGGAAACGGGGACGATATTGCCACTGACGTTTGCCAATCTTCAGATGGAGGATATTTTATTTCGGGTTCCTCAATTTCAACTGATGACCTTACGCAAGCCAATAAGGGCGGAAGCGATTACCGGATCGTTAAAACAGATGTTAACGGACAGATGATCTGGCAAAAACTATTTGGTGGTTCTGCTGATGATATTGCCACTTCAGTTGCTGCTACTGATGACGGCGGCTGTATTGTTGCAGGTTACTCTGCATCTTCAGATGGAGATATAAGCCGGAATCATGGTCTAAACGATTGCTGGATTATTCGTTTAAGCAGCAACGGAGAAATGGTTTGGCAAAGAATGATAGGAGGCAGTAAAAATGATGAAGCCTATACAGTTAAGCTTACATCTGATAAGTACTTTATTATTGCCGGAACTACCGAGTCAGACAATGGTGACATTACAACCACTCCACAGGAAAAAGATGGATGGATTATTAAGATAGATGAAGGGGGTGAAATTATGTGGCGCAATACAGCGGGGGAAAGTTTTAATGATATGTTTTATGATGTGATTTCCGCAGATGATGGAGGCTATATTGCTGTGGGAGTTTCATACAGAGATTACAATGAGAAGGAACAGACTGGTAATTCAGATGTTTTTGTTGTAAAATTTGCATCTTCCGGTAGTGTTGAATGGAGTAGTCGTTTTGGTAGTAGTGGTGAAGATGTAGCAACAAGGGTGGTCCAGAATAAAGATGGTAATTATATGGTTTGCGGTAATGCTGCAAACAAAGATCAGGATGTGAGAGATTTGTACGGTAACCGTGATATATGGCTGATTGAAGTGGGTGAATCGGGAGACTTGCGCCGTAGCAATAATTATGGAGGTACAAATTTTGATACCGCATCAGGTATAGTTCTTTCAGATCGGGGATATATCGTAACCGGAACTACATATTCGGGAGATGAACATGGTGCTTTTAATCACAGAAGCGGCTCAGCAGATATAATTGTTCTGAGCATGGATAATTATAAAACCTTTGGAAATTAAGTAAATACCAGGTTTAAGTTGTATATTATTTTGCAATCTTGTTTCATGAAAACTTTTGCAGTTGCATAATTTTTATGAACTTGTGATTTATTAATAATCAAAATCCGGTATTATGAAACTTCCTTTTTATTTGTATGCAGCCCTGTTAGTTATTGTAGTCGGCGCTTGTAAAAATCATCCTGATGGTACATCTGCTGATGTAACGATTACTGTTAATACTGATCATGTTCGTGGACCGGTAAACAATGCATGGGCTATGTTCGGGTACGATGAACCAAACTATACGTATATGAAAGACGGCAGAAAGTTACTGTCGGAATTATCAGAACTCAGTCCCGTTCCGGTTTATGTAAGAGCACATAATCTATTGTCTACAGGTGATGGAACTCCGGCTCTGAAATGGGGCTCTACCAATGCTTATAACGAAGATGAAAATGGTAATCCTGTTTATGACTGGTCCATTATAGATAGTATATTTGATACCTACACAGAGCGGGGGATGAAACCACTCGTGGAAATAGGGTTTATGCCTAAAGCACTTTCTGTTAAACCTGAACCTTATCAGCACAAATGGCGTCCGGGGGCACCGTACAACGAAATATATACAGGATGGGCCTATCCTCCAAAGAATTATGAGAAATGGGCCGAACTTGTTTATAACTGGGTCAGACATAGTGTTGACCGGTATGGAAAAGAGGAAGTTGAAACATGGTACTGGGAATTATGGAATGAACCCAACATTGGCTATTGGCAGGGCACAACTGAGGAGTATCTGAAACTGTATGATTACACCTCTGATGCTGTTAAACGGGCTCTTCCAACTGCTATTATGGGCGGACCTCATTCTACCGGACCTTCGTGGGACAAGGCAGAGAAATTCCTGAGAACCTTTCTGGATCACACCTCAAAAGGTAAAAACTATAAAACAGGTGACACAGGCTCGCCCGTTGGTTTTATCGCTTTTCATGCCAAAGGTGGACCGAGACTTCAGGACAGTGTGATCCTGATGAATATGGGGACACAACTACGGGATGTATCCAAAGGTTTTGAAGTAGTCGCTTCTTACCCTGAATATAAAAATACACCTGTCATAATTGGCGAATGTGATCCTGAAGGATGTGCGGCATGTTCCATGCAGGATTATCCGGCTAATGCGTATCGCAACGGTACTATGTACAGCAGCTATACAGCTGCATCTTTCAGTCGTATATATGATTTGATGGATCATTTTGATGTGAACCTGCGGGGCATAGTTACCTGGGCCTTTGAATTTGAGAATCAGCCTTATTTCAATGGTTATCGCGATCTTGCCACCAACGGCATTGATAAGCCCGTATTGAATATTTTCCGAATGTTTGGTATGATGCAGGGAGATAGAGTGGAGGTAAGTGGTGACCTTGCATACAATTATCTAACGGTTAGAGATAGCAGTGTACGGGGGAAAGAACGAGATATAAACGCAATGGCAACCATAAATGATTCCGTTGCAACAGTGTTGGTCTGGAATTATCATGATTTAAATGTGATCACGTCCCCGGAACGTGTTAAGATCAACCTGGAAAATTTGCCGGCTAAAAATGTAATTCTTACACATTACAGAGTGGATAAGACGCACAGCAATGCATATGAATTGTGGCAGGAAATGGGATCACCACAGAATCTGACTGAAGAACAATATGCTATGCTGGAAGAGGCAGGAAAACTTCAGCAACTGGATAAGGTAAAATCAATAAGAATAAAGGACGGAAAAGTTTCAATTCCTCTTGATCTTCCGGGGCAGGCTGTATCATTGTTGGTTTTAAAATGGTAGTATTTAGCTTTTGATTAGCATATTTGAAATGGGAAAACTAAGAAATTTATCAGGTTTAGCACTGTTGTACTTACTTACGGGCTGCAACAATGTAAATAAGACTGCATCTAAAGTAAAGAGACCGAATATTATCGTACTCTATGTTGATGACATGGGTATAGGAGACGTCTCTTATTTAAACGGTAAAATTGCTCCGACTCCTAATATTGACAGTCTGGCACATAATGGAAAGGTATTTACACAGTATTATACCACTGCTCCTGTTTGCTCACCATCACGGGTAGCACTGACAACCGGAATGTATCATATCCGTTGGAATATTAACACCTTCCTGAATGATAGAAAGTTTAACCGTAATTGTGAACAATCTGATTTTTTAAAGTCTTCGGCTCCCACAATAGCGAAACAAATGCAAGGTGCAGGTTATAAAACAGCTCATTTTGGTAAATGGCATATGGGAGGTGGTAGAGATGTGGATAATGCACCGTCTATCAAATCTTATGGCTTTGACACTTATAAATCAACCTGGGAAAGCCCTGACCCGGATCCTGTTATTACTGCAAGCAATTGGATATGGTCTCCTGAAGACAGTATCAAAAGATGGGAGAGAACGGCTTATTTCGTGGACCAAACCCTGGAATTTTTAAAAGCAAATAAAAATGCATCATGTTTTATAAATCTGTGGCCTGATGATGTGCATAGTCCGTGGGTGGCTTCTGAACAATTTCAGAACGAAGAACCTAAAAGGTATTTTTCCAAACGTAATCTTCAACCTGTTGTTGCAGAGTTCGACAGACAGGTTGGGAGGCTGTTAAAGGGGCTGGCAGAACTGGGGATAAATGAAAACACACTGATAATTTTTACAAGTGATAACGGACCGGCCCCTTCATTTGAGCACATCAGAACAAATGATTTACGGGGCATTAAAAACAGTATTTACGAAGGGGGGATCAATATGCCATTCATTGCCTATTGGCCCGGGCACATAAAAGGTGGGCAGACTGATAGTACATCAATCATTGCTTCTGTTGATATGTTTCCGACACTATGTGAAATTGCAGGGGCTGAATTGCCTGATGGCTTTGAACTGGACGGAGAAGACATTGGTGATTGTTTAAAAAGTAATAAAACCAGGGAACGAAACAGAGATCTGTTTTTTGAATATGGTCGTAATACAACCTATAATTATCCTCGTGATCCAAACGACAAAAGTCCGCAATTAGGAATCCGGCACCAAAACTGGAAACTGTTGACTGATACCCTGGGAAATCAGGTAGAGTTGTATAATCTGAATGAAGACAGGTATGAGTCAGTCAATGTATCTTCAGAGAATTTTGAGTTAACGGAGGAACTAAAAGTTAAACTACTGAGTTGGTATAAAAAGTTTGATAAAGAGTACCAGTAAATTTACACGTTTATCCGGTAATTTTTATATGAGAGGAATTGTTAAAAACTTTTCCGGCTTTGCGGGAGAAAGAATAATTCATATTTTTACTTGTTTTAAGTTTATATTTACTCTGATATGAAAATTTATGTTACCTGTTTTTTAATTTTTGGGATTATTATATCATCATGTAAAGAACAAGCCACCCCTTGCAAGGATATTCCGATTCTGTCTGTTGACAGTATTGCTGAAATTACAGCAAATAGTGCTAGAGTGCATTTAACTATTACAGCCCCCACCTGTAATCAGGAGGTTATACAGCAAGGGTTCGTTTATTCGGAAAAAAAGTTTCCCGAAGTTGAGGGAAAAGATGTGACAACCCGGATTTATTATGATAAAAGTTACAAAATTGAGCGGCTTGAACACCGTAAGACATATTTTGTACGGGCGTTTCTGGAAAACAGCAATGGCATACATTATTCCGAACAAAAAGAATTTAAAGTAGTGAATGAAGAGTTATTCTATACCTGTCTTGGTGGAATAAATTTTGATACAGGTCTTTCCGTAAAACAGACCTTTACCGGTGACTTTCTGATTGCAGGCGTTTCAACTTCAAACGATGGTAATTTATATGATAATAAGGGCAAAAAGGATGGCTGGATTGTGAAACTCAGCAAAACATCGCAGGTGATCTGGCAGCATAATATGGGAGGAAGTAATGATGATGCCTTCAACAGTGTTTGTCTTACAACTGATGGCGGTTGTCTGGTGGTTGGTGAAACGTTATCCGTGGATGGTGATATAACTTTTAATAAAGGCTCGTCAGATGCATGGGTTATCAAACTTGATTCAGATGGTAATGTGGTATGGCAACAGACATTTGGCGGCACCTATGACGATGGAGCTAATTATATCACAAATACTAAGGATGGCGGTTATATTATAGCGGGTTATTCAAGATCTTTTGATGGCGATGTTACAGGGAACAAAGGTTCTGAAGATGTGTGGCTGTTAAAACTTAATGCAGATGGAGCTGTTGATTGGCAAAATAGTTATGGAGGAAAGTTGTCTGATATTGGTAATTCTGTTCAGGAAACATTGGATGGAGGCTATATTGTAGCGGCCAATACCTATTCATCTAATGGCAATGTAGCTGAGGGCTACGGTTTGCAGGATGCCTGGGTGTTTAAAACTGATTCAAGGGGAAAGCTTATATGGGAAAGAACAATAGGTTCAACCAAAGATGATGGTATGGCCCAGGTTATCCAGTCGAAGGAAGGGTATTATATGGCTGTGGGCAACAAGTACAATCTTGAAAATAGCAGTTCAGATTTACTGATTCTTAAGCTATCGGAAACAGGTTCAGTTATTTCTTATGATTTGTACGGAGAGAATGGAATTGATGGTGCTTCGTCAATAGTGCAGGCTGAGGATGGCAACTTTTTTATCAGTGGAACAATTGATCCTGATGGTGGTGCCAGTTCACAGAGCGATCTGGATTTGCTTGTCATGAAGACAGATCAGTCAGGAACTGTTCTGTGGGAAAAAACATATGGCGGTGTCAATATGGATGTGTCGAGTGAGATTCAGCTTACAGACAAAGGTATGGTGGTGGTTGGTTCAACATACTCTTATACCAATGAAGCTGTTGATAACCATAGCGAGGGAATGTCGGATTTTTTTATTCTGAATATGAACAGTGGAGGAACGTTTGATTATTGATGATAAAGTATAAACGAAGAGGCTGTCCAAAAAGGCAAATAAGAATATAAGGAACTTATAAATTGATAGTGATCCTTCTATTACCCCTCCAAACCTCCCCTAAAGTGGGAGGCTTTAAGTCCCCTTTAGGGGATTTAGGGGTAGTTTTTAAAAAGCTACTACAATCCGTAAGTAAAACTTATACAGATTTTACTTTTTGGACAGCTTCTTCGCATTTATTTCTATTTATTCAACATCACCTTCACGGCTTCTTCGAGCTGCTGGTCATGACCTTCAGCCATTTTGCCGGGCTCATTCTTCACTTTAATATCCGGTTCCAGCTGATTATTCTCAAGGAATTGTGTGTCGCCAACCGGCCTCCAGCCTCCCATAGGAATACCAAAATACAGGGTTGGGTCAATCTGGGTTTCCCACCATACAAATGTTCCTGTTCCCGGAACAGGCATGCCGAGTGTTTGTCCACCGTGTTTAATCTTATACGCTACAGGAAATAAATGTGCATCTGAATAATTGCTCTCGCTCATCAGTACGATAGACGGTTTTACCCAACGGTTCCAGGGCTGGTAGCCAATGTTCTGGCCATGTGGAATGATCTCCATATATTTTTTCCCGGTAAGGAAATCTGATAGTACATCGTGGAGGTTTCCACCGCCGTTAAACCTGGTATCCACTATCAGGGCATCCGCCTGTAAAAATCTGCCCAACGATTCATCCACCACGGTACGCATACTGGCATCATTCATGCCTCTAACGTGAACATAGCCCAGTTTCCCGCCGGAAAGTTTAACTGTTTCGTCACGACGGGTATCTACCCAACGCTTATAAAGTAACTGATTCTCAGCACCGAGTGAAATAGGTTTTACAACTTCTTCCCAGTGTTTTTTATTGTTCGGATCAAAGACAGAAAGCAACACGTTTTGTCCCTCTTTCCGGTTCAGCAGCATATAAAAATCTATATCAGGAGTGATCTCAGTACCATCAATTTTTTCAATAATGTTGCCTGCTTTTACTTTTGAATCTGCTTTATTAAGCGGACCTTCTTCAAGTATTTCAGCCACTTTAACACCCTTCCCGTTCCATGCATAATCATACAATAAACCAAGTGAAGCGGTCTTGTCTCCCTCAGGATCCTGATGCCTGAAACCACTTCCGGTATGTGAGGCATTCAGTTCTCCCAGCATCTCACTCAGCATCTCTGCAAAGTCGTAGTTATTGTTGATATACGGCAGAAATCCTTCGTATGCATTTTTGTAGAATACCCAGTCCACACCCTGCATATCAGGCACATAGAATTTTTCTTTGACCTGTCGCCAGGCATGATCAAAAATGTATTTACGCTCCAGGTCTTTTCTCAGAACCATTTCGCTGCTTGTGCTGATACTCTTCGTTTTACCGTCTTTTGTGTCTACTTTAATGGGTTTGCCATCTGAAAGCACAAGAATGAAATCGCCGTCTTTAGACAGATCCATACTCACACGGCTACCACCGATTTTTGCAATTTCCTTCGTCTTTTTCGTTCTCAGTTCCGTTTCCCAGAGGTTATATTTCCCTTCAAATTTTGTGAGGTAATACAATTTGTCTCCGTCTTTGGATAAAAGAAAGTCAGCTGCAGAGGAGGTATTAACGGTTAGTTTTTTCTTTCGGTCGATCATGTTATCCCAATCGAATTTTAAGTCCTTAACCTCATCTTTATCTTTGTCTTTTTTGTCCTTTTTCTTGTCATCTTCCTCATCTTTTTTTGCTTTTTCTTCCTTCTCCTTCAGTAGTTCATAATCTTCTTCGGACAGGTTAAAACGATCCCATGCTTTTTGTGTAAAGAACATGCCATATACATCACCTTCGTTTGTGAAGCCATTTTCTCCCTTATTGCCTTCCCTGGTGGATAACCAGATCATCATCTTACCATCCATAGCCCATTTCGGAATCACATCTTCATAACCGCTTTTGGTAAGGTTACGCAGTGTGCCTTCGCCGGAAGCTTCTATCAAACCAACTTCAGGCCAGAACATCCGGTCTTTGGGACCGTAATTTACAAGGAACCATTTGCTGTCGGGAGACCATTGATACCACATATCACCATCAGAGTAGGAATAGTTGTATTTAGCAGGCAGGATGACCCGTGTTTTTTTTGATTCCAGGTTAACCACCATTAACGTAGTTCTGTTTTGAAGATAGGCTACTTCCTTACCATCCGGTGAAAAGGCCGGTTGAAATTCTTCTTCTTTTGTGGCAATAACAGGTTCTTCTTTCAAAACGGTACTCATAAAGAAATAAGGTTCGTCTTCGCGTACAATGGATGTTTTATACACGTTCCAGCTGCTGTCAACTTCCGCAGCATACAACAATGATTTTCCATCGGGACTGAAACTCACGCTTCGTTCCTGATAAGGTGTATTGGTGATCCGCTTGGTGGTTCCGTGTTCAATGCTGCTTACAAATACTTCGCCCCTGAAAACATATGCAAATTCTTTACCGTTGGGAGAGACGGTGGATTCCGTAAAGCTGTTGTTTACCTTCACATTTTCCGGAATTGTCTGTCTGCCGTCATAAGCAACAGAAACATTTACTTTTTCAGGTTCACTGTCAGGATTCATGGTATATAACTCTCCATGGTAACTGAAACAGAGTTTTCCATCATCGCTTTTGCTAAGGAACCGAACCGGATGGTTTTTAAAATGTGTCAATTGTATATCTGATCCAGGATTGCTGATGGAACTTTTGTGTACATTAAATGAGCCGCTTTTCTCACTGAGAAAAAAGTAATCATCTCCGTTATTATCAAAAACAGGATTACGGTTTTCTCCTTTAAAAGTAGATAACTGCTTATAGGTATTTGGATCTGTGTTGTATACCCAAATATCACGTGTCACTGCTGATGTATGATGCTTTCGCCACTCGTTTTCATAACCTTTGCGGTCGTGAAAAATGAGTTTTTTTCCATCGGGACTGTATTTTGCATCGTGTGCCGGAGAAGTAAGGATTTGATCTACCCGGCCTCCTTTTACTGGAACAGAGTACAATTCTGCCATTACGCCACTCGGGAACTGAACGTTGGTGGCCAGATCCTGTCTGACAGCAGAAAAGATGACACTGGCATTGTCAATGCTGAAATCACTGGGTGTTTCGTTGTTGGAATGAAAGGTCAGGCGTTTGGCGTCACCACCCAAAGACGGCATCACAAAAATGTCAAAATCGCCGTAACGGTCCGAAGCAAAAGCTACTTCTTTTCCATCATGGCTCCAGACAGCAGAGTATTCATAACTGTCGCTAAGCGTTAAAGGGACTGCCTGCCCGCCTGATGTGGGAACTTTGTAAATGTCGCCCTGGTAATTAAACAGAATGGATTTTCCATCAGGTGAAATGGCAGGATAGCGCAACCATAACGGATGATCCTGACCATAAACAGTTAATCCTGCAGTAATAGCCAGTAAAAAGAAAGATAAACGTGTTTTCATCGTAAATATGTTTATGTTGTGTGAATTGTATGTAGAAGATAAACGGTTAATAAAGTTATATTAGTAATAAAATTCTGTACATTTTAAGAACCTGCTATTTTAATAAAAGTTCAGTATTTAAAGTTTCATAAACCTCAATAATTTATGTTATCCGTTACCTTATCATCAAATTAATTTTAGCCTGCCAATCAATAGTTTAAACTTTATTTAAAAGAATACCCGAATGCAAATCCGATAAATGGCAGGCTACCCCAGGTATCAGGATCAGGAAAGATTGCCGGCAAAAATTCGGGATAAATTTTAAACATAAATCCTTTTTTGCTTTGATAGCGATATCCGGCCATTATTGATAGAACCGGAGGATCCGGACCTTCTTCGGCATATAAAAATGGCTGATGGTAACCTATTCCTGCTTCAAAGAAATGTTTGGATTTGCCATAAAGAAAAATGCCTTCTGCAATGGCGGCAAAGCATTTGTTGCCGTAATCTCTTCCAAGCCCACCTCTTATGGCAAAGCTTGATTTATTCTCCGGAAGAAAAAGTCGTTCGTAATTCATTGAAATGGTCAAAAAGAAATCGTGTGCCAGATACACAGTATTCTGTTTTTTATCTATTTTATCAGCAACAAGTAGCTTACCGGGCTGAGCATTTAATCTGTTTATAGATAGAATCAATATGATCAGGATAACTGAGGTTCTCATTTCTGTAATATTAATGTAAGTGAGTCTTCATGTTTTTATTTCTGAGATAAAAATACCAGAAGTTGTCCTCTTAAAGTTAAATTTTAAAGTTATGACTAAAATCTTGAGTTTTCAAGTTTTTGGTCAGCTGAGATATTCAGTGTCATTTTGTGTAACACTGTAGTCAATCTGTGTATTTTATGACATGCTAATTTGCCGTAATTTAGCGCTGCATTGGGTGATGCAACTATTTGGATGATCTACATTTCTTTTTTTACAGAATACACAACATTTCTAACAATATTATCATGAAATTATCATTACGATTTTTTAAGTTAAGTACATTAATTCTGTTTATTTTAGCCGGTTTTTCAGTTAAAGCACAGTTGCCGGCATTTCCGGGTGCCGAAGGGTTTGGTAAATACGCTACAGGAGGACGCACAGGTTCAGTATATCATGTAACCAACCTGAATGACACCGGAGCAGGATCATTTCGAGATGCCGTGAGTCAGTCGAACCGGATCATCGTGTTTGATGTTGCAGGCGTGATTCGGATCAATTCAACTTTGGCAATTTCACCGAACCTTTATATCGCAGGTCAGACAGCACCGGGTGAAGGTGTAACTGTATATGGAGACCGGGTAACGTTCAGTGCTGCAAATAATACAATTTGCCGATATGTCAGGTTTAGAATGGGGGTTGTCGGATCAAGCGGAAAAGATGCCATGGGAATAGCCAACGGGAAGGATATGATTTTTGATCACATCTCCGTGTCCTGGGGACGTGATGAGACCTTTTCCATTAATTGGGACGGTAAAGGAACGGAGCCTACCAATATTACCATTATGAACTCCATTATTTCGCAGGGTTTATTGCTGCATTCTGCCGGCGGTTTAATCCAGACAAATGGTGGTGTGACGCTTTACAGAAACCTGTATGTGGATAACAGTACCCGTAACAACAAGGTAAAAGGGGTAAGTCAGTATGTTAACAACGTCGTTTACAACTGGAAAAACGGTGCTTATATCATGGGTGGTGACTCAGATGGAAGCTCATATGTGAATGTGAATGGCAACTACTTTATCAAAGGTCCTGATATGGGAGGAACACCTATCAGTGACGGAAACTCCGATTTTCATATTTATGCCGATGATAACTGGCACGATAATAACCTTGATGGTGTTCTTAACGGTTACGAAATTCCTTTCAGTGAATACAGCGGAGGGCCCGATTTTCAGGCTGAACCGTACGATTATCCGATACTGCCTACCGTTGCTGCAACTACATTGGTTGACAACCTGTTACCTGTAGTAGGCGCATCTTTACCTTACAGAGATTTAGCAGATTATTATGTGATAGATGAGGTCAAATCATTTGGTATTAAGGGAGAATTGATCAGCAGTGAAAGTACGTTGCCAATCGGTGCACCCTCATCCTGGTATTTGTGGCCGGGGACAGCCCGTACCGATACCGATAAGGATGGCATGCCGGATACATGGGAAGATGCCAACGGTACCAATAAAACCGTGAATGATGCCATGACAATTGCCGCAAACGGTTATACCAATATTGAGAACTATATTAACGGGATTGATGCCACATCATCTCAGGAATATATTCGTACTCCACTGAACTTCGCCGTAAAATCGGCCACCCAGAATTCTATTACATTTGAATGGCTGGATTACACTGAGAAAGAAGACGGGTATATTTTGCAACGTAAGATTGATGGTGTATTTGTCAACATTGATACCGCAGCTGCCGGTTCTTCTACTTTTACGCTTGAAGGTCTTGAGCCTGAAGAGAGTGGCGTGTTCCGCATTTTTGGCTATAATGAAAATTCAGTTTCAGACTATTCAAATGAACTGACAGCAAAATCAAGACCCGTGGAAGTACCGGTAGTTGATCCGGAAACCTATTCCCCTGATTTGATCTGGGGTTCTTATGAAAATAAAAACTGGGACAAAACTACATTGAATTGGTCTGAAGGTTTATCATCAGTCGTTTATTCTGATAATAAATCAGTCCTTTTTGGCGATACCCTATCAGGTGGTGGACAATTGATAACATTAGACGAGATTGTTTCTCCTTCTGTAATGTTTGTTAATACTGATCGGGGTTATCAATTTGCAGGTAATGGAAATATTGCCGGATCCGGTTCTGTAAATAAAATCGGAGCTGGTGAGTTAACTATGCAGTTAGCTAATACCTACACCGGAGCAACAGTTGTTTGGGATGGGACACTTATTATTAATAAACTGGCAAACGGTGGTGTGGCCAGTGGACTGGGCGCTTCGCAGAATTATGCCTTTAACTGGGTGATGAAAGGAGGAGCTGTTCATTATGTAGGTGGAAGTACTTCTACTGACAGAAACATAACACTGGATGAGACTGCAGAACTTGGTATAAATACTGCCAGTGCTATTGTCACCATGAACGGAACATTAAATGGTGCCGGTGGATTTGTGAAATCAGGTGACGGAACACTCAAACTGTATAACGAGATTGGGAACAACTACGAGGGTGACACATATATTAAAGGTGGAACAGTAAATGTTGATTTAAAACAAAAAACAGATGTTTCCGGCGTACTCGGAATAACCAATAAGATTTACCTGAATGGCGGAACACTGGCATTAACAAACGGACAATCATCCAATTACGAAGAATATAATTTTGAGTTAATTGTACCGGAAGGAACAAGTGGTGGTTTTGCTCCTTACCGTAACTGTTACATCAAATCGAAGGTTTCAGGTTCAGGAACATTAAAATATACGATTCCGTATTTGCGTGAGTATATTCAGGGAGACTGGTCAGAATTTACAGGAGTGTTGAATGCGTATGGTGCAAATCCTACCAACACTGGAGGAAGCCAGTTGATGCTGAATAATACAGTTGGACTGCCTTATGCACGTGTAAATCTTTCGGGTAATACAAAAATTATTAACTGGGCAACCACCGGAACCATGCGTTTGGGAGGACTTTCCGGATCAACCGGAACTTATCTTGGAGCAGCCAGTAAACAAACAGATGGGACAAAAATGACCTGGATAGTTGGTGGTTCAAGTACAGATGAAACATTTAACGGGATTATCAATAACGATTGTTCTGCTAACGGTCATTACGGTGTGACGTATATTGAAAAGGAAGGAACCGGAATATGGAGACTTAATGCAAGCAATGTATATACGGGTACAACCACAATTCATGACGGTAAACTCATCGTAAACGGCACACATTCAGCAACAGCTTCAACATATGTAAGAGGCGGTGTTCTGGCAGGTAAGGGATGGCTTAAAGGTACAGTAACCATATACGATGGTGCTGCGATAGAACCAGGTGATAACAGTATTGCTACTTTACGTGTTGCGCGTTTGGTAATGAACGCCGGTAGTGCTGCTAATTTTGATATTAATGCAGATAATAACACCTGTGATAAGGTGTATTCTTATGGGACTGTAACTTATAACGGCACACTTAATCTGAATATAACAGGTAAACTGGCAGTTGGTGATCAGTTTACGCTGTTTAATGGTACCGGTCATTCAGGAAGCTTTGATGCCATTGTTCCTGCCACTCCGGGTGAAGGCCTTGCCTGGGATTTCAATAACGGTATACTGAGTGTAGCTTATCCCGAAGCAATAAACGATGTTACGTCATCCGCTGTATCTGTCTATCCAAACCCTGCAAAGGATATGCTAACAGTGAAAATGGATAAAACCTATGGCAAAGTGACTGTCCAAATTGTTAGTCTGACCGGAAAGATAGTGAAACAGCAACAGTTTGATGGTGGATCAGATTTTAGGATGAGTTTGTCAGATTTGTCATCCGGTTGTTATACCATAGACATAGTTGCCGATAACAGAATTGTTGGAAAACAGAAGCTGATAAAGGAATAAAGATTTATATCAAGTGGAAACGCCCGAATCGGGCCTTTCCACTTGATTAAAGCTAACTTACAAACCTTGCAAAAGTCCTTTCATGACATTTGCAAGGTTTTTTTTTGATATTTATCTGATATTACCCTAATTATGTATGTGCCTTAAACAAAACCAATGTCAGATAAATTTCTTAACAAATACAGAACATCCTCACTTCGTTTGCAAAAGTGGGACTATGGCTGGAATGGCAAATATTTTATAACTATTTGTACGAAACACAGGGAGTATTTTTTCGGTGATATTGATCATGGTAGAATGATATTATCAGAAACCGGTAAAATAGCCAACAAATTATGGCTTGAAATACCGGAGCATTTTTCATTTGTGAAACTGGATGAATTTGTAATAATGCCCGATCATATGCATGGGATAATTATAATTGATAAAAAAGACAGGTCGAGAATGCAAGAACCAGTGGAAACGTCCGATTCGGGCGTTTTCACTGGTTCAGAATATCCTGAACAAATTGCTGCTGCCATGGAAAAATGGAAGCCGGGCACATTAGGTGTTATTATTAATCAGTATAAACGGGCAGTTACAATTAATGCCAGAAAGATTGATCCTGAATTTGCCTGGCAATCCAGGTATTATGAACATATCATCAGGACACATCAATCGTTTGAACGAATTAAACGATATATTAACCTGAATACTGTAAACTGGAAAAAAGAATAAATCTGTGACCCATTTTTCATAAATCACAAGGTCTCACTTCTTTTTCTTCTTCGGCTTTGGCATGGGCAGTTCCTTGAGCGAAATCCTGACCAATTCACTCAACCATTCGCGGTCTTCAATTTTGTCTTCAATCAGAAAACTGTGTTTCGCACCAGGGTAGGGTGGCGCTTCCACTACATTTTCAATAAATTCACGGCCTGATACGGTGGGTTTAATGAATAACTTATTATCACAGATAAGTCCGAATAGTTTCCCATCGGCATAGACAGCGTATTCACCGAACATTTTACGGGCTGTTATTTCTCCTGCATTTTCAATCTGCTCTACCACAAAATCCACAAAGTTTTGACTGGATGCCATTTCCTAAAGTTTATATGATTATATCTGTTTCAAATTTAGGTAATATATGAGTTTATTATTTAACAGAACCTATAAAATTTCTCACACTTTAATTCAGCAGGGACCGGATGGAATATTAATATTGGGTTTTAATTCATTCAAAACTTGTTAATACTTTTTATGTTTTAGTTGATTCATAATGGGTTCATCTTTAGTAAATTGAACGATATTTTTAGAAAATGAGTCCAAGATTAGGATTAGGTCTAGGTTTTTCAAATTTTCATAATTCAAATGAGAAAAAAATGATTGACAAATATTTATTTATTGATGGTGCTTATTTCGAAAGAATAATTGCAAAAGTTTCTGATGAGTTTTTTAATTTAAAAGAATCAGCAAAACTTAATTATCAAGCCGTAATTGGTGGTCATAAAAAAGCATTCTATTATCACTGTTTACCGGGTCAAAGAGATCAAGAATCCGATGTAGATTTTAATAAAAGAAAACAAACGAAAATTGATTTTTTTAATCAGCTAAAGCTGATTGATAAACTTCACGTATTTGAAGGTTTAATTTCTGGAAGTGGTGGAAAGAATGTTCGACAAAAAGGTGTTGATATAATGATTGCGGTTGATATGATGAAACATTCATTTAGAAAAAATATGGATGAAGCAACATTACTTGCAGGTGATTTAGACTTTAAACCATTATTGGATGCATTAGTTGCTGAAGGTATGTTTGTAAATCTTCAATATTCTAATCTCAGTATTAGTAATGAATTATTATACTCTGCTGACAAGAGGGAAAGAATTACAATTAGAAAAATATATAATTGGATTGATTTATTGTATAGAGGTAATCTTGATTTAAAAATTCCTGTTTCAAGACCATATCCAGTAAAGAGTTACTCACAAGGGAAAAAGTTAATTTCTAAGGATTTATTAAATGATGCATTATTTGAAGTTTACTTTAATAATGATTCACAAGAATTTGAGGCATATTACTACGATAAAAACTTACATTTTAAGAATCACTGTTATAACGATTTGGATAAATTAATAATGTTTATTGAGGATGATGAAGGAGAAAAAGTAAGAAGCCTATTATGATTGAGGTATTACATAAAATGAATAATGTTATGGAATCTTGGGATTTTGTATTTAATGTATTAGGAGCATTAGGTTCAGCTGCTACCTTTGGTGCTTTTATATTTCTATTCAGAAGGGATAAGGATAAGCAAAAACAAATTGATAATCTTTCGATTGTAGCGGACAGTTTAAATGAAATGAACAAGGCGGAACAGTTAAAACTTAAAACAGTTTTAAGACCAGAAGTAAAGTGTATTAAGGTAGTGCCGGATGTTTCAACTAATGAAATTACTGTCACAATTAAGGCTTTTAATAATGAAGCTAAAGAAGTTGGTTTAGGTTTTGGTTTTGATGATGATTACATTCAAATGAAATTAGAATATACTGAAGTTGACTTGGAAGTCAATGAACCTGTTAATTACATTTTGAAATATTGTGGCGAAGAACCTATGAAGGATTATTCTTTTGATATTCATTTGCAGTATTGTGACATATTAGGTAATCCCTACTATAAAAAAATCTTAATTACAGGTGATAAATTCAAGGAAATGATCAAGGAAGAAAGGATGTTCTAATTTACTTTAAACGAATAAGATATAAAATATGTGTTTTGTATGTAAATTGTTAGATGCTATTAATGAATATCAAGGTTTTATCATAGTTATTTTTACAGCTATTCTAGTTTGGTTTACAGTACTTCAGCATTTGATTAATAAAAAGCAAAGTCAAATTCAGGAAGATCAACTAAAAGCCAATTTCTTTAAACTACGATTTGATTTTTTTAAAGGATTTATATCATATGTATCTCAATGTTTTGAAAATGAAGAAAAACTAAGAGAATATGGAAATTATAAAGCTGAATGTAGATTATTGTTTAATGCATATGAAGTTAATTTAGTTAATAATATTGAGGTTACTATAAGGCAGTACCATAAGGATAAATCACTAAATGTCGGATTCATAAGTGAGAATAAAAAGCTTCAAGCTTTATGGAATGATGCAGAAACTGTTAAAGATGTAAATATGGTATTAACTCTTATGGAGCAATCATTTGCACAAGATTTTAATTTTTCAAAATACTTTAAGAATAATGATATAGTTGATATTGATTTGACCAGCGAAGCAGAAACAGAGAAGAAGGGATTAAAGCAATTCTTTAAACGCTTTAAAGGGGGGCTAAAATCTTAACAAATCAATTCTGAAAGAAACCAAACCTGAGATTTTGAATTATACGTTTTAGAATGAATCCATACCTAAAAAATTCATTATGGGAAAAACAGAGGACATAATAAAAAATTAGATATTATATTTACTACGAAAATTTATAACGTTCCAAGAGTTATATTTAGTTTGTTTGAATCTATGTATTAATATTAACCTGTTTTAAAAATGATAACATTAGATGCTGTTTTTGGAAAAATCCTTGATAAGTTAGCTTATGTGACTGGAAGTCAATTAATGGGGATTGAAAATATTGAAGAGCAAATAACCATAGTTAAAAATAACTATTCTAAAGCCTTTAATAAATATGAAAGGAATAGTAAAAATTATCCTGGTGATACAGTAGTTAATGATGTAATAAAGCAATTTTACACGCCAACAAATTCTTTACTTGAAAAAATCATACTTGGAAACCATAATTTATATTCTATGGGTGAAATCTTAAATAACCAACCTGAGTATGCTCGTCTAGAAGGTTTTACCATTAGGGAACATTTAAATATGTCAGATTTTATCTATAAACTTAAAGAATTTTTAAAACTTGAAGGATTAAATGAATTAATAAATTTTCAAATTAATATTTTAAGGGTGAGTGGTTCTATTAAAGAAAATTTTGATACCAAAAATAGTCTAAATCATTTGAGACTTTCTAATGATTCTTACGTATTGAGATTATTTCTATTAAGTAAAGATAGGATAACTGTTCTTAGTCAAAGTATATATAGTGATTTCAAAAGTAAGTTTGATTGGGATATAGTTCAACGTTCTTGCGAATTTCTTTTGAATACAGATATTAAAAGAGTCTCTACAAAAAATAACATTTTACTGTTTTGGGATAATTTGAATGTAGCATGGGAAATATATACTGATTCGTTTCAAGATGCTATAAAACTAAGGAAAATAATTAATGAAAATAGATGAAAATATTACCACCTCACAAAATTGGTAGTGAGATACTTGATTTGATCGTTGAAGCGAAAGAATACTTACTTATTGTATCTCCTTATGTAAATTTTAATAACTGGCAACGACTTGCTTCTGAACTGGAAAGTGCAAAGAATAAAGGTGTCAGAATAGACTTTTTTGTACGAAATGAGCCGGATAATGTAAAAAGCTGGGAGAATGTTGAAAGTCTTGGTATTAATGCAAGACTAGTTAATAATCTTCATGCAAAGTTTTATCTAAATGAAAATACTGGTGTAATTTCATCAATGAATCTTCTTTCAAGTTCAAATAGTAATTCTATTGAAATTGGGACCAAGTTAGATTCGATTCAAGAACTAAAAGAATTACAGAGATATGTGAAGGATTTCATTGCTCCAAATGAAGTTAAAGAAAAACCCTCAGATAATGACATTTATCTGGTAAAAGAGAAGTTTAATCAAATACTTCAAAACATACTTTACAACAATGGGAGTAAAAGAGTCAATGTATTTTATAAGGATGGAACTTTGAACATTAATGCGTTCTCAAATAAGTTTTTTTTAGATGTTGACAAAGTCAAGAATACTGTTGTTTTGGCAGGAGTTATCTCGCATGATGAGTTGAAATTTTATGAAATAGAAGCTAATAAAAATTTTAAAACGGACTATTTTGATATAAGTGGAAAAAGGGGAGATGATGAACATTATAATACTCTAATTGCAAGTTCAGTTAAACGATTATCAACCAATTTTTTGGACAATTTGAGAATTGATGAGAAGAAAGAGTTGTTGGATGAAGTTGGAATTTTTATTTATTCAGTTTATGTATTTAAAGAAAAGTGTCACAAAAGAAGAAAATCATAACTAGTGGTATTCAGTGATAAAAACTTTCTGGATTTTAGTGATTTTTTTGTTGATTAATTTAAGTAAATTTTTTAATCGAAAAAACTAGAATCCTAGTGTAGGGTATTAGCGGCCTCCTTATGGGGGATGCTTCTTTATTAAATCTAACCTTACTGCTTAAAGGCAGAGCTCCATCTTTAAAAATGAAAAAAGCTAACTGGGGGCTGAAGATTATAAGTATTTCTTTAATTTAAAAGTGTGTGTTAGAGTGTGTGTTGTAAAAAAAAACAAACCCCTGCATTATATTGAAATACAGGGGTTTGTGAAATATTAAAGTTGTCTCGGAAGGACTCGAACCCTCACAAACAGTGCCAGAAACTGTTGTGCTACCATTACACCACGAGACAGTGAATTTTTGCGAGTGCAAATATAAAAAAATATTTATTTCAATGCATGTAATGCCCTTGAAATCCTTAAAAGATTAAAAATTTTTATCATATGCAGTTTTTTAGTCCACATTCATACCCATAAACAATGTATCATGATATGATTTGTTGTAATAAAAATCCCGCAGAATACGGCCTTCTTCCTTAAAGCCAACTTTTTTATAAAATTCTATGGCAATGGTATTTTCTGCGTTAACATGAAGGTTAATCTTTTTGAGCACCGGATTTTCACTGGCCCATTCCAGAAGTAGCGTGGTAATATCGCGGGCAATACCTTTATTCCACCAGGCCTTTTTTACGACGATGCCATATTCACCGTTGTGCCGGAATTTTTTCAGATGACTACCCTCAATAGATCCAATACCGATGATTTCTTTCCCGTGCAGGGCAAGGATCATTTTTAGCGACCGGTTCAGGATAAAATTAGAAACAAAATCTTCTTCCTGTTTTACGTTCATGGTGAGTTCTTCCGGCTCAAACCGTAAAAATGGAGTCTCGCTTAAGACCTGTTTCATAAAATCTATAAGCTGAACAGCATCAGACAGTTCAACTTCGCGATAGGTTATGGAATCCATGCAAGTCAGATTGTTTCCTGTAGCAAATCTAATACTTTTTTTAAATACATGATCTTTCAGGTTTATTCAATAATTGTGCGGATCACTTTTCGTAAGCCGTTCAATGGCATGTGTAGCCATTCGGGCCGGTTGTTCAGTTCATAAACTGCTTCGTCCACCGCTTTTTCAATTGTAAATAATGTGAGCAAAATATCCGTCTGATGCGGGTCATCCGGTATAAATGAAGCGGCACCGGTTGTCTTTAAATAATGCGTTAAAAACTTATCTTTAACAGTATTATGCCAAATGTCCAGCCACGGTTCAAGCAAGGCAGCGTGTTCCGGCATACGCGAACTATATGCCTTATGTGCCATATAAATGGCATAATGGAACGAGCGTAACATGTACGCCACATCCTTTAGCGGACAGTGTTTTAGGTTTCTTGCAGACAAGGATCTGTCCTTTTCTCCTTCAAAGTCGGTAATCATAAAGTCCTTTCCGGTAAACAGCACCTGACCCAAATGATAATTTCCATGGATCTTTAACTTAGATGCATTCATTTTACCTGCTTCCAGAGCTGTTTTTACGGCAGAGAGTAAGGCATTTTCATTATCCATAATTTCATCAAGCAGGATCTTCTGTGATTGATCGAGATCTTTCCGGGAGGATTTTATCTGACTGAAACTTCGTTTTACACTTGTTCTGAAAGACTGGTATAATGATTTTTGATAAAGCAATGAAAATTTCTCTTCGGTAAAACGATTGTTATTTTTAACAGCCGACAGCGCGAGGTGCATTTCTGCTGTTCGCTGTCCCAACAGCCCGGTCATTTCCATAAACAGAGGATCAAAAACGGCTGTTATGGTTTCGGCATTATCCGGTATAAATGTTGAAGGATCGTCTTCGGAATAGTTGGGTAACAACTGATCTTTTTGAGCGATGATATGATCGAAAAACTTACCAATGGCCGATTCGGTATATTGCCATGCAGTTTCTTCGTGCGGAATATAGTCTGTTAATATACCGATAAGCATATTATCGTGCCAGGGGCGTTTGTATTCAATGGATCCGGCATAGGCAGGAGAATTTTTGAAATTTCGGTTGTTGCTCAGCACTTTAACAATATCTTCCTCCGGATTTACACCTTCCTGCGGACTGCGGTATAATTTCAGGAACAACTTATTGCCATACTGAACCAGGGTGTTAGTCTGCTCGGCGCTAATTACTCTTGGTTCTGTATCGGTGGTTTGTTTAATTGTTTTGGTCGCTGCAAAACCATGCAGTTCTCCTTTCGGTGTTTTAAGCTTTCCTTTTTGCGTCATGAGCCGGAGGAGATCTTCCATAAATTCCTTTTTATAGGAACCGTCATACATTAAACCTTCCTTACCATCCAGATCAATTGTACTGATGATGGCTTCAGGATGGTAGTATCGGATATCAGCAGCATCTTCTCCCAGTGCCACGGATATAGGTATAACATAATATTCCGCATTTTTTTCAATATAAGTCGCTTCAATAATCAGCAGGTAGGAGAATATTGTATGGTCGCGGAATGGCACGGTATCAATAATACTTATGTCTCTGATTTTATTGGAACGTCCCCTGAACCACCTGTTTTTTTGCATGTATTCAAGTATAAGACCCTGTAAATCTGATTTTAATGCTTCCGACATCCGGTTCCATTTTCTAATGGTTACTTCCAGCTTGTAATCCAGTTCCACTGGTTTAATTTCGTTTTCAGCTTTCTGTTTTTTCAGTTCAAACCAGAAATAATTTTTATACTGTAACGGGAAAACGTATGGTTCATCCTCAATCAGTGAAAATTCGTTGCGGCTGAAAACTTCAGTGGGAATGTATCCGGCATATTTTCGCAAATCCAACTGAGCATTTTGAGAATAACGAGAAAGATTGATAATTACAAGGATAATTTCATCCTTGTACGTTCTTGTAAAAGCCAGAATACGTGGATTATTGGTATCGATAAATTCTATGTCGCCACGGCTGAAGGCTTTAAATTGCTTTCGGACATTAATGACACGTCGCATCCACCATAGCAGGGAAGAGCTGTTTTTTTCAAAATTCTCAACGTTAATGGACTCGTAGTGGTAATCGTAGTTAAATACAACAGGCAAAAATAACTGCTGCGGCTCCGCCGTTGAAAATCCTGCGTTTTTATCGGCAGACCATTGCATCGGGGTTCTGACTCCGTCACGATCGCCGAGGTAATAATTATCACCCATTCCAATTTCATCACCGTAATAAATTATTGGTGTCCCCGGCATTGAGAACAACAGCACATTCATAAGCTCAATGCTTTTACGATCATTTTCAAGCAAGGGTGCCAGCCTGCGCCTGATCCCAAGATTGATGCGTTGTTTTGGATTTTTAGCAAAGGATTTATACATGTAATCCCGTTCTTCGTCTGTCACCATTTCCAGGGTCAGCTCATCGTGGTTCCGTAAAAAAATGGCCCACTGACAATTGTCTGGTATAGCCGGCGTTTGTTCCAGAATATCGATGAGAGGAAAGCGGTCTTCCATTTTCATGGACATATATAATCGTGGCATTAGCGGAAAATGAAAGGCCATGTGGCACTCGTCACCTTTACCGAAATACGCAGAGGAGTCTTCCGGCCATTGATTAGCTTCTGCCAGTAACATTTTATCATCAAAGTTATCATCGATGTACTTGCGCAGTTTTTTCAGAAAATCATGTGTCTCGGGCAGATTTTCGCAATTGGTGTTCTCCCGTTCGTATAAATATGGAACAGCATCAAGTCTGAGACCATCCACACCAATCCCAAACCAGAAATCCAGCACTTTAAGAATAGCCTTGTGAACACTGGGATTATCGAAGTTAAGATCTGGTTGATGAGAATAAAATCTATGCCAGTAATAGGCTTTTGCCACAGGGTCCCACGACCAGTTGGACAATTCAAAATCCTGGAAAATGATACGTGCTTCTGGATATTTATCGTTGGTGTCGTTCCAAACATAAAAATCGCGGTATGTACTGCCGGGCTTTGCCCTTCGTGAGCGTTCAAACCATTTATGAGAACTTGACGTATGGTTCAGTACCAGTTCTGTTATGACCCGGATGTTACGCTTATGTGCCTCACGAATAAACCGTTTAAAGTCAGCCATTGTCCCATAATCCTCATGAATACTGGTAAAATCCGAAATGTCATAGCCGCCGTCCTTTAGTGGGGATTTATAAAATGGTAATAACCAGATGGCATTGATGCCAAGGCTTTTAAGGTAGTCCAGCCGTTGGATCAAACCGTTAAAGTCTCCTATGCCATCGCCATTACTATCCATGAATGAACGCACATGGCATTGATAAATTACGGCGTCTTTATACCAGCTTGCAGCTTCCCGGGTTTGGTTTTTCATGATTATTTTTTTGTTTGAGCAGACAAGGAATCTGCTGAAGGATTAATACCTGTATAGGTGTAACTGCCTCAGGCCGGTTTGGTTCAGGTTTTTTACAATAAATATGAAATTATCTAAACTTAAAACTTAATATAGGACATAAAAAAGCCGGTCAGTAAAAATACTGACCAGCCATTAGTGTGTTTCCTGAATTGAATTTGTGTCGTTTAATCAGGATATTAAAACCTGTAAGTGAGCTTTACTGAAATATTTCGACCCGGATTGTAATATCCGAGTGGCTTTAACGTCGATAAATGATCCACATACAAGGTGTTTAGCAGATTAGATCCGCTAATATCTATGCTCAGATTGTCGTAGTCTATCCCTGCAATTACATTCAAAAGTGTATATCCTGCCGTTTTGGTCTCAAATTGAGCCGGATGATTTTGAGCAAACACAAGGGGAAGTGATATTTTCAGCGACAGCTTGTCCGCCAGTTTACAGCTTTCATCCTTATGGAATGTAATGGATGGAGTAAGTTTGTTTTGTGGTATAAAAGGCAGATAATCACCATTTTCTTTTACCGCGTAAATATAAGCGTAGGTGCCGCTCAGCATCAGGTAATGTGTGGGATGTACATCAATACTCCCTTCCATTCCGGTGAGCAGAGCATTGGACTGGCTGTAACGGTAGACCGGAAAATTTTCGTCCGTAAATTCACCAGTGGGTGAAAGGAAGATATAATTCTGAATTTGGTTGTAATAGCCTGCAATTTCTGTCACCACAATTCCGGAGTGATAGTGAAAACTAAGATCAGCCTCATAGTTTCGCTGCGATTTCAGGCTGCGGTCACCAATCTCATACCGTGTACCGTGTTCCCCATCCTGAAGCAATTCTGACACATGTGGAGTTCTGTAGGCCGATGCCAGGTTGAATCGTATCAATCCATCCGGTATAACCTGCCATGTCATTCCTGCCGAGGCGCTAACATTGTTGTACGTTTTTTTGAAGGCCTCCATCATTTCATGAGGTGTATCAACTGTTGTTTCTTCATGGGAATGTGCTGCTTTGATTTGTTCCGGCGCATCCACATACCTGAAATCATAGCGTGCGCCCACCTGAAAAAACAGTGTCCGGTTTAAATTCAATTGATAAAGGCTTAAAGCTGCAAGATCTGCAAGCGTGTAATCGGGAAGAACCCGAACCGGAGCTTCAAAATTGCGGTTTACCTGGTAACGTCCCTGAACACCTGTGATGACTTCACCTGCATCACCGGTTTTTTTACGCAGCTTAGTGTTCAACGAAAGGGTTGATAAATTCATATGAACCAGGTCTCCGGTTGAGCCGAACAGCTCACGTTGGTTCAGTTGATAACTCAGATCGTTATTGAATTTCCAGCTGTTTTTGTAATAATTGTACCGCAGTGTGGCCATGTGGTGATCCAGATTCTGATACCAGACTTCATTTTTGCGGCCCCGTTTACTGATCAGGGTCTGAGCCTCGTCCGATGGAATTCCAGCCTTCAGGGATGTATAGTCGTAAAATAGTTTTATGCGGCTGTTTTTGTATCCGGTTCCGGCAAAAGCCCCGATATTCTGAGCCGAAAATCTGCTGTTCAGAACGGCATTATCATTACCGTCAAGGTAATCTGCATGGTTTTTATATCCGCCACTAATGCCCCAGTTTAACAGTTGTCGGCTGCTTTTCACTTCCATATCGGCCTGGTAACCATTGGTATTGCTCTGCCATCCGGCCTGAACCGAACCTTCAGTCTGACCCGCTGGTGCCGGATCGGATTTGATAAAATTAAGTACACCACCAAGCGCATCAGAACCGTAAAGCAAAGAGGCAGGGCCTTTAATGATCTCCACGTCACGATAGCCGTTGTCACCAATCAGGTAAGGGTGATCCTGCGAAAACTGATAGTTTTCAAGTTTTACCCCGTTATTAAGAACTAATATGTTATTGGTGGATAAGCCGCGGATTACCGGTGAACTTATACCGGGAGATTTTGTGATCACACTAATTCCGGGAACTTCGGCAAGGGCTGCAAAAACATTAGTGCTTGCCGGCTGCAGTTCGTTATGCAAATGATAGTTCTCAATTTTTATGGCATTTTCATGTTGCGAGGAATAGCTTCCGCTGGACACTACTACTTCTTCGGATTGTAAAACGGATGGTGTCATTTCAATGGTGTACAGGTTTTTTGTACTTGTGTTCATATCCTTTATGACGGTTTTGAACCCAACAAAGGAAAACTGCACTTTAAAAACTCCATCCGGAAGGTTTTTAAGGGTGAAAGTGCCATCGTCGTTACTGATTACTCCTTTTGAAAGTTCAGGAATAAAGATGTTCACACCCGGAATCGTTGACTTGTCATTTGAATTGTAAATGGTTCCGCTAATGGTATTTTGACCAACTACGGACACAATAAATAATACCCACACAAAGCAGGTAGTTGTTAAATATTTCATGTAATATTTTTATCAGATTAGTAAGTTTTTATTTCACGTTTAAATAAGTGAAACAACCGGAGGGGCGCGTAATCTGATGTTTTGGGAAGTATACGATACATAAATGGAAGAATAGCCAGAACTGATTTCTCCCAGAAATATTCTGTTCACCGGAATAACCGGATCATAATCAAATAAAAAATGTGGTTGAAATTCGTAGGTGTTGATAAGACATTCAGAGCCATGATTAATAAACCCTGTTTCGTGGGTTGGTGCATGGTGGTGAATATCGGCATGAACCAGCTGAATAAAGAACGGCGCCATAAACAGTGCTATGGCCAGTAGAGCATTATATGTTCTTTTTTGTTGATTCATGAAATAAAGAACAAAGATATCTGAATTTAGGTTTAAAAGCGCTTAATAATTTTTATAATCGAGTGGTGTTTGGGGTGTGATTCGTGAACTTTAATTCGTTACTTCGATACGAAACTGCGTTTCTACTCAGTAACCAGATGCTAAGTTACAAATACAATTTGTACGTACTAATGGACTATTAAAATGATCCACGAAGAAATACGCAGATGAATACGCCGGTTACGCTAATGAAAATAATATTTAATGCATTTGTGATTTCAGCGAAAATCTGCGTGAGGCCTTTGCGTTAATCTGCGAGAAAAAATAATTGTTATCAGATTCAGCTATAGGAAACATTGATAAATGCAGATTGAATTCCTAATTCGTAATTAATTATTTACCTGTCTTTTAAGCCATGCCGGCCGGTTGGTGGTTATACCTGATACACCAAGCTTAATGAGTTTTTTGGCTTCGACAGGATCATCCACGGTCCAGCAAAGCACATCCAGTTTATAGCGTTTGGCCAGATTCATTACAGATTGGTTGATGATCCCATAATACAGGTTGATCCCGTCCAGTTGGTTTTGTGACGCTTCTTTTATTTTTTCTGATAATCCTTCACTTTCCTCACTTAACCAGTAACATTTGTTGTTCGGAAAAGTCTTTTTTGTTTCCAGAATTGTTTCCCAACCAAAGCTTATAAATACAATCTGGCTCGCTTTGGGTGTTGTATCCATAATCTCTTTCAGGTATGGCAGAATTTCTTTTCCGCATTTTATTTCAATTACCAGGGTCTTATGTGGAGGGACGGAGTTGATTACTTCTGTCAGATACGGCATTTTTTCTCCGGCATATTGATGATCTTTCCAGCTTCCCATATCCAGTTTGCGAAGCAGCTTGGCTTTCGATTTGGAAATAACAAGCTTAAGACCCGATGTTCGAAGTGTTGTGTCATCATGACAAACCATAATCTGGTTGTCCAGTGACTTATAAACATCTACCTCAACCGCATCTGCGCCAATCTCCCAGGCAAGATCTACGGAGGCCATCGTATTTTCGGGAGCATTGTACGAAGCTCCCCTGTGCGCTATGTATTTAACCTGCGAAAAGGTGCTGATAGTAAGGGAGATCAAAGTGAAGAGTGCCATTATTCTCATGTCATACGCTTTGCAACACAATTTAAGCCAAAATACTTTAATCTAATATGAAATGTTTGTTACAATTTTTGAGTAAATAGGTCATGAATAATGAAAAATGAACAATAAATGAAGAATTATTCATTGTTCACTATTCATCAATCAGTATTTGGCTACTAACGGCATGCGGCGGCCAAAGCCAAATGCTTTGGATGAGATCCGCAGGATAGGTGGTGTCTGAAAGCGTTTATATTCATTTACGTTCACCAATCGAATAGTTTTATCGATGGTGGCACGGTCATAGCCCAGTGATTCAATTTCCTGTGGTGACCGGTTAAGTTCGATATAGTTAAATAAAATGCCGTCCAGAATATCGTATTCGGGAAGAGAATCAGAATCTTTCTGGTCGGGACGTAACTCTGCCGAAGGTGGTTTAACAATAGTGTTATGTGGAATGATCTCTGAACTTTTATTAATATACCATGCGAGTTTAAACACATCGGTTTTATAAACATCGCCCAGAACAGACAGACCGCCGTTCATATCTCCATACAGTGTTCCATAACCAACAGCTGCCTCACTTTTATTGGACGTGTTGAGCAGGATATGTCCGAATTTATTGGAAATGGCCATCACCAGTGTTCCGCGCATACGAGCCTGAATGTTTTCCTCAGCCACGTTAAACGGCAGATTCTTGAAAACAGGGGCCAGTGTATCTTCAAACTGTTTGTAAATATCTTTAATGGATAAAATGTCGTACTCAATACCCAGATTTTCAGCCAAATCAACAGCATCTTTTATGGAATGATCCGTAGAGAATTGTGACGGCATCAGCAATACCCTGAGGTTCTCGGCGCCCAGAGCCCGTTCTGCCAACACCAAGGTTACAGCAGAATCAATTCCTCCTGACAAGCCCAGTGTGGCTTTTTTGAAACCCATTTTATCGAAATAATCCCTGATCCCAAGAATTAAGGCGTCATGAATAACCGGAATATGATCTGTTTTTTCAGGAATAACCAGTGGCTCAACGTCCATATGATCAGTGTCGATAATCTGAATGTCCTCTTCAAAACGTTTGCACTGTAGGGCCAGGTTACCTTTTCCATCAATGGCCATGCTGTTTCCGTCGAAAACCAGTTCGGTATTGGCGCCTACCTGGTTCACATAAATAGCCGGAATATTATATTTTTCAGCATTGAGTTTTAATACGCGTTTACGGGTACCGTCCTGAACATATGAAAACGGTGAAGCTGCAATGTTGATCAGCATATCCGGTTCCAGTTTGATGATTTGTTCCATCGGAACCACAGAATAAAGTCTGCTCTGTGCAAATGGATTCAGTACCGGTTGTTTTTCCCAGATGTCTTCGCAAATGGTAACGGCGAATTTTTTCCCCTTAAATTCAAGAATATCGAAATTGCTGTTGGGTTCAAAATAGCGGTATTCGTCAAATACATCGTAGGTTGGGAGCAATGTTTTATTGAATACTTTTTCTATTTTACCATTATTCAGAAAAAAAGCTGAATTATGCAGCCGTTTCCCGCGCGGGTTTTCATTCAGGCTTGGTGATCCTACAATTATAGCAATATCCTTACTCAATTCAGCCAGTTTGTTGACCCACAACATGCAGGTATCGAAAAACTCACGTTTTTCCAGCAGGTCATGCGGCGGATAGCCGCAAATACTGAGTTCCGAGAAAACGATCAGGTCAGCACCTCCGTTTTTTGCCTTTTCAATGGCATCGGCCATCTTGTTATGGTTGTATTCAAAGTGACTGACGATATAATTGAGTTGAGCTAAAGCTATTTTCATATTCTTTCCTTAGACATGAGACACAAGAATCAAGACGCAAGATTTTAAAAGTTGATTCCAAGCCGCAAATTTACAGAGTTTAAATTAGTTTTATCACTAATATCGTCATTTGTTGTGATATCAATAAGTCCATTCGTGTAAAAAACGGCTGCATGCAGGTAGGTGTCACCACCAAGGGAGTATTCTATGCCACCTCCAAAATGGAATCCGAGGTCCCCAATCTGAATCTCGTCAATCAGCGCCAGATCATCGCCCGTTTTAGCGTTTGTATTAATCATCGGGGTCAGGCCTAACTGACCGTAGTAACCCAACCTGCGGAAAAGTTTAGTTTTAAGCTTCAGTCCGATGGGTATTTCAATGTATGTAAGTTTATACCTTAAAACTTCACCGTCCTGAATGGTTACATAACTATGATCAATATTCATTTGTGGTTCAGTTCCTGTAGAATATTTAAGTTTTCCTCCGGTATGGCTTCTGAGAACAGAAACCGAAATGGCATAGTTGCGGTCAAAAAAGAAATCGGCCATCAAGCCGTATGACATGCCCAAAACAGAGCCTTCGTTTTCCACTTTCGAAAAATCTGATGTTAACCACGAAACCTGTGGCGAGGCAATAAGGCCCAGTTTTAGCTTTTTGTAGTCCTTCTTTTTATCTTGTGCGTTAACTGTAAATATTGTAAATATCAAAAAAGCAATCACCCAATAAAATTTCATTTCGTGTTATATTTTTCCGTTTCTATATAACCTGTCAAGCATTAAGTCGAGTGTTTCAACGCCAAGCTTTTTACCGATAATTTTCTTGTCTTTGTCTAAAAGAAATATCCTTGGCGTTACGGAAACATCGTAATAATACCTGAAGTTTGTCTGATTATACGGATCCCATACATGAGTCCATCCATACAATTCTTTATCGTTAATGAACTTTTCCCATTCCTCACGATTGGTTTGCGTATACACACAGTAAACGGCTAAACCTTTGTCTTCGTATTTCTTCCAGATTTTTTCGTAGACTTCAGGCACAATAACTTTGCAGTGCGAACAGTTTGGTTCAAAGAAAATGAGAATGGTGTAGGGGGCATCTACCTGATGTAAGGACTTGTAGCCTTCCTGCCAGTCTTCCATAACCAGATCGGGAGCAGTTTTCCCCAGTAATGTATGTTCCTCTTTAGCAACCAGTTCTGCCAGTTTGCTCAGTAAGGTTGAATCAGCCCAGTAAGCATCTTCGTTTAAATAATACTTTTTTGAGACGGCTACACTCAGGCTTTCCATTCCCATAATATCACTTTTGACCGCAAAATTCAGTACGGTTGTTGCCATAAACCTGAAGCAGGTTTTATCTGGTTTAGACTCTTGTATCAGCCTCAGAGCGTAAGGGGTAATGGAGTCAGGTTGCGGAATAAGAACTTTATCGAGGTAATGCGTAATTCTTTCCTTATAAAAAGATGTACGCCAAAGTCCAGGCTCTGTAAGGTCGGTGTTATCAAAATAGTGATTTGCCTCAAAATAATATCGTTTAAGCGCTTTTACGGAGTCGCTCAATGCCTTGTACTCAGGAGTTTGTTCCGGTTCATACTTTACCGGGATAAATGATTTTATGATAGTCCCGTAAAATGTGCCCTGGTATTTTTTATAATCGGTATCCCATTTTTCACTCACTTTATCATTCAGCTCCTGCAATTTCTGTTTCGCAACAGCCAGTGAATCTTTGTTTTGTATCAACGGCCGGTAATGTGAAATAAGGTCCGTTCTTTTTTTCTGCATTCCCTGCATGAATTTATGGTAGGCAGCAAATGCTTCAGATTCGCTGCTTCCCTTTATCACCTGACTGTTGATGAAGTCTGCTGTATCAACCGAAATTGTAAGTGTTTGATCCTGACCTAACAGAATATCGAAAAAAGTTTTGTTAGGGAAATATGCTGTGTAAATACCATTTGGCAGAAGTGTATCACTTTTAATTATTGCTTTTCCGTGTTTGTCAATGTTAAAGGTGTCGGCAACCAGCATATCTTCCCCCTGATAATAATATCCCAGAATCATGGTTGTGTCTTTCCAACCATTGGTCCTGATTTCAATATCGTATTGTCCGTATGAATGACATGAAATCAACATCAGAAATGTAGTTGATATTATAAACTGAACAAACTTTCTCATCGCGGTTCATTTTTGTAGTTAACGTAAAAAACAAAAATAGTGTATTAAACGGATTACTAAAAACAGAATATAGAGGTTAGAGGGTATCATTTATTATGTAAATACATTGTTGTCCGGGTAAAAAAGCAATATACATATAGATTCTTCGCTTCATTTTATTACGCTCAGAATGACAGTCTATTAGGTTCATAAGGTGCTGTAGGATAGGTTGATTTGCGAATCAGTCGCAAATCAACCTATCCTACAGCCCAAAAGCCATCCAATGTCTGTCATTCCAAGTGAAGGGAGAAAACATTGAAGCTCTACCCCGACAACAGTAATGTAAATATTATAATCACAAAAAAAATGTTTAATAAAAAATTGAAATAGTTAAACAAAATATTTGTAATATTGTTATGAAGAAAAATAAAAACAACAGTTATGAAGTATTACAATCTGTTAACCCTGATGTTTTTGCTGGCTCTCATACAGGGATGCGGGACATCTTCCAAAACGTCATCGTCTGAGCAACAACAATTTAACATAGATACCTATGTGGATGGTACACCATTTGAAATAGATATTACCAGTGGAAAAGGCCATAATCATCCTACATTTGTAATCTGGCTTGAGGATCTTGAAGGAAATTTTCTGAAAACTATATTTATAACAAAATCTTATGCAAGTGGTATATACGGGCATGCAGCATTAACAGATTCTACCTGGAGTAACAAATCCGGCCAGTCGTATCGTCCGGCGTCACTACCGTATTGGAGTTTTAAAAAGGGACTTATAGATGGTAAATTTCTGATACCTGAAAAGGAACATCCTTATGTGGACGGATTTACCGGCGCAACTCCAAAAGGCGACTTTTCTATTGAGTCGCAGTTGCCGAAGGATGGCAACTACAGAATTTTACTTGAGGTGAATCAGACCTGGGACTGGAACAGGTACTGGACGAACAATAAATATCCTGATAACAGAGATTATAAAAGCAGTGCTCAGCCAAGCGTTATTTATGCTGTAACGGTTGATATTAATGATCCGATGCCATTTTATATTATGAATCCTATCGGACATGGTCAGTATGCCGGCGAAGATGGAAGGCTCTATACTGATCTGTCAACCATGACAACTGCACTTGAAATTTTCGACAGAATTGAAGTTAAAATAAAATGACCTTACAGATGAAGAAACTTAGACTTGAAATACTTTTTTTATTTATCATATTTTCTCATTTATTGCTGGCTCAAAGCGGAGTAATTAAAGGTAGGATTTTTGATGAGGCCAGTAATGAACCTGTCCCTTTTGCCAATGTGGTTATAATGGGTACAACAATCGGGAGTACCTCCGATCTGGATGGAAATTTTACCATTACAGGTGTTGAACCCGGATTTGTTAAACTTCAGGTTTCATTTGTTGGATACCAGACCAAAGTAAGCCGTGATATTTCAGTAAGCAATGCCAAAACAGCATACATTGAAATTGGACTGAATGCTTCGTCAACAAGTCTGAATGAGGTGGTCGTACGAGTTGATCCATTTCAGAAAAGAGACGAGGTTCCTTTGTCAATGCAGAAAATAGGCGTAAAGGAAATTGAAAGTAATCCGGGAAGTAACAGGGATATTTCCCGTGTGATCCAGTCGTTTCCGGGTATTGGTTCAACACCGGCTTTCAGAAATGATGTGATTGTCCGTGGAGGAGGTCCCAGTGAGAACCGGTTTTATCTTGATGATGTCGAAATTCCTGTTTTGAACCATTTTGCAACCCAGGGTGCATCCGGTGGTCCGGTAGGAATTATCAATGCAGACTTTATTGGAACGGTAAATTATTATTCCAGTGCATTCCCGGCTGACCGGTACAATGCGTTAAGCGGTGTTTTTGAGTTCACCCAGATTGACGGCAATCCTGAGAAGATGAAGTTCAGAGGTACGCTGGGAGCAAGTGAAGTAAGTGCGACAATTGATGGTCCTATAGGTGAAAATACAACGTATATATTTTCAGCACGGCGCTCGTATTTACAGTTTTTATTCAGTGCGATCGGGTTACCCTTTTTGCCAACATTTAATGATTATCAGCTCAAACTGAAATCCAAACTGAATACTAAAAATGAGCTGACAGTAGTCAGCATTGGATCACTGGATAATTTAACACTGAATACAGGAATAAAAGATCCCGATCCGTCCCAGGAATATATTCTGACGCAAATACCGGTTAATAATCAGTGGAGTTATACATTGGGTTTTGTCTTGAAACATTTTATGGATAACGGCTACAGGACTTTTGTTCTGAGCCGTAACATGCTGAATAATGAATTCTTTAAATATCCTGAGAATGATGAGACCAGGCCTAAAACATTTGATTATCATTCGTTTGAAGCCGAAAATAAAGGGCGCTATGAGGTAGAATATTTACTGGATAATTTTAAGATCAGTTATGGGGTTAGCGGAGAGTATGCCCGCTATTACAACAGAACTACGCAACAGTTTTTTAATGAAGGTGCGTTACAGGAGATTAATTATAAGTCGAATATTGATTTGTTTAAATATGGATTTTATGGCCAGTTCACCAAACAAATTACCTCCATCCGGACCTCAGTTTCTTTGGGATTAAGAGCTGACGGCAACACGTTCAGTAAATCGATGCAGAATCCGTTAAATCAGTTTTCTCCACGCGCATCGGTTTCGTTTGCACTTACAGATAAAACAAGGTTCAGTGTTTCAGCCGGTCGTTTTTATGAATTACCTGCCTATACCACCTTAGGATATAGGAATAATAATAGTGAACTCACCAACACAGAAGTAAAGTATATTGGTGTGGACCATTATGTTGCCGGTATCGAGCAGAAAATAGGGTTGGAGTACCTTTTCTCGCTCGAAGGATTTTATAAAGGGTATTTTCAGTATCCTATTGATAAATTTACCGGGGTAAGTCTTGCAAATGTAGGTGCAGACTATAGTTCAGTAGCAGGAGCAGTTCCTGTTGAATCGACAGGTAAAGGACGTGCTGCAGGATTTGAGGTTTTAAGCCGGATCAACAAAAAGGCGTTCAACCTTATAGCATCCTATACCTTCGTGAGAAGTCTGTTTACAGATGCTGCGGGAGAAGAAATTCCTTCATCGTGGGACAGCCGGCATTTGTTAACCATGACCGGAACCAAAACATTTAACAAAAACTGGTCTGCAGGTTTTAAATGGCGCTTTGTAGGAGGTTTACCCTATACGCCATACGAGCTTGAGAAAAGTGCCATAAAAGAAGCATGGGACGCCAATGGGCAGCCTTATTTTGATTATTCCCGTTTAAATGAGTTGCGGTTTAGTCCTTTTCATCAATTGGACATCAGGGTGGATAAAAAATATTTTTACGATAAGTGGAGCCTTATGTTTTATGTGGATATTCAGAATGTGTATAATTTCAAGTCGGAAGGCCAGGATTATATTATTCGTGAACGGAATGCCGATGGATCTTTTATGCTTGTTGATAACGGAACAAAGTATGTACTTGACAGGATTCCCAATACAAGTGGAATTATTCTTCCTACTGTGGGAATCATGGTAGAGTTTTAATTATAGACGTAAGATATAAGACACAAGAATCAAGATAAAATGAGAAGTTTTTGAACCTGTTACGTGTAACTCGTCACGGGTACTATTCTTCGGCTTTCTTTTCCTTTCGTTTCATATAGCCCTTGATGGTGTCACCAATAACGTATCCGAAAAATGCGCCATAAAGTGTGGTCCAGTGCCATTTAGATGTGATAGGACAGGTTCCGGACGTACACCCAACGGTTTTCCAGTACACAAATCCTGCTATGGCACCTAATACTATGAGTGCAGCAGTTATTATGGTAGTTTTGCGTTTTAAATCCATTTCAGAATAATTTGAGATCAAATATATAATATTTTATATATGTATTAAACGCAAAATAAATACTGCGGTTCATATTTTTGCAACTTTAACATTTTTTGTTTGGCGTACAGACGTATTTTAACAACTGCTAATAATATGCCGGTCCCATTACAAACTTCATGATCCAGGATAAAATTACGAGGCCAACGATAATGTAAAATATCGGTTTGGAAACAGAAAATAATTTGCCGGATATCAAAATCTTAATTCCGGCGATGAGAATGAATATAGAGAGCATTACAAGAAACGGGAAAAGGGCATGGTAATGAAATGCCTCAGACCAGTTATGGTGTAGTACTTCGTTCATTGCCCTGTCGTAACCACAACCTGGACATGGAAGATGTGTTGTTGTTTTAAAAATACAGCCATCAAGGTACAATGCTTCTTTTGAATGCTGCGGAAGAAAAGGGTAATAAAGATAAAACAGGGCACTCAGCATCATGACAATGCCGATAACCCTGTTTGTTATTTTTGATGTATTTCTCTTATTCACTAATGTGACCCCAGATTAAAACCACAATTTGGGCATCTTACCACCTGTTCTTTAAAACTTGAAGACACAAACGGTATCCAGCAAAGTGGAATACAAAAGATTAGTAACACTACGAAAAGAACCCAGCCTTCAACTTTTATTCTTTCCTCAATTATAGGAGCACCTTCATAATTGCAATAGGGGCATTTAATTTCCATGGTATTCATTGTTTTTTATTTTTTAAGTCCTTTATTTGTCATTTTCCAGTATTGACTGTGCATATCCTGTAATTGATAATATCCACTGTCGAAAGATACAGTTCTAAAATTACTGAATCCGTTTCCGTTAATGAGATATACTACTGTATTTTCCGGAATTTTCACTTTTATTTTCACTTCAGCCTGATCATTCCATTTAGCTTTTTGCGTAAATGAAATAGGCAGATGCAATGTGTCATCCACTAAGGACCAGTTTAATTTGATATTTTCGCTGTTATATTTATACTGGTATTTCGAAATGGACAAGAGTATCTGGCCATCTTTGGATGGTAATACGGCGACATCCGGTCTTTTATACAGAATACTGTTTTTTGTGTAGGAATCATTATGATTTAAAGAGATAATGGTATCGTTATACGAAAAATCAATATATAAGGTATCTGTATCAATGTTCAATGGATAGTTTTCATTATCCACCCGGCTACCGTGATGCGTATCAATGTTAATGTGTGAATCCCGGAGTTCTTCACGCCATTCTTCCGGTAATCCGTTTTCATCGATGAATTTAAGAACAGATGAACCAACAAGAATAAAACCCGTAAACCATAAAAGGAAGGAGAGTACAAGTACCCATCCGGTTTTTCCCTGGTGTTTGAAAGCCAGTTTACTGATGAAATAAGCCAGCAGGAAGATCGGAACACCCACTAAAATAATTAGTCCTGTTGCTGCAGTAGCACTGGTTCTTGCCAATTCTGTAGGGAATGTGTTGAGGTTCAGATTCCAGATATCTGCTACAGTTTCAGGAAATCCCGTTCCGAATGCAACACCAATCAAAGCAAATAAGGCTATAGCAAGTGCAACTAAAAGAATGGACCCAATAAAAATACCGAACACCTTAAGTAAACCTACAATAAAATCGCCGAATGCACCGCCATATCTGTAGTTTCTTGGAGGACGAGGTGGTCTTGGTGGCCTCGGTGGTTTGGGAGGTTTATTGGAAGATTTACTTTTCATATTTTCCTGGAACTTATTGAACTGGTTTTTAGCGTTACTTTTTATATCGTTAAATTCCTTGCCAATGTTGTTTACATTCACTGGTTCACCCTGCATCTCAAGCCGCTGAGAAACAGAAATAGCCTCAGGAACAGCCAGCCAAAGTACCAGGTATATAAATCCAAAGCTAAAAGAAGTTGCAAACAGCAACACAACAAAAATTATCCGCATTGCAACAACATCTATATTGAAATAGACGGACAAACCGGAACACACGCCACCAAACACTTTATTGGATGGGTCCCTGTAAAACTTTCTACGAGGTTTTTTGTAGGGGATATTCGAGGATGCTTCTGATTTTCCCTGATCTTTAAAATCTTCTTCAAAAGAATCGTTGTCTATATCTGCAAATTCTTCCGGTTGACCCAGCACATCAATCACAGAGTGAACCATGGCTGTTGTTATAACCTGGTTGGTCTCTACTATCTTTTCGTTCAATAGTTCTGCTATTCTGGTCTCAACGTCAGACATAATCTCACTGCCATCACTTTGTTTATCAAAATAAGCATGCAGTTTATCCAGATAGCCTTTCAAAAGCTCGTAGGCGTCATCGTTGATATGAAATACAACACCACCAATATTGATTGTTAATGTTTTCTTCATTGTTAGTTTTTTATATGATTTTTCTTAAGGTTTTCAACAGCATCAGAGAGTTCATTCCATCCTGTTTCCAATTCAGCCAATAACTTACCGCCTTTGGATGTGATCTCATAATATTTACGGGGCGGACCCTGGGTCGACTCTTTCCACGAATATGTCAGAAATCCGGTGTTTTTTAATCGTGAGAGAAGAGGGTATAACGTTCCTTCAACCACTATCAGCTTCGATTCCTTTAAGGCATCAATAATATCTGACGTGTAGGAAGGTTTATTAGCAAGGATGAGCATAATGCAATACTCAAGAACGCCTTTCCTCATTTGTGCTTTTGCATTTTCTCCTTTCATAACGCTTAAAATTGCATAACAAAGATATGGAATAAAAATAGTACCTTGCAAAACATAGTACTATTAATTAACTATTATTAACATTTTAAAATGAGCTGTTTTTTTGTATTTTTACAGCTCAATAAAAATCAAGGAATGAGCAGGACCGAAAAACAGTTTGATCACGTAATAGCTTTATGCAGAGATATTTTTCAAAAGAAAACAAGGGACTACGGTACGGCCTGGCGCATTTTAAGGCCTGTTTCTATTACAGATCAGATTTTTATTAAAGCGAATCGCATCAGAACGCTTGAGACCAAAGGTTACAGCAAGGTAGGAGAGGGTATTAAGGAAGAGTTTGTTGCGATTGTGAACTATGCCATTATGGGGCTGGTTCAACTTGAAAATGGTTATGCTGAAAACGCAGATTTAGATGAAGCTGCTGCCCTTAAGTATTATGATGAAAAAGCAGCCATTGCAAAAGATCTGATGATGAAAAAAAATCATGATTATGACGAAGCCTGGCGTACAATGCGCATTAGTTCATATACCGATCTGATATTGCAAAAACTCTACCGGACCAAACAAATTGAAGATAACGCTGGTGCAACGCTTATTTCAGAAGGAATTGATGCCAATTACCTGGATATGCTCAATTACTCTGTATTTGCTTTGGTGAAGTTGGAATTTGGAGAAAACTGAATATATGATATTTAAAAGGACGTTAGAATTAATATTCCGGATAATAGTTGGCCTGGTATTTGTTTTTTCAGGTTTTGTAAAAGCTGTGGACCCTCTTGGATCTGCCTACAAGTTTGTGGATTACTTTGAAGCATTTAATGTTGAATTTTTAAATCCTTTGGCAAATGCTCTGGCGTTTATTATTCCTGCTCTTGAATTTGCCATAGGAGCTGCATTGCTTTTAAATATTTTAAAAAAATTTACAACCTGGGTCCTTGGTGGTTTTATTGTTTATTTTACTGGTTTGACTTTGATTTCAGCCATTACAAATCCTGTGACAGATTGTGGTTGCTTTGGGGATGCAATAAAGCTGGATAACTGGACCACTTTCTATAAGAATCTTATTCTGCTTGTGCTCGCGGTGTTTTTAGTGCTTAATAATGAAAAATTTCCGAACCGGTTTTTAAAGTTGCGGGCCCAGCGTGTTTTATGGGGATTTTTTATTGTCTTTTCTCTTAGTATTTCAGCCTACAGCATTATTTATATGCCGGTAATAGATTTTCGCCCATATAAACTGGGAGTTAATATATATAACAGTATGATTAAGCCTGAGGGCGCGCCTGAAGATGTTTATAAAACAACGTTATATTATCGTAAGGATGGCAAAGTCGTTGGGTTTTCGGAAGACAATTATCCGTGGCAGGATAGCACATGGCAATTTGTAGATGCGGAAAATGAATTGGTAAGCAAAGGTTATGAACCTCCAATAAAAAGTTTTAATGTACTGAACAGTGAGGGAGAAGATATTGGAGCGGATATCATTCTGAATAACGATTATCAGTTTATGATCATTTGCAGGGATTTTAAATCTGTAAGCGATAAAGATCTTGAAAAAATAAGGCAGATGTACCGGTTTGGCAAGGAGAAATCCTATTCTGTTTTTATAATCAGTTCAGCTACCATGAATGAAAATCAGCAGCTCAGGTACCTTTCAGAATCAGACATTCCTATTTACCAGGCAGATGATATTTTACTGAAATCTATGATCAGGGCAAATCCTGGCATATTTGTGCTGAAGGAAGGTACCATTGTTGGTAAGTTTAACCTGAAAAGAACGACTATTAATCCGGAGTTCTTTAACGTTCTGGAATACACCTTAAGCCATCAAAGAATGGTGGATAATAGATATAATGTATTAACTTTGGGGCTCATTTTTTTCATCATCATTTTGGTGTATATAAATCTGGATAGGAAATATTAATTATAAAATAATCATGAGAAAAAAAGTAGTTGCAGGAAACTGGAAAATGAACAAGTCTCTTGCTGAAGGAATTGAAACAGCAAAAGGGCTTAATGAAGTTTTGAAAGGTAAAAAAGTTAATTGCGATGTGGTCATTTGCACACCATTCATTCACCTGGCTTCTGTAGTTGATGCCGTTGATACATCTGTTCTTGGTGTAGGTTCACAAAACTGTGCTGATAAAGCCAGTGGTGCATACACAGGAGAAGTATCTGCTGAAATGGTAAAATCAACCGGTGCAGGTTATGTTATATTAGGTCACAGCGAGCGCCGCGAGTATTACGGAGAAACCAGTGCCATATTAAATGAGAAAGTTGCTTTAGCTTTGGAAAACGGTCTGACCCCAATCTATTGTTGTGGCGAAGCTTTGGATATTCGCGAGGCAGGAACACAGAATGAATATGTTATAAACCAGTTGAAGGAAACAATCTTCAATCTTTCTGTGGAAGATTTTAAAAAACTTATTCTGGCTTATGAGCCAATCTGGGCAATCGGAACCGGAAAAACAGCATCATCTGAACAGGCACAGGAAATGCATAAAGCAATTCGTGATGCTATTGCTGAGCAGTTTGGAGCTGAAATAGCCGATGAAACATCCATTTTATATGGTGGTAGCTGTAAGGCTTCTAATGCACCGGAGTTGTTTGCTAACCCTGATGTGGACGGTGGTCTTATTGGTGGTGCATCGCTGAAAGTAGATGATTTTATGGGAATAGTGGAAGCCTGGTAGCTTTACACCTTCAAATAATAAAATAAAAAGCCGGTTATTTAACCGGTTTTTTTATGCCCTTTTGCACCTAACTTCAACGTTTTCTGACCTTATCCCTTATTTTATTCTCTTCTTTTTCAACAGTCAGTCAGTTCCAGTTTGTATTTCCCTTCATAAAGAAGTGATATATTTTTTAGGTTTAAGTCACAGTATATCAGTAGGTTATTTTTTGATGTTGAAAAAATAAACATATGTATATAATTTAAACACATGGTGTAAGTAGTTGCGGTATAGTGTATTAGTGTGAAATGTGACTATAGGTGTTTAAAATTACAACACTTTAAAGTGATTAATAATTATGCAAACGTGTTGTAATTTGTTGATAATTAATTGATTAAAATGTATGGCATTATTGTTGGTTAGTATGTAGTGATTTTAGAAAAAATAATGCAGAAATAAATCATTAAAACCTTTCAATAATGAAAACAAAAACGCTTATATCAATTGGACTGTTAACGGGTAGTTTGTTGTTCGGCTATGTGTCATCCGGGCAGAACTATTCAGAAGAAAAGGCTCAGACGGTTTCCGTTTTATACAGCCCTGATCTCATGAAACTTGCAACAAATCTTTCTGAGTCGTTCAATGCCGGAAGTAATACCATGAAAAGTACTACAACTCCATTGGAAAAAAAGAGCGACATTCAGAACGATGATGCGTTAATTCTGGTAAACGATTATGACCTTACCAATTATAGTTTAAAGGAAAGCTGGAAGATGGCCATTGGGCGGTCTGTTCTTGTTCCTTTAATTAATAAAGGCAATCCGTTCTATGAAGAAGTTTTAAAACAGGGCATTTCAGTTGATGAGTTAACCCGACTACTGCTTGATCCTCAAAACAGGAATTGGCATAATTTGCTCGGCGAATCTTTTGATGCTCCAATCCGGATTTTTGTAGAAAATAGTGAAGAGGTTGTGATATGTCTTCATGGTATACTTAATACGGATAAAGCATCATGGGCTGTCCAGTTTGTTTCAGGAACAGACAATATTCAACGCGAACTCAAAAATAATAAGAATGCTATTGCATTATGTCTATTGTCTGATATCCATGCTTTGGAAGCACCTGCTGAAAGTAGCGTTCATGTGTTGCCAATCGATAAAAACGCAAATGGTTTTATTGATGATACTGAAAATATTTATACTGATTTAGGCTCATTTCAGCGCGGTGTTTGGATCGGCAAGTATCCAAAAGCATTATACAGCAGTATATACCTCGTATCTTTAAAACAAACGATTGGAGATGAAAACTCAACTTTTATTAAATGGGTCATTACGAAAGGGCAACCTTTAATTGCAGGAAATGGATACCAGGAATTGGTATATGCAGAGATTCCATCAAAATTATCTAAGCTCAATGAACCTGTTACTTTTCCAATATCTGTTAAACCGGATCCTTTTATTCCGGGATATATTTTAATACCCGTTGTTCTGATTTTATTAACGATTGCAGGAATTGAATTATTGGTACTTATTTCAAGAAGGAGAAAAAGCCGGAATGGCCTTATAACCAAAACTCCCAGGGCTTTGGAATTAAAAAGTCTTACGATTCCACAGGGCGTATATTTTGATAAAACACATACCTGGGCGTTTCTGGAAAAAAATGGCAGTGTCAGGATTGGTCTCGATGATTTTCTGGCACAAGTTTCAGGTCCTGTGAGCAGAGTAATCATGAAAAGCGAGGGCGAAAAAATAACCAAAGGTGAACATATGCTTACCTTAATTCAGGATGGAAAGCAGATTAAGGTAAGTTCTCCGGTATCTGGTACAGTTCAGGCTTTCAACAGCGATCTGATTTATGATGTGTCGAAACTAAATGATGTGCCGTATGACGAGGGTTGGGTTTATGAAATAACACCAGATGACTGGAATATTGAAAGGATTTATCTGAACAGTGCTTTTAAATATAAAGAATGGATAACACAGGAATTTTCCCGGTTTAAGGATTTTATTACGAATGCTGTTGTCAGACGTGATCCCCAAATGAAAGAAAGCGGGTTGGTTTTTCAGGATGGTGGAGAACTGTTGGAAAATACATTAAGTAAAATGGGGCCTGATGTTTGGGAAGAGTTTCAATGTCAGTTTTTGGACAGATAATACAAACTCAGCTAACTATTTATCTAATAAAAATCGTCATGAATTTAAATCGGAGAAATTTTTTAAAGGTATTGGGTGTGACAGGTGTTGCTGTTACAACGGGAGAAAAGCTTGTTGCAAATACGAATCCCAAAGAAACAAACGAATTGCATGGGATATTATACGATATATCACGTTGCAAAGGATGTTGCGGCTGTGAAATTGACTGTGCGGACGCAAACGGATTACCATATCCTGAAGACGGTGCTGAACTAGGTGTCACCCGTAAAACCAGTGAAATACAACGCACTGTTGTCAATGCGAAACAAACCTCAAAAGGAAAACTATTTGTTCGAACACAATGTATGAACTGTAATGATCCGGCTTGTTGTACAGCATGTTTAACCGAGGCAATGCATAAAACAGAAAAAGGTCCGGTGATCTGGCGTGGTGACAAATGTATGGGCTGCAGATACTGTATGGTTTCATGTCCGTTTGATATGCCAAAATTTGAATACAATAGCACGAATCCTGTCATTCAGAAGTGTACGATGTGCTATGAGTTAATAGAGCAGGGTGAGGCCCCTAATTGTGTTTACAACTGCCCTTACGATGCATTGAAATTCGGAACACGTCGGGAACTGATGGCTGAAGCACATAAGCGAATTGCAGAAAGCCCTGATGTTTATATTGATCAGATTTACGGTGAACACGAAGCAGGAGGAACAGGATGGCTATACATTTCACCCGTTCCTTTTGAAGAGCTTGGACTAAAAACAAATCTGCAGCATAGTTCTTATCCGGCCCTGACCAAAGGTTTTATATCATCCATAGCCCCGGTTGATATATTATTACCGGGATTACTATTAGGGATACATGAAGCTGTAAAATTCAGAAACCAAAATAAGGAGGAATAATCAATGCTAAATATGACAACTACAGACGCAACAACAACCATTAATAAATCACAAAGCAGATTTCGGTTTTTAATAAGTGAGCTGAAGCCAAAAGGTAATATTTTTACCCCGTTTAACCTTATAAGCGTACCAGTAATTCTGGTTGGATTATACATCATTTTTGTAAGATTCTCAGAAGGGTTAGGCTCGGTAACAAATTTATCGCAGGAGTTCCCCTGGGGACTTTGGATAGCTTTTGATGTTGTGACAGGAGTGGCATTCGCAGGAGGAGCTTATGTGCTTGTTTTCATGGTACATATACTTAACCTGAAATTGTATAAACCCATAATGAGAGTGACGGTCCTGAATGGCTTCCTTGCTTACTTTTTTTATTCCTGCGCTCTTTTACTGGACTTAGGGCGACCGTTACATATTGTGAATGTTATAATTGGAAATAATTATGGCGTAAGTTCAGTACTGTTTTTGGTAGGTTGGCATTTTTTGTTGTATATGCTGGCATTATTACTGGAATTCTCTCCTGCCATTGCAGAATGGCTGAACGCAAAAAAAGCACACCGGATACTAACAGGATTGACTCTTGGTGCTGTAGTGTTTGGGATCACACTTTCGATATTACATCAGAGTGGTATCGGTGCACTGTTTTTAATGGCAAAGGAAAAGATTCATCCGCTCTGGTATAATCCTTACCTGCCACTGATGTTCGTGGTTTCAAGTATTTTTGCCGGTTTTTCCCTTATTGTTTTTGAAGGATCAATAAGCCATAAGGTGTTTTCAAACCAATTGGATAAAAAGTTCCATGAATCATACCACAAGATACTAATAGGTCTTGCTAAAATCTGTACCGTAACTCTGTTTGCTTATCTGTTTATGTCAGTTATTGTTTTTGTACACGAGAAAAACTGGACATATCTGAATACAGGCTATGGTTACTGGTATCTTCTGGAAATGTTAGGTTTTGTTCTTACTCCGATGATTCTGTTCTTTATAAGTTTTAAAAAGCAGAATGTTACGTTGGTAAAAATTGCTTCATTAATGACGCTTGTTGGTATCCTTTTAAATCGTTTAAATGTTTCATTAATTGCATTTAAATGGTACGAAACACCGCATTATGTCCCTTCATGGCAGGAAGTAGTCGTGACGTTAACTATCATATTCATCGAAATATGGGTATTCAGATGGATTGTACGAAGAATGCCTGTTTTGCGAAAATCTCCGGATTTAATTTAACCTGTAAAATTATAGTATAATGAATGAATTCACATATCACAATATATTTGAAACCAAGGGATTTGAATATATTATTACAATTATCTTTTTTGCGCTTCTAATTCCATTTTGGCTATTAATAAAAAGAAAACCAAGGCTAAAGGAACAGGTGGAAACAGCAAAGGGCATACTTAAAGCTGCAATGATGCATGTTCCGGGAGGTATTTTTGTAAACAGGAATCATACGTGGACATTTCTTGAGCGAACCGGAATAGCTAAAGTCGGGATGGATATAATGTTGTTAAAAATTGTAGGTAACATCCAGGTAGAATATCTTTTAAAAAGTGGTGATAGCGTAAAAAAAGGAGATTTGATTGCAAAAATATATTCTGAAAAGAAACACCTTGAAATCCATTCTCCCATATCAGGATTGGTGAGAGATAATAATTCATTGGTCAATCAACCTGAAAACATTCCTGTAAATGATCCGTATGGTTCAGGTTGGTTACTGGAAATTGAGCCGAACAACTGGATAGAGGAAACGAGAAACATACGACTGGGTGTGGAAGCATTTGACTGGCTTAAGGCAGAATTGGTGCGGTTTAAGGAATTTCTTGTTTTTAATATGCACGAACAATATGAAAATGAACTGGGAGCTGTTATGCAGGATGGAGGCGAGTTAAGGGAATATTCGTTATCGGATATGCCCGAACAGGTCTGGCAGGAATTTCAAAATGAATTTTTAAACAAAACGGAATGATTCGTTCTAATCAGTTTTTTATTCAAATGATGTTTTGTAACTTGTTTGCGCCTTATTAAAGCAAGAGATTAGATGCTATGCTCCACAGAATAAAAACAAAATTTGTTGTACCTCTCCTCGAAAGCTACATAAAAATCCGGTCATCAATATATGGCCGGGTTATTTTAATTATTGTACTGTTATCGCTGATTTTATTTCTTTCATTCAGCGTAATATTCAGGGCTGTTTACGGAGATTATTTGCGAACAGTGATTCGACAGAACGGGAATAATGTTGGGTCAATTGTTGAAGGGGCACTTTATACTTCCATGCTCGAAAATGATAAGACCGGACTTCAAAATACGCTCGATCTCATCAATACAATGTCAGGAATTGATGAGGTTGATATGTACGACAGTGAAAATAATCTTATCTATACTTCGTTTTCTTCCGACGATCATAAGCATAGCGATCCGGATTGCATAAAATGCCACAGTAATTTATCGGAGATGTTTCCGGCTACAGAGAAAGCGTACCGGATTATTGATATGAAAAGTGGTTGTACCATGACGGATAATGATAATAATCACAGGCATTTAATGATTCGCTCACCTATACTGAATCAGCCTTCGTGCTATACTGCTGCATGTCATGCACATGGTCCGGACGAAAAAGTACTTGGTTCACTTATCATTAAAGCTCCGTTGGATGACCTGGATACAGCCGTTGCCAAATCATCGACGGATTTTTTTGCAATGGCATTGGTAACCACATTTTTGCTCGCTACCTTTCTTGTATTTTTTACGGGTAAGAAAATCAGAAAGCCTTTAAATGATCTTACCAGGGCAAGTGTTGCGGTTGCTAACGGGGACAATTCAATTCGCCTGGCATTAAAACCAAATCAACTTGGCGATATTCACATGGTTTCTGTGGCTTTTAATGATATGCTTGACAAATTACAGGCTGCAAATACAGAACTTGAAAACTGGTCGAAGCAGCTGGAATATAAGGTTCAAAAGAAATCCGAAGAATTAAGTGCGGCTCAAAATGAGATGATACATATTGAACGGATTGCCTCTTTGGGTAAATTATCTGCTTCTGTTGCCCATGAATTGAATAATCCGCTTTCGGGTATGTTGGTTTATACCAAACTTGTGTCACGACAGCTGAGAAAGGAGGATATTTCTACTGAAAAGCGTCAGAGTATTTTAAAGCACTTACAGTTTGTTGAGAATGAAATAATACGTTGTGGGGATATTGTGAAAGGACTATTGGATTTCTCAAGAAAAGATCAGGATAATTTTGAAACCAAAAATCTGCATAATATTTTAAAGGAGACCACTAAAATTGTGCTTCACTCTGTTAAAATTGCCAACATCAGACTTATTACCAAATATGATGCGACACAGGATCTGATTTCGTGTAATGCGGCTCAACTTAAACAGGCGTTTATTGCTATTCTGGTAAATGCTACAGAAGCGATAACTGAAAATGGTGAGATTGTTATGGTAACCCGTAATGAAGATGATAAAAGTATTGTATTGGATATTACAGATAATGGAGCGGGAATTTCTGAAGAGAACCTGAAACATGTTTTCGAACCTTTTTTCTCCACAAAACATCAAACGAGCGGAATAGGGCTGGGACTTGCTATTGTGCACGGGATAATACAAAATCATAACGGGGAAATCAGTATTACTTCTGCTGTAGGTAAAGGTACTACAGTAAGCATAAAGTTCTCATTAATAAACCAATAATAAAATTTTATGGAACAGCAAATATCTATTTTGATTGTAGACGACGAAGAATCTGTCCGTGATTCATTATATAACTGGTTTATTGAGGATGGTTATGAGGTTGCCTGCGCACAGGATGCTAAAACGGCACTTTCAATTCTTGAATCCCATCCTTATGATATTGTTCTGGCAGATATTAAAATGCCGGGAATGGATGGAATGGAAATGTTGAAACGCATTAAGACACTGAACGACAAGTCAATTGTTATTATGATGACGGCATTCGCCACTGTAAATACAGCTGTTCAGGCGCTTAAGGATGGGGCATATGATTATGTGACAAAACCCTTCGATCCGGATGAATTATCCCATTTAATAAATAATGTTTCCAAACAAATAAAGCTGTCAGAAGAAAACGAGTCTTTAAAGGAAAGAGTTATTTCACTTGAAAATGTGGAGGATCTGATAGGTAATAGTGAACCGATGAAGAAGGTCCTCCGGGAGGTGGAAAGTGTTGCGCAATCCAATTCATCGGTAATTATAACAGGAGAAAGCGGGACAGGAAAAGAATTGATTGCCAGGGCCATTCATTTTAATTCTCCCCGTAAATACTTCCCCTTGGTAAGTGTGCATTGTGGTGCCTTATCGGAATCACTACTGGAAAGCGAATTGTTCGGACATGAGAAAGGTGCTTTTACAGGTGCCATGTATAACAGGAAAGGGCGTTTTGAAATGGCTGATAACGGGACCATTTTTCTTGATGAGATTGCAACCATTCCACTCAAAATGCAGATTGAATTATTAAGGGTGCTGGAATCCAAACGATTTGTCAGAGTAGGAGGAACCAAGGAGATTGAATCCGATTTCAGGGTAATATGTGCAACGAATAAAGATCTCAAGAAGATGGTAGAGATGGGGACATTCAGAGAAGATCTTTATTACAGACTGAATGTGGTCAATATTCATGTGCCTCCATTGCGGGACCGGACGGATGATATACCGCTGCTGGTAAATTATTTTATCACGAAATATTGTTCTTCTATGAGTCGTGATGCAATTAAAATTGAACCTGCTGCATTAAAGCGTCTTGAAAGTTTTGAATTTCCAGGAAATGTACGGGAGCTTGAAAACATGATTGAAAGAGCTATTGTAATAGGCAATGGGAAAGAGATCCGTTTAAAAGATCTTCCGGTGGGAAGCGAAGTGGAGGTGAGCACGGCGGAGAGCTTAGATGAAAACGAAAAAAAACACATCATACAAATTCTGGACAGATATAACTGGAATATTTCTCAAACCGCCAAAGCACTAAAAATTGACCGGGTCACCTTATACAATAAAATAAAAAAATACAATCTGAAGCAGGTCAAAAAATAAATACAGGACTTGGTTAATTCCACACAAAATATCACGCTTATTACATGTGGTAATTTCGACATGAAATATATTGATACGGTGGCAAATACTGTAAAGATGGTATTCCACCGTGAGGTGACAATTAGAAATGGAAATGTAGAACTGATAGAATATTACAACCCTTCACGCCGGCAGTATAATGGTGACCTGTTGCTTAAAAAGGTGGATTCTTTACGCAACCCGGGTGAAAATAAAATTATGGGTTTATTTCAGGTGGACCTTTTTATTCCAATTTTAACCTATATTTTCGGACAAGCCTATCTAAACGGGAGTACCGGAATTTCTTCAAACTACAGGCTATACAACGAACGCTACGGATTAAAGCCGGATAATGAATTAATGCTGACCCGTTTTCAAAAAGAAGTCATTCATGAACTTGGTCATGAATTTGGATTAATTCATTGTTTTACGCCTGATTGCGTCATGCAGTCGAGTACCTATGTGGAAGATATTGATCAAAAATCCATTCGCTTTTGCAGAAGCTGTAATTCAAAACTTGGATTGTAAAATTACAAACCAATTTCTAAGCTAGCTTTTAATCTGTTTCATTTTATCATACTGAAATGCTGCAACGATCGTCAGTAATAATATAGCAGCAGTTGTATAATATACAAATGAAGGAACAGGTACCGGGTCACCGGCTGCATAAGAGTGTAATCCTGATAAGTAATAATTCACCCCAAAATATGTCATCAGTATAGATGCAAATCCATATACGGATAATGCGTTAAATGTAAAAATTCCCTTTAAGCCTGGAATAAGCCTTGAGTGTGTCACAATGGTGTAAACCAGAATAGATATAAATGCCCAGGTTTCTTTTGGATCCCATCCCCAGTAACGGCCCCATGATTCGTTGGCCCATACAGCACCTAAAAATGTACCTATGGTTAATAAATACAGGCCAACAATTAAAGTCTTGTGGTTTAAAATAGTTAAAGACTCCAGATTAGTTATGATGCGCTGTTGGTTACGTGATGTCCTTAAAGTCATCAATATCATATTTATAAGTCCTAATATGGCACCTAATCCTAAAAATCCATAGCTGGCAGTGATAACAGAGACATGAATCGTCAACCAGTAAGATTGTAATACCGGAACAAGATTTGTGATGACCGGATCCATAAATGACAGATTGGCCACCATTAACGTTAATCCTCCTAACACTGTTGTTGCCGGCAGTGCAAACGGAGATAATTTATGAAATATAAACCCTGCAAGCAGTGTGATTCCCGAGATAAATATCATCGATTCGTATCCGTTGCTCATCGGTGCATGACCCGAGATATACCACCTGGCGGCTATTGCAAGAACATGAACAGCAAAGGCCAACAGTAAGAGGTAAAAATATCCTTTCCGCAGAATACCCGGAACGCTTTTCCCGTTTACGATAAAAGCAATCAGCATGAACAGATAAATCACCCCTAAAGTGGCATAAAATGGAAATAAAAATTTAAACGGATTGAGTTTGTAATACAGGATCTCCACATTAATTTTAAAATCTGATGGCAGATTGTATCCTGCATGTTTGCGCTGAAATGTATTGATTCCTTCCACCAACTCGTTTGCCAGGGAATAATCTCCCGTGCTTTTTGCATTAAGAACCTCACCATAATAAGTTTTTAAAATGCTGGCTAAAAATACGGAGTCTTCGCTGGTTGTCGCTCTTTTTGCAGCTTCATCCGCAATAAACCATGAAATACTGTCCCTTGAATTGGGGACAGGAAACATTTTAAGGTATTCACCACTAAAAATAGCATAACAGATATTTACTTTTTCATCCGTTTTTATGATGGCCTTATCCAGTTTTGTTCTTTCGCCCGGAGATTTTTCAAAAGCCACCTGTACCCTTTGACGCAAAACATATCCTGTCTGAGGGTCCATAAAACTTGAATAAGAAGCGTATTTGCCATTTAAGCCCAGCAGATTTTGTAACTCTCCATTACTAATGCGAATAATAGGTGCTTTAGACCAGTGCGATGGCTGCATATTCATTTCCATAAATAACTGAACCGGATTCATACCCATAATGGTCTCCTTTCGGGATATTTTTCGCATCAGCTCCGATGCAAACGTATATACCGGTTCTGTTCGTCCCTGTGTGTTTTGAATTAATAGCTCACCGAATTTTTCTGCATGCTTTTTATCGATAGAACGGTGGCTGTCAGGCATATTGTCATTTGCCATTTGGGCACTCGCAGAAACTGAGATCACGATGAAAGCCAATATAGTTACAAGCTTCTCATTCAATTTGGTTTTTCTGAAAAACGAGTTTTTGTTCAACAGGGACAAGATCATTCCCAAAAAGAGTACTGCGTAGCTAAAATAAGTTACTGTCGTGCCCCATCTATCACTGTTTACAGATAGTATGGTTCCGTGCTCATCACTGTCATACGATGATTGATAAAACCTGAATCCATTGTGCTTTAAAATATTGTTCATATAAATGTGAAATTCTATCGGTTCACTGCCTTTATCTCTTAAGGTAACAAAGCTTGAAAAAGAGGAAGGACTCATTGATCCGGGATACCTGTCAATAACAAAATCTTTTAAATAAATACTGAATGGTAAATCCACGGTATGGTTCCCGTAAAAAAGTGCTACATTATGTCCGCCTATATCAGTCTGAACATATGAATTATTCCAGTCCTTTTCCCATAAATAGAGATTTTTAATAGCTTCTCCGTATTGAAGCCGAAACTCTATAACCTTCGTCCCAAGCATATGGTTTTTAACCTCAGATTGCACAGGTATCAATTCAGCATTTTTCTTAAAGTCCTGATAAACCAGATTGTATTGTCCAATTTTGTAAAGTTTTTTAGGTTCAAACGGTACTTTTTTATCTGATATATTAACCTCTGAATGCTTGCCCATTTCCGTTATAAAAATATGCACGTCTGAATGCAAATATAACGTGTCATTTTCATAGCTGAAGTTAATATCAGTTCCTGGTTGCCCATCGAATGACAAAGACATGTTTCCAAGTTCAATGGTATTTCCCTGTTTAAGATACTGGAATCCTCTGAATCCGGGACCGGATAATACAAAACCAACAACTTGATGGCCATTATCTGTATCAACAGCTTTTTCATATGCATTATTATACCTGTTTGTCAGGGTGATGTTCAGCGGTTTGCCGTCCAGCACAACGGTTTCATCAAATTTCCCCTTATTTGCAATATTTCCTGTAGTATTAATAATAACAGGATCATTGGCATCTGTTTTTATTTTAAGAATTTTATCCGCTGTGACAATGCTTGAAGAAGCCTGTCCCTCTCTGATATGCATGGTTCCTTCATACCCAAAATAACGGGTAATTGCTGCACCGGCAATCATCCCGATAAACGCAATGTGAAACAGGAATATGGTGAACTTTTTAGGTTTGTAAAGCTTTAACCTGAAAATTCTGCCTGTCATATTTATAGCAAGCAAAAGGAAAAGAATCTCCAGCCAGTGCGAGTTATAAACTTTCATTCGTGCCACTTCAGCGCCGAAGTCATTTTCAATAAATGTTGCAACGGCTAAAGCGAATCCCAGTATTACCAAAAGTATTCCCATTAAAACGGGAGAAAAAAGCAGATTGTAAAATTTTTTCATCTCTAATAATCTAAAATCTTGTTCTGAAAAACAGAACCTATTATATAATGTATAGTAAATTTAATTTGAAACTAAAACAGGAAGGCTTTCTACCGGTTTACCCGGAGATTGAAATGTGCTCCAATTTTTCTTTATCTATGATTTGAATTTCGTCACCATGAACCTTTAATATTCCCTCTTTGTCAAACTCATTTAAAATTCTGACAACACTTTCTTTGGTCATATTCGTAAGTTCTCCCAATTCCTGTCTTGTCAACATACATTTAAACTTGTCGGATTTAAATAATTCGTTTGAGAGATATAATATTCCGTCAGATAGTCTTCCATGCATCTTTTTTTGGGTTAAATTAAGGAGCTGCTGGAAAGTGTTATGAGATTTTAATGAAATGTCTTTAATCAAGCCTTCGGCAAATTTACCATTCTTTAAAACCATTTCCTTTATAATGGCTGAATCAATGAAGCAAGCTCTTAGATCGGTTAGTGCCGAAAGAGAATAATTGTGCCGGTTATTGCCGTAAAGTCCCGGGCCAACTAACATGTTTCCTGGTCTGTGAAATCCTATAACGATACGCTTGCCATCAATACCCTCAATATAAGCCTTACCTATACCATTTGCTAAAAATATCATATTGGAACAAGGACTTCCCTGCTTCATGATGATTTCGCCAGCGAGATAGGTTGCTTCAAATCTGTGCTCATTTACAATCTCCAGTTCTTCCGTTGTAAGATTTTTAAAGTTCTCCCATCCATGTGTACATAACTGACACGTCCTGTTATTTCCCTCGCGCATTACAAATTTTTTTTTGACCCGGCAAAATATAAATAATTATATATATATACATCTAAACATTCGTTGATATATATCAATGTTTGAAATGATGTTCGTCTTGCAAATTAAGGAAAACAATCAACATTACAAATGAAAAGGATTAATGAAGAAAAATTTATTGAATTAATCTATTATCTACTTTTATGGTGTAAAAGAACTATTAAAATCTACTGTAATGAAAAGAACATTAATTTGTGCAAAAGGACTTTTAATACTAATGGCTACAGCCTTGATTATAAGCTGTGAAGGTCCTGCGGGTATGGATGGCGTTGATGCAAACTCAACCTGTAAGCAATGTCATAACGACGCGAACATGACATTAAAATCTGTGGAATATAATCTTTCCGGGCATGCAGCCGGAGCTTATGTGGGTTATGCCGGAGGAAGAAAATCCTGTGCAAGATGTCATTCAAACGAAGGTTTCATAGAAACGCTTCATACCGGAAGGGATACTACTGCTGCTGATATTCCAATTCCGACACATATTTCCTGTGAAACATGTCATGATTTTCATGAATCACTTGATTTTGAAGCAGATGGCCCTGATTTTGCCTTAAGAGCCAAAGATCCTGTAACATTTATTATTAATGGTGAGACAGTAGATTTTGAAGCTTCAAGTAATTTGTGTGCCAACTGTCATCAACCAAGAACAGCAGGTCCTTCTCTTGCTGACGAGACTTTCAGAATTTCAAGTACTCACTGGGGACCTCACCACGGACCACAGGCTACATATGTTGATGGTGTAGGTGCTGTTGAATTTTCAGGTTCTGAGAGTTATCCTGAACCGGGATCTTCTACTCACGCTTCTGCCGGAGCCTGTGTAATGTGTCACATGGGTGAATCAACCGGTGAGGGTAGTGAAATGCATGGTGGTCATACGTTCAGTGCTAATGTTACAAACTGTACTGCATGTCATACCGATGCTACTACATTCGATATCGGTGGTGTTCAGACTGAAGTTGAAGGATTACTTGAAGAGATAGCTACTGTTTTAGCAGCAAATAATGTTCTGGATGCAGAAGGTCATGTAGTTCCGGGAACTTACTCAAGTACACTTGCAGCAGCTTACTACAACTATATAGGTATAGAAGAAGACCGTAGCATGGGTGTTCACAATCCTGAATACATTATTGCCGTGCTGAAAAATACACTGGCTGCTATTAAATAACGTAAAGAATATAGCTTGATAAAAATAAATAAAGGCTGCTAACCTGCAGCCTTTATTTGATACTATAGTTTAAGAACGTTTAATTCAGAATATTCAAAGGATGAAAAAAATAAGTATCATATTCAGCTTCATTATCATGTTAGGTTTTGTGGCGTGCGAATATAAAGATATAATTGAAGACGATGGTTTTGGAAGTGTCCCTGAAAGCGTTAGTTTTTCAGCAGACATTGAACCTATTTTTACGACACAGAGTTGCACCAATTGTCATCCGTCAATGAAAAAACCTGATCTTTCGGCAGGAAATGCTTATGAAAGTATTATGGATCTGGGGCTCGTTAATACATCAAATCCAGCAGAAAGCGAACTGTATACAAAACCTTCACCCGACGGTAGTCATGGTGCGAAGTATACAAGTGCCCAGGCTAAGCTCGTGCTTGCATGGATTGAACAAGGTGCAAAAAATAACTAAAAACAGATAGACGATGAAACCACATAAAATTATTTTCACACTGATTTTCTGTTTCTGCGCGTTATCATTTTTTGCTCAGGACGAAGAAAAGGAACAGGACAAACCTGTTCGTCCTCCTTTTCAAAGCGGTTATCTGATAGATAATCAAACAACTTATATTCCTTACAAAAATACGCTTGAGTACGTTATTCAGCATAAGTTCGGTACCATGGCAAATGGTATATCAGATCTTTATGGTTTGTACGCACCGGGTGCAAATGTTCGTCTTGGATTTAATTATGTCATATTAAATAATGTTGAGATTGGTTATGGGTTGTCTAAATCAAATATGACACATGACTTTAACGCAAAATGGACCATATTTGAACAGACCCGTAAGAATACGTTTCCTGTAGCTTTAACTCTTTACGGAGTTGCGGCAATAAACGGACAAGCGGATGATTATTTCGGAAAGGATTATTCTTTCATGGGACGATTCTCTTATTTTTCACAATTCATTGTCAGCAGAAAGTTTAATGACTGGTTAACCATCCAGGCCGGTGGAAGTTTTTCACACTATAACATGGTTGACAGAACAAAGTCAGATTTTGACAAGGTCGGTGTTCATTTCAACGGTAGGGCTAAATTCTCACCGCAGTCATCATTCATTTTTAACTATGATCAGCCTTTGGGACTTTTGGTTCTGAGAAATAAAAACGGAAATAATACAAGTCCAAATATAGCAGTTGGTATCGAGATCTCTACCAGTACGCATGCATTTCAGATTTATGCAGGACAGTTCGGTGGCGTTCTTCCGCAGGATATAATGGTTAATAATTATAATGAATTTGATGTAAGTTCATTCAGAATAGGATTTACCATTACAAGACTTTGGAGCTTTTAATTATAAACATAAATTATTGTAATTATGAAACTAAATAAATTATTACTTGCAGGTGTAGCGGCTCTTTTTGCAGTCGTAGTTTTATCTTCCTTCATATCAAAACCACAGGATGATAAAAAGGAGAAGAAAGCGTGGGATATTCCTGAAAAGTATCAAACGATGAAGAATCCTTATGCTGATGATGCTGATATTGTTAAGTATGGTAAAATGAATTATATGAAGCATTGCCGTTCATGTCATGGAAATGCTGGTAAAGGTGATGGTCCTAAGGCGCGTAATCTTGAGGCTTTTCCTGGTGACTTTGCATCTGAGGCATTTCAAAAAGAGTCAGATGGCACCGTTTATTATCAGTCAATTATAGGAAGAGATGAGATGCCGAATTTTGAATCTAAGATTCCGGAGGAAGAGGATCGTTGGGCGGTAGTTATGTACCTGCGTACATTAAAAGAATAATAGCTAAAAGATTTATCATTTCATGAAATATTCAGGAAGGTTGCGTTATGCTATTCTCCAGGGAGTGGTGTGTCTGATTCTGTCTGTGTTCAATATACACGCAGAGGAAAAGGAACTCGCAGAAACATCGCAAACTTGTCTAAACTGTCATAGTAAGGAATATTACTCTTTTTACAATGATTATACCGGATTGACAGAAAAGAAAAGGATGAATCCTTATATAAGGATAGATTCAACTATGTTTCTGCATGGAGTTCATGGTACTTTTTCCTGCGATGACTGTCACTCACCGGATTATGCAACCTATCCTCATGGTGCTGAGCTGAAGCTTGAATTCAAGTATGGCTGTATGGATTGCCATGGAGGGGACCCGACATATGCACATCTGCATTTTGATGAGATTGCGGAAGAAGCAAATAAAAGTGTTCATGCTGAGAAACTGGGAGATGCCTTCAAATGTGAAATGTGCCACGATCCGCATACAAACAAATTGGTCGCAACTTCCCAGAATTATCCGATTGAGGAGATTGTAGCTGTTGATAATAATATGTGTCTTCAGTGTCACAGCGATGCGAGTGTATTTCACATATACACGGAGAGTGAGCGACCTAAGATAATAGATGCCCATGACTGGCTGCCCAATCAGTCGTTACATTTTAAAAATGTGCGATGTCTGGAGTGCCATACAGCTAAAGAAGATACATTGATGGTATCCCACAATATTCTTCCCAAGGAAAAAGCAATTAAGAACTGTGTGGAGTGTCACAGCTCAAATAATCTGCTTCAGGCTAAATTGTACAAGTATATGACTATTGAATCCCGTACTGAAGAAGGGTTGGGATCATCAATTAAAAATGAAGCTTATGTGATTGGCGCAAACAGGGTTCCTTTTCTGAACTATGCCAGTGTGGCAATTTTTGCTTTGCTCATCACAGGAATTCTTATTCATATAATTGCCAGAATAATTAGAAAGAAATAGCATGAGTGATCATAAATTATATCTGTATCCCAAATGGTTGCGTGTGTGGCACGGCATAAATGCTCTGAGTATTATTATGCTAATTGCTACCGGAATCAGTATGCAGTATTCCAATATTAATTATCCAATCATTAATTTTAAGTATGCTGTGCCTTTCCATAACCTTTTTGGTGTGATAACTTTGATAAATTATTTAGCATTTATCGTCATAAATTCAGTTACAGGCAACAGAAAAGCGTATAAATTGCATTTTAAAGGGTTGATAAATCGTTTAATTAAGCAATCGCAATACTATCTGAGCGGATATTTTAAGGGAGAACCAAAACCTTTCCCTGTCAGTAAAACTGAAAAATTTAATCCCTTACAGAAAGTTGCATATGTAACAGCAATGTATCTTTTGGTTCCTCTTGTTATTCTGACAGGGTTGGCGCTATTGTTTCCTGAAGTAATTATAGAGAGATTTCTAAAAACCAGTGGAATAAGGTTAACAGCTATTTTCCATGCATCTCTTGGGTTTCTGATTTCTCTTTTTCTGTTTATTCATTTGTATGTGGCCTCAGTTGGTAAACATCCATTCAGGAATTACAGAAGCATTATTACGGGGTATCATGAGGATTAGTTATAAAGAGATTTAGTTTAAATAGAGGGTTTAATAAGAGAGTTGAAAAACGGGTATCTGAATCTTCAGATACCCGTTTTCTATGTTTTCCATTAAGCAGAAATTTCTTTAAGGGAATTTTGGAAATTTTTTGAAGTCCGGATTCCGTTTTTCGAGAAATGCATTTTTGCCCTCCTGAGCTTCATCGGTCATATAAAACAGCAGGGTAGCATTACCTGCCAGTTCCTGAATACCTGCCTGTCCGTCAAGCTCAGCATTTAATCCTGCCTTTATCATCCTTATGGCCATCGGACTACGCATCATTATGGTTCTGGCCCAATCTACTACTTCATCTTCCAGTTTATCCAAGGGAACTACCTTATTTACCAGTCCCATGTTCAGTGCTTCCTGTGCGGAATACTGACGGCAAAGGAACCATATTTCGCGTGCCTTTTTTTGTCCAACAATTCTTGCCAGGTAAGATGATCCAAAACCTCCGTCAAAACTTCCGACTTTTGGACCTGTTTGTCCAAAAATGGCATTTTCAGAAGCAATGGACATATCACAGATTACATGCAGTACATGACCTCCACCAATGGCATAACCGTTTACCATGGCAATAACAGGTTTTGGCAACGAACGTATTTGTTTTTGCAGATCCAGTACATTCAGACGCGGAACGCCGTCTTCGCCAATATAACCGGCTTTCCCTTTAACATTCTGATCACCACCACTGCAGAAAGCTTTATCACCTTCACCCGTAAGTACTACAACACCGATTTCCTGATTTTCGCGACAGATAACCATCGCATCACTCATTTCCATCACAGTCTGAGGTCTGAATGCGTTTCTAACCTCCGGCCTGTTAATGGTTATTTTGGCAATACCCTCAAAAAATTCAAACTTAATGTCTTTGTATTCTTTGATCGTTTTCCAGTCGTATCCCATAATCAATCAATAATTTTATGTATATAAGATTTTAGAATTTTAGTGTTCTCCTCTTCGTTTGTCTGTATTTCAATCAACTCGATACCTGTTGTATTGTAAAAACCATTTAATACTTTCTTTAGTTCAGTTTCGGTTCGAACCGGATGATATGGTACGCTGAACTGAGCTGCAATATGTTCAAAGTTACTGCTATGTCTTGCAATAAATGTACGTTCAAACCCATCATATTTTGATGGTCCGTTAATAAATCTGAAGATTCCGCCACCGCCATTGTTGAGTACAATAATTTTTAAATTGTCAGGAAGTTGTTCTTTCCAAAGTGCATTTGAATCATACATAAAGCTCAGGTCGCCGAGAATAATCGTGTGTTGTTTATCCGAAGCGATGGCTGCACCCACAGCGGTTGAAAGGGACCCGTCTATGCCACTGGTACCTCGGTTTGAAAAGTATTCAATATCAGAACGTGCTTCGATATACTGTGCATAGCGTATGGCCATGCTGTTGCCAAGGTGTAATACAGAACCGGATGGAATAGCGTCGTACATGCTTTTAAAAGCACGAAATTCACTCCAGGGTTGAAGAATGATGTAATCCGAAATGCCGATACTTATCTTTTTACTTTGTTTTTGCCAGCGGTTCGCATAATCGGAATCTGTTGTTTCTATTCCGGTATTAACTTTTTCAAGTACAAATTCAGGCGGAAGCTTCAGTTTTTTACTTAACGCCTCAAATGTATCAGGATAATAGTCAAACTGATTAATATGCCAGTGTTCCAGTGGTTTATATTTTCGCAGAAACAGCTTCAGGTGTTTTGATATAAAGTGCGTTCCTATGGTAATCAGAAGCTCCGGTTGTAAATTGACTTTTTCCTGTTCATTCAGTGAAGGAAACAACAGGTCCGGATTTCTGATCAGTTTACTTCCGGCAAGGTTTGCCGTGGTTTCACATAGTACGGCCACATTGGAGTGTTGACTTAATGCATTGATTATCTGGATGAATTCCTTATTTGCTTGCTTGCATCCTACCGCAACTAATATATTTTTCTGGATGAATAACTTCTCTTCTTCTCTCAGTTTAAACTCATAGTGCTTTTCCGGTATTGTCCAGTTGGAAACATGGCTGTGAACCGGGTATACCTCATCCAGATTATACAAGGGTTCATCTAATGGGATATTTATATGAACCGGACGCGAAGATATAATTAATGCTTCAAATGCTTTTCTGCTTATAATTTTTAGCTCGTGCTGATCTTTTTCAGTATCATATGTAAAGGAGGCAGCGCTGAAGTTATCGTAAATTCCGGTCTGGTTGATCTGTTGCCCTTCCGATTGGTGTAACCACTTCAAAGGTCTGTCTGCTGTAAGAACCAGTAATGGAACCTGCAGATAGTAGGCCTCGGCAATAGCCGGCGCATAATTCAAAGATGCAGTCCCTGAGGTACAGATTACGGCAACCGGCTTGTTCAATTGTTGTGCCATTCCCAGTGCATAGAAGCCTGCTGATCGTTCATCCACAACAATATGCATATCTATTGACTTGACAGATGAAAACAGTATGGTTAATGGTGCATTTCGGGAACCGGGTGATACAACGATTGTTGTAATTCCCACGGCAATACAATCCGAGACTAATGATGCAATATTAGACAGGTGACTGTTATTTTGCATTAATTTAATTAATTAGAATCATTTTGCGTTAAAGGTAAAGAAAGAATAAAAACTGTACCGTCACCAGGAATGTCATCAACTGTGAGCGAGCCATTTAATAATTTTGCTAAACGGTACATCAATGAAAGGGTGGTTCCGAGGCTGTTATTAAAAATATTATATGCTTTTAAGGGATGGTAAAACGGTTCAAATACCCGTTCTTTTTCTTTTGCATTTAAATGTAGCCCGGGATTTTCCACAAAAAATTTCACATCCTTACCATTTAATTCATATCCCAGTTTTATTTCTCCTTCTTCAGTGTTTTTTATAGCATTTATAACCAGATTATACAGAATTTGTTTTAACCTGTAAGGATCCGTATAAATTGAAATTTTATCTTCTGTATCCGGTTCTACCTGTATAAACTTTAAACTCGTTTTTTCCTGCTCAAACTTAAGCATGTTAGATGTGTCGTAAATTTCTTTAATAAGTTGATCCACATTTACCTTTCGGGGAAATAACTCAAGGGCTCCGGATTCAATTTTCGAAAGGTCAAGTAAATCTCCTACAATATTGAGCAGGTTTTCTGAGTTTTCATTGATCAAATTCAAATATTTCGTTTTATCCTTTTCATTCAGGTTTTCCTCATACAGCAGATTTGAAAAACCGATGATCGCATTTAAAGGAGTTCTGATTTCATGGTTCATGTTTGCCAGGAAAACTTTCTTCATCTGATTACTTTCCTCAGCTGATTTTTGAGCTAACTTAAGTTCAATATGGGACTTTTGAAGTGCACGGCGCTGCTCTAACAGAATAACGATAAAAATTAGCTGAATAATAAAAATTATAACAATGGATATTACAATGTTTTTATGCTGATCCCAGAAACTGGGACTGTAATTTACCAGAATGGATTTGTTGTTGAAGTTCTTCATCGGTATGTTATACTTCTTCAACGCATTGTAGTTCAGCGTAAGGTGATCCGAGGTAACAAGTTTAACCGGAAGTTTATCAATGGGGGTCCCCTTTAGATATTCGATAGCCATATTGGCAGTCTCTTCTCCAATATCTTCCGCTTTTATGGTGTATCCTCCCATTATTCCACTATTAATCAGGTCGTAGTTGTGCGAAAAAATAGCAGCATCTGTGTTATCAGTAAAGAAACTAAAATCATGTAAATTAACAATCAGATCAAGTTCCCGGTCATCCCTAAAACTGGTAATTCCATAAAATAAAACAGAATTCTCAGGAAGATCATATAAGGCATCCAGAAGCGACTTTTTTGTATGATCCTTCCAAAGCCTTATTTCAACACCGTCCACCTCTTTAGGGAATTCTTCAAATTCAGCAAGATGCCCTTTGCCGGTTGGAAGGTTTTCAGAGTTTAGTAATAAGGCTGTCGTTGTTTTTGGCAATAACTGTTTTGCCAAACGTATATTTTTAACAAGACCTATGGATTCATTTACTCCGGTAACAGGCCTGTTCCCGTAATCCACAGATTTGTAGTTTTTAGCACTGCAAAATACAATGGGAACATCCGGAAATAATTCGTTGCCTTTTTCATTCACAAACTGGAATGCAAGATCATCCACAATAATCAGTAAATCCACATCTCCTGAATCCGGATATTCATCGTGCAAATCATTCTTAATATCAGTCAAACGGGTTTTACTGGTGTCATTTCTCATATCAAGATACCGGATATCCACTGTTATAGCCAGATCTTTTTCTTTGTGGAGCGTGGACATTATTCCTTCGTTGGCAAGTCTGGTCCACCCCTGGTTTGGGAAGTATGAATGCAACACCAGTACGTGTTTCATCTCTGCAGCATGTATTAGATTGAAAATCCAGAGGAAACAACACAGTAGTATTATTTTTATAAGTTTTTCAGGCATCTAAATGTCTGTGTATTTATTAAAAAACATTTAAAAAAAAACCATATCGAAAAAAAATGGTTATTTATGTATATTTTTTACAATTTACTAAAAACTAAAATTTCAGTTTAAAAATAGTTATTAATCATGAGAAAAACACTTGCAGCTGCACTTTTATTTATTGTACTCCCAATTTCTGTTTTTTCACAGATTGTAAAACCTGTAAAATGGGAATCCCGACTCAGCTCAACAGATATAAAGGCGAATTCCAGGATTGATCTTATATTTTCAGCCAATATAGATGAAGGCTGGCACTTATATTCTACAAAGATTCCTGATAACGGCCCGATTGCTACCTCATTTAATTATGATACTATTTACGGACTGGAACCGGTAGGTGAGATTCATACATCAAAAAAGCCAATTGAAAAATTTGATGTGTCTTTTAATATGAATCTGCAATACTTTGAAGGGAAGGTAGATTTTATTCAGACCTTTAAGGTGACTGATCCTGACCATGTACTGGTTAAAGGTTACGTTGAATTCATGACATGTGATGATGAACGCTGTATCCCACCGGATGACTATGATTTTGAATATGAGGTGGGAGAGGCCCAGGCTCAGGTTTTGCCTGAAACAAAAAATACAGAAACAACTCAGGGGCAGGCAACAGATCTGTCTCAGTCAGGAGCAACTGATCAAACCGGTTTATGGGGGTTTTTCTTCCTTGCATTTTTAGGGGGACTGGCTGCAATCTTTACACCATGTGTATTCCCGATGATCCCAATGACCATGAGCTTTTTTCTAAAGGGAAGCGAAAATAAGGCGCGCGGCAAGTTTAATGCATTGGTGTATGGCATATCCATTATTGCGATTTATACCATTGTTGGAACCGTTGTTGCTCTTGCCTTTGGTGCAAATTTTGCAAATTTTCTGAGTACGCATTGGCTGCCTAATATTCTGTTCTTTATTATTTTTATGGTTTTTGCGGCATCCTTTTTTGGCGCATTTGAAATTACAATGCCTTCATGGATCGTCAACAAATCAACCGCAAATGAAGAGAAGGGTGGTCTGATCGGGATCTTTTTTATGGCTTTTACACTGGTGCTGGTATCTTTTAGTTGTACCGGGCCTATTGTGGGAGCTATTTTGGTGGCCAGTGCAGGTGGTGCTGTGCTGACTCCAATCGTGGGTATGTTGGGTTTTTCTCTGGCATTTGCGCTCCCTTTCACCTTTTTTGCACTCTTCCCGGGGTATCTGAAAAAGATGCCAAAATCAGGTGGTTGGCTGAATACGGTTAAAGTTGTATTGGGATTTGTTGAGGTTGCACTTGGTTTGAAATTCCTGAGTGTGGCGGATCAAACCTATCATTGGGGGATTCTTGACAGGGAAATCTATTTGGCGATTTGGATTGTAACCTTTACGTTGCTGGGTTTCTATTTTCTGGGTAAACTTAAGTTCTCACATGACAGTGACGTTAAACATGTAACTGTATCACGTCTGGCTTTGGCGATAGTAACCTTTAGCTTTGTGGTTTATCTTATTCCAGGAATGTTTGGAGCACCTTTAAAAGCACTTGCCGGATATCTGCCACCACGTTCAACACACGATTTTGATCTGACCCGGATTATGCAGGAAAAGATCTCGGTGGCCGAAACGGATGATTCTCAGACTATTTGCGAGAAACCCAAATATGCTGAGTTTTTACATTTACCTCACGGTCTCGAAGGCTATTTTGATTATGATCAGGCCCTGGCTTGTGCACGTGAAAAAAATAAGCCCTTATTTATTGATTTTACAGGTCACGGTTGCGTGAATTGCCGTGAAATGGAAGACAGGGTATGGTCGGATCCCAAGGTGCTGAAAAGGCTCAAGGAGGATTTTGTGATCGTGGCATTGTATGTGGATGACAAAACGAAACTTCCTGAAACTGATTGGATAACATCAACATTTGATGGTAAAGTGAAAAAAACGCTGGGGAAGAAGTACGCAGATTTTCAGATTAGCAGGTATAAAGTCAATTCACAACCTTACTATGTACTGTTAGATAACAATGAGAATCTTTTAGAGCAACCCAAAGCGTACGATTTGGATGTGGACAATTTTATTGAATTTCTTGATAAAGCAACAAACGAATTTAACAACAGGGAATAGGGGAACCATCATCCAGATTAGTCTGTTCGTTAATCAGTTCCTTTAGTGTTACGGTTTTAAAATATGTTACAATCTGGTTGTTAAGTTTGCCCCAGAATCCCTTGGCAGCACAAATGTTTTCGCGTTCACATTTAATATTACGCGACAGGCAGTCAATGACACATATCCCGGGTTCAAAGGCACTGTGAATATCGAAGACAGTTATTTTTGAAGGTGATTTGGTTAAGATATAACCGCTTTTTTTCCCACGAACATTGGTAATTAATCCTGCAACTTTAAGGGCATGGATAATGTGATCAAGATATTTCAAGGAAATATCCTGATTGGCAGCAATATCTTTCTGAAAGATCCCTGTCTTCTGATCTGAATTAGCGATCTCCATCATTGCTCTTAATCCGTAACGTGTTTTAGTGCTGAATTTCATTGTAGTAGTTTTGAGGTCTGTTTGTCCTGATCACAAAATTAACGTAAACATCGTTATTTACTTTGATTAATCCAAAAAATTTTGATGGTGGTTCCAGTCCAAAATCTTTTAAATGTATGCAGTGTTTCCCTGAGATTGTATATGTACCATCGGGAAGAGGAACGACATAGCAATTAATCTTGTATTTTCTGGTTATGCCTGTTAAGGTTAATTCCACGGATAATTTTTCCGTATCAGGTTTGTCCTGATTCAACTGGTTCTGAATTACCGTGATATAGATATATGGAAATTCAGGGTATTTGAGCAGATTTAGAAAATTTTTTCTTAAAGTCACATTATCATTCTTAAAGTCAGAAACTTCAATCGATAATTTGTGTATCAGTCCAGGGTATCGCATAGAATCTGCTTCGTAAATAAACGAGTTAACATCATGGCTTTTTATTGTATTATGAAATGAAAAGGTATTGATGTTTGAGGTTCCTGATATATCAATATTTCCCGTATCGTACCCGGATTTGCCTTGTGCGGTACAAAAACAGCTGAACAGCACTGTTAAAATGATAATATGGAATTTTCTATTTAACATATAGAGGAAAAAAAACCGCACGACGGTGCGGTTTTTTTCTTGTAAAAGAACTATTAAAACTAGAATGAAATAGCTGCTTCAACAACTACGCCATTAAATTTACCACCATTTATTTCACCGAAAGCAGGTCCGTCATATTTCTGATTGACATAATCCAGTTTTACCAGAACATCATCCAGCATATGCCAGCCGCCACCAAAATTAACACGTGTAACTTTTGATCCTGCATTATCTGTCACATTATTCCAGCGTGTGCCAACATAAAATGCACCAATATTGTAGATGGCCTGAAGAGCTGTTTGTGTAAAGTGTTGATCGGCACCTCTTCTTACACCTGTCTCATCTTCATAGATACCAAAAATATTAAGACCTTTAAACTGTGCAAATATGTTAGCCTGGTAACTGTTCATTTGTGTCTGTCCTGTTCCCGGATCCCAACGTCCGGTGCTGCGGTTTGCAGGATCCATAAGGCTCTCGGTATGCCATAACATGACATCATAATAACGGGCACCTGCACGGTCTGCATTATACAGGTAAGATCCACTGTGTCCTTCCGGTACATGATAGCCGGATAATGAAACACGTCCTCTGAAATCATCTGTAAACTGTTTGTCATAAGCAAGTTTCCATAGGAAAACAAGGTCTTTGCCAAGATCATTTCCACGACCATAGTTCATTCTTCCATTGTTGGTTCCTACCATAGCCAGAACGCCATTATTACGATACATAATTTCCATTCCCGGGTTGGTGGTGTATGAATCCATGATCCAGTTACCTACGAACGGGTTATCAACTACATGAGCATTAGTGCTTCTATAGAAATGAGCATCACCGTAGTTTGGATTAAAAACGCCAGCCTTAATTGTCAGGTATTTCATCACCGGATCAGCTGCAGGTAAAAAAGGAAGATTGTCAATTGTCAGATAACCACCTTCCACCCAGGCATCATTATGATGACGTGAAGAAAGAAATGTATTCATATATAATTGAACGCCGGGACCCAAATCAGCGGTAATATTAAAGTTTGCTGATGGTAGGTTGATGTTATTTTCCAAATCAACCAATGAATCCGAACTCCCGTTAATTGAATGATTCAGAGCTTGATACTGAATAGCAAAATCGCCTCCCACTTTTGCCTTCACTTTTTCGAATTTCGATGCATCCAGCTTAGGAGCTTCAAAATTCTGTGCAAATCCGGTAACTCCGGTCAGCACAATAAGCACTGCTGCTATTAAATTTCTCATAATTGAATTTTTTAGAAACGTTAAAAAAATTATAATTATTAATTGTTCTCCGATAAAACCTGTGATTCGGTTTTTGTGAAAATAAAATCATATTCAATTGTAATGACATCGCCTGTTGTTATGGTGCCAAACATGGCAGTGGGGGCATCGATATTGTAATCGGACATTTTGAGCTTTAATGATCCTTTGGCTTCAAACTGATTATTGTTGTTTATAATTCCGGATACAGGAACATTGATTTTTTTAGAGACACCTGAAAGTGAAAGTGTTCCATTCAGCGTTCCGTCGAATTTGTCACTGCTGTTGTTTTTGATTGAACTTGCATCAAGTTTGAACAGAATGTCGGGGTGTTTTTTGGCTTTAAGCGCATCATGAGCTTTATCATCCATCATGGAATGGTCACTTTTAAGTGAATTGCTTTTGCAAACAAAATTGATGGATTCGAATGTCTTTAATTCGTTGTTTTCAAATTCCGTTGCCGTAAAACAGCTTACATCTTTTGCTTCCATCTCCCAGTCATGCAATGAGGATGTACCTTTAATAAGAAGATTACTTTTATCAAGTTTAAATGTCTCCTTTTGCTGTGCAGCCACTAAAAGCGGGAGCATCAGACTTAATACTATTAAAAAATGTTTTGTTCTCATAACCATAATTATAAACTATATATCCTATAGGAAAACTAGGATAAAATTATAAAGTGTTTTGTTCTCATAACCATAATTATAAACTATATATCCTATAGGAAAACTAGGATAAAATTATAAAGTGTTTTGTTTGTAACAAAATTATTAAGTAAAAAAATAGTTAATGAAGTGTGTAAATATCTTAATATTAGTATTTTGAAACTGGCTATTTGGAATTAGTTAAAATAATATAGCAACAATTTGACATTATCTTAACTTGATCCTGATAAAAACAATAAAGTGTTTGACTTTGGGTTAAACACTAATAAATGAATTATTTATGAAACCTAAAAAGAGAAAAATTCCTCACTATTAGAGTGAAAAAATACAGAATAGTAAAAAAAATCAGGATTTAGGGATCTTTTTAAGTATTTCAGTAAGATACAACCAGAATTTATTAACACTTTCAATATGAATGCGTTCATCGGGAGAGTGAGCGCCTTTTATGGTAGGTCCGAATGATACCATATCCAGATAGGGATATTTTTCAAGGAACAGCCCGCATTCCAGCCCGGCGTGAATTGCTTTAACGTCCGGTTTGGTGTTGAATGTATTAATATAGGTTTCTTCGGAAATATTTAAAATCGGCGAATTAAGATTCGGTTTCCAACCCGGATAACCATCGGAATGTTTTACGGTTGCTCCGGCAAGGCTGAATACACTTCTCAACATTTGTGATGCTCCCTTTCTGGCTGCCTCAACTGAGCTTCTCTGACTGGTAACAATTTCAATGTGGGTATCGTCCTTCATCTTAACAGAAGCAAGATTGGTGGAAGTTTCAACTAATCCTGGAATCGTCTTGCTCATGCCCAACACGCCGTGAGGACATGCATAAATGACATTCATAAGTTTGTTCTGTGCATCCCTGTCAAGAATATACTCAGGTTTGCCGGTTTCAAGGATTTCCATTTTAAAATCCGGTTCTGTTGCTTCAAATACCGATTTAATTTCGCTAATGTAAACCGGTAATTTCTTCTGCATCAGTTCAGTTTTATCTTTATGAACCAGAATAACTGCCTGCGCTTCTCTGGCAATCGCATTGCGGAGGTTCCCACCGTTAAAAGAGGATAGTTTAATACCAAATTCTTTGTTGCATTCCCAAAGGAATCGGTTCAGAATTTTATTCGCATTTGCCAATTCCTTATTGATGTCATCGCCTGAATGCCCGCCTTTTAAACCTTTAACTGTCACTGTATACGGTTGCATGTTTTGAGGAACTTCTTCTTTCAGAAATTCCATCAGTGCCAGCGTATCAATTCCACCGGCACATCCCATGTATAATTCTCCTTCGTCTTCACTGTCAAGGTTCAGCAGAATCTCTCCGGTCATAAAATCTTTTTCCAGGGCAAATGCGCCTGATAAACCTGTTTCCTCGTCAGTTGTGAACAAGCATTCAATAGGTCCGTGTACTAAATCATCAGCTGCTAAAATTGCAAGCTGCGCCGCAACACCAATGCCATCATCTGCGCCAAGTGTTGTTCCTTTTGCTTTGACCCAATCTCCATCAATAAAAGGCTGAATCGGATCTTTATCGAAATCGTGAACTGTATCGCTGTTTTTTTCGCATACCATATCTACATGCGACTGTAAAATAACAGTTTTCAGGTTTTCGAAACCTGCTGTGGCAGGCTTACTTATAAGCACATTCCCGGCTTTGTCCGTGCGTGTGTTTAAACCATGTGATTTACCAAATTCAACGAGATAAGCAATAATTTTTTCTTCCTTTTTTGAAGGCCTTGGAATTTGGCAGATTTCATTGAAATAGTGCCAGATAACTGTGGGGTTTAAATCTGTTATTTTCATTGCAGTGTGTTTATCACATGTTAAAACCCTTTAAGGGTTAATTAGTTCAAGCTGAACGACATTCTCTACATGGGCTGTGTGAGGGAACATGTCGACCGGTTGTACTTTTATTACGTTATACATATCTGATATCATTTCCAGATCACGCGCCTGCGTGGTTGGATTACAACTCACATACACAATACGTTTCGGCTTTGAATTCATAATGGTCTGAACCACATCGGGATGCATGCCGGCACGGGGAGGGTCCGTAATAATTACATCAGGCTGGCCGTGACTGGCTATGAATTCATCATTCAGGATGTCTTTCATATCGCCTGCGAAAAAGGAGGTGTTAGTTATTCCGTTCAGTTCTGAATTTTGTTTTGCATCGATAATAGCATCTTCTACATATTCAACTCCAATGACCTTTTTGGCGTTAGCTGCTACAAAATTGGCGATGGTTCCTGTTCCGGTATAGAGATCGTAAACTGTTTCGTTTCCGGTAAGTTCTGCATATTCACGTGTAACACTGTATAACGTATAAGCCTGTTTACTGTTGGTCTGATAAAAGGATTTTGGACTGATCTTAAATTGAAGGTTTTCCATGGTTTCCATGATATGATCCTTCCCAGAATATGTTTTAATATCCAGATCACTGATTACAGGATTTCCTTTGCTGTTAATGCAGTACGTTAGCGAAGTAATTTCAGGGAAAGTGTTTTTCAGGTATTCCATGACTTCTGCAATTTCATTTTTCCGGTTCTCATTGAATACTACTATAATCATGATCTCTCCGGTTGAGGATGTCCGGACCCATAACGTTCTTAAAAAACCGGTTTGTTCTTTCAGATCAAAAAATGAATACCCTTTTTTTACGGCAAATTTCTTTAGCCCATTCCGGATTGCATTGCTTGGTTCAGCCTGCAAATGGCAGGTATGAAGATCAAGAACTTTGTCAAATCGTCCCGGAACATAAAAACCTGCAGCTCGCCAGTCTTCGATTTCATGACCTTCCTGAAGTTCCTCGGCAGTTACCCAACGGTTATTGCAAAAGGTATATTCCATTTTGTTCCGGTAATAGTAGATATCTTCTGATCCCATGATTGGCTTTACTTCAGGAATATCCAGATGCCCTATCCTGATAAGGGAATCTTTAACATGTCTGGTTTTATAACGAAGTTGTTCTTCGTAAGGCAGGTTTTGCCATTTACAACCGCCACAAACGCCAAAATGCTCACATCTGGGTTCAGCCCTGACCGCTGACTTTTTGTGGATAGCCGTGACAAAACCTTCCATGTATTTTTTTCGTTTTTTGTTGACCTGTATGTCAACCACGTCGCCGGGAACAACGTTTTTGGTAAATACTACCATGTTGTCAACCCTTGCCAGGGCTTTTCCTTCGGTTCCAACATCTGTAATTTCGATGTTCTCAAGCAAAGGATGATTCTTTTTTCTTCCCATTCCGGAGTGTTGTTAATATTTTTGGTTTGTAACCAGACTAAAAAAGGAGTTTTATGATAAAACCCCTTTCAGATCATTCTCTTAGCGAATGATGGTATTGTAAGAAGATTACTTTTTATTGTTTTTGTAATCTACGATCTTGTCAATAAATACATCGAATAAAAATTCTGTATCTGTAGGACCACTTGATGCTTCGGGGTGGAACTGAGTGGAAAAGAATGGTTTGCTTTTGTGTTTGATGCCTTCGTTTGTATCGTCGTTTACGTTTACAAAAGAAGGTTCCCAGTCTTTTTTAAGCGATTCTGTATCCAGCACATATCCGTGGTTTTGTGATGTGATGTAGCAGCGGTTTGTTCCGAGTTCCCTAACCGGCTGATTATGGCTGCGGTGACCATATTTAAGTTTGTGCGTTCCTCCGCCTGCAGCCAGCCCCATCAACTGATTGCCTAAGCAAATACCGAAGATTGGTTTGTCATCATCCAACGCTTTACGGATATTTTGTACCGTAGCTTCACATACTTCAGGGTCACCAGGACCGTTCGAAAGCATGATGCCATCATAATCTTCCTGTGTGAAATCATAATCCCACGGTACTCTGATTAATGTGGTATCCCTTCTAAGCAGACAGCGGAAGATGTTATATTTAGCTCCGGTATCAACCAAAACTATTTTATGCTGACCATTTCCGTAAACTATTTTTTCTTTGCAGCTCACCATATCCACCAGGTTATCCTGGTTAGGATCGTAAAAATCAACATCTTCATCATCGGCTATGATTTTCCCCAGCATCACACCCTTTTCACGTATAATCTTGGTCAGTGCCCTGGTGTCAATACCAAACATACCCGGAACTTTATGTTCCTTCAGCCAGTCTCCCAGACTTTTATCCGCATTCCAGTGACTGTGTTCAGTGGAATATTCTGAAATAATAAAAGCACTCACATGAATCTGATCCGATTCATAGTATTGGGGAATTCCATTTTCTTTTTCATCACTGGGAACACCATAATTTCCTATGAGTGGATAGGTGGCAACCAGTAACTGGCCTTTGTAAGATGGATCTGTTAAACTCTCGGGGTAACCGGTCATGGCGGTGTTAAAAACAACTTCTCCGGCGACAGATTGATGATAACCAAATGATTTTCCTTTGAATACGGTTCCGTCTTCCAGTACAAGTTTGATAGGCTTAAACTCCTGCATTTTATCTGTTTTTTTTATTTACGGGCTTCCCCGAAATGAATGTTGGGGTTTGTCAGTCACCCCGAAACCGCGTGCAAAAGTAAAAAAAGGATTGATTCCATCCAAACGAAATAATACGATTGCACTGCTCAATTATTACGTATTTATGTAACAGAAAATTGTTTTTATCGTTCATCAGTTAGTGAATTACTTTTTAAAAAATATGTGTATTATTTTTTCATGTATCCTGATTAGGATATTGTATCTTGCTGAACCAAAAATTATAAAATGAAATACAGCGCTTTACTGGTAATATTATTCTTTTCTGTAGCAGTGGCGGCCAAAAAACCGGATGCAGATAAAATTCTTAAGGAAGGAAAGATGCTTTATACTCTCCAGGAAGCATCTGTTGTGGCAACAACACACTTCTTGCAACAATTTCCTGTCCTTTCAGAGAAAGCAAATGGCTATCTGTCATACATCAATGGAAATGAGATCAATACCATTATTTATTATCATTTCGATTCCACCCGGATTTTAGCCCGCTACCATTTTGCAGCATCACAACCGGATAAAATAGCAGGGATTCCGGAAACAAGACAACTGGTTCCTTCTGAATTGGAAGACGACCTGATAACCATGCGTGAAAAAGCCATTGAAAAGATTAAAGTTAATAAGGATGGTTATTATACCTATTACGACGGAGTGTCGTTTACATTGCTGCCAGTAATAAATAACCATGAACGTTGTGTATATGTTATGTCCGGCTCAAAAGTGGGTGATGTAATAATTCTTGGAAATGACTACCAGCTACGTTTTGATAAAAATAATAAATACCGTGGCGTGGAACGCATACACAAGTCATTGGTAAAACTAAGCACAAAAGCCGGGATGGATACCACCCAAAATGCAACCTTGCACAAGCATTTTATTTCTGAGGCAATTGATCCGACGGACATATGTACATTGTTACTCTATAAAGATCAGGTGGAGTGGGATTTACATTATGTGCTTAGCCGGAAGTATGTATCCGTTTTTGACCTTAAAAACGAAAAACTCGCTATCATTAAAACCAAAGACTGGAAGAAGATTGGATCAAGGATAATGAACAAAGAATGAGAAAGTTCTTTTTATTTTCAGTATTTACAGGATTCTGCTTGATTATATCAGCTCAGGATTCAGCCTTTTACACTTCTCTGGCTGATTCCACTTTACAACTTACAAAAGATGATGTGTTGTATGATCCATCATACTTTTCCATACCTTATCCAAACGGAGATGTCCCTTCTGACAGAGGTGTTTGTACAGATGTTATTATTCGCGCGTACCGGAAAGTAGGCACTGATCTTCAGAAAGAGGTTCATGAAGATATGAAAGATAATTTCGGGTTGTATCCTAAAATCTGGGGACTTTCACGCACCGACAAAAATATTGATCACCGCAGAGTACCTAATCTAATGGTATTTTTTAGCCGCTTCGGTGAGGAATTACCGCTTACAGATATTGGATCAGATTATAACGCCGGAGATATCGTGTGCTGGAATCTGGGTGGCAATGTTACACATATAGGAATTGTTGTAAACAGATTGAATCATGACAAATCGAACCTGATGGTTGTTCATAATATTGGCCAGGGGCAGGAGTTGGCAGATTGCTTGTTTAAATACAAAATAATCGGACATTACCGATACAGGAAAGTTGCTGATTAAAGCTTTGCCGGTTACAATTTTTTTAATTCGTTTAGGAAATATTCTCAAGACGCATTTAAAACTTCGAATAGTCCCGGATATCCGTAATTCGTGTAGAGATTTTACACAGTTTTCATATTTCTTCTACAAAAACTTACATCTTCAATACAGTCTGAAATAAAAATTTCTTTTCAATATGTTGATATTTAGATTGTTGTGATTTATATGTGTAGTGATATTTCTATGGAATATTATTTGCAACGTTTACATTAAAAAAAGCCATGAAAAGAAGTTTAAACAGATTAGTAGGCTTTTCAGTTAAAGCCAAGGACGGAGATAAAGGAAGTGTTAAAGACTTTTTATTCGATGAGGAACGATGGACCATTCGTTACCTGGAGGTAAAGCTGGGGAATATCTTTAAAAACCGAAAAGTACTGATTCCAAGAGTGAATCTTGGTGAACCTGAATGGATGAGTGAGCATTTTCCGGTTAATCTTGATATGGAGGTTATAGAAAAATCTCCGGGGATTGATTTTGATAGTCCTGTTTCGAGAAGATATGAGCAAATGTTGTTTAACCACTATGCCATGCAACCTTACTGGGCTCAGCAATATGCAGGATATTCGGGCATTGCTTCTATGCTTGATCCTAACAGACCGGTTCCGTCACGTTATCCTGAAAAAGTGGTGGATGAAAACGATATTGATACAAGTCTTAGAAGTTTTAATGAGGTCAGAGGATATACGATTGAGTCCACAGACGACAGGTTTGGGCATATTGAAGATTTGATTATTGAAGATGAAAACTGGCATGTTTTTTACGTTGTGATTGATACGAAGGATTTATTACCCTGGAGTAAAAAGGTCATGCTGCCTATTGAAGTGATTTCTGAAATAAGTTATGTTGGTAGAAAGGCGACCATAAAGATGACCAGAGATGATATCGAAGCAGCTCCTGAATTTGATCCTTCGATGGCTGTGAATGAAGAATATGAAAAAGTGTTATACGATTTTTATGGACGAAAAATTAAAGTTTAATCGACCATAAAAATTGAAATGGGTACTGGTTTGAACGTTTCTACATTTAAAAAGCCCGGCATTGCCGGGCTTTTTAAATGAAAGAATAAGTTAATTAGTTTAATTTAAGCTCTTTTATAATCTGTGCAATTTTTTCGTCTGCTTTTGCATTGGCAGCATCAAAATCGGCCCTGGATTTTAATTCCCCTTTTACTTCAAAATAAAACTTGATTTTTGGTTCTGTCCCCGAAGGGCGAACTGAAATTTTTGATCCGTCATCAGTCAGGAACTGCAATACGTTAGACGCTTCAGGGAAATCCAGTTTTGTAATATCACCTGTAATAAGATCTTTCGCTTCAAGAGACTTATAATCCTTCAGTATTTTTACAGGTGATCCACCTAATGTTTTGGGTGTGTTGTGTCTGAAATCTTCCATCATCTGTTTTATTTCATCCGCTCCCGCTTTTCCTTTACGCACTACCGATATCAGTTTTTCTTTAGAGAAACCATATGTCAGATATATATCCTGAAGCAGTTCATATAAGGATTTGCCGTTATCCTTTGCCCATGCTGCAACTTCTGCCATTACAGAACAGGATGAAACGGCATCTTTGTCACGCACGAAATCTTCAGGAAGGAAACCGTAACTTTCTTCACCACCGCAAATGTATTGTTTCTGACCTTCAAACTCACGGATCAACGAAGCAATCCATTTAAATCCGGTATAACAATCAAAATATTCAACTCCGTTTTTAACTGCGACTTCTTTTAGTGTTTCTGATGTAACGATGGTTTTAACAAAAAACTCATTTCCTTTGAGCTTACCTTTTGCCTTCCATTGTGTAATGATGTAGTAGGTGAGAAGCAATGCGGTCTGGTTTCCGTTAACCAGAATAAATTCACCTTTATCGTTTTTAATTGCAATTCCAATACGGTCAGAATCCGGGTCTGATGCCATAACCAAATCGGCATCCATTTCAGCCGCTTTATTCACAGCCATTTCAAGTGCAGCAGGTTCTTCCGGGTTTGGTGATTTTACCGTTGGGAAATCTCCGCTGACCACATCCTGTTCAGGAACATTAATGATGTTGGTAAAACCAAATCTGCGTAAGGCAGCCGGAATAATTTTTACTCCGGTTCCGTGTATAGGAGTATAAACGATTTTTAAATCTTTTTGACGTTCAATAGCCTCCGGGTCAAGAACAAGTGTGGCAACCCTGTCGAGATACATATCGTCGATTTCTTCTCCGATAATTTCTATCAGTTCCGGTTTACCCTCAAATTTAATGTCTTTGACATCTGTGATGGCATTCACTTCGTCAATTACATTTTTATCGTGAGGTGCAATCATCTGGGCTCCATCGTCCCAATATGCCTTGTACCCGTTATATTCCTTAGGATTGTGCGACGCTGTTAAGATAATTCCGCTCTGACAGCCTAACTCGCGAATTGTGAAAGACATTTCCGGCGTAGGGCGCAGGTCTTCAAAGAGATATACTTTAATGCCATTGGCAGAAAATATATTGGCGGAAGTCTCGGCAAACAGTCGGCTGTTATTTCTACAGTCGTGCCCAATAACCACTTTTATCGGATTTACATCAGGAAACTGCTTGATCAGGTAGTTTGACAGACCTTGTGTGGCTGCACCTACCGTGTAAATATTCATTCGGTTAGATCCGGCTCCCATGATACCGCGTAATCCTCCGGTGCCAAATTCAAGGTCCTTATAAAATGCATCAATAAGTTCTGACTTATCTTCTGCATCCATCATACGTTTGATCTCTGCTTTTGTTTGCTCGTCATAATTTCCGTCAAGCCATAGCTGGGCTTTCTTAATTACAGATTTTAATACGTCTTTATTATCCATTTTACTCAATTTTGATAAGCAAATATAGGTCAAAATCTGCGTTTAAGAAAGTAATAGTATTTAATAATAGGAATAAGTATATTTTGACAGGTATATTTCTGTAAAATATCAAAATTATAATTATATAAAATATTGTAAAATAAATATATAAATATTATACTGGTCCGTACCATGATGCATATAAAACCAGCTGAATTTTTAGTTTTTTTACGATAGGTTTATGTTTTATGCTGTTTTATTAACTTTTGTTGGGATCTTTAAACGATTTGTGACCATGAATCAGCAACAAACCGGTAAGATAAAAAACACAGGTATTCAGCCCTAAGATACGTTGTAAATATCGTGTGCGAATGATTTAAAAATAAATATATTACAATATTATTCGTAATTATAAATTATTGATAATTAATATGTTGTTTGATTTATTGAAAGTGTATTATTTTTAGAAGTAAAATGGCGCTGGGAGATAAAAAAAGCCGGTTTTAACCGGCTTTTAAATTGTGATATATGGTGTTTTTATTGCCATTCAGGAATGCTTTCCACATCGTATTTTCCGGCTTCAAGATTAGCCCTTACTTCGGAGAAAGCTTTAATGGTATATTCCACATCTTCTATAGTATGACTTGCAGTTGGAATAATACGTAGCATTAACTGTCCTTTTGGAATTACAGGATACACTACGATAGAACAAAATACATTATAGTTTTCACGTAAATCCATAACCAGGTTGGTTGCTTCAGGAACACTACCTGAAAGATAAACCGGTGTTACGGGTGATTGTGTGTGGCCAAGGTTAAATCCTTCAGCTTTTAATCCACTTTGTAGTTTGTTAACTACTTTCCATAGATTAGATTTCAGTTCAGGATTATTCTTTAGAATTTCCAAACGTTTTAATGCACCTTCAACAAGTGGCATTGGTAAAGATTTGGCAAAAATCTGTGAGCGCATATTATACCGTAAATAGTTGATGATTACTTCATCGCCTGCAATAAATGCACCTATGGAAGCCATCGATTTGGCAAAGGTTGAGAAGTACAGATCGATTTTATCCTGAACACCAAAGTGTTCTCCCGTTCCTGCACCTGTTTTACCCATGGTTCCGAATCCATGTGCGTCATCGACCAGCAACCTGAATTTGAATTTATCTTTTAAAGCGGTAATATCATCCAGTCTACCCAGGTCGCCTGCCATTCCAAAAACACCTTCAGTAATAACCAGAACACCACCTTTTTGAGTTTCTGCAAGTTTCACTGCCCGGGTGAGCTGACGTTCCAGATTTTCAATGTCATTATGCTGAAAAACGAAACGTTTTCCCATATGTAAGCGCATTCCATCAAGAATACAGGCATGTGATTCTGAATCATAAACAATTACGTCATTTCGGTTCACCACTGAATCAATAATGGATACCATTCCCTGATAGCCAAAGTTAAGCAGATAACTGTCTTCTTTACCTACAAAATCAGCCAACTGAGCTTCCAGTTTTTCGTGCAGACTGGTATGTCCGCTCATCATTCGTGCACCCATCGGATAGCCAAGTCCCCATTTGGCAGCTGCTTCAGCATCTGTTTTTCTTACCTCTGGATGATTGGCTAAACCAAGGTAGTTATTTAAACTCCAGGTGAGAACTTCTTTGCCCCTGAATTTCATGCGGGGATTGATTTCACCTTCCAGTTTTGGGAACATAAAATATCCATGGGCCTGTTGACGGTATTTACCTAAATCGCCCTGATCAGCTAGTATCTTATCAAATAAATCCACGTTCTTATGGTTTTAAAATTGCAATGCAAATGTAGTGTTTTTTAATATCTGTCCAAATGACATATATATTTTTCATAGTCAGTCTAAATAACCATGTAGCCTTGATTTTATCTGTCACATTTGCTTCTGAATATTGAATGGGGGCAGTTGTCCGGTTCAGACAAAAAAATGAAAAAATAATAAAAGCTTGATAACATTTTAATGTTTCGTACGTATTGGTTAAAGAATAATTATGTTGATCCGTTGAGCAAAAATTCATTAAAATAGCGGGTTATACTTTTTTTATTAGTGGGAATAACATAATTTTGCAGGGCTTTTGAAAATGAGAAACAGAACATTATACATACTGATTGCTTTGACCCTGTTATTTGCAGGGTGCGGAGAATACAACAAAGTATTAAAAAGTACAGATGCCGGTTATAAATATAACAAGGCGAAAGAGTATTATCTGGCCGAAGATTACAACAAGGCTGTAACTCTTTTTAGTGAGGTGTATCCGGTGATCCGGGGATCGGATAAATCGGAAGAAGCGTTGTATCTTATGGCAAATGCTTATTATGGGCAGGGGGACAACCTGATGGCTGGTCATTATTTTGGTACATTGGCTAAAACGTTCCCTAACGGACCGTATGTGCAGGAAGCATATTATATGGCGGCTTATTGTCTGTACCTTGATTCACCGAAACCCCGTTTGGATCAGGCTCCCACCAAGCAGGCAATTGATGCTTTTGAATTATATGTAAATTTGTATCCTAAAAGCGAAAATGCCGGAAAAGCATTGAATTATATTGATGAGTTGAGGGAAAAGCTTGTTCAAAAGGACTACCTGAATGCTAAATTATATTTTGATCTGGGCAATTACCTGGGAAATAATTATAAATCGGCCGTTATAACTGCAGAAAATGTATTAAAGGAATATCCTGATACCAAATACAGAGAAGATCTATCTTTTCTCATTTTGAAAGCAAAATATATGCAGGCCTTAAATAGTGTGGAATCAAAACTGGAAGAACGCTACCGCAGTACAGTGGATGAGTATTATTCGTTCTCCAATGATTTTCCTGAAAGCAGCCATTTGAAAGAGGCTGAGAAAATGTTTGAAGATTCACAAAAAGTATTAAAGCGTTTTAATTAACAGTTCAAATATGGATTATAAAAAATCAAAAGCACCTTTGTCTACCGTTACTAGAGACACAATGGAATTGAGTAGCGATACCGGTAACATTTATGAAACTGTGATGATTATTGCAAAACGTGCGAATCAGATCAGTGCGGAAATGAAAGAAGAGTTAAACAGAAAGTTACAGGAGTTTGCTTCCTACACGGATAACCTGGAAGAGGTATTTGAAAACCGTGAGCAAATTGAAATTTCAAAATTCTATGAACGTCTTCCAAAACCTGCTCTGATCGCTACAGAGGAATACATTGAAGACAATGTCTATTATCGTAATCCGGCAAAAGAAAGCAACGAAGCTTAATTCGCCCTGCGATGAGATTACAGGGCAAAAAAATATTATTAGGAGTCACAGGAAGTATAGCCGCTTATAAAGCGGCTTATCTTCTTCGTGGCCTTATCAAAGAAGGGGCAGAAGTACAGGTTTTAATGACACCTGCCGGCAAGGAGTTCATTACTCCCGTTACCCTTTCAGCTTTATCCGGGAAACCGGTTCAAAGCGAATTTTTTGCCAATGCCGATGGTACCTGGCATTCTCATGTAGATATGGGATTATGGGCCGATTTGATGATTGTAGCGCCGGCATCTGCCAATACACTTGGTAAAATGGCGCATGGTATTTGCGACAATCTGTTATTAACAGCATACATGTCGGTAAAATGTCCCGTAATGGTGGTACCTGCCATGGATCTGGATATGTTTGCGCATGCATCCACGCAGGAAAATATCAAAATCCTTCAGAACAGAGGTGTTGAGATTCTCGACCCTGACAGCGGTGCACTTGCAAGTGGTCTTGAAGGAAAGGGGCGGATGCAGGAACCGGAAGTGATCGTGAAGCATGTGATAGATCACTTTTCAAAAAAAAAAGCCTGAATAAAAAGGTTCTGATTACCGCAGGACCAACCTTCGAAAAAATTGATCCGGTACGCTTTATTGGAAATTATTCTTCCGGCAAAATGGGATATGCCATTGCCAGGGAATGTGCATTCCGTGGTGCGGAAGTTACGCTTATATCCGGTCCGGTTCAGCTTGAAACACCATCTTCTGAAATTAAACGCATAAATGTTACTTCGGCTCAGGAAATGTATGAAGCTGCCATGAATGCTTTTAAGGATGCAGATGTAGCGATTTTGAGTGCGGCTGTTGCAGATTTTACGCCGGAAACGGTTCAGAACAGCAAAGTAAAAAGAGGAAAGGAAGACCTGGTATTAAAACTTAAGCCCACCAAAGATATTGCCCGTTCTCTGGGTGAGGTTAAGCGGAATAATCAGTTTATGGTTGGTTTTGCCCTTGAAACCAACGATGAGGAAACAAATGCCCTTGGAAAGTTACAGCGTAAAAATCTGGATTTAATTGTGTTGAACAGTTTGAATGACGCCAACACAGGTTTTATGCATGATACCAATAAAATTACCATTTTTGACAAGAAGGGCAGACGAACTTTGTACGACCTTAAAACCAAACAACAGGTAGCTTCCGATATTATTGATTACCTGACTACATTTATTGCTGAATAATATCTCCCGTTAAAATTATTGTTTTGTTTGGGTATAACTATTCTTAGGTATATATTTGCACATTGACACACTTTTTGTGCAATTGTGTAATGAAATCACTAAAGACTACACGCGATAAAATTGTATCTGTTGCCCGTATTGTATTTGCAAATCTGAGTGTTTACAAGACAACGATGGAAGATATTGCCAAAGCTTCAAAAATTGGCAGACGTACCATCTACAGCTATTTTGGATCAAAAGAAGAGTTATATTCTGAAGTCGTAAATGTTGAAATCAACTCTATTCTTGTAAAGCTGAAAGCGGTTACCAGGACCCAGCATGCACCGTATATTAAATTAAACGAAATCTTTATCGCCCGCATGAAAGCTGTGGAACATTTATCTATGAAAAATGAATCGTTACGGAAAGATTTTCTGAACAATATTGACCGTATTGAAAACCTGAGAAAAAACCTGGATATTAAAGAAACTGAGTTAATCGGAAATATCCTCAAGGAAGGTATTGAAACTGAAGATTTTGAACTCAAAGATCCTGACAGGCTTGCGTTTGTTTTGCAGCGGTCGTTAAAAGCCCTGGAAGTGCCTTTTATTAAAGATGCTTTTGGTGAATGGAGTTGGGAAACGTTGGATGTATATTATAAAACTTTATTAAAAGGAATACACAAGTAGGAAAGGTTATGTTTATTGAGAAGATTTCACATTATATCCCTGAGGAACGCGTTCCTAACTCTTATTTTAAAGATGTGAATGGTTTGGATGACGAATGGATATTTCAAAGAACCGGTATTAAGACCCGGTCCAGGGCGGCAGAGCATGAGAATTCAAATACAATGGCAGTAGAAGCTGTTCGTAGTCTTGAAAAATACCTGGATGGTGTTGATCTTATTGTTGGCGCTTCTTACAGTCCTTATGATACTGTTGCTACAATTGCACATGTTGTTCAGAAAGAGTTTGCGCTTAAGGGAGCTAAAGCGGTCGTTATTTCTTCGGCCTGTTCTTCGCTTATTAATGCGGTTGAGATTGTAGAAGGCTATTTTGCCATGGGGAAAGCATCAAAGGCTTTGGTGATTGCATCGGAACACAATTGGTTATACAGCAATCAAACAGATGAGAAAAGCGGACATTTATGGGGAGATGGGGCAACAGCAATTTTGTTAAACAGTAGTGAAGTTCCCGGTTCACCTGAAATACTGAATATTTTTACCGAAGGTTTGGGGGATGTCGGTCAGGGTCCGGATGCAGTATTTCTGAGGCCTGCCGGAGAAGGATTGGAGATGCCCAATGGTAGAGACGTGTTTATTCATGCCTGTGAATATATGGAAACAGGCTTGATGAAGGTTCTGGATAACAGAAATCTGGACAAAAAAGATCTGGATTATATTATTCCGCATCAGGCCAATGACAGAATTATTCAAAACCTGTCGCAACGTATGAAATTTGATTACAACCGCATATTCAGAAATATCGACAGACTGGGTAATACGGGATGTGCCAGCACGGGAATTTGTCTTTCGGAAAACTGGCAGGAATTCAAAAAAGGCGATCTGGTTGGTATCACAGTCTTTGGCGGTGGTTATTCGTACGGTGCTATGTTAATTGAATTCTGAATTTGTTTGCTAATAATCGTAATCTGCGCAGGTGCAGAACAAAAAAGGGGACCAAAAGATCCCCTTTTTACTACTATGTTTTTCGTTTAACTCATGACTTCGGGTAAAAATGTGGCAATCAGACAAAGTTGTTCTTTTTCCGAACATGGCTTGCTGGTAATTACTTTTTGCTTCAGATAGTTTTCCCTGTTTACATGTTCTATACTGTATTGTTGTGTGTAGGTTGCCAATCGTTTTGGGAGGTATTTTATTCCTAATACACCATTTTTGCAGGTATATGCAACTTCAAATCCATCCGTTCGTACAATATAGGTTTTGCACCTTTTTTCTTCCAAAACGCCGATATAAACAGGCTTGTCTAAATTATCGTAATGAACCACATAGGTTGGAAGACTTTCACCTTCTACCTCAATAAGATTTACTGCTCTTTTCAACCAGTATCTGCCCAGATCGGTATGGGAATCTTTCACAATGGTTGGGAACTTTGTAGAGAACGAGAACAAAGTGATACTTATCACCATCAATCCTAATAATTTAACCTTTGTTTTCATGACACTTATTTTTTTTGGTTATCGCTCAAAATTCTGGTTCAAAATTAAGGCGGATTTCGTCAGGATGGAAGCTATATTCTGTGATTTACAGCAGTTTGTCGGTGTATACAGTTTTTGTGGGTTTTTTCTGTATTCAGCCTCATTACCAAACCATTTACCGATAACCTGTAATGCGGTGTAACTTTTTTGAATTACAGTAATCGCCGGTATATTGGAACAAAAAGGGGATCAAAACTGATCCCCTTTTCCTTCTTTAGCTTGTTAGTGTAACTCTCCTTATTGCATAATATCAGGAAGGTATTGTGCGATTAAATTCAGCTGAGTCTTTTCTGTGCATTTTTTCTGAGTTATCACTCTTTGTCTTAAATAATTAACTCTGTCAATGCTTGCTTTTGATTTCTCAACAGGGAGAGTGGCCAGGCTTTCCGGCATATAATTGATTCCAAAGATTCCGTCTCTACAAGCGTATGCCACCTCAAAATCATCTGTTCTTACCAGAAAAATTTTGCAGTTTGGTACAGAATATACACCTATATAAACGGGTTTGGAAAGATTGTCGTAGTGGATTACATAAGTTGGGACTTCCTGATCATTAACTTCCATAGCATGCGCGGCTTTTTTCAAATAGTACTTGCCGAGTTCCGAGTTTGAATCGTTTACAATCGTCTCTGCATTTGTGGTAAATGCAAACATTGTGAACACTAACACTAATAATCCGAAAAGTTTACCTGTCGTTTTCATGACTTCAATTTTTATGGTGATTAATAATTTTTCTGATTCAAAGGTATGGCGGGATATGTCGTTTATGAAGCGAAAATCTGTGAGTATCAGCCACTGGTCGGTGTGTGAAGAAAATTAACGTTTTGGGCCGAAACCGGTGTATTCACCTCCCCATTTACCGAAAATTCAGGTTTTTTTGTAACTTTTTCAGATGACTGAAAACGTAAAGGCGGAAATTTCTTCCGGTTCATACAACAAGCCTTTAAGTTTTCTTGTTATCACCTGTAAACGTTGATACATATAAAAGTTGAATTATGAGAATTCTGATAATCGGAGGAGAAGGGACAATAGGTCGCAAAGTCTCGGAGTATTTTAAGCAAAAGCATGAAGTTATAATAGCCGGAAGATCCGGAGGAAATATTCATATTGATATTACCAGTAACGATTCTATTAAAAAAGCACTGGATGAAACAGGGAAGCTCGATGCCATTGTGAATATTGCCGGTGCTACCAAGTGGGGAGCTTTTGCCGATCTTACCGAAGAAGATTATTATGTTGGCATCAAAAGTAAGTTGATGGGGCAGATTAACCTGGTAAGGATAGGAAAATATTATCTGAATCCTAAAGGATCGATAACACTGACTACCGGAATTTTAGGGGATGATCCTGTTGTAAATACAACGGCAGCTGCTATGGCAAACGGAGGTATTCAAAGTTTTGTAAAAGCTGTCGATCTTGAAATAGAGAATGAGATTCGTATCAATGCGGTTTCTGTGGGGTTGGTTGAAGATGCATATGAACGCTTAAAAGATGCGTTTCCCGGCCATATTCCTGTGCCTATGAATGTTGTTGTTCAGGCTTATGCAAGAAGTGTGGAAGGAAAAGACAGGGGGCAGATTATCCGAAGATACTAAAAAGAAAATTTATGTATTAAGTTAAGATTTAAAAATTGTCTTAAACCTTATTTTGAGAGTCTTGATACTTAACTCTTAATTACTGTTGTCCGGTTTAAGCTTCAGAGATTCCTCGCTTCACCCGGAATGACAGGTATTTGTTGGCAGTTGGGCTGGAGGATTGTCATTCTGAGCGTAGTAAAATGAAGCGGAGAATCTTTAAGTAATATTGATTTTTAGCCGGACAACAATGATTCCTGATTCATGTGTCTTATAAAAAAAGAGGTGCCCAAAACGGACACCCCTCAACTTCTACGTAAATAATTATTAATCAAAATATCTATGAGACTTATTTCATGACCTGGGGCAGATAAGCTGCAATCAGTTTCAGTGCTTTGTCGTCATTTGGGTTATTCGGTGTAATGACACGTTGATTCAGAAAATGTTCGCGGTCAATTTTTGACATTACAACTTCTTCATCCAGTGTGGCCAGTTTTTTAGGCATGTATTCTACACCAAACTTACCTTTTTTGTTTACATAAGCAATTTCAAACCCATCAGTTCTTACAATATAGGTGTTTCCTTTTTTACTTTCCAATACGCCAACATAAACCGGGTAAGCCAGGTGATCGTAATGAATCACATAAGTTTCTAAAGCTTCACCTGATACTTCAATAACGTTAACGGCTTCTTTTAACCAGTATTTACCGAGGTCCGAGTTTGTTTCGCCAACAAGGGCAGAAGCACTGGCTGTAAATGAGAACATTGAAATTGCTAACACTGCTAATCCGAAAAATTTGTTGATTGTTTTCATGATGCTATTTTTTTATTGTTTAAATGTTTTTGTTTTTAATTCTGATCCAAAAGTATTGCGGTTTACAAAATCTATGAACAGTTTATCTGTGAATCCGGGCTTTAAATCGGTATATGGCTGCTTTTATCATTTCCGGAGATGATGTCGCCATTTACCGACCATTTGGCAGCCGTTTATCGCCAAAATGAAATGCCGAATTTCGTCGGTGATTGTGGAAAGGCTCCTAAACAGGCATAATTACAGGTTGAACAGCAATGTATAAGGAACCGGGATTTGATACAAATTCAATTGTAAATTTTTATTTCTTAATGCTCATTAAATCAGCATGTTATATGTATCAAAAATATGTTTGTGAAAAAACGTCTTCGCATGATAATCATTCAATTCTTTTTATACTTTTACACGCATAAAATGGATAGGAATATAACGACATACCACCTTGTTAAAGGATTTATAAACAGAGATATATGCCTTATTTGTCTCTGTGTATTCTCTGAATTTTGATTCCTGACCAATAGCTTTCCGGGTGCAATAATCAAAAACGTTCAATTTTATTTTTATTATGAATGAAAGCATTCATTCATTATTTGAATGATCTGGTATCTGAACAAAAAGATGCCTTTTCAAAATACCAGGATATCCGTTGGATAAATCCGTATGAAGCCGATGTGTTCCAGATTAAGCGGGATGAGCTTTTGAGCAAAAATCCGGGCCGTTTGTTCAAGGGAACCAAAATATTTCACAATGGCATTTCCAATGGTTGCTCGTTGTGTGGTAAAGGTATGTGGAGCTGTCTGTTCATAACCGGAAAATGTAATGCCGGCTGTTTTTATTGTCCGGCACCTCAGCAGACCGATGAACTACCAACATCGCAGGGATTAACATTTGAAACGCCGGAAGCCTATGCGGAATACGTCAATTATTTCGGTTTTAAAGGCGTAAGTTTCAGCGGAGGCGAACCTTTGTTGTATTTTGAACGGACGCTGGAATATCTTAAAGCGGTACGTTCCATGTGTGATCCGGATATTTATATCTGGCTTTATACAAACGGAATTCTTGCCAGCGAAGAAAAGTTCCGGTTGCTGGCTGAGGCAGGATTGAACGAAATACGGTTCGATATAGGTGCAACCCGCTATTCACTTGAAAATGTGAAGAAAGCTAGCGGAATTATACCAACGGTAACCATTGAGATTCCTTCAGTTCCGGAAGAAAAGAATCTCATAATAGAGCTTTTACCTGATTTGGTGAAGGTCGGTGTCAAACATCTGAATCTGCATCAGTTGCGGTTGACGGATCACAATGCTGCTAAATTGCTTAAACGGAATTACACTTACATTCCGGCAGAAAAGCCTGTTGTACTGGAATCGGAGCTGGCGGCACTCGAAATTATTGATTATGCCAGAGATAATCAGATTGATATTGGGATCAATTACTGCTCGTTTTATTTTAAAAACCGGTTTCAGAAAGCCGGTTTCAGAACGCGTGTAAATACTGCGATGGGTGTCACCGGTGATATGCTCACTGAAAAAGGAAATATACGTCTGATTAGTGCTGATGCTGTTCAGTACAGTAGCTATTTTGTTAAAGATAAAAGCGATATGTCTGCTTCGGATCATACGACATTAAAACTTGCCGGTAAAACATATCATGTGTATCGGTCACCGGTAACGCAAGCTGTGAAATTTATGGAACATCAACAGCCGGATATCGTAAAACTAACAACAGAGGAGCCGGACCAAATTCCCGATGACCCCGTATTGTTTAAAATCTGGCAGAATGAATATATTGAAACGAATTTAAGAGATTACTAACGATGGAAGTTAAAATTAGCCGTGCATCACTGAATGAATTACAATTCCTTGAAGAACTGGAGAAAACATGCTTTATTGAAATTCAACGCAGTTCGCGCAGGATGTTGCGGTTGAGCCTTACAAGCCAGTTTCAGGATGTATTTCTGATTTCGGTTCAGAACGGGAAAGAAGAAACCTATGCCGGCGCTATGGTGGTGCATTACCACAAACGGACGCTCAGGCTCTATTCCATAGCCATTCTTCCGCAGTTCAGATCGTTGAAGCTTGGGAAAAAGCTTATGGCCTATTGCTTTGAAAGGGCAGAACTGATGAAGTTCGAAAAAGTTTCGCTGGAAGCCATGGCATCAAATAAGTCGCTGATTTCGTGGTACGAACAATTTGGTTTTAAGGTCACAGGTGTTCTCAGCGATTATTATGCTGCAGGTTACGATGCTGTGAAAATGATTTACCAGCTTCCGGTACAATCAGAGAAGAGTTCTAAGGAGAATATTATTGTAGTAGATAATCCCGGGCAGTTTAAGTTTGTACCGGATAATATTCAGGTGGTTCCTGCTAAAAAATATATCAATACCAAAAAATATCAGGAACTTCGGAATGCAAGGATTTTTAACCTGTGCAGTTCCTATAAATATCAAAGTACGGGCTATTATGTTTCATTGCTGGCATCGGCACGCGACCATCGTGTGGTTCCGAGTGTGACCACCATTGGTGATTTTAAAAATGCTTCGGTCATTAAAAGCATTTCAACCGAGGTTGATGAATTGATCCAAAAAGCATTTAACGGCATCGCAGAGAAGAAAGTCAGTTTGAATATATATTTTGGTCAAACGGAAGACCGGAGACTGAAACAACTGGCCGGTAAGCTCTACATGCTGTTCGAAACGCCTTTGCTTCAGGTCCATTTTGTGAAGGAAGACAACTGGATGATTTACAGGGTTCAACCGCTAAACGTGAATAAACTTCCGGTTGAGCACAAAGAATTGCTGGAGCAGTTTATGGAAAATTTCTTTTCCAAAAAGCGTTTTCATATTCCGCGACTGAAAAATTATAAATATGATCTTGCTGTGTTGGTCAATCCGGAGGAAAAAAATCCGCCTTCTAATAAAAAGGCCCTGGAAAAATTTAAGGCTGCGGCAGACAGGGCCGGTTTTTATATGGAGTACATCACAAAAGATGATATCAACCGTTTGAGTGAATTCGATGCGCTGTTTATCCGCGAGACTACCAATGTAAACGATTATACCTACCGTTTCTCCCGAACGGCTTATGCCGAAGGTTTGGTTGTAATTGATGATCCGTGGTCAATTCTGCGGTGTTCCAACAAAATATATTTGTACGAACGCATGGTACTGAACCGGATTCCCATTCCGGCTTCCAGGGTTTTGGCAAAAAGCCAGTTTAAACCAACGGATGCCGATGCGCTGGTATATCCGCTGGTGTTAAAACAACCGGACGGGTCATTTTCAAAGGGAGTAAGTAAGGTTCATAACAAGGAAGAGCTGCAGGAATCACTCAGGATCCTGTTTAAAAAATCAGAATTAATCATCGCACAACAGTTTTTGCCATCTGATTTTGACTGGCGTATTGGTATTTTGGATGGACAGCCTTTGTATGCCTGTAAATATTATATGGCCAAGGGACACTGGCAAATATATAACTGGAAAGGGAAAAAGGATGATATGGAAGGTATGTCCGAAACATTACCCGTTTCAGAGGTGCCGGAAAAAGTCTTAAAAGTGGCTCTGAAAGGGGCATCCTTAATGGGGGACGGATTATATGGCGTTGACTTAAAAGAGGTAAACGGAGAAGTCTTCCTGATTGAGATTAATGATAACCCGAATATAGATTCCGGGATTGAAGATCTTGTGCTGAAAAAAACGTTGTACGACCGTGTTATGGAATCGTTTTTGAATCGCATAGAGTTGTCGCGAAATATTACCCGTTTTATTGCTGCCGATCCTGTTTAGTACAACTTCATCAACAAATGATTGCCGTTTCTTGTTTTTTCATGAAAAAGGAAGATATGGCTGAACTGAAAACAAAACGGACAGAAAATGATGTAATTGACTTTATTAATACCATCGATGATCAGGAAAAGAAGGCGGATGCATTGGTATTGATGCACATGATGAAAGAAATAACGGGAGAAGAGCCTGCCATGTGGGGTGAAAGCATCATAGGATTTGGTTCTTACCATTATAAATATGATTCGGGAAGGGAAGGAGACTGGTTCATCACCGGATTTTCTCCGAGAAAACAGAGCCTTACAATTTATCTTATTTACGGCGTGGATAAGCTTTACGGCATAAAAGATCTTGGTAAATATAAAACCGGGAAAGCTTGTTTGTATGTAAAAAGATTGTCAGATGTTAATATGAATGTTCTTCACAACTTGATTTCAGAAACATACATTAAAATGCTGAACAGAAATAAATAACACTAAATCCCAAAGCCTGATTATGAGGTTGTTTAGTCCTGGTTCATTGTCGACAAAATCTGAGGTGGTTTCAGATAGCGTCTTGCTTTTATTTTTTTGTATTGTGGTGTTGCTTTAGGTGATTGTTGTACAAAACGGGACCATTCATACAACTGCCAGCCCAAACCTTTATCAATCGTCAGCATATCAATCTGGTGCTCATAGAAGGTTCGCTTGTTTTCGCTTAAATACCAGACAGCCCGTTTTAATATGCCACCTGCACCAACGCTCCTGTAGTCCAGTATGTGTGCCAGCTCATGGCCAAACAGACCAACAGCTGCCTGGTAGTTAACATCTCTGAGTATGATGTTTCCAAATTTATTGTCTTTGTTGATTCGCAGAATATAATCCCGGTTATGTTTCGATTTGAATATCACAGACCAAATAGTGGGACGCATAGAAAGTGTTGTTTTTATGTTGCCTGTTTTGACCTGGATATGTGATTCTTGTAATTCGGGATAATAGGATAAGGCAGTATATAATGCCATTTCATTACGTTCAGGTATCCCCTTTATATTTGGAAATTCTGCTTTCAGGCTGTCTATTTTCTGAACATACAAAGTACTGTCAATGTACCTGATCAGTTGTACATTGTCTTTTTGTCCGAAAGCAACTAAACTTAATAACGGTAAAACTATGAGCAATATGTAACCTTTCAATCGCATCATCTCCAAACGTGCTCATGCGCAAAATAATAAAAATGAGGAAGAATTAAAACCCGGAGCGCATTTAAATACCTGCGCTAATTTATTCCATGGAACATTTCGCGAAAAAATATCCACGTCATCCAGCCAGAAGCCACCAGCTTTACGCCGGTTCCGAATAAGAAACCTACAAAAGCGCCAAATCCTGCTTTTAAGGCTTTATGGCTTTCCTGTCCGGCCATCATTTCACCAATTACTGCTCCGGCAAATGGCCCGATAATGATCCCGAATGGAGGGAAAACAAACATTCCGATAAGCAGTCCGATTATGCTTCCCCAGACTCCCCATTTGGATCCCCCAAACTTTTTGGTGCCCCAGATAGGAACAAAATTATCCAGTACAGTAACTATTACGGCTATGATCCCCCAGGTAATCAGTGTATTTTCGTTGATCTGTACATATTTGGTAAAGTGGAGTACGAGAAGGCCAACAAAACTTATCGGTGGTCCCGGAATGCCAGGTAAAATGCATCCGGCTAATCCAATCAGGATAAGGATAACTCCCAGGCTGCTAAGTAGAATATCCATTTTTTTCAAACAAAAATAGAATAATTTACAACTCTTTGTGAATAATTCCGGTTAAATAAACACATCGGATTTACTTTTATTACTTTTGTTTTTTATGTCAAATCAACTGAAAATAACATTTCTGGGAACGGGCACATCGCAGGGAATACCGGTGATTGGATGCCGGTGTGATGTCTGTGTTTCGGATGATCCAAGAGATAAGCGGCTGCGTTCTTCTATTCTGGTTCAATACGGAGAAACGAATGTGGTTATTGATGCAGGACCGGATTTCAGGCAGCAGATGCTCACCTGCGGGATAGATCATATGGATGCATTGATCCTGACACATGAACATAAGGACCACATTGCCGGAATGGATGATGTGCGTGCTTTTAACCGGATATCGGGTGATGCCGTAAAGGTATACTGCGAGGAGCGGGTGAGTGAGGTGGTAAAGACGGAATTCAGTTATGCCTTTAAAAACTTTCGCTATCCGGGCATACCAAAGTTCGATATCCACCTGATTGATGATAAAACTCCCCTGGTTCTTCAGGGTGAACCGTTTATGCCGGTTCGTTGTATGCACTATAAACTGCCGGTTCTGGGTTTCAGAATCCGGAATTTTGCTTATCTCACAGACCTGAGTTCTATTCCGGAAAGGGAGATTTCAAAACTGCAAAACCTGGAAGTACTGGTGATTGATGCCTTACGGCATGAACCACATATCTCACATTACAACCTGGAACAGGCCCTGGAAGTGGTGGAACATTTAAAACCCGGAAAAGCCTATCTGACACATATCAGTCATGGCATGATAAAACACAGTGAGGTATTGAAACAACTGCCGGCAAATGTAGAACCGGCTTATGACGGATTAAAACTTATACTATAATATGAGCACAAAGCAGGAACGGATGGATGCATTTGGTGAATTGCTGGACATCATGGACGAATTGCGTGAGAAATGTCCGTGGGACAGTAAGCAGACCCTGGAAAGCCTCCGTCATTTAACCATTGAAGAGACATACGAACTTTCGGATGCTATTCTGAAAGGCGACCTTAAAGAGATAAAAAAGGAATTGGGGGACATTTTACTGCATATTGTGTTTTATGCAAAAATAGGAGAGGAGAAACAGGCCTTTGATATCAAAGATGTGCTTAACGGCATCTGTGAAAAACTGATTTACCGCCATCCGCACATTTTCGCCGACACAGAAGTGGCAGATGCATCAGAGGTGGAGCGGAACTGGGAAAAGCTGAAACTCAAGGAAAAGGATGGTAACCGGCGCGTACTGGAAGGTGTTCCCGCGGCGCTGCCTGCGATGATTAAGGCACACCGGATACAGGATAAGGCACGCGGTGTTGGTTTTGACTGGGATCAGAAAGAACAGGTTTGGGATAAGGTGCGTGAGGAACTGGCTGAACTGGAATTTGAGATTAAGGCCGGTAATGTTACCGATACAGAAAAAGAATTCGGCGACCTGTTTTTTAGTATGATCAATGCGGCCAGGTTGTACGGAATTGATCCTGAAGCGGCTTTGGAACGAACCAACATCAAATTCATTCAGCGCTTTAATTACCTGGAGGATCAGACGCTGAAGAAAGGAAAATCACTGAAAGACATGAACCTGGAGGAGATGGATAAAATCTGGGAGGAAGCCAAGCATAAAGCGCATTGAAATGAAAAAACTCGACCCCACACCGTTTGGTTTAAACAGCAGAACAGATTTACAACAGGTTGATGAGCGTACTATTGCCATTGTGAAGAAGATTAAAAGCCGGATCATTAGAAAGGATGCGGAAAAAATTGTGGCTATGGCTGAAACAATTCAGGAAAAAGAGCCGGGACAGAAAGTCATCCTGGTTTGTACATCCAATATCTGTTCCAAGTCTAAAGCCTTGCTGAAGGAAAAAAATATTGACATACAAATTGAAGAATAATTTAGGTAAATTGTGTTGATAATGACACAATGCTGTAATGTCATCTTAAAATCAGCACGTTACATTTGTACTGTATTAAAGGGATTGGCATTACAATTGCAATTAAACGAATTGGGAGTTCAGGCGTGGATTCCCTTTTTTTGTCATTCTCCAAAGCTTCAGCGAAGGAGTATATCAGTCGTTAGTCGTGAAATGTGACGGGTTTCAAGTTACGAGTTACAAGTTACAAGTTACAGGTGACAGGTTACGAGTTACAAGTTACGACTGCTGACTTACAAATGAATAATGGAGCATGCCTTGTAGGGCATTTTGACTCTTAGTATGCGGTGTTCCTCTCCTTATTAATGACTTCCAAAGAACATCTGTGAAACTCCGCGATTTAATCGGCGTATATCCGCGAGAAATTTGGTGTGTAAATCGTGAGACGTGACAGGTTACGAGTTACGAGTTACAAGTTACAAGTTACAAGTTACAAGTTACGACTCCTGACTTACAAATGAATAATGGAGCATGCCTTGTAGGGCATTTTGACTCTTAGTATGCGGTGTTCCTCTCCTTATTAATGACTTCCAAAGAACATCTGTGAAACTCCGCGATTTAATCTGCGTATATCCGCGAGAAATTTGGTGTGTATATCGTAAGACGAGAAACGTGACTGGTTACGCGTTACAAGTTACGACTGCTGACTTACAAATGAATAATGGAGCATGCCTTGTAGGGCATTTTGACTCTTAGTATGCGGTGTTCCTCTCCTTATTAATGACTTCCAAAGAACATCTGCGAAAATCTGCGATTTAATCGGCGTATATCTGCGAGAAAATAATGTGTTGTGAACCGCCACAACTCCCGTATCACGAATTACGGCTTACGACTTACGAGGACAAAGTCTCCCGGCTACGTCAGCGAGAACATCCAATTTCATTCGAAACCCAAAGAAGCAATTCTTCATTCTTCATTCTTCATTTTTCACTTAAATAATTAATTCTTCATTTAAAATGCTTACTTTTAGCGTGATAAAAATGAAATGAACCCGTTCCTGTTTGGATTAGCCTGATAGTAATATGATTTACGTTACAACATATACGTACCCCATAAAAAGTGGAAAATAAAGCATAACAGAATTCGGCTTTATAACCCTGATTTGGTAGATAGGCTGAATGAATACCAGTATATATACTAGTTGGCGGCCATGCTGAGAATTGACTATTAAACATAATAAACTCTATCTATGCCGAAAAGTAGAAACCGAAGAAAGAAACCGAAGAAGAAAAAGAAAATTGCTCCAAAAAAGGAAGTAATAAGAGTTAACGGGATAGAAATTATACGCAAGGGTAAAAATATTTTCTACACCAACAAAAGAACTGAAGAAGAGCATACAGCCTTTATAAAACAATTAAAGGAAGATAGACCTAAAATTTATGAAGAAATAAAGAAACTGATAGATGAGACTGTTTCTTTAATAAATGCATATGATAAAATTTTAATTGTAGGAGGAATAGCCTCATTTGGCTATAATAAAATGCTTACAGATGAATCAGATGATGGCTTATCAGAAACTACCATTGAATATTGCCAGAGTATTGCCACAGCAACACCTAATATAAACAAGGGAAAAGTGCCAACGGGAGAAACTCTTTTTAAAATTTATGAATCATTAGTGGAGATCAGAAGGTTGTTCAATGTTTTTTTTAGTGCAGAGAATGTTACTGGAAAGTATTCTGAGTTGGAATCTCATTTTCGATATGACATGATAACCGAAACATTATGGGTTAGAGGACAAGGTTATATGATTCATATCCGAGAACTTTTTCTTGAAATGTTTTCCTTACATGATGATTTTTTAAAAGAAAATTATGGCTTCACCTCTAAAGATTTAATTGACACCTTTGATAAATTAGAAGAATCATATGGATGTCGTCTTTTGATGCCAGATGGAATGCCTCATCCTGTCCAAACTTTAAAACTTAGCAAATGGATGAGGAAAAATCAAAATAAAATCTCCCCCGAAATGATTCATTCTGGTGAGTATCTGAATGAATTTGTCAAAGAACATCCTGAAATAATAGTGGAAAACAATGGGGTAATTTTATATCCTTTAAACAGCATTGACACGTATGATGGATTATATAAAATACGACATTACAATGAAATCCAGGAAAAAGTTGTTAAAGCCCTATCAATAAAATTTGGTGAGAATGCAGTATTCACAAAACCTAAAAAATTTGAATATGAAATTCTAAATAAAAGTGAAATTTATAATTATCCAATAATTGAAGATGAAAACGAAAACCATTATTTATTTTCGATGAATCTTGCAGCAAGAAATTACTTTTTAATTGCACAATCGTTGATCCAAAGAGCAAACCCTGAATACTATAAAAATTCATTTCTTGGTAATAGAATAGTAAAGGCAAAAGATGAGTTTATTGAAAGAAAGGTATTAGCTTTATTTGAAAAGATGCTTCCCAAAACAACATTTTATAAAGGGGTGTACTATAAGTTCACAAATCCTTTGCTTGATCTTAAGTGCACAAAAGCAACTGATGGAAGATATGAATTAGATTTACTTGGCTTAAGTGAGCATGCAACTTATTTAATTGAAGTTAAAGCTGGTTTGATTAGTGAAGAAGCCAAACGAGGTGCTATTTCTAGTATAAAAACAGATTTAACAAGCGTCATAGGTGATGCAATTTGTCAAAGCTATAGAGCATATCAATTTATTGCTGAATCTCAAGAGCCAATTTTCGAGTCCTCAGAGGGAAAGAATGTCCTTCCTTTGAATACAATTAATGTATTTAGAATTTCAATTAGCTTCTCTTATGTAGGTAGCTTGATTGCATCTTTAAGTAAACTTAAACAGCTGGGAATAATTGATCATAACTCAGAATTTGCATGGACAATTAATATTTTCGATTTAATGGCTTTCTCAGAATTAATGACTTCAGAAGAAATGTTCATTGATTATTTAAGCAAAAGGTTACCGTTATATGAAGATGAGAGATTGACAAATATTGATGAAATGGATATGCTAGGATTGTATTTCAACAATGATTTAAAAATTGATAAGGCTTTTAAAGGTGCGCATACGATTCAACTTAATCAATATAAAAAAGACATTGATAATTATTTTGAAAAAAATGGAAACAAACCCAGAAAAAAGAAAGCACGAGCCGCCAAGACGCAATAAAAATATAGGGCAGAAAGTACTAAATTTAAACGATATAACACTTAAAATACGTCTTGGTCATTTGAAAGGTAGGTGCTTCGAAAAGCCCTACGTTTCTTATTACCAACCGTTACTAGTAATTTTAAAAAAGGTGAAACCCCAATACATACCAGTACTATTTATGTTATTAGTTGCTTGTAGCTACGTGAAGCAAGGCAGTGGGCATAAATTAAAACATCAGATTGACAGTTTGTCTGCGGAATTAGAAAAAGCAAAAACTGAACTTATACATACAAATACAATTGCTTCAAAGCCTGAAATTATATGCTTTGAAAATGAAGACTTTGACTCTTTCTTTTGGAAATTTATGACTGATTCAGTTTTTCAAATCAATAGAATTAAGTTTCCGCTTAAATACATCACCTGGGGGAAAACACCTTATGGAGATATAGATGTAGGAGGAGATATTGACACAATTCAAATAATAAAAGCTAAATGGCAGTATGATCCATTTTATATCAAAATCTCAAATGAAAGAACTCAAGTTTATGACAATTTTGAATTAAAATTTAGACCAACAAATGAGAGATTGCTTCATTGGTATGGAATTGAAAGCGGAGGAGATGCCAAATATTTCTTCAAAGGATTTGGCGGTAAATGGTATTTAATAGAAAAAGAACAATTAGGAGATTAATAAATAATACCACTGGTAACACGGTCATAGTGCATTCGAACGTACTTCGGTACAAGATCGTACCGCAGGAGCGTTAGCCACAGGTTTAATGTATACAGAACCAACTTATTGAAATTATTTTCTAATATTAAAAAATTAAAACTTTAACATATGAGATCATTTTCAATTGTATTTATAGTTTTTATATTGCTATTGCTGTGCTCCGCATGCGAAAAATATCCTGTGAATTCTAATCCTTATCCAACAGGAGTAATTCCTGACACGGTTGATTCCAATAATTATATGCGTTTTGAACGTCAGGGTGGAGGGCAAATTGATTTTAAATTATACTTGACTAATAACACCGATAATATAAAAGGAATAATTACTAAGTATAATTTTCGTGATACGTCTATTGAGACAATTATTGTTAGAAATATAAGTAATGATTCTACTTTTAATAATTTAAAAAATGCATTAAATAATCAGTTTGAGCTAAAAGGAGACTATGAACAACCATCATTAACCGGAACATGGGCATATGTATATATAATTTTGGAAGGTATAGAAACAGAAGTAACGAATACGAGCCTACGGAATTCTCTTATTCAATTTGAGAAAATAATTAATGAAAAAATAGAATAGCAAATGATAAAAACCGGTGCCAACAAGTGGTCATAGTGCATTACGATGTACATCGAGACGATACCATATTGTGGGAACGTTGGATTGCATTTCTCAACTCATCCAGATTAGATATGGTATAATTTAATTTTTCAATTTGATTAATTACATTTGTTTGAACGATTTTAGAGCAAGTATGATTAAAGTCGGGAAATATAAAATTTTGCCAGAAGCAAAACTTATAATTGAGTATTATTCCGGTAAAATTGATATGGATGATATTATTCATATGCAAAAGGTTTTAAGTGAAAATTCATTATTTGATTCAACTTTTAATAGAGCATTAGATTTTAGGGATGCGACATTAATGATTGACACGGATGATTTTAAAAGATATCTTGAATTTTTAAAAGGATTTCCCAAAATTTTTGGAAAAAGAAATGCTGCATATCTAACAAATACCCCCAATGATGTTGTTGTAACTACATTATTTGATTTAATCGTTCAACAAAGTGATGTGCCAATAAATATTGGTATTTATTCGACATTAAAAGGAATATTAAAATGGTTTAATATTACCGATATGGATAGTAATACACTTGAATCAATAATTAATGATTTAAAAACGCAGCCTAATAATGTGTTTAGTGAATAAGGGTTTCAGAGGTTTTCGGGCGTTATTACCCGTCAATATTGGGTAGTAACTTGATAGATTCGAAGCCCGCAATCCCTTACAACACCATACACTCACCGTTAACAGCAAGCATATAGATCCTTGCAAAACTAATACGATAACGGTAAAACATAAGACAAATAAATTGCTTGAGAAAGGAGGCTATGGTTCAAGGATAAACCTGATTTTTGATTCGGAATTTAACAAACAAAATTGCAATTAATATGACACCTGTTCATCGAATTCTTATCCGTATTTTTTCCCTTGTTGCACTGTGCTCAAGCCTTGTAGTTAGTGCACAGGAAGAAGTTGTTTCAACCCGGCAGCCTGAGCAGGGGCAAATTCCACCACATCCACCAAGATTGCCTGAAGCAGTTATTCCGGCATTTCCGGGTGCCTGGGGTGGCGGTATGTTTACGCAAGGCGGGCGTGGAGGAAAAGTAATTGCTGTTTCCAATTTAAACAATAGCGGCGAAGGTAGCCTTCGTGCTGCCCTTGAAGCCGAAGGACCACGCATTGTGGTATTCCGCGTAGCAGGAAACATTAAAATTCAGGACGACATCAATATCAATCATCCCTACATCACTATTGCCGGTCAGTCTGCACCTGGTGACGGTGTCTGCATCATGGGAACAGTCAATATCAATACGCACAATGTCGTTATGCGACACGTTCGTGTCCGTCGGGGTATTCCACAGGGCGGACAGGGCGATGACAATATTGGTGGCGGCAGTCCCGACCATCACATCATCATCGACCACTGTTCAACCAGTTGGGGCATGGACGAAAATATTTCGCTTTACCGGTCTATGAGGCCTTCCCTGGACGGAACTACACGGATTAAGGATCCGGCAAAAAATATTACCATTCAATGGACCATTTCCAGTGAAGCACTCAATGCCCGCGGTCATGCCTTTGGCGGCACCTGGGGCGGGAACCCTTCTACCTTTCACCATAACCTTTTTGCCTGCAATACAGCGCGCAATCCATCCATTGGGATGTCTGGTCCTTTCGACTTTCGCAACAATGTTATTTTTAACTGGCAACACAGAACCATGGATGGCGGTGACGAAACATCCCAGGTCAATGTCATTAATAATTATTACAAACCGGGTCCGGCAACCAACGATGATATGCGTGATGCTTTTGCACGTATCGAGCAACGCGACATGTATTCGCCGGGCAGTGCATGGGCTGAAGGAAATTGGTTCCCCAGGGCTCAAAAACGTCCGGGAAAATGGTACGTCGCCGGTAATATCATGGAGGGCAATGAAGAGCTTAACAATAATAATTGGGCAGGCATGCGCGGACCTCAACGCCAGGAACGGGTAAATGCAGCTTACGAGCGTCTGGCCCGTGTAAATACACCTTTCGTGGGCTGGCCGGTGGCACCACACGAAAAGGCTGAAGCGGCCTATCAATCGGTACTGGCCCATGTGGGTGCGACTCTGCCCAAACGCGATGCGGTGGATAAGCGTGTGACCGAAATGGTTCTTAGCGGCAAACCAATGACTGAGACGGGGATCATTAAGGACATTTCAGAAGTTGGTGGTTATCCTGACCTGGCTTACGATCCTAAAAAAGTTCCTGTTGATACTGACGGCGACGGCATGCCCGATGACTGGGAACGTCAATACAAGCTGGATCCTGCGAATCCTGCAGACGGCTCTTTGGATACTGACGGTGATATTTATACCAATGTGGAAGAATACCTCAACGGCACCAATCCACAGGAAAAAATCAATTACCGGAACCTCGGCAACAATGTTGACCTCATCAGTTTTTAAAATGCACGCATTGCGGAAAGGAATTGATTAAATAAACTGAATAATATTTCGGAAGCAGATTTATATACGATCCAATATTTAATTAAGAAAAGCGTAGACGAATATTTAGGGAAATAAAAACAGGCTGCCAAACGCGGTCATAATACAGGATTTTTATGCCCAATGATGACCCAAACAAATTATGACTAATGAATATTGATTTAGAAGAACTTGTAGAAAAATTCGGAACTATGGTTTCGGGTATCTCTCACAGAATGATACAGAATAAAGAACTTGCAAAAGAAGCTTCCCAGGAGGTTTGGTTCGAGGTGATCAAAAGCATAGACTCATTCAATGGCAATTCGGAATTGTCAACATGGATTTATACGATAGCCAAACGCACTATTCTTAAGTATTCGAAAAACGAAAAAACAGCAACAATTATAGAATTGGAGGAATTCAGAGCTTTGCCGGAGGTTGAATATTCAGGTACTGAAGAAAAAAGACAGGAATGGGTTAAAGAAATATGCGACTGGTGTTTGACTGCTCTTAACCACTGTCTGAACAATGATGCCCGGTTAATATTTATATTTCGCGAAAATATTGGGCTTTCATACAAACAGATTAGTGAGATTATGGACATGAAAGAGGATAATATCAGGCAAATATCCTCGCGTTCATTGTCTAAAATCAAAAATTTTATGAATGATACCTGTCCACTGTACAATCCGCAAGGAACCTGCAAATGCAGAATTTGCAAACAGGTTGCATCTATTGATTTTGAACAGGAATATTCAACTGTACAAAAAATGGTCCGTCTGGCTGATTTATACCAAAAATTTGAAAAGGAATTGCCGAGAAAGAACTATTGGGAAAAATTTTTAAACTGAGTTGTCACAAATCGGAATGCTTAACTCACTAATTATATTATAAGCTTAAAATTGCTGTTGTCCGGTTAAAGCTTCAGAGATTTCTCGCTTCACTCGGAATAACAGACATTTGCTGGCTTTTGGGCCGGAGGATGAGTTGGTTCGCGACAGATTCCCAAACCAACCCATCCTCCAGTCCGATATGAACCTAAAAGACTGTCATTCTGAGCGTAGTAAAATGGAGCGAAGAATCTTTTAGGAGTATCGACTTTTAGCCGGACAACAATGGTTTAAAATAAATAATTATGAGTAAAATTGAATTTTTAAAAGAGCAGTTTGTCGAATCAAGAAATTTTGTCAATAGATTAGTTTCGGAAATACCTGAAGACTTATGGTTTACCATTCCAGAGAATACAGATTCTAATTTTGCATGGCAAATCGGACATTTAATGATGGCTCAGAATTTTCATGCTTTGACAGTGATAACTGGTAGGAATGAACAGGTTTACAAAGTGATTCCGGTTCAGTTTAATAAAATTTTCAATGGAATGGGTTCTTTACACAGGTCTGTTGAGAAATATATTATAACAGCAAAGGAATTAAAAGAACAATTTAATATGGTTCATGAAATTTGTTTGGATAATTTAAGTAAACTGAGCGATGATATTCTGTTTGATGCATTAGAACCAATACCTTTTAAACATCCGGTTGCTGATACTAAATATGAAGCGTTGTCCTGGTGTTTTAAGCATGAAATGTGGCATGCAGCCGAGATGGAAGAAATAAAAAGAACATTGGGACATCCAATAAAATGGCTAAAAGGTGCAGAATGATTTTAAAAATGCTTGTTTCGATGCAATTGTTTCTTACCATGTAATTCATCTCCTGGAAGATATTGAAAAGGTATTACAAAAAATACATGACCTATTGAAACCAGGCGGTTTATTTATTTTAACCACCGTATGTTTAAAAGATAAAATAACTTTAAAAAAAAGACTTGAAATTTATGCGTTCCTGGTTATTAAAAACTTGGAATTCTTCCCATAAATCTAAACTTATTAACAAGTGCGGATTTAGAAAAAATGATGGAGAACGGAAGTTTTCAAATCGTTGAATCAGTGAATTTTTTTCATGGAGTTACCACTAACCTTATTATTGCAAGAAAATTATGAATGTATTAGTCATACTGGCCCACCCTGATCAGGGAAGCTTTAATCACGCCATTGCAGATACCTGTAAACAGAGACTTATTGAAAACGGACATCGTGTTATCTTCCATGATTTGCACAGGGAAAAATTTGATCCTGTTATTACGTCCGAAGAAATACCCAAAGAAGGTAAGTTTAGCGATCTCATAAGAAAACATTGTGATGATTTGGTAAATAGCGATGGAATCATCATAGTTCATCCTAATTGGTGGGGACAGCCGCCTGCAGTTTTAAAAGGTTGGATAGACAGGGTTATAAGGCCCGGGATAGCCTATGAGTTTAAGGATGGTGATAACGGAGAAGGAATTCCAATTGGCTTATTGAAAGCAAAAACCGGGATAGTTTTTAATACGTCAAATACCAGTGAAAAAAGGGAAAATGAAATTTTTCAGGATCCACTGGAAACAATCTGGAAAAACTGCATTTTTGATTTTTGTGGGGTAAAACAATTTGAGCGAAGGATGTTTCGCATTATCGTAACCAGCACGAAAGAACAAAGGGGTCGATGGTTAAATGAGGCAAAAGGAATAATTGATGCGTATTTCCCTGAATTTTAGGTTGCTTCACCAATTATTGTGCACATTAGCGAGAGGCAAGAGGCAAGAGATGCCCAACAGCCCATAATTTGCAAATGTGTTGTAATGTTTTCTGTTTGAAGTAAATCGCTGGCATTCAACTTTCGATCGAATCAAAATAAATAGGAGCAACTTTTCATTCTTCATTTTCAATTGTTCATTTAAAATGCTTACTTTTAGGTTGATAAAATTGAAATGACCCCGTTCCTGTCTGGATTAGCCTGATGATAACATGTCTTATTTAATAACAAATACCTACAATAAAAAGAGAAAAAAGTTGAACCACTTTTCGCTTTATTGACTTATTTGCAAGGATTAGTGGAATAAAGGTCGGTATATAATAGTTGTAGCAATTGAAGAAATCTGTCCTGACTAAAAAAATAAAAATATGGCAACATTAATAGTAGGAGCAACCGGTGCTACAGGAAAACAATTGGTTGAACAATTATTGAGTACGGGACAAAGCGTCAAGGTGATAGTGCGTCCTTCGGGAAACATAACGGATACGTGGACGAAAAACGATAAGATATCAATCATCAAAGCTAATATCTCAGAGATCAGCGTTGATGAAATGATGAATCATTTGACTGATTGCCAGTCCGTTGCTTCTTGTCTTGGCCATAATATTAATTTGAAGGGAATTTTTGGAAAGCCCAGAAAATTAGTAACTGATGCCGTTAAATTGCTTTGTATTGCAATTCAGAAGAATTCACCCGATAAACCAATCCGGTTTGTGTTAATGAACACTACTGCGAACAGAAACGGAGATTTAAATGAGCCCGTTTCAATTGGAGAAAAACTGGTAATGGGGCTCATTCGTTTTTTTGTACCACCGCAGTCAGATAATGAAACCGCAGCTGACTTTTTAAGAGTTGACATTGGGCAAAAAAATGAATTAATTGAATGGGTAGCTGTCCGACCAGATACTTTAATTGATGAAGATAATGTAAGTGAATACGGGATATACCCTTCACCGATACGGAGTGCACTTTCTAATCCGGGTAAAACCAGCAGGATTAATGTTGGGAATTTTATGTCCAGACTAATTGTAGAAACTGATTTGTGGAATAAGTGGAAAGGGCAGATGCCGGTAATATATAATAAAATGAACTAATGGCATGAAATCAACTGACGATAACATGTGGTCATATCGTATGCGGTTTTAATTATCAGCCAAACTATAGTTTTAGGCACGACAATCCTCACTTCATGTGATCTCAACAACCATAGAGACAATAAATAAGAATGTTATATTTGAAATGCAAACTCAGGAAATAACGAACTATGAAAACACTACGATTTTTATTCCTATCACTGACATTTATCCTGATGGTCATTTGTAATGTTGGTTTAAGTCATTTGATAATAAATTTCTTAGATATTTGATTTAGCAAACATTGAAAAAGATGAAAAGAGTCGTTCCTATACTATTTCTATTTATAACGCTTAGTGCGTGCACCAATAAAAATCACATTACGGGTAACTGGATTGAGAAGGATAATTTTGTTAATCCTGAAATTTGTGAAATTCGACAGGATTTTTATAGGACACTTAACGGACCAATTCTCCAGGATAGATTATATAAAATTAAGAAAGACACATTCTTGTTTGATAATTTCATGGGGCTGGATAAAATACGATTTAAAGTAGCAGAGAACGAATTATTATTTTACGATATTAACAGTGATTCTTTGTTGGGTAAGTTCGAAAGAAACATTTACAAAAACTTTATAGATTATTTTAATGTTAAAAAGCATACAGAGATAATGCTTCCAGTTCTTAAAGCCACTGACATTGAGAGGAAGGAGAACAGTAGCACTATTGTATTTGACATTGAAAACGATAATGCAGTCTATTTAAATGGCGAAAAGTTTAAATTAGATAGCTTAACCTACTTGAAACTACTGCCGGATATTGATGATTATTTATTTGGAGGAGGTCAAAATTTAGTTTTTTGTGATGGCAGGATAAGACTTAGTGTCCTAAACAACCTTAAATCCGTATTGCAGAAAGCACGTAGAAACAGAATAATATACGTAACGCAGGATAGCTCTGATCATCTTTGTGGAATACAATCAGTTCTGCCCTATACTGAAAATAATATCCCGGATTCTCTGTTGTCAAAATATCCACCTCTTCCGCCACCTTTGTTTTCAAATCCTGAAGACATTAACGAACATGCTGTTATATGTAAAATTTCAGCTACAGGTAAAGAAATTAGCGGGAAGCCGATAAAATCAGAAGAGTTAGATTCTGTTTTAAAAGAAAAGATGATGTCTACTCAGGGGGTTATAGTAGATGTTTACTTCGATGACAGGATGGATTTTGAAACTTATTTACGGGAATTGTCAAAACTGAGAGCAGTATATCAAGAAGAGAGTAAAAAGAATAGTGAGGAATTATTTCTTAAGTTTCAACAGGAGGATTCAGAGTATGAAGGACAGGAGGATATCAGGATGATATATCCGATGTTAATACATGAAATAGACAGGGAAACATATGAAACACTGATAACTCAAAGCTGGTAATAAGCGGTCATATGGTGATCAATTGTTAATACAAACCGTTCTTAATTTGCATTTTTGAATCGAATTAAAGCTTGTTTCAGTTTTGAAGGGTACGAACAACCAGAACTGCTAAAAAATAATAGCATTTACGTCAGAACTCTTCAGTTCCAGGAAATGTATAAAATTTGCATTTTCCTATGGCTATCTGAATCCCTGGTCCAAGAACAAATCGCAGATTTCGATTTTTCTGGACTTGATTCTTGTATCTTGTATCTGAAATCACCCCATTATCATCCCGATAAAGGTAGCAGAAAGTGCCGAGGCCAGTGTGCCGGCCAGCAGTGCACGAAAGCCAAATTCAGACAACCAGACTTTTTTACCGGGAGCAAGGGAACCGATGCCGCCAATCTGTATGCCTATAGAGCTGATATTCGCAAAACCGCACAGAATATAGGTTGACATGATGATGGACTTTTCGTAGGCGAACGCACCAGCAGCCTGCATTTTACCAAGACTGGCATACCCTATGAATTCGTTGATGATGACCTTTTCGCCCAGCAACTGGCCAACCAGGGTCATATCTTCTTTTGCCACGCCAATCAGCCACATAAAAGGCGACATGACGTAGCCCAGCATAAATTGCAGGGACAGGCCATCGTACTGATTATCAGTAATTCTGGCAATCACTTCATTTAATCCGGTATATCTTCCAATCAGATTGTTGGTAAAATAGTTAAACATGGCAATAAATGCAATGAACACCAACAGCATACCGCCAACATTCACTGCCAGCTTTATGCCTTCAACTGTACCGTTTGAGATGGCATCCAGAATATTTGTACCGACCTTGTCTTTTGATATCTCAATATTTTTATCAATGTCTTCGGTTTGGGGGAAAAGTATTTTCGATAACACAACAGCACCCGGAGCAGCCATTACAGAAGCCGTCAGCAGGTGTTTGGCAAACATCTGACGCAGGGCTGGATCATCGCCTCCCAGAAAACCGATATACGCTGCCATTACACCACCAGCAATGGTGGCCATACCTCCGGTCATCACCAGAAAAATCTCGGACCGGTTCATTTTCTCAAGAAAAGCCTTGATCATAAGGGGTGATTCGGTCTGGCCCAGGAAAATATTTCCGGCCACGGACAAACTCTCGGCACCCGACAGCTTTAAAAAGCGGCTCATAATCCAGGCAAGGCCATACACAATCTTTTGGATCACACCGAGATAAAACAATAAGCTGGTAAGCGCAGAAAAGAAGATGATGGTTGGCAATATCTGAAACATGAAAATATAGCCTGTTTTGCTCAGGTCTACCAGGTCGCCCATTAAAAACTCTGAGCCCTGTTTTGTAAAGTCCAGGATTAATACGAATACTTTACCGCCATATTCAAAAAAGGCCTGAACAAAAGGAACATACAAAACACCCAGTGCCAGAATAAGCTGGAATAATAATCCTTTACCAATGGTTGCCCAATGTACTTTTTTACGGTTGGTGCTGAACAACCAGGCAATGCCAATAATGGTTGTTATACCAATAATACCTCTTACCACACTTAACATGGAAATCCCCTGACTTTCTATTACCATTTTTTTGTTATTTTCCGCGTCTTTTAATTTCGTCCCTGATTTTGGATGCCAGTTCGTAATCTTCATCGCCGATGGCATTTTGCAGTTCTTTCTTTAACTCTTCAATCGTAAATTCGGTGAAATCGATACTGCCCGTATCTTCCGGTGAATTAATCAGATCGTTCAGTGTTGACTCTGTTTCTTCAGGTTTGGGAGAACTGCTGTTTTCGATATCAAGGATAATACCGGCCCTTTCAAGAATTTCTTTGGATGTGTAAATCGGAACATGAAAACGCAGGGCCAGCGCAACGGCATCGGATGTGCGGGAATCTATGCGAACCTTGTTTTTTGTGGTGTAATCAAAGCAGCTGAGTTCCGAATAGAAAATGCCGTCTTTAAGCTTATATATAAATACTTCTTCAACTTTAATATTAAATGCCGTAGCGAAGGATACAAATAAATCGTGAGTTAAGGGACGGGGTGGAGTCAGACCTTCAAGTTGAATGGCTATGGCCTGTGCTTCAACTCCCCCAATAATAATCGGTATTCTGCGTTCGCCTTCTTCTTCGGCTAAAACAAGGGCATAAGCACCCGAGTTAGAGTGGTTGTATGATAAACCGAGAACGTTTAACTTTATTTTCTCCATATATAACGGATTTGGGAAAGCGTCTCCCTTCTGTTTCTTAAGTAATTCAACAAATATAGAAAATTATTTTCACCTTTAGTTTCCCCGCTAAAAAACTGATAATGAAAAACTGTTGATAAATATTGAAGGAAAGCGCTTTAATTTTGTCAATTACCGTATTAAATTGTGACAGAAAATGTTAATTTTGAGGCTCCAAATTAATGTATTGGGTATAATAAAAATATTGGGAAAAGGTTATCATAAAATAAAAATTTACGAATGAAAAAGCACAATTTTTACGCCGGTCCGTCTATATTGTCGGAATATGCTATTAAAAACACTGCAGATGCTGTTTTGAATTTTGAAGGATCCGGATTATCAATCCTTGAAATTTCTCACCGAAGTAAAGAATTTATTGCTGTGATGTCTGAAGCACAGGCTTTGGTGAAAGAGCTTTTGGATTTACCTTATGGATACCAGGTTTTGTTTCTGGGTGGAGGAGCCAGTACACAGTTCTGCATGGTGCCTTATAACCTGCTGAAAGAAAAAGCTGCTTATCTTGATACCGGTGCCTGGGCGGCAAAAGCCATTAAAGAAGCAAAGTTCTTTGGTGAAACAGAAGTTGTTGCTTCATCAAAAGATGGAAACTACTGTTATATCCCCAAAGGGTACGAGGTTCCTAAAGATGCTGATTATTTTCACTATACTTCCAATAATACCATTTACGGTACTGAAATCAAGTCAGATCCGGATGTTGAAATTCCGTTGGTTGCAGATATGTCTTCCGATATTTTTTCCCGTCCCATTGATGTTTCAAAATATGCTGTAATTTATGGTGGCGCTCAGAAAAATCTGGGTCCGGCAGGAACTGCTTTCGTAATTGTTAATGAAAATTTACTGGGCCATGTGGATCGCGCTATTCCAACCATCCTGGATTATCGCACGCATATCTCCAAAGAGTCCATGTTTAATACTCCGCCGTGTGCGCCAATCTATACAAGTTTACAGACGCTTAAATGGTACAAACAGCTGGGTGGTATTCCTGCCATTGAAAAAATTAAAAAGCAGAAATCAGATCTTCTTTATGGCGAGATTGACAGCAATAAATTATTTGAAGGAACTGTTAAAAGTGCTGAAGATCGTTCTGATATGAACGTTACATTCGTGATGAAGGAAGAATATAAAGATCTGGAAGCTGACTTTCTGGCGTTAGCCTCTCAAAAAGGTATCGTGGGGATAAAGGGTCACCGTAGTGTTGGTGGTTTCAGGGCATCTATCTATAATGCCATGCCCATCGAAAGTGTCCAGGTACTTGTGGATGCAATGAAAGAATTTGAAAAAAAAATCTAATTAAATAAAATCTTAAGACGCAGGAAATTCCTGCGTTTTTTGTTTCTAAAAATAATCGTACAAAACTATGGCAAAAGTATTAGTAGCTACAGAAAAACCTTTCGCATCAGCCGCTATAAAACTGATTAAAGAGGTTACAGACAGTGCAGGTTATGAACTGGTATTACTTGAAAAATACACAGAAAAGCAACAGTTGCTTGATGCTGTTTCTGATGTGGATGCAGTAATTATCAGAAGTGATATTGTGGATTCAGAAGTTATTAACGCCGGAAAGAACCTGAAAATCGTTGTCAGGGCAGGAGCCGGATATGATAATGTGGATCTTGCTGCAGCTACGTCAAAAGATGTATGTGTGATGAATACTCCGGGTCAGAACTCAAACGCCGTTGCAGAGCTGGCTCTGGGCATGATGGTATTCCTGGCACGTAATCAGTACAATGGTTCTGCAGGAACTGAACTGATGGGCAAAAAGCTAGGTATTCATGCTTACGGAAACGTTGGTAAAAATGTGGCCCGGATTGCCAAAGGTTTTGGTATGGAAGTTTATGCTTACGATCCTTATTGCGAGGATAAAATCAAAGCAGACGGTATTAACCTTATTACCGACCTGAAAACATTCTATTCCACATGCGATTATGTGTCTCTCAATATTCCTGCCACAGCAGATACAAAGAAATCCATTAACTACGATTTACTCCGTTTTATGCCCAAAGGCGGTGTGTTGGTTAATACAGCCCGTAAAGAGGTGATTGATGAGGATGGCCTTCTGAAAATTATGGAAGACCGCCAGGATTTTAAATATATCTCTGATATCGCTCCGGATTGTACGTCTGTGTTTGCTGAAAAATACAGCGGACGCTATTTCTTTACCCCTAAAAAAATGGGAGCGCAGACCGCCGAAGCAAATATTAATGCAGGTGTGGCAGCTGCAAAACAAATTGTGGGCTTCCTCGATAATGGCGATGCCACTTTCAAAGTCAATAAATAATAGTATTCACAATATTAAATCTTCCGGGTTATGATCCTTTCTTTTGGGATCATAGCCTGAAAAACTTTTTATTATGGCTATAATAAAACCTTTTAAAGGCTTAAGACCTCCTAAAGAAATTGCCAAAGATTTGTCCTGCTTACCGTATGACGTAATGAACAGCGCAGAAGCTGCTGAAATGGCAAAAGGAAAACCATTTTCATTGTTGCATATTACAAAAGCAGAAATTGATTGTCCTGACGGTACTGACGTCCATTCTGAATCGGTATATACAAAAGCTGTCGATAACTTTAAGAACTTCATAGAAAAGGATTGGCTCATTCAGGATGATGAGGCAAAATATTATATCTACGCACAAACAATGAATGGCCGTACGCAGTATGGCATAGTAGGTTGTGCAGCATGTAAAGACTACGAAGACGGGATCATTAAGAAGCATGAGTTAACCCGTCCTGATAAGGAAGAAGACAGGATGGTACTTACACGCTATACGAATGCTAATATTGAACCGGTTTTCTTTTCTTATAAGGCCATTCCGGAGATTGACGACATTGTTGCAGGTGTGGTGGAAAACCAGGTGGCGGATTACGATTTTGTGGCAGAGGAAGATGGATTTGGTCATGCTTTCTGGGTTATTAATGATGCCGGAAAAAATGCCAGACTGGAAGAATTATTTGCATCCAAAGTTCCGTATACTTATGTTGCGGACGGTCATCACAGGACTGCTGCTGCTGCAAGAATAGGGGCAGAGAAAGAATCTCAAAACCCAAATCATACGGGCGACGAAGAATATAACTATTTTATGGCTGTTCACTTTCCGGACAACCAATTGAATATTATCGATTACAACCGTGTGGTGAAAGACCTGAATGGTTTGTCGAAGGAAGAATTCATTGCGAAACTTCAGGAAAATTTTGAAGTAGAGGCGAAAGGTGAAAGCATTTATAAACCTGAAAAGCTGCATAACTTTGGCATGTACCTGGATAATACCTGGTATTCATTGACTGCCAAACCTGGTACTTATGATGATAATGATCCAATCGGTGTGCTTGATGTAACGATTTCTTCGAATCTTATTTTACGCGATGTTCTTGGAATTGATGATCTGAGGACCAGCAAGCGGGTGGATTTCGTGGGTGGAATCCGTGGTCTGGGAGAACTGGAAAAACGCGTGAACTCAGGAGAGATGGAAGTGGCTTTTGCGTTGTATGCGGTTTCCATGAAACAGTTGATCGACATTGCAGATTCAGGAAATATTATGCCGCCCAAAACAACGTGGTTTGAACCTAAACTGCGTTCAGGCCTGGTAGTTCATTTACTGGAAGACTAGCTGAGTTTATTATATTGATCAGGCGTGGCATTTTTTGCTACGCCTTTTTTTACGTGCAGATAAGGCAAATATTAAGTGAAAACCTAATGTTTTATTTCTCGCAGATATTCGCTGATGAAATCGCTGATTATCGCAGATATAATTTCAAATACTATAAATTCTTAGTTCCCTGGACTTAGCCGGGAGACTACGCCCAACTTTTATTCTACAACAAATCACTTACAACTTATCACTTGCAACTTATAACTTATAACTTGTAACTTTTATACTTCCACTATCTTATCCATTGCCACATACCATAAATACCCTTTTACATCTGCGTAGCCCATACGGTTGAGCAGACTTTTATAGGAAGCTACCTGCCGGTGATATTTGGGATTATCAATTTCACCAAACTTGTAATCGATCACCTGTACCACTTTGTCTTTCAGGATTACTTTATCGGGGCGCCATTCCCGTTCACCCTGACAGATGGATATCTCGTTTAAAACGGTATTATCATTGGAAAACCAGTTTTGTACAAGCGGTTTTTTAAATTTATCCGTGATAATTTCTTTTAGTTTGTCGCTTTCATTCAGGGTTATTTTACCTTCACGTGCCTGCTTTTCAATATTTCGTTTTATATCGTCCACATTTTTACCTTGTCTGAAAGCTTCGTGCAAAAACGTTCCGATATGTGCTTTCTCCATCAGGTCTGTATCTGAAGTAGAGAATACTCGTGGTGCATTTTGCCGGATAACAGGGCTGGCCTGACTGTGCGATGCGAAGTTCATCAGGTTTATGATTTCGGTTTGATCCTGTTTTTCCGCTGTTTTTTTCTTTGGTTTGCGTTCACCAAAATCAGTGTAGCCTTCATCATGTGCCACTATATTAAGGTTATCCGGAGCATTTTGAAGGCATGTTTCCAAAAGTATAGTAACATTGTTGCTGTTAATCAGGGAACCCAAAATATATAACTCGGTTTTTGCCCGCGTAAGCGCCACATACAAAAGGTTCAGGTTATCCACATTGGTCAGAAGCTGCTCTTCCATTAACGTATCTTTAAACACAGTATCTTTCAGGGCACTGGTCAGCTGAACCGGAACAATAGGAAGTGGTAGCCCAAGCGATTCAGGAACCTTACACCAGGCCACATTGGTGTTTTTGTCAATGTCCATTTTCCAGCTGGCAAACGGAATAATCACGACAGGGAATTCCAGTCCCTTGGCCTTATGAATGGTGAGTACCTGTATCGCATTTTCTGTTTTAGGCGGCTGAACCGAACTTTTCATGCGGATCTCTTCCCAGTGATTCAGGAAACCATACACATCAGATGCATACCGCTTGATAAATTCATTCATCACATCGCGAAATGCCTCAATAAAGATGATCTGTTCCGGATCAGTTTCCAGGTTGAACCGACGAATAATGGCATCCGTTTTTTCTTTCAAAGAAAGATTATCTAATCCTGTGAGTTTTTCTGCAACTTTGGTATGAAGCACAACCTGATTCCCTTCTTCCGCATTGAACTTTTCAGTTGTTACAGCATCCGGTGCGGAAGCGAAATAGTTGATTTCTGAGATTAGCAAAAGGTTATCCGGTTCGGTTTCAAATCTGAGTATGTCAACAATAAACCGGAGCACCTCCGATGCTCCCAGAATCAGTGAATCTGATGAGATCACATCATAACATATGCCGGGTTTTGCCTGTGTACTTTGTTTATAATTCAGCAGATATTTGATCAGGTCAGCACCTTCACGGTTTTTGCGTACCAACACAGCAATATCACCCGCCTGATAACCTCTTTTTTGCGCATCTTCTATCAGTTTTATGGTATGATTAAAAACGTCATCTGTTTCAAATTCATCCTTTTTCCCAAAGTTTTTAAAATATACATAGCCATATCCGTCATTGTGCGTTATGTTTTGGTTATGCCCTTCGTATGCTTTGGTGATCATATGCTCCCAAACCTTGTTTTCGGAAGGGAATGTGCTGTTATAATTTTTCTGTAAAATTCCGGGAGCATGATCGAAAATAAAGTTATTGAACCGGACGATATTTTCTGAACTTCTCCAGTTTTTATCCAGGTATTCGTCGTTAATCTGCTCCTGGGTAAACTCCGAGTAAATGGTGTTGGCCAGCAATTGCCAGTCAGAATTTCGCCACCGGTAAATGGATTGTTTCACGTCGCCCACCAGCAGGTTTGGATGTCCGAAAGCCAGACTGTTGTTAATGAGTGGTCTGAAATTTTTCCATTGCATATTCGATGTGTCCTGAAACTCATCGATCATAAAATAACCAAACGTATTTCCGGCTTTTTCGTAAATAAACGGTGTATCGTTGTCGCCAATAATTGCATCGATCATTTCATTGGAATCGGAGAGGAGCAGCAGGTTGTGTTCCTCTGTATACGCTTTGACGGCCTGGTGCAGATCAACAAAAATTCCCAGTGTAAAAAAGTTCCGTGATACGGCTCTTAAAGACTGCAGTGTCTCATAGTTTTCATCGTGAAATGCCAGGTAATCCAGTAAAAGAGTTCTTAACCCGTTATCCCTGGCGGTAGAGACCTTATTGACGTAATCACTTGTTTTGGTGACCCAGGAATTGTCATCTTCCGCCATATCCAGAGTCCGATTTGTTATAAGCTTATCGTCAATATTACGGTTGAAGAGTTTGGCGAACAGGTTCATTCCACCGGACTTTCCATATTTAAAATCGGTAATTTCAAGACCGAAATTCTCGATCATTCCCAGACCCTTTTCACCAAACCCAACAAACTCATTTTCAAGCAACCTGATCCGTTTTTTCAGATCTTTTGATATGGAAAGCATGGTTTGCTTATCTTTCAGCGCATCAAAAAGATTTTGTTTTTCTGTTTTGAAACCTTCTTTAAACAGTTCATTCCCCAGTCGTATGATATCTCCGGTTATATCGTATTTTTCACCTTCTTCCACACGGCTCTCTGCATAGGTGGTCAGCCAGTTCAGAAGTTCGGACTGTTCCGATTCTTCCAGGTTCATAAAGAGTTGTTCCACGGCTTCGGTCAGAATAGCCTTGTTGTCCAGCTGCAGGTTATAGTTATTAAAAATTCCCAGTTCCTTTGAGAAAGATTTAATAACGTACTGAAAAAACTTATCGATGGTGGAAATGAAAAAGTGCGAATAATTATTCAGGATCAGGCTCAGAATATTTCCGGCGGTTTTCATTATTTCGGCATCACTCATAAAAGGGAAGGCCTCTTTGAGTGCCTGCCGGTGTTCGCTTTTCCGGTTTTCTGAATCTGGTTTTGATAGCAGGAACAGTTCATTCACCACCTTGCTTTTCATTTCTGCTGTGGCCTTATTGGTAAAGGTTACCGCCAGAATGTGCCTGAAGTTATACCGGTTTTTGAACAACAATAAGATGTATTCGCGAACCAAGCGGTATGTTTTACCGGAACCCGCAGAAGCTTTATAGATGGTGAGATTTTCCAATAATTTGTTTTTTATAAAAATACTTTTTTTTAGATATAAGACCTAAGATTTAAGACACAAGATGAAATTACGAATTATTGATCGTTTGCGTAAAATTTCAGATCGCACTGGAAAGTGGAATTACGAGATGTCTCCCTTTTTTAAAAGGGAGTGTCCCGAAGCCAGCGGAGGGACGAGGAATTTTAATTTAACGGCATAACAATATTGCATATAACATCTGAATTACATAATTTTAGACAGTGTGAATAAAATTAAATTACCTGAAAATGTTGGAAAAAGTTACCAGGTTCGATATACATAAAGAAGGCGATTTTAGTCTGTTTAAAAGGAATATTGAATCTTTTGCCAAAGAGCAACCAAATTACAGGGTTGTACTGACTGAAGATAGCATATACCTTAAAAAAAACTGGATCAGTTTAATGGATGCATTCACTTATCGCAGGTATTTATCAATTTTTCTGACGAATTTTGAGGGTGATATTACGTGTCAAAATAAGATAATAACGATAAAAGGAAAAGTCCAGCTTTCGCCATGGTATCGTGTGATTATGACTTTCATGCCAATATTGTTTGTTCTGATGTTATTTTTAATCCTGATATCAAGGACTGATACATTCGTTTTTTTAGGTATTGTACCGGTTGTAATAATATTCAACCTGAATATTCAAATTGTTTTGGACAGATTTGTATATAAAAGAATAATTAATCAGGCTTTTAAAAATTATTTTGTCGACACCAATATGTGATATTAAACCTTGCAGCTTTCAATTTTTTTGGAATATAATTTAAACATCAATATGTTGGAACTTTATTTTACGGTATCCCCACTATAACCCAGATCTCGTGGCTTAATGTTCTTAATTTTGATGGCTGTCCGCTGTCATAAGCCAATTTATCAGCCTGTTCCCATGTTAATGTGCCTGATTTAGCAAGTTCCGGATAATTGACCGGTACTGCGATAAATTCAATGGGTTGCTCTTTGTAAAGATTAAAAACGGTTGTTATGGAAGTTTCTCCTTCACTTCCTGTTGACCCGGTTTCCTGAAACCGTTCTCCTCCGGCCTTAATCAAAGACATATTCACAGGTTCTCCAGCATAAGGCTCATCCATTTTATACACGTTATCTTCTTTTTGAACCAATGTTACCGTTCCTGTTACAGTAACCTGGATATAGTTGAATGATTCTTCTGCTTCCTTGCAACTGATAAACAGGACAGAGGTAAATATTAACAAAAGTATTTTTTGCATGATGTGAGATATTGAGGTTGACAATCAGAAAGTTACGAAATATTAGCTAATATGTCAAAGATTGTTGTCATCCCGCCATATTTTGGGTCATCTGTTATGTAATGTTAATGTCATTAAAACTTCATTTATTTACAATCATGTTTTGGAGATTGGGTTATAAATTTGATGGTGTAAAAGAAAGACCTATTTAAAACAAGTGATCATGAGACCAGAAAACATCAACGACAAAATCAACATGTTACTCGATTACAAGAACCTGCTGACCTTTTACCAGTTGGAAGATGAAATCAAGGATCCGGATGAAAAACGGTTTGTACTGGATCAGCTGGACAGCGATATCGATTTTTACCTTCAGCTGACATTGAACGAAGGCACAAAACTACCGTTACTCAATTAATTACGAATTACGAATGTGGAATTACCTGTTCCAGGAGACCAGGTACGATTTCCGAATAACGATTTGAAGTTCTCTGCGGGAATCAGCGCTATCATCCGCGTAAATCAGCCAGAAATTTAATATTAGTTTTCCCATCTTACTGGATCATCAGATACGGCCGACAAGAGCAGCTTCAGGAAATTCTATTATTCAGCGCGGCCATGATTTACATTTCACATACATTTTTCTACCATACTGACACTCCTTCGGAGTTATCCCGATAACTATCGGGACTGCGTGAATCTGCGGCTTAATCTGCTCTAATCAGCGAGAAAATTTTAGACTACATTTTCCATCATCAGATAGGCCGACAAGAGCTGTTTCGGAAATGTTATTATTATGCGCGGCCTGTTTATAATTCTTCTTCAATCTTCTACCATACTGACGCTCCTACGGAGCTGTAAATGCTTCAATCAGAGAGAATCTTTTTAAATCGTAAGCCGTGAATCGTTACTTCGATACATTCCGGTTTGATACCGGAACACTCAGTAACCGGGAACCTGTAATCTTTATATTAAACAAGCCTCGTAGAGGCGAAAGTATGGTAGAATACAATTGATATATTTGAATCAGAGGGCCGTAGGTCCCGACAGGAGCATTTATATTTATCATCACTATTTTCGAAGTGCAACAGCCGACAAGAACTAAGTATGGAAATTCTTTTGTATTGCGCGGCCAGATAGACATCATTTATGACAGTGTTCTACCATTCTGTCGCTCCTACGGAGCTGTTTATCTGCGTGAATCCGCGCCATCTGCGGGAACAAAATTCAACAACCCAAAATTATTCATTGTACACTATTAATTATTCATTGATTGTATAATTGGCGAAAGAACTTTCAAAGCCGTATCAACGCTTTTTACTTCAGGGAATACCAATGAAAGACGCTCATTCTTTTCCTTCATTTTACAGGATTTTGGATGGGCCTGCAGATATTTCAGTAAACCGGTGAATGCATCACTTTTGTAGTACGGATCTTCCTGATCAGGAATAAAATAGGCCAGCATCTTGCCGGTTCGTAACACCAGTTTTTCTATGCCCAGCTTCTGAGCCATCCAGCGCAAACGTACTACATTGATGAGTTGTAATACTTCCTCAGGGAATTTTCCAAAGCGGTCTTCCACTTCCTTTTCAAATTTACCCAGTTCCTCTTCGGTATTGATGTTATCCAGCCGGCGGTACAGGCTGATACGTTCCGCGGTATTGTCGATGTATTCTGTTGGGAACTGTAAGGCCATGTCCGTTTCCACCTGGCAATCTGTAAAGAATCCACTTGTAAACTGCTCTGTCTGCCGGTTGGCAAACAGGTCGCTGAATTCTTCCGTTGCCAGTTCCCTGATGGCCTCATTCAGAATTTTATGGTAGGTCTCCAGACCAATATTTTCAATAAATCCACTTTGTTCTGCACCCAACAGGTTTCCTGCACCGCGAATATCCAGATCCTGTAAAGCAATTTGAAACCCACTTCCCAGCTCAGAAAAGTTTTCTATGGCTTCCAGTCTGCGTCTTGCTTCCTGTGGCAGAGTTGTTACCGGTGGAGCCAGAATATAGGCAAAAGCTTTTTTATTGGCACGTCCCACGCGTCCCCGCAACTGATGCAGATCACTGAGACCGTAGTTCTGAGCATCGTTGATGATGATGGTATTGGCATTCGGAATATCCAGCCCGGATTCAATGATGGTGGTAGCAATAAGTACATCATATTCACCGGCAATAAAATCAAGCATCACCCTTTCCAGTTGTTTTCCATCCATCTGTCCGTGACCGATAATGGTCCGTGCATCGGGTACAGCTCTCCGGATCATCATTTCAACTTCCTTGATGTTCTGAATGCGGTTATGAATAAAGAATACCTGGCCATCGCGATCCAGTTCATAAGTGATTGCTTCGCGAATAATATCTTCGTTAAAAGTGTGAACTTCCGTTAGGATAGGAAAGCGGTTGGGGGGTGGCGTATTGATAATGGACAAATCCCGGGCGCCCATTAATGAAAACTGTAGCGTACGCGGGATTGGGGTGGCTGTAAGCGTAAGTGTATCCACGTTCACACGCATCTGTTTCAGCTTTTCTTTTATGGAGACCCCGAATTTTTGCTCCTCGTCAATAATCAGCAGCCCCAGATCTTTAAACTGCACATCTTTACTGGTCAACCTGTGTGTGCCAATCAGAATATCTACTTTCCCTTCGCTGGTATCTTTCAGTATTTTTTTGATCTCTGCCGTTGTCCTGAACCTGGAAATATATTCTACCCGGACCGGAAATTCCTTCAGTCGCTCTTTGAAGGTATTGTAATGCTGAAAAGCAAGTATGGTTGTCGGTACTAAAACGGCTACCTGTTTACTGTCTGTCGCAGCCTTAAATGCAGCACGTATGGCAACTTCAGTCTTCCCAAATCCCACATCACCGCAAACAAGCCGGTCCATTGGAATGGCCTGTTCCATATCGCTTTTTATGGCCTGTGTTGATTTTAACTGATCCGGTGTGTCTTCGTAGATGAATGATGCTTCCAGCTCGTTTTGCATGAACGAATCGGGACTAAAAGCAAAACCACTTTCCTCGCGCCGTTTGGCGTACAATTTAATCAGGTCACGGGCAATGTCTTTTACTCTCGACTTGGTTTTTTGTTTCAGTCGCTGCCATGCACCGGTTCCCAGTTTATTAACGGATGGTTGTGTGGCATCTTTACTTTTGTACTTCGAAATACGGTGCAGGGAATGAATGCTTACAAAAAGAACATCACTGTCGCGATAGCTGATCTTAATGACCTCCTGCATCTTCCCGTTGATTTCCGTTCGGGTCAGACCATCAAAACGGCCGATACCATGATCGGTATGCACAACATAATCACCGGGATTCAGCTGGTTAATTTCCTTCAGTGTCAGACTGGCTTTATTGGTGCGTAGCCTGTCCGATTTGAGCTTGAATTTGTGGTAGCGGTCAAAGATCTGGTGATCCGTATAAAAGCAAAGTTTATGATCATTGTCTATAAATCCCTGGTGAACCGTCGGCTTTATGGCTTCAAACTCAATATTTTTTTCCTGATCCTCAAAAATAGCCCGCAGGCGTTCGATCTGCTTGTCACTGTTGCTCAGAATAAAGATTTTATAACCGTCATTCTTCTTTTGTTTCAGATCATCAAACAGCAGATCAAAGTTTTTGTGAAAAAAGGGCTGAGGTGTAAAATTGCCCTCTACCTGAATATTATCCTTTCCATAAGGCGTGTTGCCTAAAATAAACAGATCGAAACCACCAAGAGATGTTTTAAAGCTTCCGGTATCTATCACATTTTCCATAGCGCCTTCGGCTGCATCCCTGGCTTCTTTCACAGAAGTCCTTATTTCTTCGAGCCTCTGACAGAATACATCAACCTGATTAAACCAAAGCGTGGTTTTTTGTTTGATAAAATCAAGCAGCGTTATTTTCTTTTGTTGGGACAATCCGCTGCGAATATCCGGTACTATGGTCAGTTCTTCGCATACGGCTATGGAAAGTTGTGTCTCAGTATCAAAGGTTCGGATACTGTCTACCTCGTTTCCCCAGAAGTCAATACGATACGGGTTTTCATGTGCAAACGAAAAAATATCGATAATCCCACCCCGTACGGCATATTGTCCGGGTTCATATACAAAGTCAACCCGTTCAAATTGCAGTTCGTCAAGTAACTGCTGGATGAAGGTCTTATCAACCTGTTCGCCTTTATGCAGTTCCAGAGTTTTTTCTTCCAGCTCATCCGGCCGGATTACAGTTTCAATAACCGCCTCGGGATAGGTTACCACGAGTGCCTGACGACGGGAGTGAAGCGCTTTCAGTGCTTCGGTTCTCAGAATAATATCAGCAGCTTCGGTCTGACCGTAACGAATGGATCGTTTGTAAGATGATGGGAAAAAGAATACGGATTTATCAGTAAGTAATGCTGTAAGATCATTATAAAAATAGGCTGCCTCTTCCTTGTCTTCGATAAAAATAACGTGCTGACCTTTGTGTTCAGAAAACATTCTGGCCACCATTAAAGCCTGAGCTGAGCCCGAAAGCCCTTTTAAAAGGTGTGTCTGTCCGCTCCCGGATTCAAAATGGAAGGGGAGTGAATCGTAAAACCCGATGATCTCTTTCAGTTCCAATACTGCTACTTCTCTTTGATATCCTTTATCATCAGCTGGATATAGCGATTCCCGTTAAAGGAATTTTCTTCTATGGTATAACAAATATCCACGGGACGCGATTTTTTGAGATGATCGTTGAACTGGCTCATTGAAAATCCAATGCCGCCCAAAACAATGCCATCTTCCGGATCGGCAAGTTCAACCTTCAGATGATCAGCATCTTTACCAACCAACCGCGTGCCACCTGAATCCCGCACATTCTCTGTAATAAACACGGGTTTCATATTTTCCGGTCCAAAAGGTGCAAACTGCGACAAAATCCTGAAAAACTTTGGTGTAATGCTCGAAAAGTTCAGGCGCGCATCAATATCTATCTGAGGAATGGTTTGAACCGGTTGAATTTTCGAAGCTACAAATTCCTCAAAACGTCTTTTAAATTCTTCAAGGTTCTCTTCCTTCATGGTCAGACCGGCGGCAAATTTATGACCACCAAAATTCTCCAGAAGGTCCTTGCAATGTTCAATGGCGTTATAGATATTGAATCCTGCTACAGATCGTGCAGAACCAGTTATTTTATTGTTCGATTTAGTCAGAATAATGGTAGGTCTGTAGTATTTTTCTATCAGCCTTGAGGCCACAATTCCGATAATGCCTTTGTGCCATTCGGGATTATAGAGGACTGTGGATTTTTTTTCCTGCAAATTATCATTATCCTCAATGTGTTGGAGTGCTTCTTCTGTAATGCCTTTATCCAGATCTTTCCGTTCCTGATTGTATTCATTCAGTTCCAGACATTTGGCGCGAGCCTCTTCCAGATCGGTTGCAACCATCAGTTCCACAGCTTCTTTACCGCTGTACATCCTGCCGGAAGCATTGATCCGGGGACCAATTTTAAACACGATATCGCTGATGGTAATCTCTTTACGGTCAAGACCCGAAATGTCAATAATGGTTTTCAGCCCAATGCGTGGATTGCTGTTGAGTTTTCTCAGACCCCAATACGCGAGTATCCTGTTTTCGCCGGTTATTGGTACAATATCCGAAGCAATACTTACGACCACAAGATCGAGGTAACGCCTTACTTCCTTGCAATTGATATGGTTATCAAGTGCAAAAGCCTGAATCAGCTTATAACCCACGCCACAGCCGGAAAGGTGTTTGAAAGGGTAGGTGCTGTCGGGCCTTTTGGGGTCGAGTACAGCCACAGCATCCGGTAAAATTTCGTCGGGTGTATGGTGATCACAAATGATAAAATCGATACCCTTTTCTTTGGCATAAGCAACCTTATCAATGGCTTTAATGCCACAGTCAAGCGCAACTATCAGCGTTGCACCGGTTTCTTTTGCGTAATCAATGCCTTCGTAGGAAATACCGTAACCTTCGGTGTAGCGGTCAGGAATGTAGTAATCGAGTGCGGACGTGTAATGCCTTAAAAATGAATAAATCAACGCCACAGATGAAGTTCCGTCAACATCATAATCTCCGTAAACCAGAATTCTTTCCTTGTGCCCCAGAGCCGTATTTAAACGGTCTACTGCTGCTCTCATGTCATTCATCAGAAAAGGGTCGTGAAGATTTTCAAGCTGCGGCCTGAAAAAATCCTTTGCCTCTTCAAATGATCTGATTCCACGTTGTACCAGTAATTGTGCTAATACATGATTGATGTTTAATTGTTTGGATAAATCGTTAATAAATTTTAGTTCTTCATCTGATGGAGTTCGCAAATTCCATCGTTTTTCCATTATATTCTTCTTTTTTTTAGCTTGTCCGGTGGTTGATTCCGTTCATCAACCCTGCAATCTGCAATTATCGCTTCCCTGCTTTGCCATCTAATTATCACATGTTAAGCATTTTGTTAAGTTTTATATCTAAAATGCCATATGCAGATTACAATTTGTAAAGATAAAATATAATTAGGTATGGTGACAATAAAAATATCTTTTTTAAAAATAATTCAGTTTTAGTAAGAATGGTGGCTGGTGAGTACCAGGTACCAAGTTAAAGGTAAAAAGTAAAAAAGATATTTTCGTTAAACCTGATTCGTAAGTTATGGTCCTTTATGCCTCAAACGGATATTTCAGTCCCCATTCTCTTCGGAAGCTGTCCATAAGTTCGGCTAGTTTTAAGGAATGCTCATGGGTTATAACGTTACTTTCTATCTTTCCTTTTTTAATACAATCCATCACATGTTCGGCTTCAAACGTAAAACCATTGCCTTGACGTTTGTATTTATAGGTTTTCTTTTTGCCGTTTTTAATGCAATAAAATTTATCAGGATTCCAGAATAAAGGAACCTGAATTTTTCCAGCTGTTCCGTAAACGGCGGCATTACGTTCGGCCTCAACCATAACACTGGAGGCCAGTGTAGCAACAGTTCCTTTTTTAAACCGTAACAGGTATGATGAAGATTCATCCACACCGGTTTTTCCAAGATATGCCACAGAAGAACTGCTGACCGGTAATTCATTCATCATCAGGATTGCAAAATAGAGCACATAAATTCCGATATCCAGCATGGCTCCCCCGGCCAGATCAGGATTCAGTAAGCGGTGTTTGGGATCGTCGGTTTTATAAAAGAAGAAATTGGCATCAATCTGGCGAACTTCACCAATCTTACCTTTTTGAATAAGCGTCTGAGCCTTTTGAATAGCCGGGAAAAATGCCATCCACATGGCTTCCATTAAAAACAATTGCTTTTCTCCGGCTTTGTTAATCATGGCTGCTGCTTCCCTGGCATTCACAGCCATTGCTTTTTCACACAACACGTTTTTACCGCTCTCCAGACATAGCATGGTATCGACATAGTGTGCATTGTGTGGCGAAGCAACATATACCACATCCACATCGGTAAATGCTGCAAATTCATCCCGGTTGAAAAAAATATTCGGGATACTGTATTTTTTTGCAAACTTTTCGGCATTCTCCTGAGTGCGTGACAAAACTGCTGTTATTTCCACATTTTTCAGAAGCTGAAGGTCGTGAGCCATTTCGTTGGCAATACGCCCTGTCCCGATAATTGCCCATTTAAATGTTTTTGCCATCGTATGAAATTATAATTTTATCGAGCATTAAATTTAGCTAACATATCTGATTAATGGAGCTTATTTTCCTGATTAATTTGAACTCGTTATCCGAATGTAAACTATCATAATTAGTCCTTTATGCATCTGACACTAAATCCATCTGATTTATGGTATGAATCAAAATAGTATCCCATATTATAACTCAGGTTAAAACAATATGCCATTGTAAACATACCATAAACATTTGCTTTTTCAGTTGATAACCACCAGTACCCATTTGTTTCAATATGCGGAAACTGTCCTATCGTAGCCTGACACATTCCTCCGGGTAGAGCAGAGAAACCGGAACTATTATTGTTTTGCAAGTCGTTACCCGCCGCGCCTGTATTGGGTGAGTAGGTCCAGTTTGAAGTAGCTGCCAGCGAAGATGTAACGGTACAATTGTTAAATAATTCAGGATTGTCTTTGATATAATCAGTTAAAGCTTCCCATTCGTCAAAAGATGGCAGATGCCAGCCATTCGGAGAGGCTGTAGTTGCAGCTACCCAATTGTACAGGACGCCATAGGTGGCATAATTATAGGTGGATTTAGCTTCATTAATGTTGTTTCCATTATATCCGGATACAAAGTAAAAGGGTACATCTGTTGATACGCTGTCTGCAGGATTAACAAATGGCATATATGCAAGATTTTCTGCCATCCATGTTTGGTCTCCGATTTTTATGGTCTTATATGTGGTTCCGTCTCTGCTATCTGTAAAACTGCCGTATTCAATTTTATTGGTATCCTGATCTGTTGTGATAAACTGCACTTCACCTTTGGATGTTCCTAAATTGTTCGTTGCAAATGCCCGATAAAAGTATCTGGAATCCGGTTCCAGATTTTCGAGTTTTATTTCAAACGTATCCGATGGAGTTGTGCATAAGGAAACGCTATCGTCAGAATCCGGAACCTGGTTCACTTTGCTCCAGTAAAAACCGCATTCGGTTACTGCATTTCCTCCATCATTTTTTATGACGCCGTTCATTGTTGCCTCTGTTGAACTGATGTCAGAGGCAGCCATAGTTACTATTTCCGGAGCATAGTCTTTGATATACCTGACTGAAAGACTCATGTCTGCCTTTGTCATATAACCCATCCCAATTGACGTATTCCATCTAAAAAGCCTCCAGACCTGTGAATAACTTGTATCAGCCTCATAGGTTGTTGAAGTCCAGTAATTTCCTGTCAGGCCTAATCCGTCATAGCCACTTGCATTTCTATAGCCACCAGGCAAAAGAGACATTCCGCTGGTGTTTGTCCCATTACCAGTCTGGCCTTCATCGGTATCTTCCCAATGGGAAACAGATTTTAATCCGCTAATTGTTGTATCATTGGTTTGGTAACTTCCCGAATTTAAATATCCGTAAAGTTGAACCCATTCATCAAAGGAGGGCAGATGCCATCCTTCAGGTGCATTTTGCTTTGCTGCTTTCCAATCATATAATCGTCCATAAAGCTCAGCATTATTTTCATCATCCTCATAGCTCCAGCTACCAAGTTGTAATTTACTTTTAAAATTTTCAGCCATCCATACCTGGTTCCCAAGTTCAATTGTAGGATAACTTTTTCCCATAGCGTCAATGCATTCTGTAAATTCAATATTGACCTCAAAATCTTTATCCAATACCGTATCACACGTAAAATTCAAAGGTATGACGTTGCTAAAAGGAATGGTTGTTATTTCATTAGTCCACATCGCTGTAGCAATAATATTATCATTAAAAATATAAGGAAGGTATACCAGACCCGATTCTTTAATACTTTTCTTATGAATAAATTCAGCATTAAAACCACCCGACTTAATACTTATTTCAGGAGTGGCATGGCCATTTCCACTATAACTTATAATTTTACCGGAACTGTAGTATGTTCTGGAATTAATACTTAAGAAATATATTCCTTTGTCTAAATTTTCAATTCGTAAACGTTGATCTCCTTTTGACAGTGAACAATTGTTTTGAACAATTAGTTTTCCCGAACTATCAAACAGACGGATTTTTACGGATTCTGTGGAAGTAAGAGTAAATTCGATATTACACTTATCTGAAACAGGATTAGGATATATTGCGATATTATTATCTGACTTTATGGGAATCTGCAGTGGGGTATAGCTCCTTATTAATAAAAGTGTATCGGTTCCGCCCATTTTTACGGAAGTTCCCTGGGTAATGTTTTCTACACGTATAGAATCAATTGAATTGTAATCGCCCACAGCGCTGAAAATTACTCTGTGATCCTGGGCAATAGAAACGGTTACACTAAGAATAAAAATAATAGAGAGTAAATAAGTTTTCATAAAGCGGTTTTTATTTGATTTGTTGTGCATATTCACATCTTATTGCTTATACTTCACATAAAATGCATATACACTACAAGCTATTTTGTGTATTTAAAATCAAGTAGTTACAAGGTGGTGGACATATAAATGTACAAAAAAATATGACAAACAATTGTTAAATATGTCATTTTTATCCGGGTTGGATAAAACTTAATACACAGGAAAAGTAAAGTTAGCTTTGGGCAAATACTTCAACATTATATAGTGAAATTATAAAGTAACATGGTCCTTCATGACTGAAAAGTCAAAAGGGTGAACGCATGTCAGTTCAATATTTTTTAAAGCAGCAGGTCGTGCGCCATTTCATTAGCAATACGCCCTGTCCCGATGATTGCCCATTTAAATGTTTTTGGTATTGTTTTTTCGTTAATTATGAGATTATTGTTGTTAGCTATTTTTTTATAGTATTTTTTAACAATAGCACAACATCTTTTATGTGTAAGTAATATTCCTTCATATTTCTGAATGTAATACTATCAGTATTACCATGAGCAATACTATTTCTGTTGGAAACAACTGAGTTTAATGAAGATTTCTGAATATCAGTAATATTTGATTCGAAAGTTTCTTTCCAATCTTTGCTAAATTCCCCAAGTAGTCTTAAAATCTTTTTATATTCTAAATTAGTTATATATTTTGTTTTTTGGGTTAGATAATTTTCAATTTGTTGAGGAGATGTACCTTCGCAAAAATTTAGAATTAAACTACGAATAACAGTTTCGAGATAACCAGACGTTCTAATGCATAAATATCTAGATAAATGAGCTTTATTTACGTCTCCCTCATCTAATTTGGATATTTCATCAAATAAATTATCCAGATTTTTTTCAATTAGATTAAGTCTTTGTAAACTCATTACCTAACTTTAACAAATGCATTAATTGCCATTTGAACTCTATCTCTTATATTTTTTTCATCAGATGTGCCACCTTGAACTATATGAATAAAACCTTCATCATGAATAAGATTATTGTATGCTTTTTCAAAACCTTTTATATCTTCAATATCTCCAGTCATTAATCGTGTAGCAATACCTGTTGAAATTGCATCAAATGCGCCGAGGTTTAAATTTCTTTTAATTCTAAAAGGTTTAGCTTTAATTGCATGATGAATAAAATCAAATGTTCTTTCAAATATTGCACGTAATTCTTTTTTTGAATATTCATTACAATTTCTATTTCTATTCATAACTTTATTTAAGAAACCCTTTAATGGTTTTTCATATTCATCTCTATAGTAAAGCAGTGAGAAGAAGCGTAATATTAATTCCTGTTCCTTGAGTCTAAAGTCAGGAACTTTACCAAATATATTTCTCCATGTGGGATGTTTTGTTAATTCATTTAGAAGTTCATTAAATTCCCCATAATAGATGCATGCTCTAATTTCTTGAGGTTTAAGTGCTCTTCCTCCTGAGTTAAGTCTTTCGAAAATTTGATATATACTACTATCATTATCATCAGGTTCATCTTGTCTTACAATAGTCGCGTGTAGTATAGAATCATCAAGTCTAATTCTGTCTGAAGGCTTTAATGTTCTGTATGTTCTACCTACTAAGTCTTCCTGAACATTTTGTAATCTAAATGGCACTTTATCAAAAAAACCTTGGTAAAATTGATACAGTGTCAATAATCTTTGTTGTCCATCAACAATTAGAAGTTTATTTGTTTCTTTTTCTTTTGAAAGGAAAATTCCAGGAACGGGGAGCCCTAAAATAAGAGATTCTACAAATTTGGAAGCTTCATTGATATTCCAAACAAAATTTCTTTGGAAGGGAGGCACAAAAATAACCTTTTCTTCAATTCTTTTCATTAAACTGTCAATAGGGTAATCAGCGCCATAACTTGTTATTATGTATCTAAAATCAATTGATTCATCTTCCGTTTCATCAATAAAGTCAAATAATAATGGCTGTTCTTTATTGATTTTACTAACTGCTCTATTGTCCATAATCGTAAAAATAAATAATCTAAATTATTACAACTGTTTAAACTGATTTACAAATTCTATGCTTAAGGTTTGCAAAATGTATATAAAAATATAAAATATATTTCAATGGAGATTGGCTACCTTTATAAATGAATAAATTATGTTCTATTTATTCAAGATAATACCTAAATTAAATTTGATAAACTTTATAGGTTTAACTGAGTAATTTTATAAAATAGATATAGTGGTGTTAATCGCTGTTTAATATAATATTAATCCATCATTCAAAATAGTTACTACTTAAACATTTCATGCCACTTTAGAAACGTTTCTTTCTTATCTTCTCCGTACCGGCTTAGATTTTGAAGCACTTCATCTACGGAATGTTCATATGTCAGGTCTCCCTTGGAATAAAATTTATCAGCATAGCATATGATGAGTTCCTCGATGGTTTCAGGTACATACCGCGACGGGGGAATGGGAAGGTTCTGGTTGACCACTTCTTCGCGGGTGAGGCCTGTTCCGGTATGTCTTTCGCATACCCTGGCATGAAACGGATAACCCTCCTTGCGCAACAGCTCTGCTCCAAGGTGTCCGTGTGCTATATACGGCCAGCTGCCGTGGCATCCAATGGAAGGTGCATTGGTGAAGATAATCCCAATATCATGCAGCATAGCGGCTGATTCCACAAATTCCCTGTCTGCCATTAATTCAGGATGATCGTCTACTACTTTCAGCGCTTTATTCTTAACCATGGTGCTGTGTACCATTAGTTTGTCAAAAGCGTCAGGATTCTCTGCGTAATATTTTTTTATGAGTTCTTCAGGATTCATTCCTTTGACAAATATGCATCAAAATTATTGCTGGAGGCTGTTTTAAGATCTCCGTTTTCATCACTGTATATAAGGAATATATCCAGGTTTTTGTTCATTTTTGCAAAGGTCAGACTTTTTTCTACACCTGAAACCATGCAGGCCGTGGCAAATGCATCGGCAGTCATACAATCATCTGCAATTACGGTGGCACTTAACAGGTTATGATGAACCGGATACCCTGTGGCAGGATCGATGGTATGGCTGTATTTTACGCCATCTTTTACGTAAAAGTTCCGGTAATTACCTGATGTGGCAATGGCTTTATTGGTTATATCAATGGTTTGTAACAATTCTTCATGCGAAACAGTGGGATCATCAATCGGTTTATCGATGCCAATGACCCATTTATGCCCTTTCGGATTTTTACCCTTTACCCGTATTTCTCCCCCAATTTCCACCATGTAATCCTTCACACCATATTTTTCCAGAAGATTTGCAACCATATCTACCGAAAAACCTTTGGCTATAGCACTGGCATCGAGTTTTATTCTGGGGTCATCCTTAGTTATTTTGTGATCCACAAGATGAACCATTTCATAACCGGTAAACTGAAGCAAAGAATCGATGATTTGTTTGCTCACGGTACTGTCGCCAGATGTTTCATATCCAAAACCCCATTCGTTCACCAGCGGAGCTACAGTCATATCAAATGCGCCGTCGGTTTGATCCGAAATCTCAACAGAACGCTTGTATAAAACTTCAAACAACGAATCGGTTGACATATCGGTATTGCTATTGATCTTAGATATTGTAGATGAAGGAACGAAAGTGGAAAGGGAATTATCGAACTGGTGCATTTCCTGCTCAAGAATGGACTGCAAATCCTTTTTATCGGGACTGTTATAAATAAAATGATAAATTGTACCATGTATTAGCCCCTGGTTACGAATGTACTCCCCTTTATTGAAATTTATAACAAGAAATGCACCTGCTATAATGATTAGCAACAGGATGGATAAGCGTCTGGTCTTCATACTACTTCTGAGTTAAAATAATACCGACAATTAAAAAGATAATGCCAAAAACACGGTTCCATGTTATGGGATGCACATTCAGGTTCAGTAAACCAAAATGATCCATTATAGCAGATATAATCAGCTGTCCTACCAGTGCTCCGGCTAACACATTGGTGATACCTATTTTTGGGGTAAGCATAACCACCATGGTTACAAAACTTACGCCTATGAATCCTCCAAAGTAGTAATACCAGGGAATTTCCTTAAGTACAGTCATGGAAGGGATGGTTACTCTGAACACAAATAATAACAGGAATACGGACAGGAGCAGACCGGCTGCAAAGTTTATGAAGGTTGCCTGAAGCGGACTTTTGAGCTGCTGACCAAGAAATGCATTAAGGCTGCTTTGAACCGGAATTAATCCGCCCATAATCAGCGCTATACCAGTTAGTAAAAGTGTTTTTTGCATGACCAATTTTTTATGATTCCTGCAAATTTAATGGAATAAAACCAAGAGTACAGAATTTTAAATATTTGTTTAAAACTTTTTACAGGCTTTTCGGCTTCACCGCTGTGATGTTTTATATTTGCATATTCAGAACATTACACTATGGCGCAAGGAAGAAAAGCAGTTGAAACACCCCTCATGAAGCAGTATTACCAGATTAAGGATAAACATCCTGATGCGATACTGTTGTTTAGGGTGGGAGACTTTTACGAAACTTTTTCTGATGATGCCATAAAAACCTCCCAGGTTCTTGGTATTACATTGACCCGAAGAGCAAACGGATCCGCTTCGTATGTGGAGCTGGCCGGATTCCCTCATCATGCGTTGGATACATATCTGCCTAAATTAGTCAGGGCCGGTTTGCGTGTGGCGGTCTGCGAGCAACTGGAAGATCCGAAAACCACCAAGAACATTGTTAAACGCGGTATCACAGAGTTGGTGACTCCGGGAGTTTCAATCAATGATAATATCCTTAATCATAAGGAAAATAATTTTCTGGCCAGTGTTCATATTGAGAAAAACAAAGCCGGTATTTCTTTTCTGGATATTTCAACCGGTGAGTTTTTACTGGCTGAGGGTTCGGTAGAATACATCGATAAACTCATCAATAGCTTTGCACCTAAAGAAGTACTGTTTGAACGCAATAAAAAACAGCAATTCAGGGAGGCTTTTGGTTCAAAATTGTTTACCTATGAACTGGAGGACTGGGTGTTTGAATATAGCTCTTCGTATGACAGGCTCATTAAGCATTTTAAAACAAAAAACCTAAAAGGGTATGGAGTTGAGCAGCTGAAAGCCGGGATCACGGCAGCCGGTGCAATTCTCCATTATCTTGATATTACACATCATCAGCAACTGGGACATATTACGGCCGTTTCACGAATTGAGGAGGAACGCTTTGTATGGCTTGACCGGTTTACAATTCGGAATCTGGAGTTGTTTCATCCTATCAATGAAGGCGGAGCTGCTTTGGTTGATGTAATGGATAAAACCATTTCACCTATGGGCTCCAGATTACTAAAAAGGTGGGTTGCTTTTCCGTTGAAAGACATTAAAGCTATTTCGGAGCGGCACGATATTGTGGATCATTTCTTTAAGACGCCGGATTTTAAAATGTTGCTGGAAGAAAAAATCAATCTGATTGGTGATCTGGAACGTATTATTTCCAAAGCTTCTGTTTCGCGTATAACTCCACGCGAAGTGGTTCAGCTGCGCGTAGCGCTGGATGCTGTAATACCAGTTAAAGAAGCCTGTGCTGCTACGAATCATGAAGGATTACAGAGGTTGGCAGAACAGCTCAATCCTTGTGATACTATTCGTGAAAGGATAAGAAAAGAAATTAATGACGATCCACCATCCCTGATTCAGAAAGGAAATGTTATAAAATCAGGTGTGAATGAGGAATTGGATAATCTGCGTGATCTGGCTTATTCCGGCAAGGATTACCTGGTGAAACTTCAGCAGCGGGAAACAGAAAGGACAGGAATACCAAGCCTTAAGGTGGCTTTTAATAATGTGTTTGGTTACTATATCGAAGTTAGAAATACGCACAAGGACAAGGTTCCGGAAGAGTGGATCCGCAAACAGACCCTGGTGAATGCTGAACGCTATATCACCGAAGAGCTGAAGGAGTATGAATCCAAAATTCTTGGCGCAGAAGAGAAGATACAGGTATTGGAAGCAAAATTATACAGCCAGCTGGTGTATGATCTGGTAGAATATGTTGCGCCTATTCAGCTGAACGCTAACCTGATAGCCAAACTGGACTGTCTTCTGTCGTTTGCAAGAGTGGCCAAAGAAAATAAATATGTGCGACCAGAGGTCAATGATTCAGCTGTTATTGATATTGTGGAAGGACGCCATCCGGTAATAGAAACTCAGCTGCCGTTAGGAGAGGAGTACATCTCGAATAACGTGCTGCTAGACAGCGATTCACAACAGATCATCATCATTACCGGTCCTAATATGGCCGGTAAGTCAGCTTTGTTGCGTCAGACAGCCCTGATTGTACTCATGGCCCAGGTTGGTGCTTTTGTACCCGTTCAAAGTGCTAAGATTGGCGTTGTGGACAAAATCTTTACACGGGTTGGTGCCTCCGATAACATATCATTAGGCGAATCCACATTTATGGTGGAGATGAATGAGGCCGCAAGCATTCTGAATAATATTTCGGACCGGAGTTTGATTTTGTTTGATGAACTGGGGCGTGGAACCAGTACGTATGATGGAATCTCCATTGCCTGGTCCATTGTTGAACACATTCATGAACATCCAAAGGCAAAGGCCAAAACCTTATTTGCCACGCATTACCACGAGCTGAACGAAATGGAGAAAAGCTTCAAAAGGATCAGAAACTTCAATGTATCCGTAAAAGAGCTGGATGATAAAATTCTGTTTTTACGTAAACTGGTGCGTGGGGGAAGTGAGCACAGCTTTGGTATTCATGTGGCAGCTATGGCAGGAATGCCAAAAAGTGTGGTGAAACGTTCGGAGGATATTCTGAAACAACTGGAAACAGACAACCGTAAGTCGGGTATTTCAAAACCGGTGGATAAAATAGGCCAGCAAAGGGAAGGCTTTCAAATGAGTTTTTTCCAGCTGGATGATCCGGTTTTGTCGCAAATCCGTGATGAAATTCTGAACACGGATATCAATAATCTGACGCCGGTGGAGGCATTGAATAAACTTAACGAAATAAAAAAGCTGATAAAGGGGAAATAATTGGCATTTCGATTTTGGAAAAAAAGAAAACACCATTATATTTGCACCGCTCAAATGAGCACGATTCATTGAAATAAGTCATCCAAAAGATATTGTTGCCCGGATGGCGGAATTGGTAGACGCGCTGGACTTAAAATCCAGTAACCAGAAATGGTTGTGTGGGTTCAAGTCCCACTCCGGGTACACCAGAAAGCCCGTATTGCTTTTGCAGTACGGGTTTTTTGTTTATAGTGATTGTATTACGTTCTTAAATGTAATTTAGCCTGGTTCAGTAATTAGAGTTGCCCTTATTTTTTCACCTTACCAATTTTATTTTATGAATTTCATTCTATTTCTTCACAATTTTCGGCCAAATCAAGTTGTTCGATTTGAAAATCAATATCTGCAATATTATCATCTAATCGGTTTAATAACAATTTCTTTTCTGTTGTTCTCATGTTACATTCGTTTAGGTTGTTAATCTTATATATAAGAGTCGTATATAAATATTTATGATTTCTATGTATAGCGTATAATTTACAACCACTTGGATCACTGTCAATAACATTTTCAAAGTAATTAGCTCTTGCTTCATCATAATGATCGTCTATGTCTTGCGCGGATTTTAAATCGTCTAAATAACAAGTAGTAAACAATTGTGAAATTTGAGAATTTTTCACACAGGAACTCCCTAAAATTATCATCGTTGCAATAAATAATATTTGCTTTTTCATTTGTCGGATATTGTATTAATGTAGACTAAATAAAAGGGAAATTTTTTAAAAAGTCAAGGAAAACCAATGATACTTTATAATTGTCAACCAGGTTCAGGACAACTAATTTTGTAAAATGTGATTAGTATAAGACATAAAAATAGCCGTTCCAGGAGGAACGGCTGTGCTAACTAACATTAATGATTGTATATGAAAAAAACCTATTTAAATTATTCCTTATAATCTGATTACTGAATATGTATTCTTTAATCTTAATACACCCTGATAATTTTATTTACTCAGACCTTTTTCGATTTTTTATGTTTGTAAAATTATACATGAACTAACCAATTCCATGTAACATTTTTAAATTAGTCTGATACATTTATTACTTTTTTGAAAGCTATTGTTTCAAGAGTATTAAAAATTTTCCATCTGTCTGTGAATTTTTCAAAACTCTTTTTCCTGCATGTTATCATAGTGAGTTTTGTTTTACAAAATTGTATTAATATTCAGAAGATAATTTTAATTACATAATTGGCTCACTTTTGAACAATAGTCAAAAAGATTGCAGGATTTGTACAAAAAGAAATATCCTGATCTATCGTACTTTTAAGAGCATTTAGTAATTGTATACATAATTTAAATGTACTATGTTTAAAATCTCAAATTTAAGGAAGCAATCCTTATTCAAATCTTTAGTATTCCAATCCGGACTACTGGTTTTCTTATTTTTCGTCGATCCGGCATTAAAGGCACAGACAACACCAGACTCATACATTGTTAATGGTGTAGTAAAAAGTTCGCAGGGTGAGACTTTAATTGGCGTGAATGTTCTGGAAGAAGGGACTGATAACGGAACAATTACAGATCTGGATGGGCGGTTTCAGATATCTGTCAGTGGAGAAGCTACACTGGTATTCCGATATGTTGGATTTATAACACAGAGAATAGGTGTAAATGGTAAAACAACGTTGGATGTTGTATTGCAGGAAGGTCAGGAACAATTGGATGAATTTGTTGTGGTTGGTTATGGCCGGCAACGTAAAAAGGACTTAACGGGTGCTATCGGGGTAGTTAATACCGATGAAATGAAAAAAACAAATACGCCTGATATTGGACAGGCCCTTCAGGGGATGGCTACAGGTGTTAATGTAACCACATCAGGTTTGCCGGGAGCGGGAGCTGATATAAATATCCGGGGTATTGGTAGTTTTTCAAATGTTTCTCCCCTTTATGTTGTTGATGGTGTAATCATGCAAGGTTCACAACGTGAGTTCAGTATGAACGATGTTGAAAGCATTCAGATTTTAAAAGATGCTGCTGCTGCTGCGCTGTATGGAGCCCGTGGTGCAAACGGCGTAATTCTTATCACAACTAAAAAGGGAAAAGACGGGAAAACAAACATTGATTTCAATGCATCTTACGGTGTTTCCAATATTGCCAAACGGCTTGAAATGATGAACAGTCTCGAATTCTTACGTACACAACGCATTGCCTACGAAAATGCGGGATTGGAATGGCCGGGTGAACCTCAGCAAGGTCAAATACTCACGAACACAGATTGGCAGAATGAGTTTTTTAAAACCGGTGTTACACAGGATTATAATTTAAATGTTTCGGGTGGTAATACCAACGGACGCTATTTCTTTTCATTTAATTATTACGACCAGGATGGCGTTGTAATAGGTCCGTCCCATAAACGCTTCAACATCCGTAGTAATACAGAGGCTAAGAAAGGGATTTTCACGGTAGGAGAGAATCTGACATTCGGACGATCCATTTCAGTTCCTATGATCGGTGTTCCGTTTGTTGATCTGGCATTGATGCCTCCGATTATTCCTGTCCGGGATCCGGATAACCCGGATGAATACGGATATGGAAATTCATCATACCCCACTTATGGTTCCAATCCGATTGGTTTGCAGGAAACACGCGATAATGAACAATATAATAATCGCCTGCTTGGAAACGCTTATTTGCAGATGGAACCCATAAAAGGTTTACAGATAAAGACAAATATTGGTATTGAGTATTTCAATTATTTTGACAGATACAAAACCACTTACAAGCAGTTAAGATATCTGACAATTGATAAATATGAAACTTCATTACAGGAAAATAACGGTGATGTTTTGACCTGGATATGGGAAAATACAGTATTTTATCAAAAGCGGATAGGGAAACATAATTTTGATGCGCTGCTTGGATATACTGCACAAAAAACAATGAGCCGGGGCAATACGGCAATCGGATATAATCTTGCTACTGAAGGTTTATGGGTGCTTGATCAAACAACAGAGGATCAGACTGTAAGCGGATCGGATGGAGCTTATGCAATGACTTCAATACTGGGAAGGATAAATTATAATTATAATGACCGGTATCTGACACAAATCAATATCCGGCGGGATGGCTCTTCCCGGTTTGGCGAATTCAACCGTTTCGGTTACTTCCCGTCTGCATCGTTTGGTTGGCGCATCAGTCAGGAGAATTTTATGGAATCAGTGGATTGGGTCGACGACCTGAAACTGCGTGCCAGTTACGGGATATTGGGAGACCAGCAGGCTGTTGGTAATTATGCGTATGCCACCTATATTTATACCAGCGAAGGGGCGATATTTGGAACAGGTGATCAAACATATTATCCCGGAAAGATTCAAAAAGGACGTTCCAATCCTAATTTGAAATGGGAAGAAAAGAAAACATTTAATCTCGGATTGGACTTTACACTTTTAAATCAAAGGTTATACGGTACCGTGGAGTATTTTGATGCAGAACTAAGTAACCTGTTAATAACCAAAGATCTGGCATGGATAAGTGGAACCGATGTGTCACCTATTACTAATTATGGTGCCATGAGCAATAAAGGATTTGAATTTCAGGTTGGTTTCAGGGACAGAACCAGGGACTTTAAATATGATGTTTCTCTAAACCTTTCAGCGGTACGAAATAAAGTTCAGGATCTGGCAAACGATGATATTTATTATTCTGGTATTAACGGTGTCAGTGCTTCGGAAGTAGGACATTCAATTGGTGAATTCTATGTGCTTCGTACCGATGGTATTTTCCAGAATACCACAGAGGTAAATCAGCATACAACTACTGTGGTAGATGAAGCAACAGGTGAGGCAACGGAAATCGTCATTCAGCCTGATGCCAGACCAGGCGATATTCGGTATCTCGATTTAAACCAGGATGGAGTAATAACCAATGAGGATCGTGAGTATATTGGCAGCCCTTTCCCAAAATTTGAAGGTGGTTTAAATTTCAACTCTGAATATAAAGGTTTCGATTTGAATGTGTTTTTGTACGGTGTTTATGGCAACTTAATTTACAATAACGTAAAAGTTCATCTGGAGTCCATGAACGGTACAACCAATTACCCGGAAGACCTGCAACCCTGGAAAGGTGAAGGAACCTCTAATACTACACCACGACCATACATTGGTCAAACAGATAATACAATTGCATACAGCGATCGTTGGATTGAACACGGCGATTATCTTCGTCTGAAAAATATACAGTTGGGCTATTCTTTATCGGACAGGGTATTAAAAAAGATGGGGAACATTGAGAAATTCAGGCTATATGTTAGTGCTCAAAACGTGTTTACATTGACCGGTTATTCCGGTTTTGATCCTGAAATTTCAGGGGGCAGCGTATTTAGTAAAGGATATGATGATGGACATTTCCCGCCTGTGCGTACCATATCGGGCGGTTTACAGGTTTCATTTTAATAATTTATTTCAAAAACAGTCTGGAAAATGAAAAATATTAGGTTATATATTATAATGGTTGGTTTGATTACATTAATGGTATCCTGCGATGATATGCTTAATCTTACCAATCCTAATCAACAGGATACATCCAATTTCTGGGAGACCGAGCAGGATTTGATTGACGGTTTAAATGCCGCCTACAGACCTTTACGGTTTAATGGAGAATACCGGCGCTGGCTTCACATATTATATGTATCACGTTCTGATGAAGGGTATTCAACATCTCCGAATCCAACGTTTCAATCGTACTCAAATTTTAAAACACTTAACAACGATGCAGCTGAAGCTGTCCTTTATACCTGGTTGGATCTGTATAAGGGAATATTCTGGGCAAACCAGGTGTTGGATAATGCCCCGAATGCACCTATAGAAGATGAAGTTTACAGAGACAGGATCATGGGGCAGGCATATTTTCTGCGTGGGTTAGGTTATTTTAATATTGCAGGTGTGTATGGCCGTGGTCCTATAACACTTACTTCCTATGTGGAGGATAATCCAAAGATTTACGAACAGCATGAGATTTATTTACAGGCTCAAAAGGACTTTGATGAAGCCAGAAAACGTCTTCCGGCTTATTGGGAAGAAACAACAGATTTAGGGCGCATTACCAAAGGCGGAGCTCTTGGGATGCTGGTTAAAGTATCGGCTCAGTTGCACGAGTGGCAGTCGGTAAAGAATTACTGCGACACAATTTTTGACATGAAAGGTGCAGGAGGTGTTCCTCTGTATAGCCTTGTTGCTGATTACCGTGAGAATTTTACGGATGTTAATGAAAATAATTCCGAATCTTTGTTTGAAGTCCAGTTCATGTCGGGGCCTGTAAACGGCGTCGGACAGCTTAGCCAGGAGAGGGCGAAATTTCTGGGACTACCTGCAAATGGCTGCTCGTATGATGATGGTACAGCAGGCAATATTGTTAAAACCGATCTTGAGATGGAAAAGACTGTGGATGGTAATGTTGATCCGCGATTAAAGAATACATTGTTTTATTATGACCCGAACAATACCACAGAGCTTTTTTACGGAAAAACATGGCTGCAATGGGAAAATGATGGTGGTTCTTCTGTTGTACGTTCAAAAGTTTACTGGAAGAAATATACAAACTATGATACACGTACTACTGAAGATCATGAAAATAACGGAATTAATTTCCGGGTCGTACGTTTAGCGGATATTTATCTGATGTATGCTGAGGCATTGAATGAATTAGGTCTTACCTCCGAAGCTTACGAATATATCAATAAAGTACGCAGCAGGGTTAATTTACCTGACCTTCAGAATTCTACCGTATTTACCGGAATAGGTAACGATCAGGATAAAATGCGGGATCAGATCATGCATGAACGTAGTTGCGAACTTGCCGGTGAAAGCTGGCGCTGGCTTGATCTTGAGCGTTGGGGTATGTTTGAATCCGAAGATAAAATTGCATTTTTGAAGCAACGCGACAGCGAGTTTAACAACTTTGTGATTGGTAAAAGTAACCGCTTCCCGATACCTTATCGTGAAGTAAACCTGGTGCCTTCTTTAGAACAAAATCCTGGATACGAATAAGAACAATTTTTAGGAAAGTCAGAATACAAAAATATTTTCATCATGAATAAAAGACCATTAAAAATGACAACAATAGGAGCCTTATTAATGTCTGTTATACTATTTGCATGCCAACATAATACCGAAGAAGAAGTTCTTATCTGGAACGACCCTTCTTCAGCAGCTGATACGCTATATCAGAACCCGGTGTTTGAACCGGATCTTGCAGACCCGAGTTTTATCAGGACCGCTGATGGCTGGTTTTATGCTTATGGCACAGAGAATGAATGGGCGCCTGGGGAATACCGCATAACTCCAATTATTAAATCAAAGGATATGGTGAATTGGGAATTTGTGGCTAACGCATTCCAGACGAAACCCACATGGCACAGTACCGGTGGAATTTGGGCACCTCAAATCGTATTTAATTCCACTGACGGTTTATATTATTTGTACTACGGTTTTTCGGCCTGGGGAGACAGTAATCCCGGAGTCGGAGTGGCGACTTCAAAAAATCCGGAAGGACCATTCGAGGATCAGGGAAAAATACTGGATAATCAATCTTCAGGTGTGTGGAATAGCATCGATCAGTTTTATATAGAAACCGGCTCAGGAAGAAATAAAAAGAGATATCTGATTTGGGGAAGCTTTGCAGGAATTTATGGTGTGGAAATGTCTGATATGAAAACGCCCAAACTGAGCACGAAATTTAAAATTGCCGGAAATGGTTTTGAAGGTTCATACATTTTTGAACATGAGGGCTTTTACTACTATTTTGGTTCAAACGGAAACTGCTGTGAAGGAGCAAATAGTAAATATCGGCTAAGTGTTGCCAGATCAACCGACATAAAAGGCCCGTATTTAAGAAAAGATGGTGTTGATATCATTCATGACAATACTGAAGGAACACCTTTCTTACATGGCGATCAGAGCGTTGGTTGGGTCGGACCCGGACATAACGGTGAAATCATTGTGGATGACAGAGGACACTATTTCATCCTTTATCATGCCATTAAATATGATAATCCGTTATTGCCCAACGGTGCAACGCGTCGTCCTCTGATGATGGATGAAATTATCTGGGTAGATGGTTGGCCAACCATAGAAGGAGGAGTTCCAAGCAATACCCTGAAACCGGCACCGTATTTTGAAAAAGAATAAATCAATGATCCCATTCTATGTTTAAAAATCAGGATGGGTTTTAAATAATATTTTTAGTATCAACATTAAAATTAACTGCTATGAAACGTATTTTACTCGCATTATGTTCTTTGTTTGTGCTCACGTTAGGGCACGCACAATTTGTTGATTTTGGAGAAGATTATGATATCCATAAAGGAGACTTCGCTGTAGGTGATATTGATGACGATGGCGATCTTGACATTATTTTTAGTGGTGAAAATAATGGTGGTGTGGAGAAAGGCGCTATCATGATTAATGATGGTAGTGGTACATTTTCACTTCAGACTGATGAACGTGTAATTAAAATGGGGAAAAGCGGAAACATCAAGTTTGGTGACATTGACGGTGATGGCGATCTGGATGTAATTTTTGCAGGCTGGGGTACGTCGGAAAATTCAGTCGGTATGGCATTGAATGATGGCTCAGGTGTTTATACACTTGCAAATACCGATGATTATCCCATTAATACAGCCGCAACAGTTACCTCTGCAGGCTTTGCAGATTTTAATCTCGATGGCTTATTGGATTATTATTATTTTGCGAATGACTCAGGAAATTGCGTTCTCTATTTCCATCAGCCAGATGGAAGTTTTGAGGCTTCAACCGAATCATTTGGTGGTGCTAAATTTGTTGAACCTGAAGTAACCCTGGTGGATTTTGATCGCGATGGATATGTGGATATCTTTATCACTGCTTTCGATAAAATTACCGATACCCGTTTTTCTGCACTGTATAAAAATGATGGGTTTGGTGTATTCACACAATTTGAAGGCGTGGATATCTATCGCAAAAAGGCTAACGGAACTTCATCCTGGGGTGATATTAACGGGGATGGATATATGGACCTGATGCTAAACGGTGATGGATGGCTCAATTCCGGAGAGGACAATGATGGAATGGTCCGTATATATAAAAATCTAAACGGTTTATCCACTTCAGTTGGAATGGAATTGGAATGGTATCGTCAGAATGGCGTGGGTAACGGAAGCCAGATTGTCGATTGGGATAACGACGGCAAACTTGACTTCTTCATTGGTGGCTGGAATGGTTCAAAGCAGGAAATAGCATTATACCTGGGTGATGATCCGGCTAATTTCACATTCATAAAAAGTGGTTTGAGTGAAACATATTTCCCTGGTATTTCTGAGCAGGGATTCCGTGTTGCAGACCTGAACGACGATAATAAGGTTGATTTGTTAATATGTGGATACAGTGGTGGGACCATGGAATTAAACCGTAGGATGGCGGGATATGCCCTTAATCAATCTGCCACTGCATCTGTAGCTCCTTCAGCTCCTACCAATTTGAATGCAGCTATCGATAATAGCGACGGTTTGATGATTACATTTACCTGGGATGCTCCAACCAGTGAGTCCGGAAAATATGGTACAACCTATAACCTTTCTCTTAAAAACACAACAACCGGTAAATGGCTTTATAATCCAATGGCTGTTATTGGGGGTGAAAAAAATGGTTGGCGAAAAGTAGCCGGACGTGCTGGAAATGTATTTAATAATACACATTATGAATTGTATGATCTTCCTGACGGTAATTATGAATGGACTGTACAGGCAATAAACGGATCATATTTAGGTGGCGCTTTCGCTGCAACAAAAACATTCACCGTTGGATCTGTGGCGGTACAGAAGGTTTTAACAGGAATTAGAATTAACGCAACGCAGAATGTTCTGAACGTGCAGAATAATAGTGGCAAAAATATTGATGTTAAAGTTTATACTGTTGAAGGAAAACTGATTCATCAGGAGGTTGCTGAACAAAATGTTTCCGTGCAGTTAGAACACGGAATTTATATTGTTCAGGTAAGCCAGGGAAAAGAAAGGATCAACAGAAAAGTAAAATTATAGGATGACGAAGCAACTTAGAAAACTTCTGACTGCTGGTGCGCTGATGCTGGCCGGTAGTCTCTTGTTTCTTCAGTGTAAAACAGAGTCTAAAGTAAATCAGGAAGGTCCGGCTCGGCGGTGGAGTCTTGAACAAGCCAATACCTGGGGCGGGAATAATCTGTGGGTGAGTGGTTGTAATTTTCAACCCAGCTCTGCCATTAACCAGATTGAAATGTGGATGGGAGAAACATTTGATGCTGAACGTATTGATAAAGAACTGGGCTGGGCGCAGGAACTTGGTTTCAATGCTATGCGTGTTTACCTCAGTAGTGTAGTCTGGACGAATGATCCGGATGGTATGAAGCAACGCATGGATCAGTATCTCACCATATCTGCATCGCATGGTATCCGAACCATTTTTGTGATTTTTGACGATTGTTGGAATCCGGAATCGTACTATGGCAAACAGCCTGAACCGAAACCTGGAGTGCATAATTCAGGATGGGTTCAGGATCCTTCCGTTTCGTTAAGGAAAGATACTGTTACACTTTTCCCAATATTAAAGAAATATGTACAGGATATTGTGCTAAGGTTTAAGGATGATGAACGGATTCTGCTTTGGGATCTGTACAATGAGCCTGGAAACAGCGGTCACGGGATTGAGTCCTTACCCTTATTGAAAAATGCATTTAAGTGGGCAAGGGAGATTAACCCGTCTCAGCCGTTATCGGCAGGAATCTGGTACTTCGGAACTGTTGAACTGAACCGGTTTCAACTGGCAAATTCTGATATTGTTACGTATCATAATTATTCAGATCGATGGAATCACCAGCTGTGGATAGACTTTCTGAAAATATACGGAAGACCAATGATTTGCACAGAATATATGGCCAGGCGCAACAACAGCAGATTCGAAAATATTATGCCGTTGCTAAAGGATAATAATGTGGGTGCCATCAATTGGGGATTTGTATCAGGTAAAACCAACACTATTTTTGCCTGGGATGAACCCAAACCGGATGTAAAAGAGCCGAAACTGTGGTTTCACGATATTTACCGTCAGGATAAAACACCGTTCGATCAGAAGGAAATTGATCTGATTAAAAAAATTAACGGTGTGGAATAAGACTTCATTTCACTGATCAGTTGTGGTGATTGCTTAAATAACTGATTGAAGTTCTCATATTTTAGAATAAGGTAAAAACAGAAAGCAGGGGTTTTGTCCACCCCTGCTTTTTACTTTTTATTTGAAAAGCAGATGATCCGGTTTGTGAAAATTGATTATGTTTAATACCTTCAAATTCTGATCCGGAATCTGGATGGATCATCAAAAAGTATAGTTTAAAAATGATCCCGATTTATAAATTGATATTCAGGTATACTGTGTGGTTGGTTTTTCTTTTTGGCGTTGCGAATGTTGATGCTGAAAAACTAACGTTTAAGTATGTGACAAACGAAAACGGATTGTCGCATAACACGGTGTATGATATTTGCCAGGATGATCAGGGATACATGTGGTTTGCTACCGAGGAGGGGCTCAACCGGTATGACGGGAAAAATATAAAACAATATTTTTCAGATAAGAGTGAAAAGAGCCTGCCGGACAATTCTGTACCTTGTGTTGCTAATTTGAGCAAAAATAAACTTTACATTGGTACGGCAAGAGGGCTGGCACGATATAATAAAGAATCCGATGTTTTTATTCCTGTAAAATATAAGGAAAAAGCTGTTGGTAAAATTATTGCAATGGTTACGGGTCTCCCTGAAGAATTGTTGATTTGTACGGAGGATAATGGTGCTTTTATTTATAATGATTCATTAAACGTCTATACAAAACTGGATTTTTTAAAGGAGCGTATTTTTGGTATGTGTGTAGATCAGGAGAATACCTATTGGGCTTTTTCAAGATTTACCATCACACGTTTCAATAAAAACCTTCAAACACTTGCAGCTTACCACGTTTCCCCAAATCTGATCAATTCAGCCATTTCTTATATTAAATGTGATCGTTCCGGTAATATCCTGCTGGGAACTTTTGAAAACGGGCTTTTTATTTACAATGCAAAACTAAATCGTTTTGATAAGGTTGAAATCGGAGAACCCGGTGCTATGTATTTTATCCGTTCCATCGAGGAAGGAAATTCTGCTGACGAATACTGGATTGGTACGGAAAAAGGACTTTTTGTGATCAATATTAAAAATAAAAGCATTGATAATTATAGTCAGTTTTTTGATCCGTCATTAAAAACCATTGATGATAATGCCGTATATAAAGTCTACAAAAACAGACAGAACGTTTATTTTATAGGCACCTATTTTGGTGGTGTAAATATTGCAAACAGGCAGGACATCGGTTTTCATGCAGTTTTGCCAAGGGACAGTAAGGGAAGTCTTAGAGGTAAAGCTTTGGGAAAGATTATTCAGGTTGATGATAATGAATTACTGATTGCCACTGAAGATGCCGGGCTTGCAATTTATAATATAACCCGGAATTCTTTTACACATCTTACCAGCAAAAAGGAAGATCCTGGTACGCTGTCGACAAATAACATTCATGCATTATCATTGGATAAAGGGAATATTTGCTGGGTTGGCCATTTTAACGGAGGGCTTTCAAAGCTTGACATTAGCACAGGAAAAGTAACCAGATATATTCATCATGCTGAAGATCCGGGCTCACTGTCCAATAATTTTGTGTTTGCATTATACCCATTTTCTCCGGATTCACTTTTTGTAGGAACCATGAACGGCATTGATATACTCCACAAAAAGGAAAACAGGTTTTCACGGTTCAGGATAAATGAACTGAATGACTGTTTTATCTACAGTATTTTTAATGATCCGGAAGGCAAAATTTGGATATTAACCTATAATAATGGCATTTTTATATTAAAGCCTGATAATAAAGGATTGATGGTTCACTACCAGATGGGTGATGGTTCAGGTCTGCCGGATAATTCTGTGATCAGCTATTTGGTAGATAGTAACAACAGAATATGGATAGGAACCAGAGGAGGAGGGTTGTGCCGTTTTAATGAAGAAAAGCAATCTTTCATTTCTTATTCTGACAGTGGTTTACTGAATAACGATGTTATCTATGGAATTCTGGAAGACAACACTAATGATTTCTGGATCAGCACGAATAAAGGGATTACCAAAATTGACTGGAGAAGCAATAAATCTACACACTTTAACCATCAGCATGGCCTTGCAGGAAATCAGTTTAATTATAAATCTTATTTCAAGGATTCCAGGGGCAGGATGTATTTTGGAAGCATTTCGGGGTTAACGTGGTTTGATCCGGATAAAATAAAAATTCCTGACATTTTACCGGAAGTGCATTTTACAGATTTTAAAATTTTTAATGATGTTATTACGCCTGAAACCAGTGAAGTGCTGAATAAAGACATTGATTTTACCCAGGATATAGATCTGAAATACAATCAGAATTCAGTTACATTTGATTTTACAAGTATCAATTACGAAGAGGCCGATGTCAGCTTTCAATATTATCTTGAGAATTTTGACAGCCGCTGGTCTCCGTTATCACATGCTACGCAGGCTAATTATACTAACCTTTCACCCGGCGAATATATTTTCAGAATACGTTCAGCTTACGAGATCAGTAAACAACCCGGGCCCGAACGTTCCGTGTTGCTGGTTATTGCTCCTCCCATTTGGGCAACATGGTATGCCTACATATTTTATTTGCTTTTAATAGCCTCGGTTGTTATGTATTTTTATAAAAATTACACCCGCAGGCAAAAGGAAAAAGTAGCCCTTTCCATTGAGAAAATTGAAAAGCAAAATCTGCAGCTTTTGCACCAGCACAAAATGAATTTTTTTACATATATATCGCATGAATTCAAAACACCCCTGAGTATAATTATTGCTTCTGCAGAGATATTGATGAAACGTGATAATGCCGATCTTACGGAACGGGAAGAGACGCATCTCACTATTAAAAGATCTGCAACCCGTTTGATGACTTTGATCAATCAGTTGATGGATTTCCGGAAAATTGAAACAGACCATACCAACCTGGAATCGCAAAAAGGGAATCTTGTAGATTTCTTTCACCAGATTATTAACGTTTACCAACCGTTGATTAAAAAGAAATCAATCGACCTGAAATTGCAGGTGAATTCCAAGGTGAATGAAGTGTATTTTGATTTTGATAAACTTGAAAAGATATTTACCAACCTTTTTACCAACGCCATTAAATATACGCCGGCTTCGGGAGATATTGAATTTAATCTGAATGCTGATAAGAATGAATTTGAGTTTTCTGTTAAAGACAGCGGATCAGGCATGACGAAGAGTCAGACTGATAAAATTTTTGAAGTATTTTACAGCGATCAGGTAGCAAATACCATTGTGGAAAGCAGTGGTGTTGGATTGGCTCTAACTGCTGAACTAGTAAAGTTTTTGAAGGGCGAAATTCATGTAGACAGTGAACCTGATAAAGGATGTAAGTTTACGGTTAAACTGCCGTTGTCCAAATCAGAAACCGAAACGAAGGTGTACAAACGCAAAGTGAATACTGATCAGTTAATGGACCTTATTCCCATCGATGGCGATAATAAGATATATACAGAATTCAGAGATGATAAAAAATACACGGTTGTAATAGCTGAGGATAATCTTGACCTGCTCCGTTTTCTGACATCTACTTTTAAAGTGTATTATAATATAAAATCGTTCAGTAACGGACTTACTGCGTGGGAATATGTAGGTGAAAAGGTTCCGGATCTTTTGATAACGGATCTTATGATGCCTGGAATGGATGGTATTGAACTTTGTGAGCGTATTCGTGCAGATGAAAGGTATTGTCACATACCTGTTGTAATGCTCACTGCTAAAAATAAACTGGAAGACAAGCTTGAGGGTCTGGAAGCAGGAGCTGACATGTATATTGAAAAGCCATTTTCGATGAAGGAACTGGAAACGGTTATTAAAAATATGTTCAGATCCAGGGAACTGATGAAACAAAAATTGACTGAAATGGCAAAGATAGAAGGTCTTAATATGCCCAAGGTTAACGCAGATCAGGCTTTTATAGAGAAGCTTTTTGGTATCATTCATGAGAATATGGAGAATCCGGATCTCGACATTCAGTTTATTGTTGAGAAGCTTAATATTAGTAGAACCGGAATGCATAACCGGATCAAAACCATCATGAATATGTCTACCACAGAGTTCATAAACATGGTGAAGATTAATAAAGCCAAGGAATTGATAAGGGGAACGGATTTGATTTTTTCTGAGGTAGCGTATAAAGTTGGCTATAATGATGTGTCGTATTTCTCCAGGATCTTTAAGAAACTTACCGGTGTCACGCCGGGAGAATATAAAAAAGAAGGTGAAACCACAGAAAATAAATACTAAAAGATATAACGCGTAAAAAAGGCCGATCCCAAATCAGGACCGGCCTTTTATAATTTATGATGAATTTTTACTTGAGAAATTCTTTAACCTGGTTGTAAACATTGGCACCGGTGAAACCGAGTTTCTCATCCAATACCTTATAAGGTGCAGAAAAGCCGAATGAATTCAAGCCCCAAACTTTGCCATTGGCACCGGCTAAACCTTCAAGGTTAACAGGCAGACCTGCTGTCAGACCAAATACTTTGGCGCCTGTAGGAATAACAGATTCCTGGTATTCTTTCGACTGATTGCGGAATAAACCTTCTGATGGTACAGAAACAATACGTGTTTTAATGCCATCCTTGTGTAACAGTTCAGCTCCTTCAACCAATGTTGCAACCTCAGAACCACTGGCAATAAGAACCACATCAGGTGTTCCTTCAGAATCTGTAACAATGTAAGCTCCTTTATCAGTTTGCAATGCTTCTTCGTAACGACTTGATTTTGCCGGAAGGTTTGTGATGTTCTGGCGTGACAGGATCAAAGCAGTTGGGGTTGAGCGGTTTTCAATAGCCATCTTCCACGAAACAGTTGTTTCATCAGCATCAGCCGGACGAAGTACGGTAATACTGTTATGTCCGTTATGATTCTGAAGTTTTTCCATCAAACGAATCTGGGCTTCCTGTTCAACCGGTTCATGTGTAGGCCCATCTTCACCAACACGGAACGCATCGTGCGTCCAGATGTAAACTACCGGAAGTTCCATAAGTGCTGCCATACGAACGGCAGGCTTCATGTAATCCGAGAATACGAAGAAGGTAGCACAAGCTGGAATAACACCTCCGTGGAGGGCTATACCGTTCATTACAGCTGCCATGGTAAGCTCACTTACACCAGCCTGAAGAAATTTTCCTGAGAAATCGCCTTTAACAAATGCTTTGGTATTTTTAAGAAATCCGTCCGTTTTATCAGAATTTGATAAGTCGGCGGAAGCAACAATCATGTTTTCAACTTCTTTTGCCAATATTCCAAGAACTGCTCCTGAAGCTGCACGGGTTGCAACGTTTGCTTTTTGCTCAATCGCAGCCCAGTCTACGTTTGGAAGTTCACCTTTAATAAAAGATTCCAGTTTAGCAGCTGCTTCAGCATTCGTTTTTGCCCATTCTGCTTTTGCAGCTTTTTTAGCGGCAACGATTTCACGTAATTCTGCCTGACGTTTTTCGTACAATGCTTTTACATCGTCAAATATTACAAATGGATCTTCAGGATTTCCACCAAGGTTTGCAATGGATTTTGCAAACGATGCACCGGCTTCACCCAATGGCATACCATGCGTTGAACACTGGTTTTCGTAACTTGAACCATCTTCTGTTAAGGCACCTTTGCCCATAACTGTTTTACCAATTATAATAGTCGGTTTGTCAGTCACGGTTTTAGCTTCTTTTAATGCTTTTCGGATGGCATCAGTGTCATTACCAGCAATCTCTACCACGTTCCAGCCCCATGCTGCATATTTCTGTCCGACAACCTCGCTGGTAACAGCATTGGTTTCGGTAGACAGCTGAATATCATTTGAATCATAAAACATGATCAGGTTTCCTAATCCAAGGTGACCTGCCAAACGACCTGCACCCTGCGAAATTTCTTCCTGAACACCACCGTCAGAAATGTAAGCATAAATGGTGTGGTTGATCCAGTCTCCGAAGCGGGCAGCCAAAAATTTTGAAGCAATGGCGGCACCAACTGCATATGTGTGACCCTGTCCTAACGGACCCGATGTGTTTTCAACACCACGTTCAACGTCAACTTCAGGATGCCCCGGAGTTACGCTTCCCCATTGACGGAAATTCTTCAGGTCTTCCATCGAATAGTTTCCACAAAGGCTTAATGCAGAATATAACATTGGTGACATGTGCCCCGGATCAAGAAAGAAACGGTCGCGGTTGAACCATGACAGGTTATCCGGATCGTATTCCAGAAACTCGGAATATAATACATTAACAAAATCTGCTCCACCCATGGCACCACCCGGATGACCTGATTTCGCTTTTTCAACCATAGAAGCGGATAATATACGGATATTATCTGCTGCTTTTTTCATTAAATCATTACTGTTTACTGACATTCTATTTTTGGATTATAATTATTCTTTTAATGTTGTGCGGTCTTTTGTGTAAAAAATACACTTAAAAATTTAACGAATGCAATATTAATCATTTTCAGTCAAATATAAAAAACGCTCCGTTCATTTTAATTTGGTTTTGATCGCCGACATCAAAAATATTAAATTTTTAGCAGAGGTTTAAATATTCTGATACATTATCACCATAAACTTAACGAATTCATTATTTTTGGGATCGAAACAAAATTTGTGAAACGCGACTTTGAGTTTTTACTCAGTTTAAGTTACGTGATATGGGAATTGAACAAAACTACAACATGCTTAAGGCAGATGTAAAGGATTTGCCGGAAATAATGACTTTGGTTAGGGATGCGAAAGAATTCATGCATTCTATAGGGAACTTTCAATGGGACGATGAATATCCATTGGTGGATACATTTGAAAAGGATATTAACAGCGGATCGTTATATAAAATGGTGATTGATTCACAGATAGCAGGTTTTATTTGCCTGAATCTGGATCAACCGCCGGAATATTTTTCTCCTGACTGGAAAACACCACCTAAGAGTTTGGTAATACACCGTATGGTGATTAACCGTAATTTTGCCGGATCGGGACTTGGTCAAAAAATGATGCAGTATGCTGAAGAATTAACGTCTGAGTATGGCGTGAGATCCCTGCGGTCGGATACCAACTGTAAAAATAAACCCATGCTCCACATTTTTGAGAAGATGGAGTATCGCTACACCGGAAATATAGTGCTGAGAAAAAAGAAAGACCTGTTTTGTTGTTTTGAAAAGTGGCTTTGATCACCAGGCGCCTAATATCATTCCCATTACAGCGAAGAAAATGATAAAATATCCTGAATCAATAAAAAAAAGTTTTAATGAGTGTCTGGCGAACAGATAGTTAATACCTAATGCCGTTGTAATAAAACCGATACTGACAATCAATCCGGTTATAAGCCCTTCTGCTAATGTTGATTGCCGTCCAATCAACAACTCCAGTATAATGGCGCCTATAAATGTAAGCACAAAGGCAGGTCCGAATACCAGTGCCATGTTGGTATTTTTCAAATCATCGTTTGAAAGATTAATTTCTTTTTGCCATGCATTGCCAACCAATAGAGGAGAATACCAAACTGCTCCAATAGCAAATGCTATAATGGTTGAAACTATGACTGATAACCAATTGATTTCTGAGAATGAATTCAGGATTTCCATAACTATTTTTTCGTAAAACATTAAATTCTGTTAAAAAGTTTAGTGCTGGTCTGAATAATTTTTAACCCGGGTAATCCTTCAGAATAATTAAGGCTTTACAGCAAACATTTTGCGTGTTAAAAGGTTAATAGATGGAAATGAAAATGTTAAGTTATTCGTTATGATAAGGAAAAACTATTTATTCCTGTTTTTTGCAGTAGTTATTTTTTCAGCCTGCCGACATGGCAAAAACAGTAATGAGCTGCAAAATGCGTTCGCTGCCAATGGAAGTGTGGATGTGTGTTTACAAAGAATGTCTGACATTTCTAAACCGGTTTATGATGTAGCGGTTTTGGTAGATACAGCAATGGCTCCTTCAAAAGTTTATCTCGACAGCTTATATATGAACGGTTATGCCTACCATGAAATTAGTTCGGTGGATCTTGCTAACGCAAAAGTTGACAACCAGACAATTACAATTGATAGCCAGGTATATCATTTGTTATATGCCAACGCCGTTTCAGATTTTACTACGTATAAGAGAATCGTTAAGGATGGCGGCGTAATATCTTACAATGTGCCGGACAGTCCGATTGAAAATTTACCATTGAATGATTTCAGAACCATAAAATTCGGAGGTGGAGGTATTGTTAGTGGCGAACAACCCAATAAGGTTCTGGATATGATGAAAGTTGAACCACAGTTTAAATACCCGGCCGACCTGAATCTGGAATGGAACCAGTATCATTATAAGGGGATTGATTTTTTCGTGGTCACTAATCACTCTGATGGCGACGTTGAATTTAAAGGTACCTTTGGAACACTTGCCGGAGCCCCGGAAATGTGGGATCCTGTAACAAAACAGCAATATGCGGTGGATGATTACTGGCAGGTGAAAGGTGCAGTTACCTTCGATATAAAAGAGAAACCCGGACAGACGCTTATTTATGTGTTTGGAACCAACGCAGATCGTGATAAAATGAAAGAATATAAATTGTAATACATCCTTAGGAAAACTCATACTATGTCAAAACTTTTTTCACCTTTAAAAATTAAAGATATAACATTCAGAAACAGAGTTGCTGTTTCACCCATGTGTCAGTATTCCTCGGAGGACGGTTTTGCCAACGACTGGCATCTGGTTCATCTTGGAAGCAGGGCTATTGGTGGTGCGGGCCTGATAATACAGGAAGCAACAGCCGTTTCACCTGAGGGGAGAATTACACCAGCTGATATGGGGCTGTACAAGGATGAACATATTGAAATGTTGCAACGCATCACTTCATTTATTCATCAGCATGGCGCCGTTGCCGGAATACAACTGGCACATGCCGGACGAAAAGCTGGATGTGCCAGACCCTGGGACGGTGGAAAACAACTTGCTCATGATAACGGCAGATGGCAAACCGTAGCGCCTTCACCTATTCCGTTTTTTAATCAGGATGCAGCACCTGAAATGTTGGATGAAGAAGGTATTTCGAAAGTTATAAACGATTTTAAAAAAGCAACCGAAAGAGCTGTAAAAGCTGGATATAAGGTTCTGGAAATTCATGCAGCGCATGGGTATCTGATTCATGAGTTTTTATCGCCGCTATCGAATTATAGAGTGGATAAATATGGAGGAAGCTTTGAAAACAGAATCCGCTTGCTACTCGAAATAGTAGCTGCAGTATCATCTGTTTGGCCTGGGAACCTGCCGTTATTTGTACGTATTTCGGCGACTGATTGGGTAGAAGATGGTTGGAATATTAATGAATCGGTAAAACTGGCTGCGGTATTAAAAAGTAAAGGCGTGGACCTGATTGACTGTTCCTCTGCCGGTATAGTTCCGCATGCAAAAGTGCCGGTTGAACCTGGTTACCAGGTTCAGTTTGCAGATCGTATAAAGAACGAGACCGGAATTATGACGGGTGCTGTGGGATTAATTACTGAAGCTGCTCAGGCAGAAAAGATTTTGGATCTGAACAAGGCAGATCTTATTCTTATGGCACGGGAGTCGCTAAGGAATCCTTACTTTCCCTTAATCGCTGCTTCTGAGATGGGTGAAGATATTGAATGGCCGGTTCAGTATCAAAGAGCTAAAGTATAAGCCCGTCATTCAATTTTTATGATGGCCATTGCTTTGCTGTTGGTCAGGAAATGCTCGTGAAGAAGATTTTCTAACATGACTGGAGCCGTAATCTTTACACTGTAACCTTCTCCAAAATGACTGGAATCTAAAAAGTTGATTTCCACGTCTTCCGAAAAATTAGGAACAGTCTTTCCAAACCTGTTTTCAAGATTTTGAATAATAAAATCTTTCTGATTATCAAACCGTTCACTGAAGACTACAAAGTATGAAACGGATTCTGATTGCCGGGTTTCCATAATTTCAATTTTAAGGATTTTGCAGACTAAATTTAGGCATTATTCAGAGTAAAATCAATATAAAAACAGATTTGTAAAGTGCCTTTTCATTATTATAGAGGTTAGTAGATAAGCTTTTCCAAAGTTTTAAACTTTGGAAAAGTTAATATCCTGATTTATAGTCGTAATTTTTTAACTCTTGATTCGCATTACTTCTATATTTGTATCATAGAATTAAAGCGATGGAATTTCATGTAATTGATACGGGAAACTTTATGGTAGACGGAGGGACCATGTTTGGCACGGTACCCAAAGTGCAATGGAGTAGTCTTTATCCCTGTAACAAAGATAATTACTGTAATTTATCCATGCGTTCCCTGCTTGTTGATACCGGAAACAGGGTATTCCTTGTAGATAATGGCATGGGCAATAAGCAAAGCGAATCGTTTTATGCAGATTATCACCTGAACGGGAGCGGTGAACTGATCCGGTCACTGAATAGCGCAGGTTACAAACCGGAAGATATTACCGATATGGTACTGACTCATTTGCATTTTGACCATTGTGGCGGGAGTGTTTTCTATAATGCGGACAGAACTAAACCGGAACTTACGTTTCCCAATGCGGTACACTGGGTTGGAAAAGCACAGTGGGATAACTTTCTGAATCCAAACAGACTGGAACAGGACGCTTTTTTTAAGGAAGATATGATGCCAGTTTTTGAGGCAGACAAGCTTAAATTCATTGATGAAAACAAAGAGTTTGCTCCCGGTTTCTTTGTCAGAATATTTAACGGACATACGCCGGGACAAATACTGCCTTTTATTACCTTTAAAGGTAAAACATTGGTTTATACTGCTGATTTAATTCCCATGGCGGCATCGGTTCAACCGGATTGGATCTCGGCTTACGATACCTTCCCGTTGATCTCAATTCATGAGAAAGAAACGTTTTTAAAGGAAGCAGCAGAAAACGGTTATATCCTTTTTTTGGAACACGATTTGTATAACGAATGCTGTTTGGTTGAACAAACAGAGGATGGTTTTAAGGTAGGTAAAACAGGTTTGTTAAAAGAATTTACGGAATAAAATAAAGGCGCTAAATTTTCGTATCTTAACCACCCAATTTATTAAAAGAGCTCCATAATTCATGAAACAATTTGTAATATTTATATTTCTGTTTTTATCCGTTATAGTTTCGGGGCAGACTAAAACATGCTGGCCCAATTTCAGGGGTGATGCAGCGCTGACTGGTGTCACACAATCAACATTTCCGGATAAGATTGAGATTCTCTGGACATTTTCAACGGAAGATCAGTTTAAGAGCAGTCCTGTTGTATGTAAGAAAACCATCGTGGTTGCCGCAATGGATGGAACATTGTATGCCATCAGCATGATAGGAGAAAAACTCTGGTCATTTAAGTCAGAAAGCGGTTTTGAAGCACCGGCAACTATTCATGGTGCTTATGTATTTGTTGGTGACCTGAACGGAACGATTTTTTGTCTTAGTCTGAAGACCGGAGAAGAACTATGGCAATTTAAAACGGATGGTCAGATTATGGGATCGCCGGTTGTTTATTCCTGGCAAAATAAGGATGTTCTGATGTTTGGCAGTTATGACTACTTTTTATATGCACTTGATCCGGATTCCGGAAAACTGTTGTGGAAATACGAGTCGGATAACTATATTAACGGGGCACCTGCCTGTTTAAACGGAGAGGTGGTATTTGGCGGTTGTGATGGTTTTTTGCACGTTATCAGTGTATTAGACGGGAAGTTGAATGAGAAAGTAGAGGTGGCTACCTATGTGGCCGGTTCATCCGCACTTGAAAATAAAATGGCTTATACCGGCGACTATGACGGACGCTTCTCTGCCATTGATCTGGAACACAAAACTATTAAATGGAGATGGGAAGATGTCAATAAAAATCTTGCTTTCATTGCTTCTCCGGCTCTGTCTGATGGCAAAGTTGTGGCTGGTTGTAGAGACAAGTTTCTTTACTGTTTTGATAAATCAGACGGTTCAGTCATCTGGAAATACAACACCGGTAGCAGGGTGGATGCTTCACCTGTAATAAGTGGTTCAAAAGTACTTGCCGCAAATATGCGGGGCGATTTACTGATTCTGGATCTTAACACCGGGAAAAAGTTACTGAGTTATGAGCTTGGATCTGCCATCAGTGCCACGCCAGCCGTGGTAGACGGAAAAATTATAATTGCTGCAGAGGATGGAAATCTGTATTGCCTTGGGGAACAATGAAAATAATTATCTTTGCTTTCCACACTAAAAAACACATGCGATGAATATCATACAAATCATACCTGGTTCAGGAGGTTCGTTTTACTGCGGAAACTGTTTGCGCGACAGTAAGTTCGTGGAGGCATTACGCGAACAGGGGCACAACGTGGTTAAAATTCCGATGTACCTTCCTTTATTTTCCGATGAACACGATTTGGGCGATACACCGGTGTTTTACGGTGCGATAAGTATTTACCTGAAGCAATTGATGCCAATCTTCAGAAAAGCGCCCAAATGGTTCGATAACCTGTTGAATTCAGGTCCGATGCTGAAATTTGCAGCAAAAATGTCCGGATCGACCGATGCAACCGGTTTGGAAGATATGACCATTTCGATGTTAATGGGCGAAGAAGGCAAGCAGAAGGAGGAACTGGAACGAATGACAGACTGGATGGCCGAAAATTGTAAGCCGGATGTGATACATATATCAAACGCGTTGTTGCTAGGACTCGCACACCAGATAAAAAAGAAACTGAATGTTCCCATTGTATGCTCATTGCAGGATGAAGATGTGTGGGTAGATGTGATGGAGCCTGATGTCAGGGAAGGCGTATGGAAACTAATGGCCGACAAAGGACAGGAGGTTGATGCATACATTTCGGTAAGCAGTTATTTTGCAGAACGGATGAAACCGGTACTGAATATTCCGGATCATAAACTGCATACCATACATTTGGGCGTAAACCCGGACGATTATCGTTTTTTTGAGCGGGGAACCGGTGACAGACATATCGGCTATGTATCCAGAATGTGTCATGAAAATGGCATGGATATTCTGGTAGATGCCTTTATTCGTCTGAAAAAAGATGCAAATTATGCAGATGTAAAGCTGATCCTGACCGGAGGTTCAACCGGGGCAGATACCAAATTCATTAAGCAGAACCTGGGCAAACTTAGAAAGGCCGGACTAGCAGACCATTTTGAAGTTTTGGAGGAGTTTGAAGGAGAGGCAAGACATAGCTTTTTCGAAAGGGTATCTATGATTTCTGTACCGGTAAGAAACGGTGAGGCTTTTGGGTTGTATATGATCGAATCCATGGCATCGGGAATTCCTATGGTGCAGCCTGCTTTGGGTGCTTTCCCCGAAATTATCAATAAAACCAAAGGAGGTGTGGTGTACCAAAACAATACGCCGGAAGAGCTGGAAAAAGCTCTTAAAACCTTACTCGATGATCCTGGTCATCATGCTAAAAGAAGTATCAGTGCCCGAAAAGGTGTGGAAAAACATTTTAAAATTGATAAGCACGCCGGTGAAATGATCACTGTTTACGATAAAATAAGAAAGAAGAATTAATAACTAACAATGAAGTATTAACCTTAACGATCAACTTTTTTTAGGGATCTAAACAGTTTAAAGTTTCATTTTAAATTGTTCATTATTCATTGTCAGTTATTCATTTATTTGAACCTTTCAACACACAATCAACAACCCATTTCTCTTTGCCGGAAAATAATTAATTTAGCACTGCGTTATTAAGTAAACCATAAAAGAAGCAAATTATATGAATTTTCTCGTGTTAATGCTTGCACAGGCTCAGGGTGACATGCCGGTACTGACCGAAAGTGCTGAAGAGACAGCCCAGACCGGTATAAGTTTTTTTGATCTGGCATTAAAAGGCGGATGGATCATGATCCCAATCGCGCTTTTATTCATTTTTGCCTTATACATCTTTTTCGAACGGTTTCTGGTAATTAAACAAAAATCAAAGGTTGATCCGGGATTTATGAACCGCATCAAGGATTATATTTCGGACAATAAGATTGATTCAGCTATTAATCTTTGTGAACAGACAAAAACACCGGTTGCAAGAATGATAGAAAAAGGGATTACCCGGTTAGGACGTCCCCTGGAAGACGTGAATGCTGCCATTGAAAATGTAGGAAACCTTGAGATTGCGAAAATGGAAAAGGGTCTTGCATTCCTGGCAACTATCTCAGGTGGAGCGCCGATGATCGGTTTCCTTGGAACAGTTATCGGGATGATCAGGGCATTTTACGATATGGCCAATGCAGGCAATAACATTGATGTGGGATTGCTTTCAAATGGTATTTATACTGCTATGGTAACTACCGTTGCTGGTCTTATTGTAGGGATCATTGCCTATTTTGCGTATAACTTTCTGGTGGCCCGTGTGGATAAGGTGGTTCATAAGATGGAATCATCAACCATGGAGTTTCTCGATTTGTTAAACGAACCGGCGTAATTATCGTTTTATGGCTTATAAGCGGAGAACCAAAGTAAATGCATCATTTAGTATGTCGTCAATGACTGACATTGTATTCCTGTTGCTTATATTTTTTATGGTTACTTCTACTTTGGTACATCCGAATGCATTAAAACTGTTAATGCCGCGAAAAGCCGAGCATAAAACAGAGCAGATCAGCAATTATATTACGGTAAGAGTAAGCAATGCAGGTTCGTATTTTGTAAATGGTAAACGGGTGGATGAGGCTGGACTGCTTCAGGAAATCAGTACGGTAATTAAAGATCCGTCAAAAACTTACATTAACGTGACAACCGATAAAGGTGTGACCACAAAACAGGCTGTTACGGTTTTGAACCTTGCAAAGGATAATAATTATCAGGTGGCATTAAATATTAAATAGATGGCGTTCAGAAGAAGAAATAAGGTAGATTCGGGGTTCAGCATGTCTTCCATGACTGATATCGTGTTTCTTTTGCTTATCTTTTTCATGATAACTTCCACTCTGGTAACACCAGTAGCCATCAGAAAACTGAAGTTGCCGTTTGGTGCGCATCAAACATCGGCAAAACCGAATACCACGGTTTCCATAACTTCGGATATGAAATATTACATTGAAGGAGAGCAGGTGAATTTTAATGAAATAGAGCCACGTTTACAGGAAAAATTATCACTGGATCCGGATATTTATATTGCATTACATACAGATGAAAGCGTGCCGTTTTCAGAGGTGGGAAAAATACTGAATATAGCTCGACGCAATAAGTATAAACTGATCCTGGCAACAAGGGGAAAATAGAAAGACTTGGAACACAGAAAGGAAAATACCAAAGCAACAATTTATACCATCATATCGGTTGTGGTGATGTTATTATTGCTGATTTTTTTCGGATTCAAAGCCATTATGCCGGATTCCGAAGAGGGTATATTGGTGGATTTTGGTAATTCCGTCGTGGGAACAGGTCTTCAGGAACCGGCCCCATCAGTTGAAAAGCCTGCTTCAAAACCAAAATCTCCTACTGTTTCAGAACCTGTAAAGGCTCAGCCACAGACATCGGAAGATGTGAAAGAAGATGTAGAGACTCAGGATTTTGATGAAGCGCCGGTTATTGAAAGCGGAAAACGCAAACAGGAGACTGAGGAAGAAATAGCCCGTAAAGCGGAAGAACTTAGAAAACAAAAAGAAGCAGAAGAAGCGGAACGCATCCGAAAAGCGGCAGAAGAGGCGGAACGCAAACGTCTGGAAGAGATTGAACGGAAGAAAAAGGAAGAAGCGGAACGGCTTGAGCGCGAGCGCCTGGAACGCGAACGTAAAGCAGCAGAAATACGTCAGCGGACACAGAATGCATTTGGGGGTGGAGCCGGTAATGCCAATACTTCAGGCGAAGGTCAAACCGGAGATGCGGGTAATCAGGGATCACCAAACGGGGCTGCGAATACCGGTACTTATTCGGGTACAGGACTTGGCACAGAAGGTGTTGGATTTGAGTTGACAGGAAGAAGTAATGTTGGTTCACTACCCTTACCGGTTTATAATATTCAGGAAGATGGAATTGTTGTTGTTCAGATTGAGGTTGATCGTTCCGGACGTGTAATAAGTGCTACACCAATTTTATTAGGATCAACCACTCAAAATGCAGAACTATGGCGGGTAGCTAAAGAAGCAGCGTTAAAAGCAAGATTTAATGACGATCCTACTGCTCCGATTAAGCAAATAGGTAAAATAAAGTATACTTTCAGTTTAGATTAACAGACTGCATTTTATCCAACCTGATTAGTAGGTAATTTCCATATTTGTTAAATTCTTCATTTAAAATGACTTGGCGACTTAGCATTTAAGTTGTAAATTTAGGTTCTGTTTGACTTTCATACAAGGCTGATTGCATTATCAGAACAGTATGAAATTAACCTACTGAGTTGTACAAATAAAAACTTCCGGTAACTTAAAACCGGAAGTTTTTATTATATGTCTGATTAAACGAGATCCGGAATGATTGTTAAATCTTTAACAGGAAAATACAGGCTTGCATGTGCTTTTTTTATTCTGATCTCTTTCCTTCAACTTTCTGCGCAACAATTTGATCCTGTTACTTTTTTAAATACCAGAGTTGCTGAGTCTTCCGGACTGAACTTTGTACACGGGAGGTTAATTTCTCATAACGATTCTGATGGTAAACCGGAACTGTTTGAGCTGGACAGTATTTCGGGTGAAGTTTTACGTACTGTTTTTCTGAAAAATGCGTCCAATGTAGACTGGGAAGCAGTAGGTTCCGATGATCATTACATGTATATCGGCGATTTTGGAAATAACTACGGAGCGCGTACTGATTTGCGAATATATCGTTTATCGTTGGATGATTATATGAAGGGTGATACGGATACGTTAATGGTTGATACAATTCGGTTCAGTTACTCGGATCAGACTGATTTTTCACCAAAGCCTTATGCTTCGAATTATGATGCAGAGACCCTTTTAGCCTTTTCTGATTCGCTATGGATCTTTACCAAAAACTGGAAAGATGCAAAATGCAATATCTATAAAGTTGCAAAAACTCCGGGAGATCAGACGGCATACCTTCGCGACAGCATCAATCCCTATGGTTTAATTACAGATGCAACATATAACAGTAAAGGTCAAAAAATCCTGCTGTGCGGGTATACGGATGAATATCCTTTGATGGTTGAAATTGATGAATTTACACAAACGCCCTTAAGTTTAAAACCCGTTTCCAGAACCCAGCTGGTGGTATTTGATGGTTATTCAGCAAAAATTGAAGGTATTGCAGCAACCGGAACAAATAATTATCTGGTGACCTCAGAGGAAAGCCCAACCGGTAAAGCATCATTATTCAGATTAAGTTTGTCAGATATAAATACGCAAACCAGACTGGATTATCAAAATAAAAATGTGTTGTATGATCCTGTTTTAAAGGAGTTGATTATTCAGGATATTGAGAATTTTGAGATATCGGTATATGAACCTACAGGAAAATTATGTGTGCGAAGAAGTTGCTCGCCTGTGGATATATCCTCGTTAAAAAAGGGAATCTATATTGTCAGCTTACAACTGCTAAACAAGACACCGATAACCATGAAAATTTTCGTGGTATCTTGAGATAAGTAAAAATATACATATTCAGTAATTTATGTTATAACTTTACATATTAGTAGAAGCAATACATCGTTTAATTTCAATCAAATCGCCATGAAAACCCCGCTGTTGCTTTTTGTCTTTTTATTAAGCATGTTCGGATGTAAGAATGCTTCCAAAAAGTCAGAGACAAAACATGATCCCAAAACTATAACCGGTCTTGATATGCAGGTTCTGCGCATGTCAATGCAGGGGCCTGTAAGTTTGAATTTTAATATAGATGGAACGGTGGATGTCGATTTTGGTAACGATAGTACAGTTGAGGTGACAAGTCTGTATTCGGTTCAGGGAGATACGATAATATTTACTGATAAGGAAGGCCTTTCCTGTCCGGGTCCGGGAATTTACAAGATGTATAAGAATGATTATTACGTGTCTTTTGATCTGATTGACGATACCTGTGGAGGCAGGGTAAAGGCAACTATGGGATTTTGGGTATATCCTGATTTTACAGAAGAGCTGCAGCATTTGAATGAACAACTTGCAGAGGAAGCCCCTGAACCTGACTTATATCTGGACAGAGCCAGAATTTATATGGCAACGGCAAATTCTCAAATGGCCAGAAACGATTTTTCAACCTACCTTGATATTGATTCAGCAAATGCAAGGGTTTATATCAACAGGGCCGGAACGTGGTTTCCTGATAGACTGAATGAGGCAATTGTGGATTGTAATAAAGCCATAAAACTTGAGCCGGATAATAAAAATGCTTATTTTCTTCGTGGTCTGGCAAAATATACTACAGGAAAGGAAGAGGAGGGATGTGCAGATTTTAAAAAGGCGATAGAACAAGGATTCACTGTACTTAAAGTTGCCGAAAAAGAGAGGTGTAAGGGTTATTGGTAAAAGCTGTATTGATTTCTTTCGAAAAAGTACGTAAATTGAGTACTCCAAAAATTTCCGAAAATGATAAAGTTATTTTATCTTTTCACCTGATTAAGTACGCTGGAAACTAATACAGTTAAGTAATACGTAGAAGTAAATGTTAGCTGAACCAGAAAAATATTATTATGTCAATTCATTATGATCAACAAAATTATCCTTCAGGAACGGTCCTGATAAGAGATTTTGAGGGAAATATAGAAGTGCAGGACATCATAGAATCATGGAAGTTTCTACTGACTAATAATATGCTTGATGAAAACGTACTCGGTGTTATTAATAACATTTGTGCCTGCAATCTTAAAATGGATATCAACAGTTTTCAATATCTGATAGCATATCTGAAGACAGAGGCTGCTTTTAAACGCATCAGGTTGGCAGTGATTTGTGAAGATCCGAAAAAAATTATCTTTCCTTCTATGGGTGAGTTTATAGAGAATTTGCAAATTAAGCCTTTCACTACCTATGATGCAGCCATTGACTGGATTTTGAAACAATAAGTCTTATTTTATTCATACCGCTTAACGGGACAAAGTTACTGAATCAACTGAAACTTAAAGCTTACACCAAAATTGGATGTGGCTGTTGAGAATGATGTTGATACCAAAGGATTGATAGCCTGTCTGTCGTAGAACAAGCGGATGGTTACACTTCTGCTTAATGTATAGTCCGCAGTTAATTTTATATTCAGTGCATTTTGTCCCGTAGACGGCTGGTTATAGTTTTCTTCAATCTTACGAATGATGGTTTTCATATCCCGCAGCGTGAAATCTGCCCTGAGGTTAAGATCATTGCTTACATTTTTTGAACGGCCACCACTATTAATGACCAGATCAAAATTATCCCAACGGTACCCTAAGCCTACAGAGAAATCGTTTGAGACGGTTTCAACAACCTGGTTGTTGCTGATGTTAAGCATGATATTCCTCATTTTGCTCATTTCCAAAGAACCGGTAAGGCTGTTTTTGAACGCCATATCAACATTTAACAACGGATTAAGTGCTTCTGTAATATTTACAGTTGGTATTTCAAGTTGCCCCGAGGAAAGATTGGTGTTGAATCCTGCAATATTATATGTGGCTGTGTAACTGTGGTTCAATGTTACGTTCCTGAAATACTTCTGCAGCAACGGAATTTTTGATAAACCATCGTACCTGATGTTCCAGTTTGGTAACTGGCTGAAAATATCCGGCATGCCGTTAGAATAAAGTTTTATGTTGTGTGCATCAATTCCTGAATAACCAGCAAGGAAAGCAGGAATAAGCACTTCCTGTGAATTGAGGTCATTATTTCCTGTCCTTTGTGCTATAATGGATCTGTTGTGTTTTACAAATTCAGTATATGGTGCATAAGAATAACTTTCATCTTCATGAACTTTTTCGAATGCTGTACGAAGGGATATCCAAGACATGGAGAAATTACCGGTCATGGTTTTATTAGCTTCAGGAATAAACTGGTTGCCGTTTTCTGTATCGTAATAATAATTGGCTCCTATAACCTGGTTTTGTGCCCAAGTTGTATTTAAAGTAATCCTGAGTCCATTAATCGGTTCGATGGACGCCTGTCCTCTGAACTGTTCCATTTGCTGGCTGATATAAGGATCGGTCATCAGTGCATTGTTAATCAGCCATCCGTTTTGGTTCGCCTGATCAATTATGTCAAGGCTCTGACTTCCAAAAGCAAAGGCATAACCCGGTGCAGGCAGACCACCAATATTATCCTGACCAATGATGTTGGGTTCACCGTCAAATCCCGGAATGATCAGACTGTTATTCCTGGTATAATTGGCAGACACATTTTTTACACCCATAAGTACGCGGGCAGTCCGTTGCAATACCTCAATAACCGGGTTACTCTTTTCCTGAACTCTGGCGGTGATGACAACTCTTGCACCATCAACGGTTTGGTTGGCGGTAAAGTCAATGGTGTTTTCATCCACTATATTTCGTTTACCCATCACCTGTTTATTATCAGCATCGTAAATCCTGACATTCGGCGTTTTACTTCCCAACTTATGATTGATCACAACTTTCTGGCCCTCGGGAAAATCAAACTTATTCTCATACCTTACAGTAACCATTTTTTTTGCACCGCTTGACCGGTTTGAACCCGCTCTGCCATACTTTTTATTGGCATCATCCAGAAACTTCCATTTTGAATAGAGCCCTGTAAAACTTAATGTGGTATTGATGTTGATATTTCGTGAGTTTTCTACGGTATGACCCAAAAACAGATTGGAGTATTTTGGGTTTAAAGAATTTGCACCGCGTTGCCAGTCATAAGTGGCATTATACGTACCGTCAGCTGAAATCCAATCCAGTAAAGGAATTTTAGAAAAGGGAACAGTATAGCTTGCGCTAAATACCTGATGGTACATGACGGAGCGACCCCATTCACGTATGCTTTGCATCACTGAATCCTGCCATGCCGCATAATAGGCCCGCTGTGTCCTTTTATTTAAAGAAACAGTCACAGAATCATTGTTCAGGTAATCAGGTTCGCCAATAAGCGCGTTTGACTGCGATGTAAGGCTTAACTGCAGGGAGTTGGCAAGTTTATATTTAATATCGAATTGCCTGTTCCAGTACCAGTCCTTACCTACAGAAAGGGGTAACTCAACACCGGTATTGCTGATGTCCCTGTAGAGCATTTCGTTATAGTCCCTGTTCATATCCGTTCTGAAACTGAACGTTGTTGGCAGATAGTAAAAATTAAAATCACGAATCAATGCCAGTATATCCGATTCGAGAAACTTCACTTTTTTGAACGGCTCAACCGGCTTTGCAGATGTGGCATAGCTGTACTGCAATCCTCCACGGAAGTTTTTGGAAAGATCCCGCTGAATAGTGGGGGATGTACGCTCCGTTTCGTTATATGCAAAGTTCATCGTCACATTGTTCGGATCAAAGAACTGTTTCTTTTCGCCCCCATATCCAATGCGTACATTCGGCAGACTTATACTTTTTCTGGTGGTTACATCCAAAGACATACTCTTGATAGAATCTTTTTCGGTTTGAGTTACGGCGCTGTTTATGGCATCCTGAAGTTTTACGTCCTCATCAAGCGGGTTATATTTAGGACTGACAACATCTTTTGAATAGGAATAATTTACAGGCAAACTGATCTGGGCTTTTTGCGGGAAGAATTTACCCAATTGTAAGCTGGTAGAGACATCGTAACTACTCAGGTCATCAATCTGACGCTCCATAAGATTCTGTTCAAGTCCGCCAAAACCAGCAGTACTAATACTTCCGGACATGTTTACTGTACCCAGATCCGCCAGTTTCAAAGACATACTTCCAATGCCTGCCCATCCGCCTTGTTCATCAAATTCTGATAAACGCAGTTCATTTACCCAAACCTCACCAGAGCGGTATTCCGTTGTCTGACGGCGTTTATTACGTACCCCAATCATAATGGTTCTGACATCGCTAAGTGAAGGGTTACCTTTAATGTAAACCCAGTGTGTAGGATCATCTGGTACCGGTTCGCCTTTACGCTGCGATATTTTTACATCGCTACCTGATGCCCTGGATTCACGGTTACGTTTTAACTTGAAACTTGTGAGCAGATCGAATGGAATATCAAACTTGTTTTCATCCGGCCATACCATTTCACGATGTGCCGTATTATCATTGTTATAAACCCTCGGAGGCGTTAGCTTTAAAGGAATTTCGTATTCGTAATAGTTGTTCTTGAAATCGGATCCCAACCGGATAAAGATGGAGAGGTCATCATCTTCAAGATTGGTGTTAACACCGGGAGCATTGACCAGTTCTTCTGCATGTACCCACATTTGCAGGCGTTTATACTGACGCATATCCATCTGTAAGGTTTTATATACCGCTCTTGCATCCTGAGGTGCCAGATTCAGAACCTTTAAGGTCATAGACTGCTCATTCAGTTGTCTTAGTTGTGGCTGACCCGGATCAATAACCCGGTCTACACCAGGAGGAAGTACATAGTTGACCGGAGTCCTGTCACTGTTTTCTTCAATATTTACCGAACCGATATCAATGACACCACCATCTTTGTAGTTGTTTTCTCCTATTTCATCCAAAGGAACAGTATACTTGCGCCATTCTCCGCGAACCAGTTCCAACGTTGCAAAACGAAGGATCACCGGTTCTTCGAAATCTTCCAGAAACATTCTCATAAAACGAATGGATTTAAAACCGGAAATTGATCCTACGACATTGTCATAGTCAGACACAGGAATTCTGAACTGGTACCACTTTACAGAATCTTCATTTCCGTTAGCCAGTTTTACATGTTCCGTTTTGACATCCGTAATATACTTTTGCCCGCCAATTTTCATTTGATCAGGATAAAGATCTACAACATACCGGTAGTAGTTATCATTCTCGCTTAATGTGTTATCCTGGTTAATATCTTCGGCATCCGGCAGGTTCGATCCGGTGGTTGAATAGGCTTCATTGGATTGCGCATCAGTAGGTGAGTTGCCCTGCATATTATTATACAGTTTGTAGCGATTCAGAATACTTGTTTTAGCAGCATCATAATCTGATCCCCTGTAATAATGATAGTCATCCTGGGCCGGATCATTGAATAAACTGTCAACATATGTACTGGAACCCCGGGTAAGTATTTGAGTAAGCGAATCAAGATATCCACTAAAAAATGTACTTTCATCCGTATCATCCAAACCATCCAGTCCAACGTCCTGGTAAATCCTGCTGTTTTCGGTGTTGGCAAATGCCTGGGTCAGGGACTGCTTAACCGGAACACGTCCCCAACTTGTTGTGTCAACCAGCCCGTTTATATCACTGGTTGCCGGCAGACCATATTCAAATGATTTCCGGCCATCCTTTAATACATCTTCTGAAATTTCACCCAGGTTAAAAACAAGTTTACCTCCCGTTTTATTTTTATTTGGCGAGTCGCCCTCAATAAACGGGTCCATCACCCAGAATTCTATATATTCAATGTTGGCCTGTTCAAAATCAGTGGTCTCCATTCTGCGCATTACACCGCCCCAGTTTTGATCAGGGTTATTCATTTTTCCGGTTTGAGGATTCAGGTCAAGACTAAAGTTGTATGGTCCTTTTTCAGTTGGATAATATGCGACGTTCAGAATTGGAATCAATGTGGATTCTCCGTATGCGTTATCTTTGTTAGGGAAAAGGTTATTCTCACTTACCGCGCGGGAATAATTATTGGAACGCATTTCAGGATCATTTTTAATATGGCTGGGCATCAGGTTACTGTTGTCATACTGGAAAAGCCTGTCAATGGTATACCATGCAATACGTGCCCGGTGTTTCCCATAATCAAGATTTGTGATCGGGTTTGTGGCATTTACTATTTCGGTTGGCGTAGAGGACAGTTTCCATGAGAAATAATGTTTGATATCGATGCCTATTTTAGTCGCTTCAAAATCATCCAGATATACGGAGCCACCACCACCAATAACTTTGGCATGACCCGGAATTAATTGTGCAAATTCACCGTTCACTGCAATAGATGATGGCGCTTTGGTTTGAATGAGCGGCAGTTTATCAATAAGTTTAGTCAGGAATGGCATTTCAGCTTTGTATGCACCATTCAGTCCCCAAATTGTATTAGAAATAGGATCTTCTCCAATAGACACTTTCTGGGTTAGAGGCCTTTCATAAAGGTGCATGATGGTACCACCCAGAGTAAAATCATCATTGAACCGGTAATCGAGGTGCGTACCGATCATGGTCTTCTTTTGTAGACTGAAAGTCGCTGAGTTTTCCATGGAAACCTGGATCGGTGTTCCTGAATCAAGAATGGCCTGATTTAATATTTTTAAATATCCCGATGCATAGTCCACCGTATAATCCACATTTTCTGTCAGTGTTCGTCCACCAGCAGTAACAACCACTGAGCCTCGTGGAATGTTAAAGGCATTCAGCTTGATTTCAGAACCCGAAGCTGCTTTATAGGAACCTTCCAGAATGAATTTATTTTTTTCAGCATTTTGAGTGGCAACAGTGATCGTCTGTGTATAAAGTGAATCGTAGGCATACTTATCTGCCAGCGTCGGACTCATAAATGTACTGAGGTATTTTGAGCTGAATGGCTTGGTAACCGGGAAGATAATCTTACCTCTGTCAGGAATAATCGTCAGACCCGGAACCCAGTCGAAAAAACCATCAGAGCCCTGTTCGTTTTGAGAATTTAAACGGTCGAGTTTCATCAGGTTCAGCAGACGTTCATCTCTTAATCCTGGTTCCGGAAGGTAATTAATATTTGTTCCCAGGCTGTCTGAACGGTACATTACCTCAAATCTGAAATCTTCACGATCAACCTGACGTGCATCAAGGGAGTAGATGTTTTTCATCATCAGGTCCCATGTTTTCAGTTTCGGACTCAGGTTTGTTCCTTTTAATAATTTTACCGCCAGCGCCTGAGGTGAACGAATACTGTCGGTTGAAAATTCACCAACCTGGTACACCTGACCTCTGTACTGGTATTCAAAGGCAACAGCAAGTACCTCATCAGAATTAAGTGCTGTATTTAATGAAATGTACCCCAGATTCTTATTAAGTGTATATTCATTGGAAGATAAAAGTCTGGCATTTTCAATTTTTTCATAATCTACTCCTCCTTGCATTACTCCGCTAAATTCACTGGAAATTTCACTTATATTACGGAATCCGTTATAGGTTGAGTTCAGCTGGCTGTAAAGGGTGTTAAATTTATTGGCAGGTGCAATATATGCCGGATTTACCCCTTCAGTACTAGGTGTCCATCTATCATTATAGATATCTGCTGCTTGAGGTTCAGCAAGGTCCATAAAGGCTACAATGTTTCTTGAATCGTTATAGTCGCCACGTTTATTGGTCACCCAAACTTCAATACGATTAATGACGAGACCAGACATGATAACAGGAATATTTTTCATCCAGTTATCGTAGTTCTTTTCGAAAAAGTGTGTCAGAAAAAAGTTTCGGTTGGCATCATATTCATCCGCCCTGATATCAAAATCGCTGGACGTGGCTCCGCCTTTTAATGTCATGGTTTCTGTTTCCGATTCCTGCTGTGAAAAAACAGTAGCCACACTTAATTTACCGAATTGCAGTTCTGTTTTTACACCAAAGAGGCTCTGACTACCTCGTATCAGTGAGCCACCAAGGGGAAGACTAACGTTTCCGGCCTCTACCTTTTTAACAATGTCATCTTCTTTCCCTTCATAATTAAGGTTTATGGTGTTGTCAAAATCGAAAGTAGCTTCGGTGTTATAGTCCATGTTCATTTTTATACGGTCACCCACAGAACCGGCTACACTTAGTACAATTTTTTCGTCAAAGTCAAAAATGGTTGTTTTTCTGAGGTCTTCAGAAAGCGCAGGATTATCTATATTATTGGTTTTAACCCCAAACTGAAGTTCAGCATATCCCTGAGGTTTCAGTTTTATACCTCCTTCTCCGAATATGGCACTGGCTTTCCCCAGGTTAATGTTGATGTCTAGCGGACCACCTTGTTTCCTTCCTGCTTCCTCCAGTTGTTTATTGCGCCAGAAGTCATTCAGAGAGCGGTTCATGTCGTATTTTTTATACTCTTCGTACGACATGAGGGTAGGAGAGCCAACTTCCACATCACCCACCATATTCCGAATTATGTAATTTCCCGTTTCCGGGTCGTATTCTGTAACCTGTTTGAAGTTTTTAGGATTTTTCAAATCTATGCCTGAAGCATCATCCTGTGTGTAAGGATCAGACTGTATACTTTTAACCGGATAAAGCAATGTAGTATCGCTGGTTTGACCATGCGACGATAACAACAAAAAAGTACCGAACAAAACGGGTAGTACTAATTTAAGCCTGAACAGATTCCAATGCACTTTTTTTATCAACCTCATTAAATACTTACAACTGTTTTAGGGCAAGTTTTATTACTTCTTCAACGGCATAATTTCCTGAAGTTTTTAACACTTTATCAATGGCCTTTTCTGAAGCATTACGTGTAAAGCCCAACATAACTAAAGCAGATAACGCTTCATTCTTTATAGTATTGTCTGCCGGAGTAAATATTTCGGCTGCTGAAGCAGATTTTCCGATTTTGTCTTTCAGGTCAACAATTACCCGTTGGGCGGTCTTTAATCCAATACCTTTTATACTTTTCAGCACATTTACATTTCCTGATATAATCACCTGTTCCAGTTCTTCAACCTGCAGGGAAGATAAGATCATTCGGGCCGTATTGGCTCCAATACCTGAAACAGAAATAAGATGGCGAAAAACTTCCCGTTCACGAACCGACCAAAATCCGTATAATTCATGCGTATCTTCACGAATTATTTCATGGATATGCAATAAAATTTGTTTTTGCTCCGCAATTTGAGAAAAGGTATTAAGGGAAATATTGATATGATATCCAATGCCATGTACATCCATTACAATATGGGTTGGAAATTTATCAGCAATCTCCCCTTTAATATAGCTTATCATACATCAATTTTTATGCTTAGAAATTGGCAAGCAAATATAATTAAAACCGTGGTATAATAAAACGCAATCTGCAAAACCTGGCGGTGCAGATAATAAATGTATAATAAAATTTATGGATGGAAAGAACTGAAATTGGTAAGTCAAAATAAGTGTTGTTTTATAAATTAACAGGAGGGTTTTGAAGTACGATTATATAAACATATTGGAATAATCATAGTTCGGAGAAGAATGTTCCTGTTTTGTTGATTCCTTTGGTTAATAGATTTTTTTTAGCTTTAATTTTGGTTATTACAATAATATTACAGATTTGATACAAGTGTATTGTAATGTTAAAATTATTTTATTAATTTTAGCGCGCTTAAAGGGTGATTGTTTCAATAATTAACACTAATTTTACAAAATGGTAAAGAATGTTCCGTTTAAATTCCTCTACATTGTTCTTGTTGTGGGAATAACTTTGTTAACTGCCTGTTCTCAGGATGAAGGTTTCGGTGGAAACAGCGAGATTAAAGGTGAGTTGATGGAAAGGGTTTACAATGAAGATCGTTCTGTGCTTTTGTCAGAAACGCCAGCAAAGGCAGAGGATATATATATTATGTTTGGAAATAATACTGTAGTAGATGATAAGGTCGAAACCAGTTATACCGGTGATTTTAAGTTTTCTTATTTGTGGCCGGGTGAATATACCATTTTTTATTTATCGGATGACACATCAGATAATTCAAAACCCAAGATGGAAATCATGAAACAGGTGACATTGGGAAAAAATGAATCACTGGATCTGGGGTCATTGTATACCTATAAAATAAAAGACTGGGATCAGGGAAGCAGTGCTATAAATGGGGTACTGATTGAAAGGATCTATAATGATGATCTTTCCATTCTTCTGTCGGAAAGCCCTGCAAAAGCCCAGGACATATTTATAATGTTAGGTGACAATACTTCATTTAATGATAAAGTGGAGACAAGTTACAACGGTCAGTTTGAATTTAACAATATATGGGGAGGTGACTATACCATATATTATATGTCTGATGATACAGCAGATATTTCTCAGCCTGATGTAGAAATAAAACAAACCCTTTCCTTATCGAATAACACAACGGTACAGCTTGATACAATGTACACCTATAAAATTAAGGAATGGAACGAGGGGTCTGCAACCATCCGGGGTAAAGTAATGGTAACTAATTATAAAAACTCCAGTACTTATCCCAACCTGGTTATTAAGGATATAACACCTGCCCAGGAACAGGAAATCTACATCACATACGGTAATCATACCTTTTATGATGACAGGATAAGAACGCAGGATGACGGTACCTTTGAATTCCGGAACCTTATAAAAGGGACCTATCGGATATTTGTATATTCAGAGGATGTTACCGGCGGAACGGCAAACATTGTTAAGGAAGTATTTGCAACGATTACAGAGGATGGACAATATGTAGAATTGAGTAATATATCCATTGAAAAACTATAATTATGAATCAATTAAGAGTCTTTAGTCTTATTATCTTTGTATTTTGTATGACCGCAGGTTTTGCGCAATCAAGTAAGAAAATTGTTCAGAAAGGTATCAGTGTGGTTAAAACTTCCGAGATGCGCATTGACGACGGGGACAAAGAATACTGGATAGATGAAATTGAATATTACGACAACAGGGGAAATTTAATCGAATATAAGGAATATTCAGATAAAGGGGATGATTTGAAGAAGTGGATTAAATATAAATATGATACCAATTCAAACCTGATTGAGGAAATTGAACTGAATGAAAAAGGGGAACAGAAGGAACGCATTGTAACAATATATAAAGACGATTTGAAAATTGAACGTCATTATTATGACGACCGCGACAGATTGTATAAAAAGAAAAAGTATGAGTACGAATTCCGATCCTGATATCAGAAAAGTCATCAGTTCATTCGATCCGATATCTCTGGATCAAATGGGGAATGTTGAACTGATGAGACGGAAGGATACAAAATATGTATGCAGCAGGTCTCAGTTGCCGTTCTTTCTGGAACAGCTCCGTAAGGATTACTATGTGCTGGAAATTGAAGAAGAACGTGAACATGCATACGAGACAACATATTTTGATACCAACGATTTCAGCATGTACAAAATGCATCATAATGGCAAACTGAACAGGCATAAAATCAGGGTCAGACGATATGTATATACCAACAAGCAATTCCTTGAAATAAAGCGCAAGAATAACAAAGGTGAGACCATAAAAAAACGTATTGAAAATTCGGGTGAACATACCGAGCAGACTATAAATGGTGACGGATGGTTTGTTGCAAAGCATACGCCTTACGAATCGGAATTACTTGAACCAAAACTCGGGAATAGATTCATAAGGATTACTCTGGTAAATAAACAAATTCAGGAAAGGGTAACCATTGACTATAAACTGAATTTCATTGATATTGAAACTGAAAAATCGCTCACAAACGAATCTATTTGTATTATTGAAATTAAACGGAATCTGTACGAAAAGAATTCAGCTTTTGCCACACTATTAAAGAATAACCGGGTTTATCCGATGGGCTTCAGTAAATACTGTGTGGGCGTCAGTTTATTACAAAATAATTTGAAACAGAATAACTTTAAAAGCAGAATAAATAAAATCCAAAATTTTAAGTAAAAAACCCAATGGTAGAAATTTTTAATATCGATCTTATCGATGGTCCCAGTACGCTTGAATTGTTTATCAGATTCCTAGTAAATTTTTTCTTTGTATTCATAATTGTACGGTTTTTATATTACAGAGTCAGAAAGCGTAAAGATTACTTTTTTACATACATCATTATTTCCACAGTTATCTTTTTATTGTGTTTCCTTTTGGAAAACGTAAAACTGGAAATTGGTTTTGCACTTGGCTTGTTCGCCATTTTCGGTATTATCAGATACCGAACCAGGCAAATCCCGATAAAAGAAATGACGTATCTTTTTCTGGTAATCGGTATTTCAGTAATTAACGCTTTGGCTAACAAAAAAATATCGTATGCCGAGTTGTTGTTGACTAATATTATTCTTGTGATTACAGCATATTTTCTGGAAAGGATGATGTTGCTGCGTCATGAGTCAACAAAATCGATCGTTTACGAGAAAATAGAATTAATAAAGCCTGAAACCAGATCCGAACTAAAAAGAGATCTCGAAGAACGCACCGGTCTTAAAATCAACAGGGTAGAAGTTGGTAAGATTGACTTTCTGCGTGATACGGCCCGGGTTGATATTTATTATTTTGAGAGTGAGAATCAGGCCGATGACGCCGATATAGATGGTTTCGCGAACGACGACGATGATTAGATCACGCTTTCTTTTCAGCTTTTTATTATTACTAATTTCAATAATCCCTTTTTCACTGAAGGCACAATACACCGACTTTAAAATGCGGTTAGGGCTGGAGGTTGAAAAAGAGATTATTGATAATCTGGACGCTCACATTGAACTGGAGCAGCGCTATATGCATAATATTTCCAGTTATGACAAAACCTTCATTGAGCCGTCCCTTTCCTATAATATATCAAAACATTTCAGCACTGGTGTTATCTGGCGCATTCAAATCAGGGAAAATAACAGCTACAAAATGTTTTCGGAACAGCGCTATTCTGCATTTGTTAAATATGATGTTTCGTACCTTGATTTCAAATTAAAACTTCGCTCTATTTTACAATATGGCTTTGATGATATCACAAATGCCGGTTTCAGTGTGGATCAGAAACTGATAAACCGAAATTCAGTGCAGGTTGATTACGACTGGTTCGGAAAGAAAATCAAGCCGGGTATTAAATTTGAGCTGTTTCACCACCTGAACCACCCTAACGGCAGCATTCTTAATCAGTGGAGACTGAAAGCCGGAGCATCATACCTGCTTTCAAAGCATTCGAATATTGATGTATATTACATGTTCGAAAATGAATTTAACGTAGTAAAGCCTGTTGATGCGCATATTATTGGCATTAAGTACGGTTATAAATTCTGATTTCGCAACCGAAACCTTTTCCCGTAAACTTATTTTCAGATAATTAGCTTAAAATCTGTATGAATGTATGGATTGCAAAACTTAATTTATAATTTTGCAGCCTTTTAGAACAATTATGGGATTACACGAAGAGATAAAGCGGCGCAGAACATTTGCTATTGTGAGTCACCCGGATGCGGGAAAAACAACATTAACTGAGAAGTTACTGCTTTTTGGTGGTGCCATACATGTGGCCGGTGCCGTAAAATCGAACAAAATAAAAAAAACAGCTACATCCGACTGGATGGAGATTGAGAAGCAACGTGGAATTTCTGTTGCTACATCGGTGATGGGATTTGAATACAAGGGAAAAAAGATCAATATTCTGGATACTCCAGGCCACCAGGATTTTGCCGAAGATACCTTTCGTACCTTAACTGCTGTAGATAGCGTAATCATAGTAATTGACGTGGCTAAAGGGGTGGAGACGCAAACACGTAAGCTTATGGAAGTTTGTCGTATGCGTAAAACACCTGTTATCGTTTTTGTAAATAAGCTTGACCGTATCGGGAAGGACGCCTTTGAGTTGTTGGATGAGATAGAAGAGGAATTACAGATAAATGTTCGTCCGCTTTCGTGGCCCATAAATATGGGGCCGTCATTTAAAGGTGTATATAATTTATATGGCAGAGATTTACGTTTGTTTGCGCCGAGCAAGCAGGTCGTAACTGAAATGCATGAAATAAGCGATCTGTCCGATCCAAGGCTGGATAAAATGCTGGGGGAAACCGATGCCGAAAAGTTGCGGGAAGAAGCTGAACTGGTGGAAGGTGTTTATCCTGAATTTGATCTGGATGAATACCTGGCAGGAAATGTGGCCCCGGTCTTTTTTGGTAGTGCACTCAATAATTTCGGCGTAAAAGAATTGCTGGACTGTTTTATAGATATCGCACCTACACCGCGTAAATCGAAAGCAGAAGAACGTGAAGTTCTGCCTGACGAAGAAAAATTCACCGGTTTTATTTTTAAGATCCATGCCAATATGGATCCGAATCACAGAAACAGGATTGCATTTGTTAAGGTTTGTTCCGGTATGTTCCAGCGCAACACCAATTATACACACGTTCGTTTAGGTAAAAACCTGAAATTTTCAAGTCCGACCGCTTTTATGGCGCAGAAAAAAAGCATTGTGGAAGAGGCCTGGCCGGGCGATATTGTTGGTTTGCCGGATTCCGGTAACTTTAAAATTGGAGATACACTTACGGAAGGAGAGAATCTCCACTACAAAGGATTGCCCAGTTTCTCACCTGAAATGTTTAAATACATTGAAAATGCCGATCCAATGAAGTCCAAACAATTGGCAAAAGGGATTGATCAGCTTATGGATGAAGGTGTGGCACAGCTATTCGTAAACCAGTTTAACAATCGCAAAATTATAGGTACGGTCGGACAGCTTCAGTTTGAGGTCATACAGTATCGTTTATTACACGAGTACAACGCACAGTGCCGGTATGATCCGATTAACTTGTACAAGGCATGCTGGATAAGAAGTAAAAGCAAAGAAGCCCTTGAGGATTTTAAAAAACGTAAAGCACAATACATGGCCAAGGATAAACATGATCGTGATGTGTTTTTGGCCGATTCACAGTATATGTTGCAAATGGCACAGGATAACTTTAAAGACATCGAATTCTTCTTTACTTCTGAGTTTTAGCGGCAGACAAAAATTTATTTTTATTTTTGTTACTGCTAAATGATAACTCATGGATAAAACAGCCGTTCGGATTATTGATGTCTTTGATACTGTTGATGAATTAGTGTTTTCTGTTCTGATGATGACCCTTCCGTTCGGGTGGCAGTTTTCTATTATTCCATTATTACTATTTGGCGTATTAATGTTCCGGAAAGCTTTAAAGGAACGGACCTGTCCTTCAAAAGAAAAAATAGTTTACTTTCTTCCCGTGTTTGCATATTTTCTCATTATGTTGATCAGCCTGATTTACAGCAAACATCCGGGAAGAGGATTTGATTTGCTCATTCAGAAAAGCTCATTCCTTGTTATTCCTCTGTTGATGTTATTCACGTCATTCAGCAGAAAACTAGCCCGAAAAGGTCTGCGGTTTTTTGTGCTGGGAACACTTCTGGTTTCCTTACTTTACATTATTTCCGGTTTGTATCATTCTACAAAAATTGGAGATGGAATGCTCTGCATTGTACCGGGTTTTTCAGGTGACAATACTATGTTGCTGGATACTGTTATACATAACAACCATTTAATGGGTGATAATTTTTCGTTTCTGATGCACCCGACATATACCGGTGTTCTTCTTGCATTGAGTATTGCAATAGCCGTTTTTACATTGATCCATGAACATAAATCCATACTCATTCAACGCATAGCCATACCGGTTTTCATAGTGGAAAGTATGACACTGATTCTTCTTTCAACAAACGGTGCATTGATGTCTGCAATTATTTTGGCAATTACACTTATTGTATTGACCATTAGATACAGACATTACCTGGATTTGAAAAAATACTGGCTCATCCTGGTTGCAATGATTTTGCTGAGCGGCGTCGCTTATAACCCTCAATTTCAGATATTATCAGGCAGATCATCCGGTTCAGACGAAAATAGTATGCGTTTGAAAGCCCGGGAAGTTACACTGGAGATCATTAAGGAACATCAGGTATTGGGCATTGGTAATGGAGATCTTTACAGCACAATGGAGCAAAAGTATGAAGAGCAGGGACTAATGAAAATGAAGGAATTGAGGATCAATCCGCATAACCAGTATTTGCATACCTGGGCTGAAACAGGTATTCCTGGTTTACTGTCTCTGTTGTGGATATTGGGCACTCTGATTTGGTTTGGAATTAAACGCAAGAATTTCCTGATGATTGTTTTTGCTGTGTTATTTGGTGTCAGTATGTATTTTGAATCGATGATGAACCGGTATTGGGGTATTATGATGCTGGCCATTTTTTATACCGTTTTTTATTTCCATTCAGAACCTGAACCGGAAAACGAAACAAATTAAACCGACGGCTCTGAAATCTTTTTCGTTTTAATTTTTCGGGATGGCATTATAAACAGGCCTAACCCTTCGAGCGTGATTATTGAAGCAATAGCAATAACCAGAAAATTAACTACGACCAACAGCCAGTTTTTATCACCCCAGAAATCCCCTTCATTTGCCACAAGTGCCCAAACGGTCATAACAGACATGAACACAGCGGGGAGGCCTGAGACCATCCAGTAAAACTTTCCTTTTTTCTTCAGATAAAGGGTGATAACAATAAGTGCCAGTGCGGCAAGCGTCTGGTTTACAGCGCCAAACAATGGCCACAGACTCAAGGCTCCATTACCGTTGGCCCCGTTGGCAAATGCAAGGATAGCAGCAGTAAAAACCGCAATAAACGTGGCCAGCCATTTGTTTTGCATGGGTTTAACGCCCGTAAATACTTCACTGATTACATACCGTTGCAATCGTGTTGCTGTATCCAGAGTGGTTCCGGCAAAAGAAGCAATAAATACACCCATAATGGCCAGTGCCCATTGGTATGGTACTCCCAGTGTTTCTATCATATTTGACGATCCAACTACAAAAGCATTAAGTTTGGATCCCAAACCTGATACGGCCTGCCACGATGCGTAATGGGAATTCCAGGCAGAAATACCGGTCAGGGTCTGATCGCCGGTTTTATATCCCAAACCTATTCCGGCAGCTACAGCAATGAGCACAAGCAGGGCCAGTGTTCCTTCCATTAACATGGACCCGTATCCGACAAACAAGGCGTCTTTTTCGTTGTCCAGTTGTTTGGCTGATGTGCCGGATGAAACAACGGAGTGGAATCCTGAAATAGCTCCGCATGCGATGGTAATAAACAGAAATGGAAACAGATTAGGTGCGCCTTTCGGATCAATATTTACTGACGGTGCTACCAGATGTAAATCTGTACTGAACGAAGTCACAATAACACCGCCAACCAATAGCAACATAACTACTATCAGCTGATAAGCATTAATATAATCCCGTGGTTGTAACAAGGTTGCAACAGGAAGGATTGAGGCTATAAATGCGTAGATGAGCAATATGATGGTCCAGATACCTGTTGCCGGAATTCCTGCGATTTCGGGCATTTTAAACGGAATATATACTCCGGCTATAATGGTGGCAAACATCAGAACGACAGCAATTGCTGTATAAATATTGATGTTTCGGCCTTTAATATTTACCATACGCCCAAGCCATACTGCAATGGCGATCTGCATAAAAACCGGAAATACCGATGCCGGAAAAATATTAAAGATAATGGCTATTACCAGTCCGAAAATGGCTATCACAATCCATAGTTCCAGAAACACAACCAGGAAAAACAGAAAACGGGTGTGTTTGTGCATGTATTTGGCTGTATAATCTGAAATAGACTTCCCCTGGTTTCGCAGAGAAATGACAAGTGAACCGAAATCGTGAACTGCTCCCATAAAAATGCTGCCAAGAAATACCCATATGAGAGCCGGAAGCCAACCCCAGATGATGGCTACAGCCGGTCCTACAATAGGTCCGGTTCCTGCAATGGACGTAAAATGGTGGCCAAATACGACTTTCTTCTTCGAAGGCACAAAATCCACACCGTCTTTCAGATTGTGCGATGGAACTGTAGATTCCGGATTTATTTTAAAGATTTTACGCGATAAAAATTTACCGTACAGATGATAAGCTGCAATGTAACCTCCAAATGTGAGAAGCATTAATAATAAAACTTCCATAACCCGCTTTTCAAATTAATATTCAAAATTAGCGGTATTTGCTAAAAAAGCAAGATGAAATTTATAGATATAAGACACAAGAATCAAGACACAAGACACAAGACAGAGTAAGGTATGATAAGTCCTCCTTTTTCAAAAGGAGGTGTCACGCCGTCGGTGTGACGGAGGATTTTGATAACTATTGCATTATTCTACTGAAATTCATATTTTAGATATCCCAGAATTGAAGTCGCTCAGTCCTGATTCGCGAGGATTCTCATAAACAAATAAATCAAAGACTTATAGTTATTTGGAATACCAACTGGGTGTTGGTTAATGAACTTGTCAAAGCAGGGTGTTAAACCCCACCTAAAAAAATATAAAAACGGATTACATTTGATAAATTTATCTGATTTAAAAAACAAATCCTTCGATTCCCATGGTCATCAGAACCTATTCATTTTAGAAAAGGAGGACGGTTTACAGCAAATATTTAATTAAAACCTAGGGCTTTCTGAACTTAACTTAGTAAGAGAGTGTTCCTGTTTAAGCTGGTTTATTAGAAACCTTTAACGTGTAATTTCAAAAAACTTTACTGTACTTTTGTCTGAATATTAATCAACAGAACATGGCTGAATCCTATTATCCTTCATTACAGGCTGTTAATAAAGCTAAACTGACTATAAACGAAGTAATCAGTGCCACACCGCTTACAGAAAATCTGAATTTATCGGAGCAGTTTGGTGCAAACGTATTTTTAAAAAGGGAAGATCTTCAGATTGTCCGTTCCTATAAGATACGTGGTGCTTATAACAAAATTAAAAGCCTGGGTAAGGATCAACTGCAAAACGGTGTTGTCTGCGCCAGTGCCGGTAACCATGCGCAGGGTGTGGCCTATTCGTGCTTTAAGCTGGGTATAAAGGCTAAAATATATATGCCAACCACTACTCCCAAGCAAAAGATAAAACAGGTTCAGATGTTCGGAAAACAGTTTGTGGATATTGTACTGGAAGGTGATACATACGATCAGGCCAGTACTGCTGCCATGAAGGACTGCGTGGAAAACCATATGGCGTTTATCCATCCGTTTGATGATCCTTTAATTATTGAAGGTCAGGCAACAGTTGCACTTGAGATTATCCAGGAATCGACCTGCCAGCTGGATTACCTGTTTGTGCCTATTGGAGGCGGTGGACTGGTAAGTGGTGTTGGTAGTTATTTTAAACAGGTGAGCCCAAATACCAAAATCATCGGTGTGGAACCTGCCGGCGCGCCTTCCATGTATGAATCGCTGAAACAGAACAACGTGGTAACGCTTGATCAGATTGATAAGTTTGTGGATGGTGCAGCGGTACAACGGGTAGGGGATTTACCTTTTGAGATCAGTAAAAAAGTGGTGGATGATATCGTGCTTGTTCCTGAGGGTAAGATTTGTACAAAAATACTGGAACTGTATAATCGTGAAGCCATTGTAGTGGAACCGGCTGGTGCACTATCCATCGCTGCTCTCGATTACTATGCCGATAAGATAAAAGGTAAAAATGTAGCCTGTATTGTTTCGGGAAGTAATAATGATATTACCCGGACAGAAGAGATCAAGGAACGTTCGTTGATGTTTGAAGGGCTGAAACATTATTTTATCATCCGCTTTCCGCAGCGTGCAGGTGCGTTGCGTGATTTTGTGGATAAAGTGCTGGGACCTAAGGACGATATCACTCATTTTGAATATTCAAAAAAGAATAACCGCGAAAAAGGACCTGCATTTGTCGGCATTGAGCTGACAGATAAAAACGACTTTAATGCACTTATTAAACGCATGTCAGACAACGGTTTCGTATATGAATATATCAATGAAAAACCGGATCTCTTTCACTACCTGATCTGATTGTCTATTTGAAATGCAGGTCCATAAAATCCGTCATAACCTGGTAATCATTTGGAAAAACACCATGCCCTTCTTCGTGCATGTAAAAGCCCATATCATTTAATATCGGTTTCTCAGGTTCAGGGTATTCTTCCTGTTCCAGCCCTTTACGGCCGTAAAGTTCATATACCGGTTCTGCTGCTTTTGCTGCAACCCATTCACCTTTGGGATCAGACCAGGTATCTTTTTGTCCGACAATCAGTAATACCGGGCGTGGTGCAATCAGGGCAATAAGCATATGGCCATCTACAGGAAGCTGATCCGGTTGAAATGCATAATCGCTGTAGCGCGGTGCAAACCAGTAATAATATCGCTGAGGATTGGTAAGGTCAGCAATGGTTTCACCAAAGTTTCTGCGGCTTATCGCAGCTCCTCCTTCTCCCGAAACCATCGGAATGACCATAGCAAAACGCTGATCACTGGCTCCTGCCCATATTACGGTTTTTCCCAGGCGCGATACGCCGGATAAAGCAATTTTTGAGCCATCCACATCCGGATCAGTCTGAAGATAATCCATAATGCGGCTCAGTCCCCATGACCAGGCGGCAATAGCTCCCCAGTCATCAGGATGCTGAATACTATCCCGTTTATACCAGGAACGTACACCATATTTCCCTTCAGAATCGAAATCGGGCTCTATATCGCCATAAAAAACGGTGGCAATACCATAACCATGATCGATAAAATGCTTTGGATCAGTATCCTGTAATCGCCACGATTCTTTGTCCGGAACGGGGATCTTTAACCTAGTGTTCCAGGCCATATCTTCATCTATGCCCGGTTCATTAAACAGGACGGGATTTGGTGTAAAGCTGATATGCAGCAGAGTGGGGACAGGACCTGTGGCATTTGCCGGTACATTAAGAAGTACCCGGATCGGATGTGCTTCCGGGTAATCAGGAAAGGTAATGCGAACCTGGGTGCGTTTTGATAATCCGTTCATGCCGGGAACGTCTTTCTCCAGAACCTCATTTTTAATTCTGATAGGATGATCCGGTGTTTTACCGTGTTGATATTCTTCAAACAGCTTAACTATTTCCGGGCGTCTTTTCTTTTCCCATGCTTTAACGGTTTTCACTTTTTTACCGTTTGATAAAAGCGGATCCGGAAGTGAGTATTCAACCACTTTTGACTCGTCCGTGTTGGTGGCTGGCTGACTGTCCCATTTGCGTTCATTTTTCCATTTGGCATACCGGTTCAAAACTTTTATGCCGTTTTGATTGTACCAGGCATAACCAGTTCGTCGTTCTTTTTCAATTTCGGAAAGATTATATTTTATAATGCCGTCTCTTCCTGCAAATATGGGCTTATGCGTCTTAAGTTCATAGTACCTCGCCCACAACGGACCTGCGTTTTTATCCTCTGCAATGACAACATCTCCGTTTTCCCTAACCACTTTAAATCCATTAATCTGAACGTCATTGTAAAACTTTACACCGGCCTCAATTGCCTGTTTCACTTCTTTAGAAGGTTTTCGGATATCCATTAAAAACAATAATACTGAAGCGCCTTCGCCGCCACTGATGGCGACCGGCTCAAATGCACGCGCAGGTTTCGGTTCATACGTATTTTCATCGTATTGCTGCGCCCATGCTGTTAGTTTGCCATTGTCTGTTATCTGACTTTTCAGGATAAAATCCAGTCCTTTTCCATAGGCCTCTTTGACCTGTTTTAGTTTATCCTCGCCAATTGTTCTGTAGTCCGGCATACTCATAATTTCCGATAGAAGCGTCATGATATCGGGGATAACATCATCATTGTAAGTGGCATAATGCGAATAATCCGTCATACGGTAAGGATAAGAGTGTGGCCAGCCACCTGATTTATGCTGTGCATCCAAAATATAGTTTATTCCACCTTCCAATGCTGTTTTACAGCGTTCGTCTTTTGTGGCTGTATATGCCCGTGCCATGAACCGGATCTCGTTTAATGTTGCTTTTACAAGGGCAGCTTTCATACCCCAGGGACCTGCAAGCGTTGAATCTCCGGTAAATGGTCGTCTGGCCGTATTCATCAAAGGCCAGCCAGTTCCGTTATCCTGCCACGATAGTATATTTTCGGTTATTTGTTTCCCTTCGTCTGATGTGTACCATGTGTAGGATTTCTGACTTATTTCCGGCCACCAGTAAAATGTGCGTTTAAATTCAGCCAGTTTTTCCTGCTTTTGTTTCAGTGCATCATTATTAATGCTTTTTGTTGCCTGAGCATTACCGACTGTCCAGCAAAGTATCCATAACAAAGAAAATGTTAAGATCCGTTTTACCTGTAAAATGTAATGTGTTGATTTATGGGAATTCATAGCATGAAGTGTTTGATGTAAGTTGAAAGATTACATATTAATCCTGTAATTATTTTAGTTAATTACTTGAAAACTAGTTTACAAGATAATGAAAAAATAAGATTCAATGGCTAACATTTATACAAATTATATTGCAACGTCAGATTTCGTATTTGAATTCGTCCCTTCAGTTTTATGTTGAATAGTGGGGAGTAGAATAGATTATATAATCTAATGAGGCTGTTTATCCTTATCACAAACTCACTTAATCCGTGTGTGATACATCCGGCACATATTTTAAAACAATTATACCACAACTGAATGCATTCGATTCTACCAGTTTTAGCTTTAAGCTCTTTTCGATTTCCCTGAAAATGGGAAGTCCGTTACCAATAGCCGAGGGATTAACTAATAAGTGATATTCATCAATAAGACCGGCTTTTATGAGTGACGATACAAAACCCGCACCCCCATAAACAATGATGTCGCCACCATCCTGTTCTTTCAGTTTTTTAATTTCATCGATTAGATAGCCGTTGGCCATAACGGTGTTTTCCCAACCGTAAGCAGCAGGAACCGTATGATTTAGTGATTTGGAAAATACAACTTTATGGGTGTCTGTAAATTTCTTACCCGCTTCATGTTCAGGATGTTCATGTTCAGCAGCTATGTTGGCCCAGTGCGGAATAAATCCTTCTGCCAGCTTCCGGCCAAGAATGATACAATCAACCGGTTTTGTCAGTTTTTCAATGTATAATTTGAGCTCATTATCCCAGTTAAATTCCATCCAGTCCAATTCTCCATTGTTTCCTGCAATAAAACCGTCCAGCGAGATTTGAACCTGTAGTTTAAGTTTTCTCATCGTGTTCGTATTTTGGTTTTATAAATTCTTGTTCGTATGCCGGATAAAATGCTCCGGAACAGAGATAAGTAACACTCGTACTGTTGTCCAAAGTTCAACAAGGTAAATTGAGTATCTGTAAGTTAAATTTTTGAGAATAAATGGGAAAAGATTCTGTTTTCAAATGTACTGCAAACAGGAAAAAATGTCAATTTTAAAACTATATCATTAAAGATACTTAACGTTTTTAAATTATTATAATTTACCTTGTTTTGCCTTTAGAAGAAATTCGCCAAGTTCATCTTTGCGGGATTGACTTATATTATGCCATCGAATACCCTGTACTGCTCCTTCAAGGGCACACAGCATGCTAAGGCATGCATCTTTATCGACGGCAAGAATTTTAATAAATGTATTTTCAGCCCCTTCCTGTACCAACTGACCCGGTGTGTCGATGCCAATCTTGTGTAACATGTTGGCAAGTGTCTTCCCAATATTGGGCAATTCCGTTAAGACGTCAATTTCCTTAGTCATAGATTTGCTATTATTAAGTCACCCCGTGAATATTGTAAGTTATGGCTATATTCACCGGGTGACTCGTTAGGATCAGATATCAACTTTATAGATCTGGCTTTTACCTTCGAAATTTGCCCGGAAAATAATGGATTTCCCATCGGGTGTAAAATGTACATTCGGTTCCAGATCGTAGTTGTGGTGCTGCATATTCACCAGTTTCTCACTTACAAGCTTATGATCATCTGTATCAGGACGGAAAAGGTAGATCCAACGGCCGTTTTCAGCATGAGCCACCTGTCCTTCATCACCGCCATCTCCTGCAAACAACTTTTGGTCAGGCGAAATGTTAAAGTGAATAGACCATTCATCGCGGGTCATTTCATAATCTGTTTCCTCCCCTGTTTTAATATTGGTTCCGGCAAGGTAAAACGTTTCACCGCGAGGTTTCTGAAGGTCGAACCATACAGTTTGCCCATCGGGACTAAAAAATTCATGTCCTGCTATTTCCCTGTACATGGTGCGTTTGTGCATGAGTTTAGGTGTGCTTTCACCCATCCGGATAGTCCATATGCGGTCCACCTTATGCCATGGACCTTCGTGGCAAAACATCAGAACATCAGGTTCAGCAGGGGAGAACTGCACATGGTTCAGCCAGGCCGTATCGCTAATTACCGGTTTGAGTTCTTTGGTTTCAATATTTACCGTAAAGATGGTATGTGGAAGTTTGGCTTCATATATTAAATTGAAGAATTCACCTTTGCTGGGATGATGGCGTAAAATAGAATCCTTTTCACTGGTACTAAACACCCCGGCCAGCAATGTTTCGTCTGCATTTAAGGTTGTAATTCCAGTCCGCTTCAGCGAATCCGGAAAAATGTAAAGTACACGCGTTGCTTTGTCATCCACGTTGGTAGCAAATACAGTATCCTGACTTTGATAAACGACTTCCCTGTGCTTTTTAGCGACAATTTCTCCGTGTATCGGCGTTGTATTGTGGGTTAACTGTATAGTCTCGAGTGTTTTCATGTTCATAACATGCAGCTGGCGAACTTCTCTTCCCCGGTACCAGTGATCGGACACGCCCTCAGTAGGACTGCCATAATAAACCATCAGGGTTCCTTTACCGTCAGCCGTAGGCAGAAAGGGACTATTGTGGAAATAGAAACTGCGGTTATCACCGTCATTCCTGGTGAGTTTAGTTAGTTTGTGATGTGTATCTTTATCAATCCACTGATTGGGCATTGGACTTTGAGAACCGGTTTCCATGACTGGGACATCTTCCTTCGGTTTACAGTTAAAAACCAATAAACCTGTTAAAACCAGTAACAATAAAAGTATTGGTGAAGTGTATCCCGTTTTCATAGTGATTTTCAGTTTTGTTATTTGAAACAGTAAATGTATCAAATAAGTAAATGAAAACAAAAGGGGACGGAAGGATAAGTCGCCGGGTGAATATTAACGGCATTCAAATATTCACCCGGAGACTATAAAACAGGTTTATACTTTAAAGCGTAATGGTGCTGCCAAACTGACCGTCTCCACTTCCCGTTTCAGAAGGACTTGCGGTGGATACGCCATCTCCATCATCTTCATATTGAGGAGTCTCTGATGTAGTATCATTATCTTTAGCATAAATAAAGGCTTCCAGCATGGTCACTCTGCCATCGTTGTCAGTATCCGCATCAATTGTATTTCCATCCGGATCATTTCCGTTGACAGCAGAAGTAAAGTGATAGGAAAATTCATCATAAGCACCACCACTCATGGCCCATGAAAATTCATTTTCCGTGGCGGCTGATATGATAACCCGGTTTTCGCCACTAAGATCAGCCAAAAATCCACCACTAAAACAAGGTTCCAATACGATGATCATTTGTGCCGCATTTACTGAATTGATTAAATCTGCAAAATCATCATCGGTGATGCTGGATTCATTATAGCGTGAAAAGGTTTCATCAATGGACTGCGTATCATTCTCATCGCCATCGGCATCGCTCACACCTCCTCTGTTTGAAGAACCACTAGTTAGATAGCCGCCACCATGATTTGTGGTAAATACAAACAGTTTATCGTTAAAATCAATGTCTGCGTTAAGTTCATCTATGGCATCGTCGAGGCCATCAATATCAGCAGCAAAGTCAACAGGCATTTCGCTGTCTTCTGCTGTTCCATTGGCATAAACAACCCGTATGTGGTCGGGATCATAATCGTAAACATTAATAAGTGTTAAATACATAAATTTAAGATCGTTCCAATAGCGACTATGATTATTGGCTGCATTGGCACCGCCGCTATACAGCAGGGCATATTCGTCCGCTTTAAAGGTATCCCCAATTTTTTCACACAGTACCGGATTCAATGCACATATGCTGATACCCGGTGTAATGTAGGTCAGATCATAGTCCGTTTTCCCTGTGATTTTTGGGAATTCGATTAACTTTAGACCTCTGACATACGCTTTGCCAAGGTGTTCTGCATTGATCTGGTCCTCTTCACTATCGAATTCTACAACAACACCTTTTACTTCAATAATCTGCCCGGTTTCTACCCCGTTGCTATACTTTTCGACTGATCCTGGATCCAGACGCAGGTAACTTTCTTCCTTCATGGGTGTATTTATCATCAGTATTGATGCATCATCCACGAGGTATACTGCATTGGCATCCACATAGGTTCCCTGAAGTCTCACAGTATCTCCGGTTTCAATATCTCCTGTTTTAACATTTTTAATCGTAGTGTCTTTTACGTTTTCGAGGTTACTCAATAATTCATCACATCCTGTTAAAAGCAGGAAAAATATGATACTAATTGCTGGAAATTTATGTACTGGTTTCATAAGGTGTATATTTAAATTAGACAAATTCCTAAAGTCTACGAGAAACAAATAATTGAGTTGAATCTCTGTATTAATCTTATTGCGTAAGTAAAAAGGGAGTGAGAATCTGAGAGGTGTCAATTAGCCATAAGGAAAGATTCTCTCAGAAATAAGTGGTAGAATTTATGCCAAATGTAAACGTTTTAAACAGGAAAGTCAAGTAGGGAGGCAGTTAATCAATGTATGGTAAGGTTCAAAAGCAGGCGTTTATCAGGTTAATTTGGGCTGTGCAAAGGCTTATGGGATTGCAGCTTATTTTTTCATTGTGACAATCCGGCGCATGGTTCGTTTTGGTAGAGACGTCGATTCATCGTGTTTCGAAAGATTACGTATAAATTATAGACACCAATTTTAAGACAACAAAGGCAAAAAATAAATGGCTGGTTACCCTGCATCCACTCACCGGATAAAATTTGCAAAATCGGTTATATTCATCCGGTGACATAGTTGCAAGCAATGTATGACCCCATCCGGGGTCACACGTTTGTAGAACTGCAGATCGCAACAAACATAGGACTCCATCCGGAGTCCAACTGTACCAAGAGATTCTTAAAATGAATTACCCCTATTTTAACGATATTATCAAAAAAGAGAGGAGTGTAGTCATAAACGTTCAATAAATGCGTATGACAGTGGAGTTCGTCATTTTTTACCTTTTTTTGTTTCTACGATTATGACACCTTCAGGGGCGTTGTACATCTCAATGGCGGCTTTTTGCTTAAATACCGTAATGGATTTAATCGTAGCGGGTTCTAACTCCGAAAGTACCTTATGCGAAGAAACCTCACCATCAATAATAACCATGGGGTCTTTTTTGTTGGAGTAGCCATAGTCTCTGATGCCAAGTTTATCAGCCGCTTTTACGGAGTCAGCTTTGGCTGCTGATTTAGTTGTAATCAAAACAACCCCGTTGGGCGCATTGTATTTTTCAAGCGCCTGGTCACCTTTTAAAACAGACACAGATTCTATTTTGTTGGGATCCAGTAAATTAAATATTTTAGCATCGTATTTAACGCCATCGATATAAAAGTCAGGATCTGCATCGGTCTTTAATTTGATCTGTAGTTTTTCCTGCTCTCCGAAGCTTTTCCTGACCACTGTTGTATCCTGTGCTGAAAGGGTAGACACTGAAAGAATGATAAGGCACGCTGTTAAAATAAAATTTTTCATGTGAGTTATGTTTTAATTGTTTAATTTTTAGTTTTATAGGACTGACGCCCGGTTTTATTAGCCAAAGCTTAATTTGGGTTTTCGCCCATTTCATTCGACACCCATTATTCCTGCTCCAAATAGATGACAATCATATCGTCTTCGTACAGAATATTTTGAGCCTGCTGCTGTGTTGTATTATAGTCACTGAACATGCTTAAGGCTTCATTCAGCATGGCTTCCTTTTTCTGGTAGCTCAATCTGTTTTTTCGCGGATTAATAATAAAAACCGACAATAAGATGGCAACAGAAGCTGCCGCTGACAGGATGCCAATGCTTAACCTCTGTTTGTTTTTTCTCCTTCTCTGAATCGCTTCCCAAATGGATGTATTGAACTGTTGGGGTGCCGTGTGTTTATTGCGTTGAATATATTTAAACCAGGGCTTATGAGAATGATTTATTTCTTCAGCGTGATCCTTTAGAAACATTTCTTCAGCTAAAGAGCTTTCGCCTGCTTCGTATTTCTTAATCAGTTTATCAATGTTTTCCTTCATAGCTGTAAATCTTTTTCAGTTCCAAAGCAACCTGTTTTCTTGCACGGGATAACAACACCCTGATGTGTCCCACGTTCAGATTTGTTATCCCCTCAATCTCTTTGTATTCCAGTCCGTCCAGATCACGAAGTGTAATGATTTCCAGTTGCTGATCCGGTAAGGTTTTAATAATATCCTGAACCAGAATATTCAGCTCTTTCCACTCAAGCTCAGCCGGTCCGTTATTTTCAGTAACATTTGTTATATGATGTTCGCTGGCATCATCAAATACTGGTTTGCTCTTCTTTAAAAGATCCAGACAATAATTCCGTGCCGTTAAGAACACAAATCCCGGAACATTCGGATGGTGTTTCAATTGCCGGCGTTTATCCCATAAGCGAATCATAATTTCCTGGATGGCATCTTCTGCAGTTTCCGTGTTCCCCAGCATACGAGCGACCATGGGATAGAGCCTGTCCGACAGTGAAATCACCTGTTGTTTGAATTCTGTTGCGTTCATCTAATCTAAATAACGAAAAAAACACGCATGCATAACAAAAAAGCGGAACTGTTTTTTGAGTTCAATATTTTAGGCATCGTAGCATTAAACTAAATCTTAAAATATCATGGTTAATAGAAAAAAAGATACATGAGTTATGCAATCTATCAGAGGACTGTCATGTTAAGAATGGCTAAATATTGTTTGAACTACCGCACGTATGTTTTGGACGTAATTTTCTGTTTTATCGGTTCAACATATTTGCTTACATCAAAATCAACGGCTTTTTCCGGTTTATTTCTGAATATTTCTGCGGTTAAACCTGTTTTATGCCATTTCCGCGCTCCACCATTTAATGAAAAGTAAAGGGCTGCTTCAGTCAACCCTGAAAAAATATGAGGTATTGCTCTGCTGAAAATCGATTGATAACTATATGTTTGATCTTTAATTGAAGTATAACCATATTGGAGTTCTTCGGGACTCATATTTTTGGGGGATACAATAACTTTTTTAGCATCAAACTGCCGCCAGTCATCCGTCAGAATTCTGTTTTCCTGCTTCATCCGATTAAAAACTTCAGTTCCGGGATATGGTGTTAATACACACGCCTGTAAAAAGGCAGGCTTAGCTCTTTTTATAAAATTCCAGGTATTTTCAAAAACCTGCTTATCATCTATATCCAGGCCAAAAACAAAAGAAGCCATCGTCATAATGCCATTTTGCTGTAAGGTTTTTATGGCTTCAACATTTTCATTAAAAGAAGAAAAGGTTTTTTTGTACTGGCCAATTCCTTTTTCCGTCATCGATTCAAAACCAATAAGTAAACCACGGCACCCACTCTTATAGGCAAGTTTCATCAGTTCCTTATCCTTTACAATATTAATTGATGCCTGACCTACCCAGTATTTGTTGTATGGAATCATTCGGGTAAATAACTCTTTAGCATATTTCTTATTGAGTGCAATGTTATCATCCAGAAAGAACAATACTTTGTCTGTTATCGATTCTATATCTTTAATTATCAGATCAATTGACTTAAACCGTTGTTTCTTTCCAAACGATGAAGGTACTGTACAAAAGTCACACCCGTACGGACAACCACGTCCGGTTTCTATCGGAGAAATACCAAATTTACCTGCTTTAGTATTTATTAAATCCCTGCGCGGAATGATATAATCACATAAATCCGGGAATTTTTCCAGTTTGTAAAACTCCTTTAAGCTGTGAGATTTAATGTCCTTCAGAATTTGATTCCACAGGCCTTTTTCAGCCTCTCCGATAACAACAGCATCTGCATATCTGATCGCCTCGTGGGGCATAACTGTGGCGTGAATTCCTCCGAAAATTACAACCTTATCACGTTTTTTAAACTCATTGGCGATTTCATAACCCCGGATAGCAGTCTGGGTCATAAGCGTTATCCCAACTATGTCAACGTCAACATCAAAATCAATTGTTTCGTTGTTAACCTCTTCAATTATTTCGACTTCATGCTCTTCAGGAGTCATGGCCGCAATTAAGGAAAGTGTTAGCTGTGGTATGGCCATCGAATTACGGCGTTGATTATTCTCAGGACAAGGGGAGATGAGAAGAATTTTCATGAACGTATATTTTAAATAGGCTCAGAAGTTACAACTAAAGGATGATATATCAACACCAGCTGACAGTGCTTTATGATAATTTAATGAATAAGGGCTGAATAATGAGAATGAGACGGATATCCTTCTACAGCAAATCCAAAAGGAGCTTCCCTGCTTCATCCAAAGTTTTTCCGAAGGTTATGATTCCTTCCTCATGACCGCCCATAATTATAATTTTTTTCTCAGGAACATCTGTTTCCCTGAAAAGTCTTTCTATTTCGTTAGCCATCTCAGGCGTTCCATACAATACGTCCGTTTTTGTAGTAGGAAACTTATGGATGTATTTCTTCCACTTTTCCATACTATGAATATGGATTACAGCTTTTGTTTCCGGTGAACTTTCGTATATTACAGCATGGGATAAGGATTCTGAAGAGGCCTTTATGGGGCCCGAACACGTCAGGCTGTTCTGCATCAAATCGTATTCAGTGACCAAAACATAATGAAATTCATCCAGCCTTTTAAAGTTTCCGGTTGCTGAACCTGTTATGACAAAGGTCTGCCCATCAGACCGGATGCTTATATTGCCAAACCCGATACCGTTTGGGTATGCACCTATTAAACCAAGCTGATACAACCTGTCTCTCCATGCATTAATTTTTTCGATCTGATGCTTAGGGCAAGGTGCTCCTTTTATCCAGTTGCATTTGAATTTAATATATCCTTCGTCCATTCAAGGTCTTTTTTCGGGAAATAATGTAAGAATACTTTCTTTGTTTGGCTCACATATTCCTCTTTCCGTGATAAGTCCTGAAATTAAACGTGCAGGGGTCACATCGAAACCAAAATTTGTGGCGTTGCTGTTTTCCGGAGTTAACAAAATCGTTTTTATTTCTCCTTCACAAAGCCCTGACATATATTTTACTTCTTCAGCTCCCCGTTCTTCAATTGGTATGTCTTTGATGCCATCTTCTATTTTCCAGTCAATTGTTGATGAGGGAAGGGCCACGTAAAAAGGTATATCGTTGTCGTTTGCGGCTAAGGCTTTCAGGTATGTCCCTATTTTATTGGCTACGTCTCCGGTACAGGTTGTCCTGTCTGACCCTACAATCACGAGATCGACCAGGGCATGCTGCATTAAATGACCACCAACATTATCCGCTATTATGGTGTGAGGAACACCATGATTGCCCAGTTCCCAAGCTGTGAGACTTGCACCCTGATTTCTGGGACGGGTTTCATCTACCCACACGTGCACATCAATTCCCTTATCAAATGCGGCATATACCGGAGATGTGGCCGTACCGTAATCAACAAACGCCAGCCATCCAGCATTGCAATGGGTAAGTATATTTACAGTTTTTCCTCCCTTCGAATTGCTTATTTCTTCGATAAGTTTAAGGCCATGTTCGCCAATTCTTCTGCAATAATCAGAATCCATATCTGCAATTTTCAGGGCGGTTTTATACGCAATGGAAATTTTTTCAGGAATAGAAATTCCAATTTTTATTGCCTTTAATTGTTTTTCCACGGCCCAGGAAAGATTTACGGCTGTAGGTCTTGTGGCTTTTAATTTCTCACCAGCCTCGAATATATATCCTTCAAAGGAGTTATCGTCCGGAGCCTCCAATGTTGCTAAATATATACCAAACCCGGCTGCTGCTCCAATAAGTCCGGCACCTCTTACGTGCATGTCTTTAATAGCTATGGCAACATCATTCACCGACTTTAAATTTTCGATGACAAATTCATGAGGCAGCTGCCTTTGATCTATGATTTGAATGACCTTGTCATTATCTTCTTTTATCCAAATGGTACGGTAATGTTTGCCGTCAATATTCATTAATTAATTTTTAAATTTTTCTGTTGGTATCAGACACCACAAGATATTTATTAAAAGGTAAATTTTAAAATTTATGGAGAATATTACATGATCATGTTTATAACTTAATTATCTGTATGTTTCCTAATTAATAAAATGGCAACACATAGTTTTGCATTTCTAACCAGTAAAGGCTATCTTACAGAAAAAGTGCCTTATGTTAAAGTTTGAAAGTTTTTTGTTTTTTCTTTTGGCTTTCTTCTGGGTTGTGATCGGAAGCTCGCAAATAGCAAAATACTTTCAAAAAATCAGATTGCCTTTGATTACAGGGTTTTTAATTTCAGGAGTTATCGTAGGTCCGTTTTTTTTAAAACTTGTTTCCAATAAAGCCATTCCAAATCTTCAGATTATTAATGATTTTTCTCTCGCTTATATTGCCTTCGCGGCAGGTGTTGAGCTGTATATGAAAGAAATTCTAAGCAGCATTAAAAGTATTTTATGGAATACCTTTGGACAGCTGGTGGTTACGTTTGCTGTATCAGTTTTTCTGATCCTCTTGTTAGCCCCGGTTATACCTTTTCTTTCAGACTTATCACATAATAATGTGCTGGCTGTTGCCATCCTAACGGCAACCATTTTTATTGCCCGTTCACCTTCATCTGCAATAGCCATAATGAATGAGATGCGGGCAAAAGGACGGTTCACAAAAACGGCTATCAGTGTTACAGTGATAAAGGATGTACTGGTCATTCTTATTTTTGCCATCTGTTTTTCTGTTGCCAATACCCTTGTAGAAGGTGTTGGTTTTAGTTATTTCCTCATGGTTGAACTGTTTGTTGAACTTCTGGCCACATTTGGAATGGGTGTTTTGCTAGCCAAAGTTATGGGATTTCTTTTTTCCTTAAAGCTTCATCAGTATATTAAAATTGCAATTCTGCTTGGATTCGGGTATCTAACGTTTCCGCTTTCACGCTATATTCATCATTTAAGTCAGCTCTATTTACCGTTTGAGATATTGATAGAGCCTTTACTGGTTTGTATTTTAGTCAGTTTTATTATTGTTAATTATTCCAGACAGCGCATAGAATTCCAGACTATTGTTGAAAAGATTGGTCCCGCCATTTACGCGGCATTTTTTACGCTGGCAGGATCCATGATGTCCATTGATGTGTTAGCCAATGCATGGAAAATTGCATTGCTGTTTTTTTTCATCCGTTTAATTGGCATGATAGGAGGGTCGTTATTGGGTGGAATTATTGCTGGTGATCCGAAACTATTCAGACGGATAGGCTGGATGCCTTATGTGACGCAGGCAGGCGTTAGTCTGGCTTTGGTTATGGTGGTCGCAGAAAGTTTTCCGGAATGGGGAAATGAGCTGGCTACCATCATTGTTGCCGTCATTATTGTAAATCAGTTGATAGGTCCGCCTTTATTCAAATGGGCTATAAAGAGGGTTGGAGAAAACCGAAACCTGGCAAAAGATACTTATGATAATTCACACCGTGTTTTAATCTTTGGCTATGAAAATCAATCGGTTGCCTTATCCTATGAATTAATTAAAAATAACTGGAAAGTGTCTGTGGCTACACGTAAACCGAAAGACGTGGTGGATGAAATTCCAGGCGTAAATATGCATTATATTCCTGGTATTCAGGCTGAAGAACTGGAACGACTGAATTTGAAGAGGTTTGACACCATGGTATTGCTTCATTCCGATAAGGGAAATTATCAGATCACGGAATGGATCTATGAAAATATCGGAAAGAAAGTTGTTATCGTGCGTTTGTCGGACCGAAAAAATCTGAAGAAATTCTATGATTTGGGTGCATTGGTCATTGACCCCTCAACGGCATTTGTCAACCTGCTTCAGCATTTTGTACGGTCACCATTGGCTACATCCTTATTAATGGGAATGGAACCTGATAAAGATACCCTGGATGTCACAGTTGCAGATAAAAGCTTGTTTGGCATGGCCTTGCGTAACCTTCGACTTCCGCTTGATGTGCTGATCCTTTCTGTTAAACGAAAAGGGAACATTATTATCACACACGGTTACACCCGTTTACGTAAAGGTGATGTGCTTACTGTAGTCGGATCTTTGGAAAGCCTGAATAAGGTGAGCCTGCAATTTGAATCCGATGATTCCACGGAATAAACCGGTGATTATTTGTCGCGCAATGTTTGACCCCATCCGGGGTCACCCGTTTGTAGCATTCAGGTATGCTACAAACATTGGACTACATCCGGAGTCCAACTGTAGTAACAGATTATTTAATATGGATTTTTTCCTCTTTGTAACAACATAGTTGAGATAAAGTAAGTTGGAGGAATTGCAATAAGAAATTACTCAAACAATTATCTGCAGGAAGCATATGGTATCATTTTTGGAGGAGGGTGAGGATACATATCTATTTTATCTCCTGAAATATGTTTCCCGTTTCTAAAAACAGCATGGAATATAATTTTACCTGCTGCATCATATCTTATCCATTCCCCGTCAAGTTTACCCCACATATAGTTTTTCACCAAAATAAGTTTCCCGTCGGAGTTCCAGGCATACACAGGACCATTAATAACCGGTTCTCCCATTAAATGAAGATAGTGTTTCTCACTTTTGACCACACCGTTTTCATGCCATTCCTGCATTAAACCTACAGGCATTCCATCTTTATAGTTTGTCTGGCTTTTAATTGAACCATTTCTGTAATAGGTTCTGAATATCCCTGAAAAAGGATTTCCCTCTTTATCCGTAAAAATCTGACCTGTAATACTTCCTGATAAAGCTAACAGAGCAATCATTAGTAGTGTAGTTATTCGGTTCATAGCTTCTGGTATTTGTGTTTTAATGCATATGCAATTAATGTGCCTGAATCAAATTATTCACCTAATGAAATCTATAAGTCGGTTATATTTATTTGGTGACAATCCGTGTCGCAATGTTTGACCCCTTCCGGGGTCACACGTTTGTAATCGAATTGATTTATACAAACATAGGACTCCATTCGGTGTCCAACTGTAGTAACAGATTATTTAATATGGATTTTTTCCTCTTTGTAACGAAGGAATCTGGATAGAGACGTCGATTTATCGCGTCTCGGGAAAAATTACATTATGCTATAAACACCAATTTGTAATAATAACAACCTGCAAATGTTTAATAGCTGGTTCACACCGCACACATTCGCCGGATGAAATTTGCAATACCGGTTATATTCATCCGGTGAAAATCCGGTGCGTAATGTTTGACCCCTTCCGGGGTCACACGTTTGTAATCGAATTGATTTCTACAAACATAGGACTCCATCCGGAGTCCAACCGGTACAGAAAGATTTATTAATTTGGACAATCATCTTTGTCACGATGCAGTCGTGAAAGAGAGCAGTGTATTGGTAACATTCGGTTTTAATATGAACCGGGGTGCGTCATGTTTAAAACCAGCCTATTGGGGTTTAACACCCTGCTTCGATAAACTCAGAACGTTCTTCCTTATATCAGATGGAACTGAAACCGCTGGGTTTGTTGGTTGATATAAAGAAATTGCTTGAAAATTTTCTTATGTTATATGAAAAAGTCAGTTGTCAAATTAAATATTCAAAAATAATACCTCAATCCAGTAGAAATATCAAATCTGAGCGGACTTTTAAATTCAGTATTAATAATATTTAGCAACTCACTATTTCCTGATTCAAACTGATATGAAAAACCTGAAATAAGTGATAGCTGAAAACCTAAATAAATATTTTGACAAATATGAAAATCATACCCTAAATCATAGGTTAATCCAAATGTATAACCTGTAATAGGGTAGTTTTCAATTATCACTCTCTCATTTGAGTACTCTATATAACCTATTGATACATTCGCTAAAATTATATTTTCATTGTGGTAGAATCTGGAAGAAATGGAAGGTCCTATAAAACTAATACTCAATTTATCACTTTTGTTACCGTAGTGTCTGTTTCCATCTTCATCGATAGAGACTATATTGTCCATTCTATTATGAGAATAAGATCGTAATAATTTAAATCCTATCCCTATATTTTTAGTCAAATAATAAGTAGCATCACCACTATAGTTAATACCGGACCTTAATGCATCGTAATAATTTTTATATTCAGTGGGTATATCAGAACTGGCTTTTGAAAAAATATATGCAAAGCCGCTATTAAGAGTTATTCTGCATCTTGTGGGTTCATAATGATTCTTTTTACAGGGAATAAGCTCATAGTCCGAATTATCACAAAGCTTAGTAGTGTCTATATTCTGAGAATAAGTAATCGTAATACAATTAATAAGTATGATTATAGTAACTATAATTTTCATAGTTGAATTTAAGTTTTATTACTTATGATTATAAAATGTTTACAAGAATTTCAACAGACAATTACACACATTTCATGAGCCTAAAGATATAAAATATTCTGAACCGTTAAACAAGCATGAACTGGATAGAGACTTCTATTTATAGCGTCTTGGGAAAAATTACGTTATGTTATAAGCACCAATTTGTAATAATATCAACCGGCAAATGTTTAATGGTGGATCACCTGGCACACATTCACCGGATGAAATTTGCAATACCGGTTATATTCATCCGGTGACATAGCTTTCCGCACTGTTTGACCCCATCCGGGGTCATACGATTGTAATCGAATTGATTTCTACAAACATAGGACTCCTTCCGGAGTCCAACTGTACCAACAGATTTTTAATGTGGGGCACCCCTATTTGTCACAACGAAGTTGTAGATAGAGAGGGGCAGTATATATGAGACGTTCAATTTAAAATGAACCGGGGTGAGTCATTTTTAGCACAGGTCTTTAGGGATTTAACACCCTCTTTCTCGTTACACTCAAAATTCACCCAGTTAATCCTTTTGATGCATCAAAAGGATTCAAAAATGCTTGCTGAAAAGAACCGCAATAAATTTACCGATACTTTTAGCATGGTGATTTCCTACACGCAATTCCGCACCCTTTCCAGCGGCCAGCGCACATTGTGTCAACGCGAATTGCCTCAGTCATCTCAATAGATTTATTGATATGGACAACCAATTTTTGTCACAACACAGTTGGGAAAGAGAGGGGCCGTATGAATGAAATATTCAATTTACTTTGAACCGGGGAGAGTCATTTTCTCCCATTCCTCCTGTGTAATCCGGTAAATATTCACCGGTAATCCGCGATAGGTGGTTTGTTTGGTAAGTCTCATATCATTTTTAAGGGCAACCTTCTCTGACCGGATGTTATCCACGTGAATAATGGAAATAAGAGAATCCCTGAAGTTATGTTCAAAGGCATAATCCCTACACAAGCGGGCGGCTTCAGTGGCATAACCTTTATTCCAGAATTCTGGTAAAAGGGAATAGCCGATCTCAAGTTCATCTTTACCATCAACTTCCTGCACCAGCAGGCCACACTGACCAACAAATCTGCCACTGCTTTTCTCAACCAGGACATTTAAGCCACCTGTATTGTTTTTGTATCTGCCTTCTACCTTGTTAAACCACGCTTCGCATTGTTCCTTTGGAGAACCAATATCCTGCATACCTAAATATGTTGCTGCATCCGGATGCTCAAAAAAGCTAAGCCAGGTATCAAAATCGCTGCGCTGCAGTAGTCTGAATTTTATTCGGTCGGTTTGCTGACCTTCAAGTAAATATTTCATTCACATTTTAATTAGAAAATTTCACACCATTTTTTGAGTTGTAGTGCAAGATCGTAGGTGAAAGCGCGAATTTCATCCCTTGCATTCTCCTTGTCTTCTTTTGACATGGCGCGCCAGGTTTCAATTTTGGCTGTTGGCGGCTCCCACATCGGAACCATTTCGGCACTTTCCAGAATATTGGCGCAATATTCAGCGGCTTCCAGAATGTCGTCAACCGAATGTTGTGAGAACCGGAATACTTCGGTTTCGCCACCAAGCATTTCCTGAACCAGTTTAATGGCCTTTTGGGCGTGTCCTTCCATATTCGGATTTACCTTAACGCTGGTATTTAAATCTCTTTTTCTGTAAAACCCATATAATGCAGCAATGGTGGCGGGATCACGAATGGTTCCGTCGGAATATACCAAGCCATGAATGGCTCCCCAGTACCCGTTAATTACCAGGTTAAAGACATACCAGCCCACATTATGTTCTTCGCAGATCTCAATAGCCATATCATAGGGATTGGAACGGCCAAGACATCCCATTTCGCTGTTGATTAGCGGTTTGTTGTATTTTTTTGAATATTCTTCTGCCAGAACATAGCTGGCTTCAATGCGCGAACGGGTTTCCAGATAATCGTGAAAGGAAATGACATCCACCAGATCATTTGTATTTTCACAAAATCTCGGATACATATGTCCGACAGTTATTGCGTTCTTTGGGTCAGTTTTCCTGACAAATCTGATAAAATGGCGTACAAAGTCCGTTATTTCATCCTCATGCTGCTTTTGGGTTTCTCCGGTACTTTTCAGGTAGTAATCGTTACAGTTTGGTTCATTCATGATGTCCCACATCAGGAGCCCTTCTTCGTCCTTTAAGGCATTAACAATAGCCGTGGCATATTCCTCACAGCCCTTTCGTGCCTCTTTTTTCAACATATCCGGGTTTAATCCGTTCCCGTTAAATAAAATAGGCATGACGCTTACACCGTGTTCATTGCAGGTACGCACATAGTTAACAAGTTTGTTGACATAAGCTTCAGGATCTCTTTCGTAGCCCCTTTGATTCAACCAGACGCGTGTGCTGTTTAACTGCAGCCTGTCCATGAAGCCTAAGTCCCTTTCCAGAATTTCCTGATCACCATAAATCCCGTGACAGACACCACGAATAAAACTGTAATCTTTTAAAGGTTCTTTGGCTGATAAGATGCTCATAAAGAGCAGAAAAGCGGAAGCAATAACAAAATACTTTTTCATTTTTTTGAGGTTAATTATGAATATTAGTCGTCAAGAGATGGTATGCCGATAAGACATAAAATTAGAAAATAATTTTATTAATCAGTACAACAAAAATGAAGGATCGGTTTTTAGTCACCGGGTGAATACTTATACGTTTTTAAATAATCACCCGGTGACTAAAAAAATGTACTAGGTTTAGAGACGTCTATTTATAGGGTCTTGATATAATTACATTTTAAATTTGGCCATCAATTTTATTAACATCAAAGCAGATACTGAACGCTTAGTGATCCTGCGTACAATAGACATATGAAATTTACAATACCGGCAAATTCATTCGGTGATAACCCGGCACGTAATGTTTGACTCCATCCGGAGTCACACGTTTGTAACGTCACTGATTGCTACAAATATAGGACTCCATTCGGAGTCCAACCGGTACTGACAGATTTATTAATTTGGACTATTCCTCTTTGTCACGATGCAGTCGTGAATGAGAACAGTGTATAGGTAACGTTCGGTTTTAATATGAACCGGGGGGAGTCGTTTTAAAACCATCCTATAGCGGTTTAACACCCTGCCTCGATAAACTCAGTAACCTACTTCCTCATTTCAGATGGAATTGAAGCCGTTGGGCTTGCTTGTTGGAGAGGAGGTCGTTCATAATGTATAAACCTTACTATTTCACCTGGCTTTTTATCTGTTTTATTTGTTCTTTTTGTTCGTTCATTATTTTAATGAAGGATTTTGGATCAACGCTCTCAGTTTTTTGATATTTCTCAACCATTTCAAGTGTTTTTAATGCTTTGACAACCGTAAGATAAGTATCCCAGGATTCCAGTAGTTGTTTTTTTTCATCCTGCAAATTTTTAAATCGATCCCGTTGTTTCTCAAAATTTTTCTTGCTGTTATAGACCTTTTTAAGCACCAAATCACAAATGACAGTGTCCTCATCTCTTACAAACTCCAACATATTTAAAACGGCTTGATAATAGTCGTTATTATTGCTCATATAAGCATTAATGAGAGCTTCAGGCTTTTCATATTCAGTTTGTAAAGATTGAAATGTTTGAATCATTTGATCAAGTTCTTCATCATTCTTAAGGTAATCTTCAAACAACTTGTCTATAATATTACTATTGTATTTCCCAAATCTTGAAAATGATTTTGCTTCCGCAATAAAACCTTCATCTTCAAAGGCTACGGGAATATCATTTTTAATTATGGTGGTTGAATCATTTATTTGTTGCACTTCATTCTTCGAGTTTTGCTTACCAGTACAAGAGATAATAGACAACAGAATAACGTAAAGTGCGGTAATTTTTAATTCGTTCATTTATTTATATTTAAGGTTTTAATGGTTGATTAGGTCAAATAACTTTACGAAAATACGTATTATTTATAATTTACAAAAGTAGTACATGGTATCGATTGTTTTTATATTTATAGCTCATATTATCAAGTGATTAAATTAATACTTGTATTCTAAATTAAAGAATAATTTCTAATTCCTCATTTGTAATTCCTAATTAATTTCTACTTTTGCGGCGATAGTGTGATGGGGGTGCCTTAATAATACGGGCTGAGATCAAACCCTTTGAACCTGATCCGGGTAGTGCCGGCGAAGGGAATCGGAGTAAACCCACATTTCACATAGTTTTTTATTAACTAAAAAATTGTGTTTTTCATGAAAAATTTATTGGCAATGGCCATCCTGCTTCTGACTTCGGTGGTGGTTTATGGTCAGACGAGTGTGTTTAACGGTAAGGTAGTAGACCAAAGCGGAGAACCTGTTTTGGGTGCGGCTGTTCAGATTGAAAACAGCAGGCTTGGAACGGTAGCAGACGAAAAGGGCGAGTTTTCCCTGAAGCTTTCGGAGCCCGGAACCTACACTTATCTGGTATCTTTTGTGGGATACGAAAAAGTGACCGGCACGGTCACACTTAAAGAGGGAGACAATCCCCGGGTGATGATTACCATGACATCTTCGCTGGTGACCATGGATGAGTTGCTGGTGACGGCCATTAAGGCTGGTAATTCCAGTCCGTTTGCGCACAGCAATGTGGATCAGCAGGAACTGGAGGAGAAGAATGTGGCAGCCGATATGCCAACCTTGCTTCAGATGCTGCCGTCCGTTGTGTCTACTTCGGAAAATGGAACCGGGTTTGGGTATTCCAGTTTCAGGATTCGCGGAACCGATATTTCCCGCATCAACGTTACGGTGAACGGTGTGCCGCTGAACGACAGTGAATCGCAGGGTGTGTTCTGGGTGAATATGCCGGATTTTGCGTCGTCTGTGCAGAACATTCAGGTGCAACGCGGTGTGGGAACCTCAACCAACGGTGCCGCTGCCTTTGGTGCATCGGTCAACTTTACCACCTTAGGGGTTGAACCGAAACCGTACTTTGAGTATCAGGGTATGGGCGGTTCGTTCAATACATTTAAAAATACGGTTATGGCGGGAACCGGACTCCTCAAGAACGGGTTCAATGTAGATGTGCGTTTCAGCAAATTAAATTCCGATGGTTATATTGAACGTGGATTTACAGATCATCAGTCTTTTTTTGCATCGGCAGGATGGCGGAATGACAAGACGCTGCTAAAAGCCATCGTACTGATCGGAGAGGAGCATACCGGTATTACCTGGTGGGGCGTGCCTTCCGATTCGCTGGCTACCAACCGTCGCTTTAATCCTGCAGGAGAGTACGTGGATGATGCCGGCAACATACAATATTACGATGGTCAGACCGATAATTACTGGCAGAACCATTACCAGCTGATGGGCAACCATGCCTTCAGTGAAAAACTCAGTCTGAATGCGGCGGTTCATCTGACGACAGGCAAAGGATACTACCAGCAGTATCAGGCTGGTGAAGATCTGGCAGATTACGGTTTTTCTGAGCTGAGCAGTTCTACCGATCTGATCCGTCAGAAGTGGCTCGATAACAGCTTCTACGGCGCCAATGCTTCGTTGATTTACCAGGGTAAAAAATCGCGCATGACCTTTGGTTCAGCCTACACCAACTACGATGGCGACCATTACGGACTGATAAAATGGCTGCGTGACGGCGATCAGGATGTGAACATGGAATGGTACCGCAATACCGGTCTTAAAAAGGATTTTAACGTGTTTGCCAAAGCTGAATATCAGCTTCTGGAGAATTTTTGGGTCTTTGAAGATCTGCAGTTGCGCAACATAAAATACGACATGGAAGGACCGGATGATGACCTCGTTTTGGTGGATCAGTCGCATAACTGGACCTTTTTTAATCCCAAGTTCGGATTGTCGTATAAACTCAACGATATCCGGTTTTACGGATCTTTTGCTACGGCGAACCGTGAACCGGCAAGAGCCGATCTGAAAGATGCTACCAAGGCCGGAGGTAACGATATTCCTACGCCGGAAAGGCTTTACGATACAGAGGCTGGAGCGGTATGGTCGTCGGAAAAGGCCGCGGCCAACGTCAACCTGTATTACATGAATTACAAGGATCAGCTGGTCAATACCGGTGAGCTGAACAGTGTGGGGTATCCCATTATGACCAACGTGGATAAGAGCTATCGTCTGGGCGTGGAACTGGGCTGGAAGATACAGCCGGTTAAGCAGTTGTCGTGGGAGGCCAATGCAACGCTCAGCCGGAATAAGATTATTGATTATGTGGAGTATGCTGAGGCTTACGATGCGGATTGGAATGAATTTATCCAGACAAGACAATTGGGTAATACCGATATTTCCTATTCTCCATCGGTAATTGCCGGTAGTGATTTAACGATCAATGCAGGTCAAAAAATTGCATTGCATCTGATCAATAAATACGTGGGCAAACAGTATTTTGACAATACCATGAGCGAGGACCGCGCTATTGATGCATATCATTTTATGAATGTCCGTTTGGATGTTGGTACTTTTGATGTATGGAAGATGAAACTGAGTGCACAGTTTCTGGTCAATAATGTGTACGATGCCATGTACAGCAATAATGCCTATGGTGGAAACTGGTATGAGCAGGGAACCGAATATACCTGGAAATACTATTTCCCACAGGCAGGCAGGAATTATGCAGCAAAATTGGTACTCAGGTTCTAGGTACGTCCTCCTTTTTCAAAAGGAGGTGGACTTCGCAAGAAGGCCGGAGGATTTAAAGTGACAGGTTACGGGTGACAGGTTACAATTGTTACAAGTAACTTGTCACGCGTCACTAAAACAATTGTTCATTCTTCACTTTTCGTTGTTCATTTATATTTCGTAATTCCTAATTCGTAATTGATTCTATGTTAGACTGGATCATAAAAAATTATGTAGAAATAACCGGTGCACTGCTTGGGATACTCTATCTCTGGTTTGAGATAAAACAAAATAAGCTGCTCTGGCCACTGGGAATTCTTACGTCTGCTTTTTACATCTTCATCTTTTTCAGTGCCAAGTTTTATGCGGATATGGGATTGAATGTGTATTATGTGGTCATCAGCATTTACGGGTGGTATTATTGGATGAAAGGAGGAAAGAGGAAAGAGAGTGAGGAACAGAGTGAGAATGAGGTAGTGAGTGAAGAGTTGCCGGTAAGCCGGATAACAACACGGCTGGCATTAACATTACTTGGCGTGACGATTCCTGTTTTTATTGTGATTGCTTATGTTTTGGTTTCCTGGACAGACTCACCGGTGCCTTACTGGGATGCCTTTACCACAGCGCTGAGCATTACCGCCACCTGGATGCTGGCGAGGAAAATTCTGGAGCAATGGCTGGTGTGGATCCTGGTGAATGCTGTATCTTTGGGGCTTTATATCTATAAAGGATTATATCCTACGGTGGTGCTCTTTTTCTTTTATACAGTGCTCGCCATAGTAGGCTATTATAGATGGCGTAGGGATTATGACAAACAGTTTGAACATGCAGCAGATTGAGGATTTAAAACCGGGTGTTCCGGTGATTCTGGCGGACGGATCGTTTCCGGAATCACAACGGGTACTGGAATATTTACATCAGGCATCAACCATTATATGTTGTGACGGTGCTACGGTAAAGTTGCTGGAACACGAGTTACAACCCGATTATATTGTGGGCGACATGGATTCGCTGCCGGAACAGTTCAAACGCCGCTTTGAATCCATCATCTCATCATCTGCCGATCAACTGACCAACGATCTTACAAAAGCCGTTAACAAAGCTCTGGAGCTGGGATTGGACAAGGTGGTGATACTGGGTGCCACCGGCTTACGGGAAGATCATACAATGGGGAACATCGGACTTCTGGCTGAACACGGACAAAAACTGCAACTACAGATGGTGTCGGATTACGGCATTTTTAATCCGGTTTATGAGACGACAATATTTGGTTCTTTCAAAGCGCAACAGGTCTCCTTATTCTCTGTCATGGGTAATCCTGCCATCACATTGCACGATCTTAAATATTCATTAAACGATTATGTGCTGAAAAATTTGTGGGAAGGCACCTTAAACGAAGCACTTGGAACCTCTTTTCGGATTGAATTTGCAGGCGGTGCTTTAGTAGTATTCAGGGCTTTTTAAATTTTTTCCCGCTGATTGCGCAGAATACCGCAGATAAATTACCATATTAATATTTCCCGCAAGTTGATAAGACAAAGGGTTTCCGGTTACTGAGTGCTCCGGTATCAAACCGGAAAGTATCGAAGTAACTATTCACGGCTAACGATTTGAAAAAGTTTCTCGCAGATATACGCTGATGTTTACGCTGATTACAGCGGACACAACTCCGAAGGAGTGTCAGTATGGTAGCAGAATGTATATGAAATGTAATTCATGTCCGCGCAGAATAAAGCAATTTCCGGTTGTTGTTCTTGTCGGCTATTGGATACGGTGGATCAATGCAAGGAAATTAAATATGTTTCGGGACCTACGGCCCTCTGTTTTAATTATGGTCTTCTTAGTCGAACATACTTTCGCCTCTCCGAGGCTAATTTTTACCACAGATGGCACAGATTATTGAATCCCGGTTACTGAGTGTTCCGGTATTAAATCAGAATGTATCGAAGTAACGATTCTAAAAGTTTCTCGCAGATGTACGCTGATGTTTACGCTGATTTCCGCGGACAAAACTCCGAAGGAGTGTCAGTATGGTAGCAAAATGTATATGAAATGTAAATCATGGCCGCGCAATATTATTGAATATCCCGCTATGGCACTTGTCGGCCACTGTACCATAGCTGATAAATCTTTAATTCATTATTTGTTTATGCTATCGATGTAGTTCAGGAATCCCCTCTTTGTCCTTTAGGATAGAGAGGGGCGGATATTGCGTTCTCTCTGACTGTCAGAACCGGGGTGAGTCAGGTTATTGTTTCTCGCAGATTTACGCAGACAAAACTCCTAATTCCAATATGATCCGAATCTTAATACCGTTTGTTCAGAAATTCCTCATTCCTAATTCGTAATTGACTATGCTGATCTTGCCCGGTTCAGAACAATATTTCCCAAGGCTTTCCAGAAATAGCTCCAGTCGGTTTTTAAAGGAGACTTTTGGTAGGCTTCAATGTAGCGTAATTCAGACTGCTGGATTTCTTCCAGGGTCTCTGGCATATCGGCGTAAAAGGGCGGAATCAGTCCTGGTTTTACGGTAGTGCGTTTTTCCTTTAATTCATCGGAATACAGACTGAAATAGTGTGCACTCAGTGGCCTTACACCCACAATTTTTAATTGCCCTCTAAGCAGGTTCAGGATCATCGGAAATTCATCCAGCCATACTTTACGCAAAAATTTACCCATCGGGCTCACACGGAAATCATCCTTTATCTTGCCACCTTCCTGCAGGTTGTTCAGGTTAAATATGTATTCCTGCAAAAATTCAGAGTAGGGATACATGGTTCTAAATTTATATACCCCAATGGTTTTACCATCTTTCCCCTGCCTGCGAAGACGGATCAGCGGACCATAGGAAGGATTGGAATTATTTTTAGGAGCACCTTTTTTATTCATGATCAGGTAGGAACGGCCCTCAATTTCCTTTTCACGTATCAGTTCAAACCCACTGTAATAAAGACGGCCAAGTATCTCTACATGCGTTAGTACGCGGTTATTGCCTCGCGTAATCAGGAAGTAAAGCCAGCGGGTTGCTTTTATTTTGGGAGCAACGCGTTTCAGAAGGTAATCCAATGATAAATAAATGTAATTAATAACCGGCGGATATTTGGCTATGAGCCGCCTTCTGCGCTCTTCTGCTGTTTCCGCATTCAATATGTAAGTTCCGCCCTCAATCAGGCGTTCATTAACCGTTCTGAAAAAGGTATTTAGGTGCCGCACATCATTAATGCGCTTAAGGTTAATAATGGCTTCGGCATTGTTTCGTTTAAGCTTTTGAATGTTAAATAGCGTGGTTGTTGAAAACAGTACTGTTTTTGGCGAATTCAGATCCACATATTTCACGATAAAATCATGAACTTCCTGCGATGAGGCCTCTATCAGCGTCTGATCCAGTTCCGAATCTTCATCAATCTCTTTAGCTTCAGCCTCTTCCTTTAACCTTTTTCGTTCCTTCCTGCTTTTTAATGGTTCAAGCAGCCTTCCCTCCGGTTCACCTTCGTAGTAGAATCCTTTTCGGTTCAACTTTAAATAATAGGTGTATATGGCGGCAAAGAACAGCTCCATGAGTGTAGCCATTCCAATGGTTCCGTAGACGATTAAACGGCTGAAATTATAGTACCCGAGGAAATAAATAGCGAAAGAAACGATACCTGTTATCACTGCATTGGATAGCAGGATCATGACAAGGTAGTCCTTGCGGCGTAGTTTTCGGATCAGAAAGTATTTACCTGTAACGAATGAAATTATACTCCAGATAACCAGGAAGACATAAAACGGATCAGAATACCGCGGAAGGTAGATTCTGACTGTTGCAGGTTTTAGTTTGGCAATGAAGAGGAATGCAATAACCAATATTAAAAGGTCAATTATCCAAAGTGCCCACCCTCTTCTGACTTGCTTTCTATTAGCTTTCGCCATTTTTTAGAAAATTATCACACAAAATTAATTATTATACCTTAACAAACGTAAATTCTTTATGCTTATTGAAGACATTTAAGTTTATGTTATTACTTAGTTTAAATTTAATTAATAATTAATTATTTTTAATTGTTGTTAATTGAACGTAACTAATTAAACAATAGGGGTATATGTGTACGTTTAACAGAATATCACATTTATTGCTTTAGAGTAATTATATAATTTTGTTACTTTGCAGCGATATTTTGGAACATGAAATTAGTAAAAACGGTAAGGGAACTGCGTTCCGTTATTGATGGCGCTGTACGCGTCGGTAAAAGTGTAGGTTTTGTGCCTACCATGGGGGCTTTACACAAGGGACATTTATCATTGGTTGAATGTAGCTTAAACGATTGCGGTTTTACAGTAGTAAGCATCTTTGTAAACCCGACCCAGTTTAACAATCCCGAAGATTTAAAGAAATATCCCCGCACTTTGGAAAACGATCTGAAGTTAATGGAACCTTTAGGGGTTGATCTGGTTTTTAATCCCGAAGCAGAGGAGATGTATCCTGAACCGGATACACGAAAATTCAACTTCGGATCTTTGGAGAGCGTAATGGAAGGTGCTCACCGGCCAGGTCATTTTAATGGAGTAGCACAGATAGTCAGCAAGTTGTTTGATGTAGTTCAACCTGATAAAGCTTATTTTGGTGAAAAGGATTTTCAGCAACTTGCCGTTATTAAGGCTATGGTGCGTGAGTACAACTATAAGGTGGAGATTGTCCCTTGTGCTATTGTAAGAGAAGCGGACGGACTCGCCATGAGTTCCAGAAATGTGCGACTGACAGGGCAACAACGAAAAAGCGCTGTCCGTATTTCGCAGGCATTGTTTAAATCCCGTCAAATGGCCAGTATAACGGATATTGATTCCGTTAAAAAATGGGTTAAGGATTATGTAAACGATGATCCGGAACTGGAAGTGGAATACTTTGAAATATCAGATGTAAATAACTTACAACCGGTCGCTTCGTGGCACGGACATGAGCAACTGATCGGCTGTATAGCAGTTTTTGCAGGCAAAATTCGTTTAATTGATAATATTATCTATTAACTTTGCGGTATGGGAATGAATGTCGAAGTAGTAAAATCAAAATTGCACAATGTATCGGTTACAGGTGCAAACCTGAACTACATTGGTAGCATTACGATAGATGAAGATTTGATGGATGCTGCGAACATCCTTACACACGAGAAAGTACAGGTGGTGAATAACACCAATGGCGAACGTTTTGAAACATATGTGATTAAAGGAGAACGCGGATCAGGTGAAATATGTCTGAATGGCGCTGCAGCCCGTAAAGTGGCTGTAGGAGATGTAATTATTATTATTACCTATGCATCAATGCCGTTCGAAGAGGCTAAAACACATGAGCCAATCTTTATTTTTCCTGACACGGCAACCAACAAACTCGTCGATTAGAAATTATTAGTACATAATTATATTGTGAACCGTTCTCAAAAGGAACGGTTTTTTTATCTTTACCCGTTGTAAACATTTTACCACCAAAATTTATGTCGTATGAACCAGACTGAACAGATCGTTTCAAAAATTCAAACCTGGGATCAGGCAAGGCAAACCGTTTCCGAATGGGAAGAAAAGGGTTTGAAAGTGGTCTTTTCAAACGGGTGTTTTGATCTGGTACATAAGGGACATGTGGATTACCTGGCCCGTGCCCGTGATTTGGGCGATAAACTGGTGATCGGACTGAATAGTGATGCTTCGGTGAGCCTTTTAAAAGGTAATGCAAGACCAGTGGTGGATCAGGATAGCCGGGCGTTTTTACTGGCAGGGTTCTCGTTTATCGATCTTGTGGTGATATTCGATGAAGATACACCGTATGAACTGGTAAAGTTGTTACAGCCGGATATACTGGTGAAAGGAAATGATTATAAACCAGAAGATATTGCCGGATACGATGTAGTGATGGCGAAAGGAGGTGAGGTGATTACAGTGGAACTGGTTGAGGGCTATTCCACCACTGCATTAATAGATCGCATAAAAAAAGCATTTTAAGATGGCCAAAACCAAAACCGTATATGTCTGCCAGAATTGTGGTGTGGATTCGCCAAAATGGATCGGAAAATGTCCGTCCTGCGGACAATGGAATACCTACGTGGAAGAGATTGTGACAAAAACGTCCGGTAGTGTTCATTCCGGGTTGGTTGAATCCAACTCAAAACCACTTTTAATTAGTGATATCAGAGCAGAAGATGCACCACGTATTGATACCGGAAGCAGCGAGCTGAACCGGGTGCTGGGAGGAGGTCTCGTTCCGGGATCTATGGTACTTATTGGTGGTGAACCGGGAATAGGCAAGTCAACCCTGGTATTGCAGGTAGCGTTGAACATTCCGAATAAAAAAATATTGTATGTATCCGGCGAAGAGTCGGCTCAGCAACTGAAATTAAGGGCACAGCGTCTGAAGGGCGGAACAGAGAACTGTTATGTGGTGAGCGAAACTTCGCTTGAAAAAGCCATCACACATATAAAGAATGTACAGCCGGATGTGCTTATTATCGATTCCATTCAAACCATTTCAACAGAGCGGGTGGAATCTTCTCCGGGGAGTGTGACCCAGGTGAGGGAATGTGCTTCCATGTTGCTCAGATACAGCAAGGAACAGAATCTTCCGGTGTTCCTTATCGGACATATTAATAAGGAGGGAAGTCTGGCCGGACCAAAGGTTCTGGAGCATATTGTGGATACCGTATTGCAGTTTGAAGGCGACAGGAATCACATGTACCGTATTTTACGTTCGGTTAAGAACAGGTTTGGAAGCACATCTGAACTGGGGATTTACGAAATGCAGCATACCGGTTTGCGTGAGGTGGAAAATCCGTCAGAATTTTTGTTGATGAATGAACACAAAGGGTTGAGTGGTGTGGCCATTGCCGCTGCAGTTGAGGGGATTCGGCCTTTGTTGATCGAGGTTCAGGGGCTTGTGAGTACGGCAGCTTACGGTACACCACAACGTTCGGCCACCGGTTTTGATACACGACGCCTGAATATGCTACTGGCGGTGATGGAGAAACGGGTGGGCTTTAAACTGGCTGCGAAGGATGTTTTTCTGAACATCGCCGGTGGTCTTAAAGTGGCTGATCCTGCCATTGATCTGGCAATTCTGGCTGCCATTGTATCTTCCAATATTGATATGGTCATTCAACCGGATGTATGTTTGACAGGTGAAATTGGGCTTTCCGGCGAAATCCGTCCTGTAGGCAGAATAGAGCAACGTATTCTGGAAGCAGAAAAACTGGGATTTACTAAGATTATTATTCCTAAAGGCAACCTGAAAAATGTATCTGTTAAAAAGTCAGGTATTGAAGTTTATGAAGCCGGAAGGGTGGAGGAAGCTTTAAAAACCATTCTGAAGAAATAGAATACCGCCAATTCTGAATTTTATCTGCAAAACTTTCTGCTTTACATGCTGATATAATTGGTGTATATTTGTATAGAACACAAATACTTACATCTCTTAAATCGCTGTATCATGAAATCCGGATTAAAACTTACCCATAAAATTTATGATCGAGAACTGGCTAAGTTGCAGGTTGAACTTGTAAAACTGCAGGAATGGGTTAAGCAGGAGGGACTGAAGATTGTGGTAATATTCGAAGGTCGTGATGCTGCCGGTAAAGGTGGTGCCATAAAACGCATTACCGAAAAACTGAATCCCCGTGTCTGCCGTGTGATTGCGCTTGGTATCCCTACAGAACGGGAAAAAACACAATGGTATTTCCAGCGTTATGTGCCACATCTGCCCGCAAAAGGAGAGATGGTTCTGTTTGACCGCAGTTGGTATAACCGGGCAGGAGTGGAGCATGTGATGGGTTTCTGTACAGACGATGAATACCAGGAGTTTTTACGCAGCTGCCCTGAATTTGAAAAAATGCTGGTGCGTTCAGGTATTATTCTTATTAAATACTGGTTCTCTGTGAGTGATGAAGAGCAGGAAAAAAGGTTTCAGGCACGCATTAAGGATCCAACCAAGCGCTGGAAGGTGAGTAAAATGGATTTTGAATCGCGTAAGCACTGGGTAGAGTATTCCATGGCCAAAGATAAAATGATGGATTATACTGATATTAAACAGGCACCATGGTATGTGATTCCTTCAGACAGCAAAAAACGTGCACGACTGAATTGCATTCACCACCTTCTGACCATGGTTCCTTATAAAAAAATAGAATATGAGGAGCTAACTCTGCCTCCCAAACAACAAAACAAATCCTATATCAGGCCTCCTATTGAGGAGCAAACCATTATTCCGGATTACATTGGTGAAATGCTGGAACGGGAGACACATGAAAAGCATGCTGAAAAGTCATGAAAAAGGACTGAAAACTTATTTCTCAACTATGGTTTGTTCGTTTGGTAATGATTCTAAGGTATAAACAGGATTTATTTTTTCTTTGTAGGTTATCGGAACATTGGGAACACCGTTATTGTCAATATCCGAAAAAGTTTCGCTAAAATGGATGACTGAAATCCACTCTTTACCTTCCTGTATGCCTGGTTTTACAGGATCAAAATCAATAACTGCTTCATACATCTGATCAATAGGGGTGCCATCAATATTTTTTGGTGTGATCTGTACCACTCCAAAGCTCATTTTCTTTACCATATTTACAAAGCTTAGCAAATATGAGTTGCCGACAAGGCCATATAATTTCCTTTCGTCATTCAAATCAACGGTCTTGAAAACACCCTCTTCGTTTCTGACTTCCAGGGTTTGTATCTGTTTTAAATAGAACTTTTCAGGATTATATGTCGCCCTTAAACCGGAATAGTACATGTACCGTGATGCTCCCGACTGATAGGCTATCAGCAGTACTTCCATAATTCTTTTTAGTTCCTTTCCGGTTAAAAATACCCTGGCCAATGGATAGCCCGGAACAGAGTCATTTCCGCTACCAAGCGATAATGTGCTGAATAGATCAGCTGTTGTGAGCAATCCTTTATTCCCTGGCAAGATATTCCCCCTTATCATACCTGCAGGAATCAGAGCAATATGCGTGTTACCTCCCTTCAGACGGTTTGTTTCGTTGAGTATGGCATCTGCAACAAATGGTCCCAGGTTACCTCCTTCCAGACTGTTGGACTTATTGAGTAACAAAGGAAAATCAGTTTCAAATATTTTCTGGTCATAGTTTAGTCCAAGCGGATTTAAAATGGTGTTTTTTATGAGTTCCTGCTGCTTGTTAATTGCCATTTGAATGGCACTGTCTCCTTTGATATTGTCATTTATTTCAGTCGGAGTAAAAACATATTCCGGGTTCGATTTAATATTAAAAACTTCAATCTTACCCACTGTTGAACCAAATGATCCGACCTGCGCGATATATGTTCCGTTAACATATAGAGGTTCTCTTAATTTGGTGTGGCTGTGACCACTTATTATCAGATTGATTTCAGGAACCTTTTGAGCCAGTTCCACGTCCTCTCCGGTCCAGTTACCGGCTTTATCCTGAGTAACGCCTGAGTGGGAGAGCGCAATAATGTAGTCAACATTTTGTGCTTTCAGTAACTTCACTTCCTGTTTTGCACATCTAATATAATTTTTGAAAGTAACAGGGAAGGCGCCGCCGGACGCTTTTTCTGCTTCTTTACCAAGCAGAGAGAATATACCTATTCTGACTCCGTTTTTTTCAATAATCCTATGTTTTGATATTACATCTTCTTTGTATAATTTTTCCAAAGAATTATCCTTGTCCAATGCTTTGCAGAAATGAATATTTGATAAAGTCAGATAAGGAATGGGACCGTTTTGTGTGCTTTTATGTATGATTTCTGAAAGTGTTTCAGGTCCGAAATCAAATTCATGGTTTCCCAAAGCAACAACATCGTAACCCATTTTTTTCATTAATGATAACTGAAAACCGGTTGTCGGTTCCAGATTATGAAACAGGGTTCCCATGAGAAAATCTCCCGCATCTACGGTCAGAACCTTGTCTTCATTTATCCTGCGTTCATTTTCAATAACAGAAGCTATTCGGGAAAAACCGCCAATAGTAGGATCATCATTAACGGTAAGAGGTGTATATTCTGACTCAGGAGAAAATCCATTCAAACGAGAATGCAGATCGTTGGTGTGCAGTATGACAAGATCCTGCGCCATTATGGGGGCGGCAAACAACAGGTATAATAATATTAACTTGCTAATATTCAAAACAGTGGTTAAAACGTTATGCGAATATAATAAAAAAGATGCTCCGTTTTAAGGAGCATCTTTCTTTTTCCTAAAATCTCTGAGTTATTGCATGAAGTGTAGTTTTTTTGAAAAAATAGCCGAATGACTCATCAGGATCAATACCAGTGTCTGTTCCTGAATTTTTGGGTCAATATCGATATGGTTTTGTGCTATGGTTCCTTTTTGAAGAAGGGAACCACCCAATGAGTACAACGAATAACTGGATCGGGAGTACTTATCATTCTGAATGATAATGCTCCTGTCAGTTAGATAGACTTGTTCATCCATTGTGGTATTATTTATAGTGATTGTGTTAGTAGTTAATGATTTGTCGAAAGTTTTTGTTTGTAAAGACCATCTGTTCAGAGAATCAATCCATGTTGATTGTTCTGTAATTAGCCTGATCCGGTCGGTATCTGGATATCTGACGGTCTTTGAATCTTTTTCCCAGTTTTGATCGTTAAATCTATAATTGATCTCTTCCGTAAAATTGCTGCCGTTTTGTTTTTTTACATACATTTTAACGCCACTCCAATCCATTCTATGCTTTTGCCAGTTCAATTCCTGTTGTAATGCAATGCGCCCATTTTCATCATAATCAGTGAAAATTTTTCTGTCCGGTTCAAAAACATCAGTGTGGCTGTAGTAAGTTTCCGTCACATCATGATTTTCTTCATTATACATGTATTCTGTTTTTCCCGTTAGTAGCCAGGTAGCACCTTCACTTTTACAGTACAACAACGCCTGAACCGGTTTGTCATAGCAATTAGTCCGGTATTCTTTTGTTACCAGTTCCAGATCAGAAGAATCAGGATTGATTTTATACGTGTAAACTGAATCTACGCCAAAATATACATCCCTGAAATATTCAATCTTTTCTGAACAAACCCAATCAGTGGTTTTTGAAGAGTAGAAATCTCGACTTTCCTTTGCAATATAGTCCTGTTCAAATATTTTTATTGTACGTGTGTCAGGGATCCAGGCTAAGCCGGACCATGTATATGCCAGTTCTGTTGTTGAAAAAAAATCAGATGTATATTTTACCTGAGTCTCATTATTCCATCTTTCTCCGTCAAACTTTTGTGTTATGATCCGGATTGTATCACTATCTTTTTTTCGCAAAGTTTTTGTCCAGGCCAATGAATCACCATTCGTATCATAGGCATATGTGATTGATGTGTCAGGTAATGTTAATATCGAATTGTTTTGTCCTGAAGTGGATGTAAACTCGGAGTGAGTCAAAATTATTAACAAAAAAATAAAATATTTCATCCTTGAATATGTCCTTTGAGTTAATATATAACACAAATATAACATATTAAGTTAAAATAATCAAATATTTAAAATAAAATATTAATATATTGTTAAATTTTGATGCTTTTGGGAAGTTGTTAGTTATTTTAGGATACAAAAAAAGCACGTTTTAAACGTGCTTTCGATACATATAAAAGTTTATGTTAACTTATTATTTTGCTCTTTCAACGTAAGCTCCGGTTGACGTGTCAATTTTAATTTTTTCGCCAATTTCAATAAACAACGGAACCATTACTTCTGCACCCGTTTCAATTGTAGCCGGCTTAAGAGTATTGGTAGCCGTATCTCCTTTTACGCCCGGTTCGGTATACGTAATCTCACAGATAATGTGCTGAGGCAGGTCAACCAGTAGTGGTGTGTCATTTTCAGCATGAAAAACAATTTCCACACTTTCACCTTCTTTCAGAAAGCCCGGATGTTCTATCTGGTTTTCATTAATGCTGATCTGGTCAAAAGTTTCGTTGTTCATAAAGTTGTATCCCAAATCATCTTTGTAAAGATACTGATACGAACGTCTTTCAATTCTTACGTCATTGATGTTATGACCGGCAGAAAACGTATTGTCAATTACTTTTCCGGTTATTACATTCTTTAATTTTGTTCTTACAAAAGCCGGTCCTTTACCGGGTTTAACATGCTGAAACTGGACTACCGTGTATAATCCTCCTTTAAAATCAATACAAAGTCCGTTTCGTATGTCTGATGTTGTAGCCATTTTAATTTTTCTTTTTTAATTTTTCGTCCGCAAAAATAAATATTTTGTTTATAAATGAAAGCATTATATACCTGAACTACCTGTAATTTTTAGGAAAATCGTCCAGTTTTACGGAGCCGTTACCAGGAAGAACTTCGTCCCAGTAGTCTACTTTAAAGTCAAGAACTACCATACCACAGGTTGGCATAATGTCATCATAACTGTCAGACATGGTACCCGTAACATCCGAAATCCATGGGTTGTGACCTACGATCATCAGTGATTTTACCGATTCCATTGTAGTAGAAATAATTTCCAGGATATCAGATGTTGTCACATCTTCATACAGATCGTCGTTCTTTTTAACCTTACCCGGATTAATGTTGAGCTTTTCAGCAAAGATTTGTGCTGTCTGAAAGGCTCTGTCAGCGGAACTTGAATAGATCAGATCAGGTCGTATGTAGGCTTTTAATAAAACTGTGGACATTATACCTGCATCGTTTTGTCCTTTGGAGGCTAATTGCCTTTCGAAATCATTTTTTTGGCCATCAAAGGTTTCTGCTTTAGCATGACGCACAAAAATCAATCGTTTCATTTTTAATAAGAATACTTGAATTTATTAATTAGACATAATTAGAATATACATGAGAAGCAAATGGATATGTGGTATCTTTTCATATGACAAATATTCACTTTTTTTTGAAATAATATGCAATTTTAGACAAAAAAAATTGGTGGCATGTAATTTGTCAAACTGAAACCGTTAATGACAAGAGATGAAGAAGATAGGTTTAATTTCAGATACTCATGGGGAAATCGATAATCATGTGTATGAAAATTTTAAAGGCTGTGATGAGATTTGGCATGCAGGCGATATTGGTTCATGGCAGGTAATAAGCGACCTTGAAACAATAGCTCCTGTCAAAGCGGTTCATGGAAATATTGATGGTTGGGAGTACAGGAAGAAATATCCGGAAATTCTTCGGTTCAAATGCGAAGACGTCAATGTATTAATGACGCACATTGGTGGATATCCGGGAAGATATGCTTCCGGAATGAAAACCATGTTTGCCGAATCTCCCGTAGATCTTTTTATTAGCGGTCATTCACATATACTTAAAGTCATGTATGATGACAAGTTCAACTTACTGCACATTAATCCGGGTGCTGCCGGGAATGTTGGACTTCATCAGGTTCGTACGCTGATTCGCTTTGTAATTGACGGTAAAAACATCAAAGACCTGGAGGTGATTGAAATGTGTAGAAGAGGATAATTAAATCGTATCTTTACATTAAAAGAAATATGAATAAAATTACATTATATCTGTTACTGCTTACAACAATGCTTTTTACAGCATGTGACAACACTGAGATCCTGATAACAGACCTTGAGGGTAGCTGGATTGTGAATGAGGTTGGCGGAAATTACGATGGTTATGCGTATGAGGTTACTGTTACGGTTGACCCCAATAATTCCAGCCGGATTCTGATCGCAAACTTTCTGAATACGGCAAATGATCCGGAAACGACAATTCAGAATTATATGCTTCAGGTACGGGTGGAGGGTAACCGGCTTATTGTGGATCCGCAACAGGTAGATGTAATTGAAGTTAAAAACAGTAGTGGTGTTGTCAGCGATAAAGACCAGTTTCGTCTGGATTACAGTTACAGCATGGATAATGGCAGTTATACGGCAACAGCATATTTTATCAGGAAATAGCAATGGAAGAAAAAAAAATATACGAGTTACATAAAAAGGCAGAAGCTTTTCTCAAAGAACGTCTGCTAAAGGATACCTTTGATATTATAGGTCAGATGCTGGAAGAATTGCAAACGGTGGATTTGAAGGATAGGCTGGAACAATATCAGACTACCTACAAGTTTATGTTGAAATATACCGTGGCCGGGGTAAAGGATCCGGAAAGGGACACCATTTATCACGATCTTATTACATCCGCTTTTCATCTGCTGGATGAGGTGACACAACAAATGCTTACCAAAAATTCTACAGCACTACCTTTTACTATTAAACGCTCATTCCCAGCTCCAAAGGCAGAACTGGTACGAGACCGAATTGAATCCGTGCAACGCTATTGTGATAAACTGGAACTGTCTGCCCTGGTTGAAACTGCCTCTGATGATTCAGTTGAAGGCGACAGGTTTCTGGAAGATCTTCAGTTCTTTTTTAATTATTTCTGGACAACTGATTTTTACAGCGAGCACATAACTCAGCATTTCAAAGAATTTGTGGAAATGGGTAACGGACCGGTTTATTCAAAGTCGTTGATGATTTCTGCATTAACACTGAGCTCCATGCGCTGCTTTGATCCGGAAAAATTAAAACTGCTGTTCGATTATTCGGTGCATACGAATGATGAGATCAGACAGAGGGCCATTTTCGGTGCATTGATTGTGCTTTATCTTTACGATGGCAGACTGCAGTTTTTCCCTGAAATTAATCACCGGCTGGAGCTGTTAAGCGAAGATAAACGCTTTGTGAAAAGTGTGGAGAAAATCGTTATTCAATTGATCCGGAGTAAGGAAACAGAAAAACTGACAAAGAAAATGCAGGAGGAGATTTTGCCGGAAATGGTTAAAATGAATCCGTATATCATGGATAAACTGAATCTGGATAACCTGCTGAAAGATGATATGACGGAAGATAAAAACCCGGATTGGCAACATATGTTCGACGATGTTCCGGGCCTGACCAACAAACTGGAAGAATTTTCAGAACTACAGATGGAAGGCGCAGATGTGTTCATGAGTACATTTGCCATGCTGAAAAGTTTTCCTTTTTTTAAACGCCTGATCAACTGGTTTATTCCATTCTCAGTACAGCACCCGGATCTGGTCAGATCGGCAGGTGATGACCTTAAATCAGATTTTATTATCGCCTTAAAAGATACGCGCTTTTTATGCAATTCGGACAAATATTCGTTTGTGCTCAGTGTGCAGCAGGTACCATCGTCTTACAAGGAGATGATGTCTAAAGCGCTGAATGCGGAACTGGGACAGTTTGATGAAAATGATAAGGACGAATCAGTGATTAATCCTGATCTGAATGCAGAAAAAGTCTCTAACCAGTATATTCAGGATCTGTACCGTTTTGTCAAACTTCATCCACAAAAGCGCGATTTTGGAGACCTTTTTAACTGGCGTCTGGATTTTCACAACAAGAAGTTTTTTGAAAAGATTATTGAAGATAAAAAACGGTGGCGCAATATAGGGGAATATTATTTTGCTAAAAACTATTTTGTGGAAGCGCTGGAAGTATTTGAAATTTTGCTTGAGGATGATCCTGAAAATGTTGAGATTCTGCAAAAAGCAGGTTATTCCATGCAACTGGCAGGCGATTATCAGGGAGCGCTTAAGTTTTATACCAAGGCGGACCTTATCCGGTCTCAGGAACTGTGGACTATAAAAAAGATTGCATATTGCTACCGGCAGTTAAATATGCCTGATAAAGCGCTTGAATATTACCGTCAGGCAGAGGTAATCGACGATGAGAACCTCAGCGTGCAGCTGTCTGTAGGACATTGTTTGCTGGATCAGAAGAAATTTGATGAGGCTTTGAAATACTACTTCAGGGTGGAATACCTGGATACAAAAAATACAAAGGTCTGGAAGCCCATTGCCTGGTGCTCCTTTGTGACAGGGAAACTGGATCAGGCTACAAAATATTACCAGAAAATTATTGACAACAAACCCGATATGCACGATTACATGAACCTTGGGCATGTTAAGTGGGTTGCGAAGGACAGACAAGGGGCCTTGAACATGTATAAACAAAGCGTGAATCTGTTCAGAGGAGACATGGAAAAGTTTATAAAGGTGTTTAACGTCGATAAAACGCTTTTGGTGGAGAAAGGTGTGGATCAAAATGAAATACCCATTATGCTGGACCGATTGCGTTACGATCTTGATCAGATTTAGATCGAACACCTGTCCTGCATAACGGGTAGAGTATGCTATAAGAATTGACTATTTTTCAGTTTTTTCTTCATATTTCTTAACCAGCCATGTCGTCAGATAATAACTGACTACAATCAGAACGGGCCAGGTCAGAAACCAAAATACTTCAGTTAACATAGTGTTTAATTTTTATGGTTATTAATATACATGACCTCCATCGTGGCTTTCAAGCTCTGTGGTGGTGATTTTTTCTTTGTTTATGGCTCTCCACGCATACCAGATATAAGCCAGTACAAATGGAACGAGGATTGAAACAATTGACATGGCTTTTAATGTAAACGGACTTGAAGAGGCATTATGAATGGTCAGTGAGCTCTGTAAAGAACTGAAAGACGGATAAAAGGCTGTATTGTTAAATCCTGCATCAAGCAAAAGTGTTACAACAGCCAGTACCGTGCCTATTCCTGTGAACCAGATTGCTCCATTCTTTTTATCTGTAAATAATGCCCTGAATAATCCAAACAGAACCAGGACAACGCCGATCAGGAAGAAAATTCCGACCAATGGCATCTGGATCATGTTATTGAAGTATTTGAACGACTGCATAAATACTTCACCCGTGTCAGGATTTACCGCATAACCATCTCTGAGGAATAACCAGATTACAAACGTGAGAAAGGTTACAAGAAAGCCAATTGTATTAGGCAATATCCGTTTTTGTGCTCTTGCGATAAAAGTTTCATCGCTGATGGAATTAATGAAATACAGTAACCCATTCACGCGGGCCAGAAAAAATACAGCTAAGCCAAGCGAGAGATTATGAATGTTAAATGCTGCTTCCACGCCTCTTAGCGGACCTTCCCATATCACAGATTTGGTTTCTGTGATGCTGAATGCAGAACCTGTGAATAAGGTAGCTACAGCAGTTCCCAGTAATATGGTTCCCAAAGCGCCATTCAGGAATAAGAATACGTCAAAAGTCTTTTGACCAAGAAAATTATTGGGCTTTGAACGGAATTCATATGAAATGGCCTGAATAATGAAGGCAAAAAGTATCAAAATCCAAACCCAGTATGCGCCACCGAAGCTGGTAGAATAAAAGAGTGGGAAAGAGGCAAAAAATGCACCTCCAAACGTTACCAGCGTGGTAAAGGTAAATTCCCACTTACGGCCAAGCGAATTGGCTATCAATGCTTTTTCCTGGTTATTTTTGGCCAGTGACAGAATAAATGTCTGGCCACCCTGAACGAAAAGCAGAAATACGAGTAATCCACCTAAAAGGGCATCCACAAAAAACCAGTAGTGTTGAAATATATTATATGTACTTTGTTCCATGATATTCATTTTTAGTGTTCCTGAGGACCTTTTTTAATTTGGGTAAACATGATACGCAGTTCGGCAATCAGAAGTGCTGTAAAAATAGCAGCAAACATCCAGAAAGTTGTAATTACCGAAGCGCTATCTATTTTAGTTACTGCAGTTAACGTAGGCATTAAATCCTGAATTACCCAGGGTTGTCTTCCAATTTCAGCGACATTCCAGCCGGCAATGGAAGCTAAGTAGGTAAGTGGAACAAATACTATCCCCAGCCATAATAACCACTTGTTTTTTTCAAGTGTTCCTCGGTATAACATATAACCAAATATTCCTAATACTATGATAAACATGAACCCAAGGATTACCATAACATGGAATGAATAGAATGTTAATGACACATTTGGTATCAGTTTATACGCGTTTTTCTCACGAACCGATTTATCCGGATGATAGTAATCACCATATCCGAAATATTTGAAGTAGTTGTTCAGCCATTGTTCATTTTTAAACTGAGCATATAATTCCTGATATCGTGGATCAGTTTTATCCTTTATGGAACTGAATTCCTTTAGTGCTTCCTTGGCAACATGACCGCGTGATATTTTTTCTTCGAATGATAAAATCCCCTGTTCCGGATTTCCTTTAACGAGGTCTTTAATTCCCGGTACAAATGATTGAAAATCTCCAAATGCCAGTAATGAAAGGAAGCCGGGAATAGGAACATCCATTTTTACCAGAAATTTTCCTTCAGCATCTAAATTCTCTGTTCCCGTATTTGTCAGTATCCCGAAAGCTACAAGTGGTGCTTCTTCAGAACCTTCGTAAAGTCCTTCGGCAGCAGCCAGTTTCATCGGTTGATTTTCACTTACCGATTTGGCGCTGTAATCTCCGGTGCTTGCAAGATAAATGGACGATAATAATCCGAATACAGTGGCTACCAATATACTCTTTTTCGCCATTTCAATATGTCTTTTCTTCAGGAGAAACCATGAGCTGATTCCAATAACAAAAAAGCTGGCAAGCACAAAGCCTGATGAGGTTGTATGTATAAACTTACTGATAGCCATGGGAGAGAAGAGGACCTCCCAGAAATTGACCATTTCATTCCTTACCGTTTCCGGATTAAACCACATTCCTGTGGGATTTTGCATCCAGCCATTGGCTACAAGTATCCACAAGGCGGAGAGGTTGGCCCCGATGGCTGTCAGCCATGTTGATAACAAGTGAAAACGTTTGCTCACCTTGTTCCATCCGAAAAACATTACAGCAATAAAGGTTGACTCCATAAAAAACGCCATGATACCTTCAATTGCCAGCGGTGCACCAAAAATGTCACCTACAAACCATGAGTAGTTGGACCAGTTTGTTCCAAACTGGAATTCCATAATAAGTCCGGTTGCTACACCAATAGCAAAGTTAATCCCGAAAAGTGTCATCCAGAATTTTGTGATTTTTTTCCACTGCTCATTCCCCGTTTTAACGTAAATTGATTCCATGATGGCTATTATAAAGGTAATCCCCAATGTAAGCGGGACAAATAGCCAATGGTAGATAGCAGTGAGTGCAAATTGTGCCCTGGACCAATTAACAAGGCTCAAGTCAAAGTTCTCTAGCATAGTGGTTTAATTTAAATTAATAAGTTCATTTCTAACGTGCTCTGCACGCTCTTTATCGGTGTTATAATTTGTATTTAAAAAATCAGGAAAGAAAAACAGCCTGAGAATTACAAACATGATGAATAATTTAATAAGAATAAGTGCCCACAAGGTTTTTCCAACTGTCATGCCATTGAATCCCTCATAATAAAACCTGAATACTTTTTTTAGTAGATTCATACACAGTTCTCAGTTAAGCATCAATTTTAAAGAATTATAAAATTATCAATATTTTATCAGATATAAAATTTTCGCACTAAATTATAAAATAAAATAATACCACCATGTAGCATATTAGGAATTCTCTAATAAATATTGCTATTTTTACGCGAAATTAAACGGAGGATGATGAATTTTGCCCCTACAAAATATAGTTTAGTATCTGTTAGCAGTGCTGTTGAGTTTGAAGATGAAGGGTGGACACTGGATTATTCTAATGATGAAACACCGTCGTTGATCCGGGCCGATTATGAAAATAAACAATTAACCGTAAGAGAAGACCTTCCCGGATTATACAGGTTTGCGGACTGGCTTCCAATTAAAACTGTTCTTGAAGGTTCCGGATCACCTGTTACATACAAAAGTACAGGATTAGCCAAAGAACTGGGACTCGAAAATTTATACATTACGTTTAACGGTTACTGGCCGGAAAAAGGGGCAGAAATGAGAACCGGCTCTTTTAAGGAATGTGAAGCATATTCGGTATGTGCGCGTTTACATGGTATAAGAGACAAAGTTCTGGTTGTGGCTTCCGCAGGGAATACTGCAAGGGCTTTTGCCAGTGTGTGCAGCCGGAATAAGATTCCTCTTTTACTTTGTGTTCCTGAAGATAACCTGGATGCGCTGTGGTTCGATCATCCTATTGATCCGTGTGTAAAACTGGTTGCATCACAAAAAGGTGCCGATTATTTCGATGCCATTCATTTGTCTAATATAGTTTGTAAACATTCACATTTTTTGCCAGAGGGCGGTGCTAAGAATATTGCACGTCGCGATGGAATGGGAACAACAGTTTTATCCGCTGTGACCACTATTGGAGAGATTCCGCATTATTATTTCCAGGCTGTTGGAAGTGGAACTGGTGCTATTGCGGCATGGGAAGCAAATCTGCGTTTTCTTGAAGACGGTAATTACGGCAATCGTTTGATGAAGCTTATGGTTTCGCAGAATCACCCATTTGTTCCGATAGCCGATGCCTATGTGGCAGATTCCCGTGATCTGTTTCCTTTCGATGATGATGAAGCCCGTCGTCAGGTTGAGATTATCAATGCCAAGGTTTTATCCAACAGAAAACCACCTTACAGTCTTACCGGAGGTTTGTACGATGCATTAAAAGCTACGGACGGTGAGGTTCTTGTAGCTGATAATGAGGAAGCAGAAGCAGCTGTTCAATTGTTTAAAAAGTTTGAAGGTGCTGATATTGAACCTGCAGCAGCTATTGCTTTGGCAACCCTTATAAATGAAGTTAAAAGCGGTAAGATTGAGAAGGATAAAATTATCATGCTTAATATTACCGGCGGCGGCGGTGTGCGTTTCAGAAAAGAGCATAAAATATATAATCTGAAACCGGAAATTATTTTCCCTATTGATCCTGATCCTGATCTGGTTATCAAAAAGGTATTGGGATTATTTAAGCCGGATGAAACATTGGTGGGTTAAATATATTTCTTAATATGCTGCATGGTAATACCGTTCTGTATGTGAACGCTTTTAATGCCCATATTGCCCACATCGTAAATATTCCTTATCTCATCATCAAAAAATACAAGGTCATCGGTAGTCTTTTGGGTTTGATCCAGAATTTCTGACAGGTGTTGTGTTTTTGACGTGGGATAAATTTCCTCAATATCGAAAAAATGCCTGATATTAAAGCGTTCGAGTAATTCTCTTGCTATTTCAGGAGCACAGGTACGCGATGCAGCAGCTATAATTTTGTTGTCGTTTTTGAGTTGTTCCAGTATTATTCGTACGTCTTTGTATAAATGAATTTCAGAACCATAATAATCCACGATATGATTATTTACATTTTTGTACGGTGGTGTAGTGCAGTCACACCAGGTTCCACCCGCATCCCAAAGCGTAAAATCCAGATCAAATACAAAAACTGATTTCGTCATATCTATTTATAAGTAACACAATTTTAGTCACTTGTAACTCTAGTCACTTGTAACTCAAGTCACTCCAAACTAAAGAACTATCTCCTCGTCGCCCCGTTCAAACTTATGATGTCTGGAAGCCAGAAGGCTTATAAGTGCAGATATCCGCTTCAGACCGGACTGTGTGTCTTTGGTCAATACTTTGCCCTGTAGGCGGAGAAGCAGTGAGCCGTATAAAAACTGGAAAGCAGCCGTAATGTCATTTTCTTCCTTTGTTTTTACTTTCAGAAGTTCAATATCCGGTTTTGCTGTTGCAAATGTGGTTTGATATCTGACTTCATTCGGAGTTTTCAGCAAGTAAAGGTGTGTGTTATACAAATCCGTTATCAGGTTTTTTGTGACCTGTAAATGGCCAGAAGCTGTAATGCCTTCATTCCGCATTAACAGAATCAGGTTTTCGTACCATTCCCTGATTTGTGCTTTTACCTCATCCGGCTGATCATATTTACTGATAATATGCTGCTGTATGGCTTCAATATTAAAATTGAATGCTCTGATCTGATCTTCAATCTGCCACATGTAAATCAGGTATTCAGCGATATTTTCTTTGCGTTTTTGTTGCGCAATTAACATGATAAATGAAATTAAAGGATTTAATTTTCGTCCCTGAATTTTTCAATATCCCGGCGTTCTTTTTTGGTTGGGCGTCCTAAGCCTTTTCTCCGGTTGTATTTGCGGTCAAGAATTTGCATCTCAAGAATTTCCTTTTGATCTTCAGGGGTAATATCTTCCAGATATCCCTGAACCAGTTTGGCTCCCATGCGTTTTTCTGCCAGATCAAGCACCTTGTAACGGTAGGTAACCGGTGGTTCTTTTACCTCTATCTGATCGCCAATATTTACCGTTCTCGAGGCTTTGCATTCCTGTCCGTTAATTAATATCCGGCCTTTTTTGCAGGCTTCAGAAGCCATTGACCGGGTTTTAAATAACCGGACTGCCCATAGCCATTTATCGATGCGGATATCGTCACCCATTATTTCTTATTGAACAGGTTCATGGTTCGCTCAACACCAATGGTAGCAAAGGACTTAATGGCCTCAGCAGCCACTTCTTTCTTTTCTTCAACCGTTTTAAGCTCTTCATCTGACCACTTTCCGAGTACAAAATCAATCTGTTGGCCCTTTGAATAATCGTCGCCGATGCCAAACCTAAGCCGGGCATAATTGGTGTGCCCTAATATTTCCTGGATGTTTTTTAGTCCGTTATGGCCTGCATCACCTCCCTTTGACCTTATTCTAAGGGTTCCGAAAGGCAGGGCAATATCGTCCAGTGCAATTAATACATTTTTTATGTCAATATTTTCCTGCTGCATCCAGTACCTAACAGCCTTTCCGCTCAGGTTCACGTATGTGGAAGGTTTTAATAAAATAAGCGTACGACCCTTAAATTTAAGGGTGGCAACATCGCCATAACGCTTATTCTCAAAAACAACATTGGACGCCTTTGCAAGGGCGTCCAATATGTCAAAACCTATGTTGTGTCTTGTATTTTCGTATTTCGGGCCAATGTTTCCAAGGCCAACAATTAAATACTTCATAGGGTCAATTTCGTTATGGCGTTTGAATCTTTTAAAAAAATTCATCAGCATAACTATTAGCATTTTTATTTTTCTGCAGTAGCAGCGGCTGCACCTCTTGCGGCCCTTGTCAGTTTAACTGTTACAACTACAGCGTTTTTGGCATTCAGTAATTCCAGGTTTTCGAATGAAAGATCACTAACCTGAATACTTTTACCGAGTCCAAGCGTGGTAACATCCACTTTCAGGAATTCAGGTAAGTTAGCTTTAACACCTCTTACTTTAAGATATCTCATTTGCAACTGTAGTTTACCACCGGCTTTAACACCTTCTGATGAACCTGCAACTTTAACAGGAATGTTAATGCTGATTGGTTTATCATCAGTAACAGGAAGAAAGTCAATGTGTAAAATTTCGTCAGATACCGGGTGGAACTGCAATTCTTTAACAACAGCTTCGTATTTTTTGTCACCAATTGTTAATGAAACGATGTATACCTGATCGGTATAAATTAAGTGATGTAAATCCTGCGCTAGAAGCGTAAAATGAACATTTTCTTCTCCATTGTAAAGAACACAAGGTACTAAACCTTCTTTTCTTAAGGCTTTAGTTGCCTTTTTACCTAAATCAGTTCTTAAAGAACCGTTGATTTCAAAAGTTTTCATTTTTAATTTTTTAAATGTGCTACTCAAAATTAAGTCAATGGTATTGGGCTTAATTCCCCATCACACCAATGCTGTAATGCGGCTGCAAAGATAATAATTATTGATTGAAAAAAAACACCCTGAAAAATTAAATTTTTTCAGGGTGAGAATTATTTAAATGCTTTATTTTCAGAGTAAAAACTGAGAGCTTATGGATTGATAATTATAAACCCTCTGAATGGTGTCGGCAAACATATCTGCTACAGATAACACCTTTATTTTAGGCGAACTGCCTGTAAAAGGAATAGAATCAGAGAAGATGATCTCTGTAAGCGACGAATCTTCAATTCTTTGAATGGCCGGATTTGAAAGCACACCATGTGAGGCACAGGCTCTGACTGTTTTAGCTCCGTCTTCCATCATCAGGTCCGCAGCCCTGGTAATGGAGCCCGCTGTATCCACAAGGTCATCAATGATGATAACATTTTTATCCTTTACATCACCAATAACGCGCATTTCATGAATTTCGTTAGCTTTAACCCTTGACTTGTGACAAATAACCATTGGAACACCGAGGAATTTTGCGTACGAGTTGGCCCTTTTGGATCCACCTACATCCGGCGATGCGATCACAAGATCTTCTAAAGCTAATTGCTCAATATACGGAATAAAAATAGTGGAGGCATAAAGGTGATCTACCGGCACATCGAAAAATCCCTGGATCTGATCTGCATGCAGGTCCATCGTTACCACTCTGTTAATTCCGGCTACGCCTAACAGGTCAGCAACCAGTTTGGCTCCGATCGATACTCTTGGTTTGTCTTTGCGGTCCTGACGTGCCCATCCGAAATACGGTATAATAGCGTTAATCATTTTAGCTGATGCACGTTTCGCTGCATCAATCATTAATAATAACTCCATTAAATTGTCAGCATTTGGAAAAGTGGACTGGATCAGAAAAACATGGGAACCACGGATGGATTCTTCGTAAGAAACAGAAAATTCACCATCAGCAAAATGCTGAATTTTCATTTTTCCCATCTCCACGCCTAAACTATTGCAGATTCTCTCGCCTAAATATTCAGTTGATGTCCCTGAAAAAATCTTAATAGGGGCTTTCCTCATTGGGATGATTTTTGAATTTTAGTAAACTTATTTGGTGTGCAAATTTAATACAATTATTGTTAAGGCACAGCCGCACGAAACAAAAATGAAAAAATTATGTAACTCAGTTTTTTAATTCATTGTTTATTTGGTCGATATAGTTTAAAATTTCTTCGCGGCCTGTTCCTTCAACTGATGAAGAGATAAAATATGGCGGTATTTCTTCCCAGTTTTTCATCAATTCGTCATTGAACATGTCTATATTGTTGTTCACTTTTAATCCTGAAACTTTATCTGCTTTTGTGAAAATTACAGAAAAGGGAATTTCATTTTCTCCCAGCCAGTTAATGAAATCTATATCTATTTTTTGGGGGTCTAACCGACTGTCAATCAGTACAAACATACACGTGAGCTGCAGACGTTTCAAAACATAATCCTGTATAAGCTTTGAAAATTGCAACCTGCTGGCTTTTCCTGTTCTGGTATATCCATAGCCCGGAAGGTCTACCAGGTGCCACTCTTTATTGATGATGAAATGATTGATCAATCTTGTTTTTCCCGGTTTCGATGAGGTCATGGCCAGTTTTTTGTTATTCGTCAGCATATTGATCAGGCTCGACTTCCCCACATTTGAACGGCCTATAAAGGCATATTCCGGTATGTCCGATTCGGGACATTTGCTGACATTGCTGTTACTTACAAGAAATTTTGCTTCCCTGATGACCATCTTATCAATTTTGTACAAATAAAAGAAATTGAAACCTGCTTACCAAATGCCTGCAATACGGGTCTGGCATTCCGGGCATTTGCCATCCTGCATAAAAATGTAGGAAAGACTTAAGCGGTGTCTTTCAATTAATGCTTTTCCGCAATTCGGACAAAATGTGGTATGATAATCTTTATGCTCTGCATTTCCAATGTAACAGTAGATAATACCTGATTTTTGCGCTATTTTTTTCGCAGTTTCAAGAGACGTAAGTGGTGTAGGTGATTTGGAAAGTAATTTATGCGATGGATGAAACCTGGAAAAGTGTAGCGGAACGTTATTCAGATTGTTTTGAACCATCCAGGTACACAATGCCTTTATTTCTTCTCTACTGTCATTGACTCCCGGAATTAGTAAAATCGTTATTTCTAACCAGATTTGTTTGCTGTATAAATGAAGTACTGAATCCAGAACGGGTTGGAGTTTCCCTTTAAAAAAGAGTTTGTATGTTTTATCATTGAACGACTTGATATCGATGTTTGCCGCGGTAATATAAGGGCTGATCATGGCCAGTGGTTCAGCATTGATATAACCCGATGAAATAAGAGTGACCGGAATATCACTGAAGCGCGCTTCACGACAAATATCATAGCTGTACTCAAAGTATGCAATCGGATCGGTATAAGTTAAGGATATGGATTCGCATTTGTGCTTTTTTGCCAGTTCTACAATCTTTGCCGGACTGTATGCGTCGCTGCTTTTCTGTGTGGGCTCACACTGCGAAATAGAGCTATTCTGGCACTGCACACAGTGTAACACGCATCCGTTTGTGGCCAGCGAAAAAGTGGAATGGCCGGGCATAAAATGGTACAGCGGCTTTTTTTCAATCGGATCAACCTGTATGGCTGACGGATTATTATAAGCCAGCGTATAGAGTTTGTTCCCTTTGTTGATCCGGGTATTACACGGTCCGGTCTGACCGTCTTTCAGTTTGCAGTTGTTGGGGCAAAGGTGGCAGTTGACATGATCATTTACAGTAGTCCAGAACAAAGCATCTTGTAAATTCATATTTAAATTTACAAAAAAAAAGCCATCTGTCAAACGACGGATGGCTTGTGTAAAGAGGTAATATGTTATTACGCTTCTTTCTTTTCTTCTTCATCAGATGCTTCAGGCTTTTCAGCTTCTTCTGATGCTTTAGGTTCTTCAACCGGAGCTTCTTCCGTTGCGGCCTCTTCTGCTACAGGCTCTTCAGCCGGTGCTTCAGCGGTTTCAACTTCTTCTGCTTCTGCAGCTTCCTCTGTAGTCTCTTCTGCGGCTTCTTCAGCAGCTAATTCAGACTGTTGAGCAGCAATGGCAGCAGCACGCTCTTCGTTGATTTTCTTTTCTTGTTCCAGACGAGCGTTTTCAGCTGCTTTTTCTTTGGCAGAAAGATCATCGGCCTGATTGGCCAGTTGTTTGGTTTTGTCTGCTTTCCAGCTTTCAAAACGTTTCTGAGCTTCTGCTTCGTCAAATGCACCTTTTCTAACGCCGCCTAACAGGTGTTTCATGTACATAACACCTTCCTTGGACAAAATAGATCTTGCTGTGTCAGTAGGTTGAGCGCCTTTGAGAACCCAATCAAGAGCTCTGTCAAAATTTAAATCTATCGTAGCAGGATTTGTATTTGGATTGTAAGAACCAATCCTTTCGATAAATTTACCATCGCGTGGCGCCCTGCTATCTGCTATCACAATGTGATAGAAAGCATAACCTTTACGTCCGTGTCTTGCTAAACGAATTTTTGTTGGCATGTGTGTTTAAAAATTTAATAATTAACAACCTACTTTTTACGGGCTGCAAATATAGAAACTTTTTTTGTATTAAAGACCTTGAACTTAGTTTTTTATCCGGCAATGATCCTAAAAAGACAAACTCAATTGCTTCGTTTTTCGAAATCCTCTTTTTTCTTGTCTTCTATTCGTTTGAATATTAGATAGATGATAATAACTATTGCAGCCAGTGCCAACGCACCATAAATCCATAAGATGATCATATCATTTTAGTTTTACTGCTGTGCCATACGCCAGTATCTCTGCCATTCCCTGCATGATCATCGATGTCATAAAGCGTACATTTACCACAGCATCAGCGCCAACCCGTTCAGCGTCTTTCAGCATGCGGGCAATTGCCTGTTCGCGTGAATCGGCCATAAGTTGTGTGTATTCCGATACTTCACCACCTACAATGTTTTTTAATCCGGCAAAAATGTCACGGCCTATGTTACGGGCACGAACCGTGCTGCCTCTTACAATGCCTATAGCTTCTGTAATCTCTTTTCCGGGAATTGTTTCTGTTGATACGTATAACATGGTTTTTTAGTTTATGTTTTGTAGTACGAAGTTAGTAAAAGCATGTGAATTTTAAATATGAAAAAATCGTAAAAGCTGAATAAAATATCTTTCTCAGACGGAAGCTTGAAAGGTGATATTAGATTTTTGATATTACCCGAAGGCAGCTGTAAGTATTTTTGTGTGCGAAGATAGGTGATAAAAAATAAAAGCCCCTCATAAAGAGGAGCTTAAGTTGAGGTACCGGGCGGATTCGAACCGCCGTAGACGGTTTTGCAGACCGCTGCCTAGCCACTCGGCCACGGTACCCTGTGGCTTGTTTTTTGCATTTGCGGGTGCAAATATAAAAAATGTTTTTTTGTAATGCATACATTTAGCAAGTGAAATAAGCATTCAATAAAGGAAGCTCTTTAAAAAAATGTAAATATTCCGGTTTTTTTAAAAAGTTTAAGATAAATTGAATTAAATATTTAAACTAAATAAAAAGAACAGGGTTCTAATTTATGAAGAGAGCAACACAATGACATGAAGAGTGTTATATGACTTTTTTGTTAAAAAATGTTACGTGTAAATCGTACAATAATAATATGTTTTTTTAACCGTTTGGGTTTTGTATAGCAGGTTTTAACAAAAAAACACTTGACACTTAAAACTAAAAAGGTTTAAATTTGTTCGCATTGTTATATTTCCTAAGGACGGCGTTGGGTAAGCGTGAAAAAATAATTGACATTAATATTTAATTTACGTACTTTTGCGGCCTTGAATTTTTATATGGTGTTATGAGACAATTAAAGATTACGAAATCGATTACAAACAGGGAGAGTGCTTCACTTGATAAGTATTTACAAGAAATTGGACGTGAAGATCTGATCACTGTGGAAGAAGAAGTAGAGTTGGCACAGAGGATAAAGAAGGGTGACAGGATCGCGTTGGAAAAACTGACACGGGCAAACCTCCGATTTGTAGTTTCCGTAGCCAAACAGTACCAGAACCAGGGATTGAGTCTCCCTGACCTGATTAACGAGGGAAACCTCGGCTTAATCAAAGCTGCTGAAAAATTTGATGAAACAAGAGGGTTTAAATTTATTTCATACGCTGTATGGTGGATTCGCCAGTCTATATTGCAGGCTTTGGCAGAACAGTCACGTATTGTGCGTTTACCATTGAACCAGGTTGGTTCATTAAATAAAATAAATAAGGCATTTTCTAAATTCGAGCAGGAAAACGAACGTAAGCCTTCTCCTGAAGAGCTGGCAGAGTCATTGGATCTTCCTGCAGAAAAAGTTTCCGATACATTAAAAGTATCAGGCCGTCACATTTCTGTTGATGCGCCTTTTGTGGAAGGAGAGGACAATAGTCTGTTGGATGTGCTGGTGAATGATGATTCTCCGATTGCCGACCGTACATTGATTAATGAATCTTTATGCCGTGAAATTGAGAGGGCGCTTTCCACTTTAACTGAAAGGGAAGGAGACATCATTAAAATGTTCTTCGGAATCAATACACAGGAAATGACCCTCGAAGAAATTGGAGAACGTTTTGGATTGACCCGGGAACGTGTTCGTCAGATCAAAGAAAAAGCTATCAGACGCTTACGTCATAATTCCAGAAGCAAACTTCTGAAAGCTTATCTGGGTTAAAAAATATTTCAAAGTTTAAATTGGAGAGGCTGCTTGTTAAAAGCAGCCTCTTTTTTGTTAAATTTGGATAATTCAAAATTGTTTCATTTATTTGTAGATATAATATTTGTCAAACTAAACATTATTTGCCTATCGAAGTGAACTCTACCATCGTTAACTAACTAATACATAAAGAAGATGGTTGAGCTAAAGAATCTTGATGACAACGTGCTTGTACAGGAATTTATACGTGGCAATTTCGAAGCTATGGATATTCTTGTTGACAGGTATAAGGACAGGTTGTATTCATATATCTTTTTCACCGTTAAAAATCAGGAGCTTGCTGAGGATTTATTTCAGGATACCTTTATTAAGGTTATTAAATCACTGAAACAGGGGAAGTATATTGAAAACGGCCGTTTCTATTCGTGGGTGACCCGCATTGCACATAATCTGGTAATTGATTATTACCGTAAAGGTAAAGGTCAGAATACCTACTTCAATGAAGACTCTGATAAGGATGAGTTCAATTCACTGAACTATTGTGAAGGTCATATTGAAGATGAACTGGTATTTAAACAAGTTCTGGATGATGTGACAAGTCTACTTGAGTTATTACCGGAAGAACAGAAGGATGTGGTAAAACGCAGATTTTACCAGGGGTTAAGTTTCAAAGAAATTGCAGATCAGACAGATGTGAGCATTAACACAGCTTTGGGCAGAATGCGTTATGCGATCATTAACCTGCGTAAAATTGTTGAAGAAAAAAACATTGACCTTAATCTGTAAAAATTTTTTTTCACATTATTTCTTTAAAATAATTCATTAATACCTCATTGGGCGGGAATGCGGCTTTGAGTCGCTCTCCCGTTTATAAAGTTTTGATGTGGTATACGCTTATACATAAATCACCACATAAAATATTTTTGGATCCATACAATAAGTAAATACTGTTTCGCGTTTTGGTAGAAAACAAAAAAATAATTGCCTATGCAGAAACATTTTACTTTTCGATTAATGACGTCAAGAAATTTTAATGAATCACCTTTGGGAATTAAAAAAGGATTTATTCGTAAAGCGCCTCAGGACAAGGTAGATTTTATTAAAAGATTTGCACGGTCATATGAGTACCTGGATTTAAAATCCTGTTCTGAAAAAGATATTCATAAAAACTAAAACCCGGTTTACCGGGTTTTTTTATGCCTTAAAGTTTTAATTATTTCTTTCATTTTTATTCGGGTATTTAAGATACGACGGTTATATTTGTTTCCCTGTAAACAAAAGCCGGATGAATTGTTTATAATACTAATTGTTTTTCAAATACAGCTTTAAGCGATATATTGAGATGACAATTGCTAATTGGTATGACTTGGCATCCGGGTTTGTAAATATAGCATCCCTAAAAAGTATTACATGAAATATGATTTTGACAAGCTGATTGATCGCAGAGGTACATCCACTTACAAGCACGAATTCAGTCAGTATTATTTTGGTTCAGATGATATATTGCCGCTATGGGTAGCAGATATGGACTTTGAAACACCTGATTTTATAATGGATGAAGTGATTAAAAGGGCAAATCACAGAGTGCTTGGCTATACGGTTCCTTCAAGGACCATGAACAATATCATTGCTGAGTGGATTGAACGCAATCATAACTGGAAGATCCATACTTCATGGATAAAATTTATGTCAGGCGTACTGCCTTCCATTGCTGTTGCTCTGCAGACATTTTCTTCAGAAGGTGATAATGTTATCATACAATCACCAATTTATCCGCCGTTTATCAGTATTCCCAAAGCGAATAAACGAAATGTGGTGTTCAACCAGTTAAAAAGGGTTGGCAACAGTTACGAAATGGATCTTGACGATTTCAGGAAGAAAGCAAAAAAAGGAGCATCAGTCTTTATTATGAGCAATCCGCATAATCCTGCCGGAATTGTTTGGGAAAGGGAGACTTTAAAGGAAGTTGCAGAGATTTGTCATGCGTATAATATCCTCGTAATTTCTGATGAAATACACTGCGACCTGGTGCATCCGGGACATGAACATATTCCTTTTGCAACTGTTTCTAAAAAGGCCAGAGAGATCTCTATAACGCTGATGGCGCCAAGTAAAACATTTAATATTGCAGGTTTGGGAGTTTCATTTTGTGTTGTTCCTGATCTGAAATTGAGAAAGAAATTTTACGACGCACTGAATGCACTTCATATCGCTCATAGTAATATGTTTGCGTATATTGGTTTAATGGAGGCGTTTAAAAATGGTGATGATTGGTTAAAACAGTTAAAAATTTACCTGCGGGGAAATTTTGCTCTTGCTTTGGATTATATCAACAGGAATATTCCTCTGGTAAAACCTTTCGATGCTAAAGCCTCATTTTTATTATGGCTCGATTTTACTGATATGGGGCTTAATAGTAAGGATTTGAGGAAGTTAATGATTGAAGAAGGAAAGATAGGTATGAATAATGGTGCGGATTTCGGGCCGGGCGGAGAAGGATTTCAACGTCTAAACGTGGGAGCACCAAGGACAGTAATTGAAGATGCACTTCGAAGGATTGAAAAAGCTGTTAATAACAGGGGTTTATAGTTTATAAATATTAGTATATCTTTGCAGAAAATTTTTCAGGTTATCTGATTTTTATCAGGACTGAATTTAAATAGTATATAATTTATTCATCAAAAAAATAATTTAAAGGATGAAAATTGACAGAAATAAATTTGTTTCCCTTACATACGAGTTAAGATCGGGGGGAGTTGAGGGTGAGCTTAAAGAAAAAGCAGTAAAGGAAACACCTTTAACCTTTGTTTTTGGAGCAGGTATGATGATCCAGAAATTTGAAGATAATTTAGTTGGTCTGGAAGAAGGTGACAATTATGAATTTGTAATTGATCATTTGGATGCTTACGGTCCGATTATGGAAGACCGCATTGTGGATCTGCCTAAAAGTATTTTCGAAGTGGATGGTAAAATTGACGACAAGATCCTTTTTGAAGGTAATGTTGTGCCAATGATGGACGCTTCGGGTAACAGGTTAAATGGTACTGTTGTTACAATTTCTGATGACAATGTAAAAATGGATTTCAATCATCCGTTGGCGGGTCAGGATCTGTGTTTCAAGGGTGAGGTTCTTGAAGTTCGCGAAGCCAGTGAGCACGAATTAGCTGAGGCAGCCGGTATAATGAGTGGCGGTTGTAGCTGTGGAAGCGGTGGTTGCGGTTGTGGCGATGACAGTTGTGGCGCTGAAGCCGGTGCCGGAGCAGAAAGTTGTGGCTGTGGTAGTGGAAGTTGTGGGTGTAACTAATTTATAGCAGATAAGTCGATGGCTGGAAATACCTGGGGTAAAATCTACAGATTATCTTCTTTTGGTGAATCACATGGATTAGGCGTTGGTGGTGTTATTGATGGTTGTCCTCCGGGTACACCGGTTGATATTGAATTCATTCAAAATGAATTATCCCGCCGTCGACCTGGTCAGTCCAGGATAACCACACCAAGAAAAGAAGAAGATCAGGTTGAAATACTTTCAGGTGTGCTGAACGGCATAGCAACCGGAACGCCCATCGGTTTTTTGATACACAATAAAGATCAGCGAAGCGGGGACTATGATAATATGAAGAGTGTTTACAGACCATCGCATTCTGATTATGTGTATGAAACCAAATACGGAGTCCGAGATCACAGAGGTGGCGGGCGTTCTTCAGCCCGGGAAACCATTGCCCGTGTAGTTGCGGGAGCAATAGCAAAACAGGCACTAAAAGCCCATGGCATCCAGGTAACAGCGTTTACCTCAAGTGTTGGTGATCTGCACATGGAAAAGCCTTACACTGAACTTGATCTTTCAACCATTGAGGATAATATTATCCGTTGTCCGGATCAGAAAATAGCTGAAAAGATGATTGATCTGGTTGACCAGGTAAGGAAAGAAGGAGATACCATTGGTGGTGTGATTACAGGTGTTGTTCAGGGATTGCCTGTTGGTCTTGGTGAACCGGTATTTGATAAGCTTCATGCTGAACTTGGAAAAGCCATGTTGAGTATAAATGCAGTAAAAGGGTTTGAATACGGATCCGGCTTTGCAGGAACTCAACTCAGAGGTTCTCAGCATAACGATCCCTTTGAAATTCGTGATGGCAAGGTAAGAACAACGAAAAACCATTCAGGAGGTATTCAGGGTGGAATATCTAATGGCGAAGATGTGTATTTCAGGGTGGCATTTAAGCCGGTGGCTACAGTTTTACGCGATCAGAATACCGTGGATAGTGAAGGTAAAGAAACTGTATTAAAAGCGAAAGGTCGTCATGACCCTTGTGTTTTGCCCCGTGCAGTTCCAATTGTAGAATCGATGGCTGCCATGGTAATGCTGGACATGATGTTGATAAATAAGATTTACCGGTAAAAAATATTAAACATATTGAGAAACCGCTCTTTCAGGGCGGTTTTTTTTGTCTCCAACTATCGGGATAGCTTAATCGTTCTGGTACATCTTATTAATATTCAGTATATTATTTCAATGATATATTTATTATTCCTAACTTGTGCCTGCAAAGCTTATTTTGCTGAAAATACACCTCTAATGAAAACCACTACACTTTCGCTCTTATTTCTATTCTTCATTTTGAATAGTCAGGCACAGATCATTATAAATGAAGTTCAAAGCTCCAACAATTCAACAATCAAAGATAATTACGGTGATTATGATGATTGGATAGAGCTTTTCAATCCCAATGATTTTGAAGTTGATATTGCAGGCCTTATCTTAAAGGATAATGTGGATACCTGGCAAATTCCTTCGGGTGATCCTCTTACCGTTATGCAGCCGGGAACTTATTTTTTGTTGTGGGCGGATGATGAAGAAGGACAAGGTAAGTTTCACACAAATTTTAAATTGTCTGCGTCTAACGGAGAATATCTTGGCTTGTATAAATCCGATGGAACCACTGTAATTGATTCTGTAACCCTACCTCCCCTGAATGCCGACTTAAGTTATGGCAAATGCGATACTGCCTGGATAATATTTGATACCCCAAGTCCCGCGGCGGAAAACTATTGCTCCGTTACAGCATTAAATGGCAATGGTAAGGATAAAGAATTTTTTAGGACAAACATATCGGGTAATCTGCTTCATATTGTGATTAATGATTTTGTTAGTGATCCTGTCAGAGTTAAAATCTATGCATTGAACGGAGTTGTTTTATTTAGGGAGAGATTGAATGCCAACTACGGGGAAATTGAATTAAGCAGTTTTGAAAGTGGGATTTACCTCTTAAATGTAGAAACAGAAAAGCACTCTAAGACAATTAAAATATTGGTTTTTTGATGTGATAAATTTGAGAATAGATAAAAGCCGGTAAAATTTTTACCGGCTTTTACTTTATGTATTGATTAACCTATTATTCTGCAAATAAAGGATACGGTTTCATCATTGCGTTTACTTTTTCCGAAACTTTAGCAATTATAGATTCGTCTTCGATGTTGGCCAGAACTTCGTCAACCAGATCTACAATTTTGGGCATCATATCTTCTTTTAAACCACGCGTGGTGATTGCGGGTGTACCCACACGAATTCCTGAAGTCTGGAACGGAGAACGATCATCAAACGGAACCATATTTTTATTCAGTGTTATGTGTGCCTGAACCAGAATGTTCTCTGCCATTTTTCCTGTGATTTCAGGATATTTGGTGCGTAAATCAATTAGCATGGAATGGTTATCGGTTCCACCTGAAACAATTTTATAACCTTTGTCTGTAAAGGCTTGAGCCATAGCTTTTGCGTTCACCTGAACCTGTTTCTGGTAAGCTTTGTATTCAGGAGAAAGCGCTTCGCCAAATGCAACAGCCTTTGCAGCAATTACGTGTTCCAGCGGACCACCCTGTGTTCCTGGAAATACAGCTGAATCAAGCAGTGAAGACATTTTTCGGATCACACCTTTGGGAGTTGTTTTGCCGAACGGATTATCAAAATCCTCACCCATAAGGATGATACCACCTCTCGGGCCTCTTAACGTTTTATGCGTAGTTGAAGTCACAATGTGTGCATGTTTAACCGGATTCTTCAGCAAACCGGCAGCAATCAGACCGGCAGGATGAGCCATGTCAATCATCAGTAAAGCGCCTACTTTATCGGCAATGGCACGCATACGTTCGTAGTCCCAGTCGCGGCTGTAAGCCGATGCACCACCGATAATCAGTTTTGGTTTCTCCTTAATAGCAAGTTCTTCCATCTGATCATAATCAACTAATCCTGTATCTTCTTTTACAGAATAAGCCACAGGACGGTAAAGAATTCCTGAACTGTTAACCAGTGAGCCATGAGAAAGGTGGCCGCCATGAGCAAGATCAAGACCAAGGAAGGTGTCGCCTGGATTTAATACTGCCAGCATTACAGCGGCATTGGCCTGTGCACCTGAGTGAGGCTGTACGTTTGCCCATTCCGCATCAAAAAGTTCTTTTAACCTTTCGATAGCAATAATCTCGCTTTGATCCACAACTTCGCAACCACCGTAATAGCGTTTGCCCGGAAGACCTTCGGCATATTTATTGGTAAGGTAAGAACCCATGGCTTCCATTACCTGGTTGCTCACAAAGTTTTCTGAAGCAATAAGTTCGATGCCGTTTAACTGGCGTTCATATTCTTTCTGGATAAGATTGAAAATTATTGTATCCCTTTTCATTATACGTTTATTAAGGAGTTGAGTTTTATGCGACAAAAATACTCCATTATTAATAAGCTGAAAATTTTTTTTGTCACATTTATTAAACTTTTATAAACCGGTGTTAATCTGATGTATAATGAGATGAGGAACAATAAAAAAGCTGAAGAACTCAAATGTTTTCAAAATAAATAAGTTGAACCATACAGATAGTCCGGTTAGTCCTAAATATAGAGAAACAATATATGCGATGTATTATGAAGTATTTTTAGGAAGATATATTCTGATTAACACTGTTGCTGTTATAAAAGATGTTAATATAAAACATCTGAATGTAACTTAAATACTTAGGTTTCGTCATAAGGTTGTAATCATAAAAGATGTTTTTTGGTTAAGTAAAAATCTGAAATTAGCAGCCCGGAATATTAGTAATAGCTTTCTCATAATAATTTCCACCGGGTTGCTTTTTTTATTTAGATTTGCAGCTTTTAATGATCAATTTAAACCTTATGGTGTTTCTATATTGAACACACATTTTATGAACAGATACGTTTTAGGGATTTGTATATTCATATTCTCAGTATTTAATCTGAAGCCGGATATCCTTCCTGTGGATAAGAGTTATAAGGTTTCAGGGACTGTACTTGATGCCCAAACGAATGACCATCTTCCGGGTGCTGCTGTATTTGTTGAAAATACAGCCCGTGGAACAGCAACCGATCTTGATGGTAATTTTGAGCTGATGTTATCAGAGGGGGAATATGTGTTGATGGTTACCTTTGTGGGCTATCAAAAAACCACTGTGACCATAAATGTTCCTTTGGATAAACCTGTTGTAATTCCGTTAAAGCCAGTTGATAAGCAACTCTCTGAAGTTAATGTGTCCGGAAAGCAGCCTGATGAGAATGTACGCTCAGTTCAAATGGGGATTCAAAAGCTGGATAAAAATACCATAAAAAGTATTCCTGCTTTTATGGGAGAGGTGGATATTATTAAGGCTATTCAGCTCTTGCCTGGTGTACAGGCCACCTCAGAAGGAAGCAGTGGATTCAGTGTGCGTGGAGGTGCTCCCGATCAGAACCTGATCCTTCTGGATAATGCTCCGGTTTATAATGCCTCTCATTTAATGGGATTCTTCTCGGTTTTCAATAACGATTTTGTGCAAGATGTTACGCTTTATAAAGGAGATATTCCGGCAAATGTCGGCGGACGATTGTCTTCTTTTCTGGATATTAAATCCATAAACGGTACACCGGGTAAGATTAGTGGTCAGGGTGGAATAGGATCTATCTCCTCACGTTTAATGTTGCAGGGATCACTTTCAAGAACCACAACATTTGCTCTCTCCGGCAGAAGAACATACGCTGATCTGGGATTAAAATTGTATGATAAAGAAAGGTTTAAAGATACAAAACTCTTTTTCTATGATCTGAACCTGAAACTTAACCAGACTTTTTCAAGAAGGGACCGGGTGTTTTTAAGTGCTTATCTTGGCGATGATACATTTGGGCAAAGCACCTTTGCTATGCGGTTTGGGAATCAGATCATGTCGTTACGCTGGAATCATATTTTTAACGATAACCTTTGGAGCGACCTGACACTACTGGGAACACAATACCGCTATATTCTGGGTAACAATGATCCGGAAGAAGCGACTAATTCGTTTGAATGGGTGTCGGGTGTAAAGGATTTTGGTGTCAAATATGATCTGAACTGGCATATACGGGAAAATATAAATCTTCAGACCGGATTCAGTACAACCATGCACCAGTTTTCTCCCGGAGCATTTTACGCACAATCGGATTCGGCATTTTTTCAGGATTTTGTGATCAAAGGAACGCAGGCACTTGAGCATGGAATTTATGCATCTGTAAATCCCAATATTGGCAACCGGCTCAAACTGAAGCTTGGATTGCGTATTTCTGCCTTTCAGAGCATGGGTGAATCAATCGTATATAATTACGATGACAACTATAATCCAACAGATTCTGTTGTTCATGGTCAGTGGGATATTTACAACACCTACTGGGGAATAGAGCCAAGAATTGGATTTACCTATATCATTAATAAGAGTACCTCATTTAAGGGTAGTTATAATCGCAATTATCAGTACATGCAGATTGCATCCAATGCGACTTCCGGTTCACCTTTTGAAATATGGTTTCCTGCAAGTCCAAATATTAAACCGCAGGAGGTGAATCAGTTTGCACTGGGGTATTTTAAAAATCTTATGGATAACAGCATAGAGCTTAGCCTTGAAGGTTATTATAAAAAATATAAGAATACGGTTGACTTCAGAGACCATGCCAACCTGTTCCTGAACCAGTATCTTGAAGGAGAAGTTCGTGTGGGAGAGGGACAGGCATATGGGATGGAGTTGTTGGTCAGGTTCAACCAAAAAAAATGGAATGGTTGGATAGCCTATACACTGTCCCGTGCAGAACGTAAGATTCCTGAGATCAATGATGGTAGGACGTATCTGGCACCATACGATAAAACGCACGATGTTTCGGTTGTATTTAATTACAAACTGAGCGATAATTTTTCAGTTTCGTCTAATTGGGTCTATGCCACAGGTAACGCAGTAACTTTTCCAACCGGAAGATTTGTGTATAAAGGAAAAATACTGCCTGTTTATTCAGATCGAAATTCTTACCGCATGCCCGATTATCACAGGCTGGATATTGGGATCACGTATACACCAAAACCGAATTCCGCTAAACGCTGGCACAGTGAATGGAACCTTTCGGTATATAACGTGTATAACCGTCATAATGCATGGACGATCAATTTTTATCAGGAGGATTACAATCCGAATCTGCTGTATGCTGAAATGACGTATTTGTTTCCGGTTTTACCGGCCATAACGTATAATTTTAAATTTTAAAGGTTGAAAAGAGTACTTTACATATTGTTTATGGCTGTTTTGGTCTCATGTACTGAGCGTATTGATATACAGATAGATAAGTCCTATACAAGAATTGTCGTGGATGGGAGTATATCGAATGATCCGATGGAACACCTGGTACGCCTGACCAAATCTGCCGACTTTTTTGATGGAACAGAAACTCCTAATGTAACTGATGCAACTGTTTTTATTCTGGAAGGAAGCGACACGGTACATTTGAACGAAAAGGAGGCCGGTATGTATTACACTCCAAAGGATTTTGCGGCAAAGTTTAATACTGAATATGAGCTGGTCATACAGGGTGTAGATATAAACGAAGACGGGGAACCTGAGGAGTACAGAGCGATGGATACAATGACCTATCCTGTGCCAATAGATTCAATTAACCTGTTGAGAACATATATTGAAGGACCGGACCATTATTTTGTGGGCGTAATGTTATTTATGCTTGATCCTCCTGAGAAAAACAACTACCTGTTTAAATCTTTAGTAAACGGTAAACCATTGCCCGAATCTGTTACGGACTGGGGACTTTACAATGATGAGTTCTTTAACGGAAATTATACAAATGGAATTGTAGTTAAATATCTGAACCAGGAAGACTCAACAGAAATGTTGAAGCCCGGTGATGTATTTACACTGCAGCAAATTCAGATTTCGGAGGCATATTACGATTTTCTTCAGGCGGTGAACATTGAGTCTTTTGGTAATATACCTCTTTTTAGCGGGCCTCCGGCAAACATTGTTGGCAATGTTAGCAATGATGGAATCGGCTTCTTCTCATGTCTGGCCGTTTCTCGTGCCAGCTCAAAATATAATTTGCCAGCTGTAGGGGGTGATACGGAATAGATATGCCAAATCAGTAGCATTACTGAACACGCTGAGGCCAGATGGAATGTTTTATTTTAAAGAAATATCAGGAGAACCATAGGTATCGTATCTGTTATTTAATCTTTGTGTTTTCTTACTGGTCCTTTTAGGATGAATAATTTTCAGAATTTCTGAACAAATACTACTTCTCTTATTGGACTTTTGGCTTAACTTATAAAGTACTATATTAGCGGCATGAGTTATACTATGGAATGGTGCGATTCTAATGTGTACGTTACTTTTGGAGCCAGCGTTGAAGGTAAGGAGATCATTAAAATTGATGATATTATCTACGGAGACAGCAGGTTGGAAAATATGCATTTCCAGTTGTTTGACTTTTCAAAAACCTGTGACATCAATATGCATGCTGCAGATATGAAAATAATTGGTATTCTTGATAAGAAGGCCAGCCATTGGAACAATCATGTAAAGGTGGCAATCGTAAGCGTAAATAAGCAATTAGAAGATCTTGTTGATGACTATGTCAGAATAATGGCAGATACAAACTGGCAGGTAAAAATGTTTACAACAAGAAATGAGGCTTTAAAATGGTGTAACGAATAAATGATCTTCCTGATTCTTTCAGCTCATATACATATTCCGTTTATAATGTTTAAATAATTTTCTGTGGAGCTTTTACCGGCTGAAAGCTATATTTCCACACGCTCACTTTATTCGGTTGGTATAGACTTCTCACCCGGTCTGAGTATTCAACATAAATAGGAGGCTGTCCAAAAAGACAAACAAAAATATTGAGCTTATAAATTGTAAGCAATCTTTCTTTTACCCCTCCAAACCTCTCCGTCCTCTGACGGAAGGCTTTAAGTCCCCTTCAGGGGATTTAGGGGTAATTTTGTAAAAACTACTTACAATCCGTAAGTAAAGATAATTCTGTTATCACTTTTGGGACAACCTCCTTTAGGGGCGGAAGACCGGGTTTCCCGATGCTCACTTTGTTCGGTCGGTATAGACTTCTCACCCGGTCTGAGTTTTCTGCATAAAAAAGCTCCCTGAATCATCAGGAAGCTCTTAGGGGTGGAAGACCGGGTTCGAACCGGCGACCTCTGGAACCACAATCCAGCGCTCTAACCAACTGAGCTACATCCACCATATTTGCATTTTTTAAACGCGGTGCAAATATAGGTTTCCGTCTTAATATTGCAAAATTATTTTCGTCTATTTTTTACAAATTGGCACAAAAAAAAAGAAACCATCGCTGGTTTCTTTTTCTGAGTTTTCTCAAAATGGTACTAGAATGTTAAGGTAAAAAGAATCTTGGTGATTGCTTTGGACATGGACAAAATTGGATAAATTTTAAATAACTACAAATTTTAACATTATGTTGTATAACACAAATGAATGTTTGAAGATTTTAACATTTCACTTTCATAAATATGCATTTTTAAACGTATTGTCTTAATTTGTTTGTTATTTATTACAAAAGGATATGATGCTTTTATATTGTTTGACAAAATGAAGGAATATACGAACCAAATAAATTAATATTCATATTAACATCAGGCGTATTTAAATAATCCGATACCGGCAAAAACAGCCAGCATTCCCATAAGTATACTTCCTGCCACATAGAGTGATGTATAGATAAAATGGCCGGTATTAATCATTTGTATAATATCGTACGAAAAGGTGGAAAATGTAGTAAAACTTCCGCAAAAACCTATTGCCAGAAAGAGCCTTAAATCAGCGGTAAGCCAGTCATTCTGAACGGCAAGACCATATATAATGCCAATTAAGAAACTGCCGATAATGTTTACCGTCAGTGTTCCCCATGGAAAAGCATTTCCCCACCATTTGGTTGTCAGTAATGTTACACCGTAGCGTGAAATACTTCCTAAAAATCCTCCTGTTCCAATAATCAGTAATGTTCTAAGCATCTTTTAATCGTTTATATCTAAAAGTCCGTCAGGTATTTCCGTAATAACGGTTTTTGTGTCCGGCTCAATGGATAATATTATTGAGTCGTTAAACGGGATATAGATAATTTTATCATTATATTCTGATAACAATAACGGATTAGGTGTATCGAGCTGTACTTCCTGAACTTTTCCGAGGTTCCCAAAACGTTTGTCTGTTACTGAAAATCCCTCAAGATTATATTGCTGTTTCCGGTCATCGTGAGAGTCCACCTGATCGTGTGCTGCATAAACTTCACAATTCACAAACTCGCGAGTATCTTCCGGCTTATGTATATGGTCGAATTTTATAATTCCGCTCTTGCTATCTGTCAAAATAAGCTCTTCTATAAAAAACGGAACCAGGTAGCCTTCAAACATCACCAGTAAATATTCAAGGGTATCCTCATCATCAAAAAAAGCATCATAAAGTGAGAGGTTAAATGCACCTTTGGTGCCATGTGCCTTACCCAGTTTCCCGATTCTTATGCAATCCCCGGTTCGAATCATATAATGAATTTTTCGTAAAGTTATAGTTTTATACCTTAATACGTTGATTGTTTTATAACTTTGACCAAATTTTTCAAAAAATGAAGCACACATACGATTTTCTGGTAATTGGTTCAGGGATTGGAGGATTGAGTTTTGCTCTTAAGGTTGCAGATTACGGATCGGTTTGTATTATTTCTAAAACGAACCTGTATGAAACCAATACAAGTTATGCTCAGGGTGGAATTGCTTCGGTGATGTATGATCCTGATAATTTTGAGAAACACATCGAAGATACCATGATTGCGGGAGATGGGATAAATAATCCGGACGTAGTGCGAAAGGTGGTTGAAGATGCGCCAACAGAGATAAAGCAACTACTGAACTGGGGTGTGGATTTTGACAAAACCGATGAAGGAAAGTTTGATCTGCACAGGGAAGGCGGACATAGTGAACATCGCATTCTTCATGTAAAAGATAAAACCGGAAAAGAAATTCAGAACAGCCTGGTTCGAAAGGTTAAAGAACATAAGAACATTACTTTGCTTGAAAACCATTTTGCAGTTGATCTGATTACCCAGCATCATCTCGGAAAAACGGTTCATCGCTGGAATAAGGATATAGAATGCTACGGTGCATATGTACTGAATATTAAAAAGCGTACCCTTCACACCTTTTTATCCAGGGTTACTCTTGTGGCAACCGGAGGTATCGGGAATATATACCAAACCACCACAAATCCGGGCATTGCTACCGGTGACGGAATTGCCATGGTTTATCGCGCTAAAGGCATTATCAGTGGGATGGAGTTTGTTCAGTTTCATCCAACAGCTTTATATAATCCCAAAGAACGTCCCAGCTTTTTAATAACCGAAGCTATGCGGGGGTATGGTGCTGAATTGCGCAATCATGCAGGAAAAAAGTTCATGTATAAATACGATGAACGTGGATCCCTGGCACCAAGAGATATTGTGGCTCGCGCAATGGATAATGAATTAAAAATAAGCGGTAAGGATTTTGTATATCTGGATGTGACACATAAGGATCCCGGGGAAACCAAAACACATTTTCCCAATATTACCCGTAAGTGCCTTGAAGTTGGAATTGATATTACAAAGGACATGATTCCGGTTGTACCTGCCGCTCATTATTTATGTGGAGGTATTTCTGTGGACAAGGACGGAAGATCATCCATTAACCGTCTTTACGCTGTAGGAGAGTGTTCTTCAACAGGATTACATGGTGCAAACAGATTAGCGTCAAATTCATTGCTTGAAGCTATTGTATATGCTGATTCGGCAGCATTGCATGCATTGAAGCAGTTTAAAAAATACGATTTTAATACAAGCGTGCCAGACTGGAATGACGAGGGTACACGATTGCCCGAAGAAATGGTACTGATTACACAAAGCAGACGGGAACTGGAAATGGTAATGAGTAATTATGTAGGAATTGTGCGTTCGAATCTGCGTCTGAAAAGAGCACTTGACCGTCTTGAGACACTTTATCGCGAAACCGAAGACCTTTTTGACCGCTCCATTGTATTCAAAGATATTTGTGAACTGAGAAATTCAATAAATGTTGGGTATTTGGTTATTAAAATGGCTCAGGAACGAAAAGAGAGCAGGGGCTTACACTATACAATTGATTTTCCGGAGAAAAATGAGGGTTAGTCAACTTCCTCATAATTAACATATTCTCCTACATCATTGTCAAGTTTTTTCTTTTTGGAATGACTGTCGGTAATGGTTACTTCTCCTTCGTGATTTGTGCTGTCATTTCCAGTTGTATGCTGTGCTGTTTTATATGCTTTTCTGATCCTGAATGAAAAGACCAGTACTTTATAAAAAAAGTATATAAGTAGTGCTAATAAAAGTGCTTTAATTAAAGACATACCGGACTTGTTAAAACATAGTTGACAAAAAAATAAATTGATCTAAAAAGCGTTTGCTAAAAAGATGGTTTTTTTACAAATATAAATGCAATAACAATTGCAAAACATAAAGATGCGAAGAAAGCTTAGAACATTAACATATTTTACAATAATTCTGACCCTGTTAGGTGGTTGCAGTGCTAAAAAAATTCTTACAAGAGCGGATAAAACATATGAAATCGGGGAGTATGAGAAAGCCGCATCATTTTACAGAAAGGCGATAAAAAAAGTAAAAAACAACGAACAGCGTGCTACAGTATTTTACCGTCAGGGTGAGTGTTACAGAATACTCAATTTCAATCAGTTTGCAGCAAATTCTTACAGACTGGCAATAAACTTTAAATATCCCGATTCTGTCGTGTTTTTGCATTACGGTCAGACCCTTGCCGGCCTGGGGCAGAAAAAACAGGCTGTAGATGCTGTCAATACCTATCTGAAATACGATTCTACCAACATAGTTGCAAAGAACCTGTTGCTTTCTTTGGATAGTACGGATATCTGGAACAAGGAAAGTTCAAGATATATCGTAAAGCGGGAGCGGGCTTTTGATTCAAGAAGAAGTGATTTTTGCCCGGTATATGTAGGACCTGATTATGATGTGGTGTATTTTAATTCCACCCGTGAAGGCGGAATTTCGATGAAAAACAGCGACATTACCGGAATGCGTCCCGCTGATTTTTATATGACCAGGAAAGACAGTAAGGACGAATGGATTAAGCCTGAATTGGTGGAAGGAAGTCTGAATACAGAGGAAGATGAAGGTGTGGCATCTGCAACACCGGACGGTAAGACGCTGTATTTTACAATGTGTCGTTATGAAGAAGGAAAAGCCTATGGAGCTTCTATTTTCAGCGCTACACGAACCGGAGCTCAATGGGGGACTCCATCGGTAGTAACCATCTTTCAGGATTCAACAGCAGATACGTTGGTTTTGGCTCACCCGGCAATAAATAATACCGGATCTGCCATATATTTCGTATCGGACCTTGACGGAGGTTATGGCGGAAAGGATATCTGGATCACAAAAAAAATTGGACAAAACTGGAGTACGCCAGAGAATCTGGGGCCTGAGATTAATACACCGGGAGACGAGGAATTTCCTTATTATCGTGTGAATGATGAATTATATTTTTCATCCAATGGATGGCCCGGTTTAGGAGGTCTCGACATTTTTAAAGCAGTTGAAACAGACAGTGGCTGGATCAGAACAAGGCTCCCGGCTCCCATAAACAGCAAGGGAGATGATTTTGGGATCACCTTTGAAGGCGAAAGGGAAAAAGGACTCTTTACTTCCAATAGAAATGAATACAGGGGAAATGATCATATTTATTCATTTGAATTACCGGAATTACAGTTTTTACTTGAGGGACAGGTAACGGATGAACGGGATGGAACACCACTATCTGAAAGTAGGATCAAAATTGTAGGAAATGACGGCACCAATACAATAATCCGAACTAAAAAGGACGGCACGTTTACGCAGGAACTGAATAAAGGAGCGGATTTTGTGTTCCTTGTAACATGTCGTGGATATCTGAATAAAAAAGGCGATGTGTCAACCATCGGGCTTGAAGAAAATAAAAGTTTCGATTTTGATTTTCAGCTTTCTTCCATTAAGAAACCTATCCGCCTGAACAACATTTTCTTCGCATTCAACAGTGCAGAATTAAATCAGCAATCCAAGTTGTCTCTGGATACACTGGTTGAAGTTTTAAATGATAATCCGAATATTGCAATTGAATTGAGTGCTCATACCGATATGATAGGTGATGATGCCTTTAATATGAAGTTATCGCAGGAAAGGGCATCCTCAGTTATGAATTATCTTATTTCCAAGGGAGTTGCTGCTGACCGGCTTCAGGCACAAGGCTACGGTAAAACACAGCCTGTTGTTGCAGATAAGGTTCTGGCTTCAGAGTATACTTTCATTAAGGAGAATGATGTTTTGTCTCCCGAATTTATTTCAAAGCTGACGCCGGAGCAACAGGACATATGTAACCAGATTAACAGGAGAACAGAATTTAAAGTGATTTCAACTAATTATAAACCCGGGAAATAGTAAAAGATGAAGCAATATCTTGACTTACTGGACAGAATTTTAAAAGAAGGGGTAGAAAAAGGGGATAGGACAGGAACCGGAACCATCAGTGTTTTCGGGCACCAGATGAGGTTTAATCTGCAGGAAGGTTTTCCGGCCCTGACCACAAAGAAACTGCACCTCAGGTCCATTATATATGAGCTGCTTTGGTTTCTGAATGGAGACACCAATGTGAAATATCTGCAGGATAATGGTGTGAAAATATGGAATGAATGGGCAGATGACGATGGAAATCTGGGACACATCTACGGATATCAGTGGCGTTCATGGCCTGATTATCAGGGTGGTAATATTGATCAAATTACGAATGCGGTAAATATGATTAAAAGCAACCCGGATTCGCGAAGAATAATTGTGAGTGCCTGGAATGTAGGAGACCTGCCAAATATGAACCTTCCACCATGTCATGCATTCTTTCAGTTTTATGTGGCAGACGGGAAGCTGAGTTGCCAGCTTTACCAACGCAGTGCAGACACATTCTTAGGTGTGCCTTTTAATATCGCTTCATACGCCTTGCTGACCATGATGATGGCCCAGGTGACAGGTTTGAAACCAGGAGATTTTGTTCATACGCTTGGTGATACACATTTATACCTGAATCATATAGAGCAGGCTAAGTTGCAACTTACGCGTGAGCCGAGACCATTACCAAAAATGAAGATAAATCCGGATGTGAAATCCATTTTTGACTTTAAGTTCGAAGATTTTGAATTGGTGGATTATGATCCACATCCTCATATTAAAGCACCAATTTCAGTTTAACGTAAATGCACATGTACAATAACCTGTCAATCATAGTAGCTATAACCAGGGATTTTGCTATTGGAAAAAATAATGATCTGTTGGTGCATATTCCAGGTGACCTGAAAAGGTTCAAAGAAATTACAACCGGTCATCCTGTTATCATGGGACGTAATACACTAATCAGTCTTCCTAACGGTCCTTTGAAAAACAGGCGGAATATTGTGATCACAGATAATCATGAAGAGTCTTTTGAGGGTTGTGAAATGGTCTATTCCATTGATGAGGCCGTGGAAAAAGTAAGAGAAGAGGATGAGGCTTTTATTATAGGAGGAGGCATGATTTACAGACAGTTTTATCCGATAGCCGGAAAACTATACCTTACCATTGTGAATAAAAGCTATGATGCGGATGTTTATTTCCCTGAAATTCATTGGGAAGACTGGAATGAAATAGACAGGAAGGATTTTGAACCGGGAGAAGTTGCTGAATTCGGTTTTTCGTATGTAACATTGGAAAGAATAGCCTCAGAATAAGTATCTTTATATCCGGCTTTTTTGGGAAAGGATTATGCTGTCTTCGGATAGCATAACTTGTATTTGGGAGTTTCAAAATTACTGCAAAATGTGGGTGAGGTGGCGAAGCTGTGTTTTTTTAAGACATAAGACACAAGACACAAGATATAAATTAAACATTAAGAGAGTTAAGGTGGACTCTTATGTTTAAGGTAATCTCACCAATTTTTTATTTCTTTGTGCCTCGAAAATTAAAGGTTTTATTCTAATAAAATATTATGGCAAAGGTATTGACTCCACGTGCGGAAAATGCTGCACAATGGTATATTGATTTGGTTAAAGAGGCCGATTTGGCGGAGAATTCTGCAGTTAGGGGCTGTATGGTAATCAAACCTTATGGTTATGCCATCTGGGAAAAGATGCAGGCTCAGCTGGATAAAATGTTTAAGGAAACCGGACATGAAAATGCCTATTTCCCCTTATTTATTCCCAAATCTTTTCTCAGCAAGGAAGCGGACCATGTGGAAGGTTTTGCCAAAGAATGTGCTGTAGTTACGCATTACAGGCTTAAAAATGCAGATGATGGCAGTGGAGTAGTGGTTGATCCTGAAGCCAAACTGGAAGAAGAGTTGATTGTAAGGCCAACTTCGGAAACCATCATCTGGAATACTTATAAAAACTGGATCCAGTCGTATCGCGATCTACCTATTTTGGTGAATCAGTGGGCCAATGTCGTACGCTGGGAAATGCGTACACGCTTGTTTTTAAGAACGGCTGAATTTCTTTGGCAGGAAGGGCATACGGCTCATGCGACTGCAGATGAAGCGGTAAAGGAAACAAAACTGATACTTGATATTTATGCGAGGTTTGCTGAAGAGTTTATGGCTGTTCCGGTTCATAAAGGATTGAAATCTGAAAATGAAAAATTTGCCGGGGCTGTTGATACCTATTGTATTGAAGGGTTGATGCAGGATGGTAAAGCACTACAGATGGGGACATCTCACTTTTTGGGACAGAATTTTGCCAAAGCTTTTGATGTGTTATTTACTAATAAAGAGGGTAAACAGGATTTTGTCTGGGCCACTTCCTGGGGCGTTTCAACCCGACTGATGGGGGCTCTTATTATGGCTCATTCTGATGATAACGGATTAGTATTGCCACCTAAACTGGCTCCTTATCAGGTTGTGATTGTGCCGATTTATAAGAAAGAAGAACAGCTGGAACAGATATCCGATAAAGTGGATGAAATTGTAAAAGCGTTACGGGCTAAAGGTATTTCTGTTCGTTATGATGATAGCGACAATAAAAAGCCGGGATGGAAATTTGCTGAATACGAACTGAAAGGCGTGCCTGTGCGTCTGGCCATGGGACCACGCGATCTGGAAAACGGTACGGTAGAAGTAGCAAGGCGTGATACCCTGACTAAGGAAGTCGTGAATATTGACGGAATTGAAAACTACATTACACAACTACTGGACGATATTCAGGCCAGCATTTACCAGAAAGCATCTGATTATCGTGATACCGCTACAACAGAGGTCAATAGTTGGGAAGAGTTCAAAGAAGTACTGGAAAACAAAGGTGGTTTTATCTCAGCGCACTGGGACGGTACCTCAGAAACGGAAGAAAAAATACAAGAAGAAACTAAAGCAACCCTGCGCTGCATCCCTCTTGAAATGAAAGATGAGGAAGGTGTATGTGTGTACTCAGGAAAGCCATCCAAAGGTAGGGTATTGTTTGCTAAGGCGTATTAGAGATTTCCTTATGGTACCAATTAAAATGTTAAAAAGTGCATTTAATTTAAAATGGAATCAGATTTTAGCAAATCCATTTTTTATTTATGCTTTCGCATTTTTAGGAGCGTTATTTTTATATGAACTAAAATGGATTAATTACCCAAAACTTTCGCCTGATGTTTACATTTTTATTATTTCAACAGTAATAATCTCAATTATTATTGGATTGTATGTTAAGATTCCAAATCATATATCCGTTGTCTTCGGAATAAATCAAAATTATCTATTCAAAACAACACTGGTATTTTTTATTATATCTTCAATAGGATTCATAATTACATTTATTGATAGTGGAACTTTATTTGGTAAAATTTTATTCTCTGATATTCCAATTAATTACAAAAATTACAATGGAATTAAATTCTTTACCAGAATAGTAAAAGTTATACATGCGGCTGTATTTATTTTTAGTTTTCACTTTTACCTGACTTTTAGGGATAAAAGATATTTATGGATCATATTTTTAGGTTTTATTCCGGTTTTATTACTATTTAATAGATTATATGCTGCTTATATTATTATTCCTTCTTTTTTTATTTTTTTATTTCATATTAACTTCAAATTTAAAAAGGTTTTATTTTTATTATCTGTTTCTTTTATAATTCTTAGCTTTATATTTGGGATTATTGGTAATTATCGGGAACAGGCTAAAATAAAAAAAGAAGATACACATTTGTTTTATAAATTAGATGTGAAGAATTATCCGCAGTGGTTACCAAAAGATTTTATTTGGGTTTATTTTTATATTTCATCACCTATAGGAAAGTTTGAATATACGGTTGAAGATCAAAGTATTAATAGAAAGGAAAATGATTACATTGGCTTAGTAACAAATGCTCTATTACCAGGATCTCTTGGCGCAAGATTAGGTACTTTGTTTAAAGTAGAAAGTAGAGAGTCTGTTTATAAGTATCCAGGATATTATGTGGGAACTGTTTATAGGGACGCTTACTATTATGCTCATTGGAACGGGGTTATAATAACATTTTTGGTGTTATGTTTTTTTATGTTCTTTGCTTTGTTTATTTTAAAGAGGAAAAACATGTTTTGGATAGGAATTCCTTTGATTTCGCAGTTGAATACGATGATGTTTTTTTCTCCCTTTGGCAATGTTCTTCTAATGACTACTCCGATGTTTACATTATACGTTGTTGTTCTCTTTACAAATATTTTACAAAAATTTACCAAAGCTAGATTAAGGTTTTAAATGAATAGATTAAAAGAGCTGAGGAGTAATAAAAACTTTAAGCGAGTGGCAGAAAACTTCTTTTCACTGTCTATTCTGAATGGACTAAACTTTGTTTTTCCTCTTATTCTTATCCCTTATTTGACACGGGTGTTAGGTGTTGATGGGTATGGAGTATATGCTTTTTCATTTTCTATACTAAGTTATTGTATGTTGCTGGCCCGTTATGGATTTGAATTTTCTGCAACCCGCCAAATAGCAATTGTACGTTCGGATAAGCACAAGCTCAATAAGTTGTTTTATTCGGTTTTATTTGCTCGAATTGGTTTAATTGGAGTTGCTTTTATAATTTTAAATATTCTTATTTTATTGGTTCCCAAATTTACAACCATTAAAGAGGAGTTATTTTATGGCGCAGGAATTTTCGTTGGTAGTGCTTTGATTCCGGTTTGGTTTTTTCAGGGGATGGAGAATATGAAATTTATGACATTGATAAATTTTTTGGTTCGGCTTTCATCTACAGTATTAATCTTTGTTTGGGTTAAATCACCCGACCAAATTCATGTAGCTTTAGGATTTCAGTCAGTAGGTTACATTTTTGGTGGTTTGGTAAGTATTATTCTTGCTATCAAACTCTTCAAGCTCAGTTTTGTATTCCCACATTTAAAAGAAGTATGGTTTCAGCTTAAAGATGGGTGGCATTTATTTATTTCAACTTTAGGTATGAATTTTTATCGCGAATCCAATACAATTATTTTAGGGTTGCTAACCAACGAAATGTATGTGGGATATTACGCTGCAGCAGAAAAAATTATTAAAGCAGTTCAAGCTATCACCTCACCTTTTGTGAATGCGATCTATCCATTTTTTAGTAGGAAACTAAATGATAATAACAGTGAAGATAAATCATTTAAACTTTATAATAAGGTTGGAATTTATTTTGGAGCTTTACTTTTAATCCTAACTGTACTGGTATTATTATTTTCCCCTTGGGGCGTCGTTCATTATTTGGGTAGTAATTATGAGCATTCTATACTTACCATCCAGATTTTAAGCTTTGTTGTGTTTTTAGGAGGATTAAACTATTACTATGGCATTATTGGGTTAGTAAATATGAAAAAAGAGAAATATTTTACACGTAGTGTATGGGTGGCTGGAGTTATAAGTATTGTTGTGTGTGTCTCTCTTTCAAATATATTGTTTGCCAATGGAGCTGCGTTGGCAATGGTAAGTGCAGAATTGATTTTATTTGTTCAGATAATGCTTTATCAAAAGCGGTTTCGCGTTTTACAAAAATGAGTAATAAGAAAGTATATATAGTTGTATTGAACTGGAATGGAACTGAAGATACAATTGCCTGTTTATCTTCTTTAAAACAAATAACCTATAATAATTTTCAAATTATTCTAGTTGATAATGGATCGAAAAAGGAAAGTTTTTTAAAGTTATTTCAGTGGTCTATAAATAATTTTCTTAACATAATTGAATATAATCGTATTAAGGCAGAGTCAGGAGGAGATTTGATAGCTGAAAAGGAAAAATTGTCAAATATTTCATCAGAAAACCTTATTATCATTAATAATGGGGATAATTTAGGATTTGCAGTAGGAAACAATGTAGCGCTGAAATATATACTTACAAAACAAAAATCGGACTCCCTTACTTTGTTATTAAATAATGATACGGAAGTTAAACCAGATTTTTTGAATAATCTGGTTAGTTTTATGCACCAAAATAAACAGTACGTTGCCGTTACTCCTCAGATAAGATGGTATGAACCAAATACAAAAATTTGGAACTGCGGTGGTAGAATTACCTGGTTTGGTAATAGAAGGTATTATTTTGCCGGAAAACATATTAATCTCATAAAATTAAAAAAAACGTTTGATATTACTTTTATTACTGGTTGTGCTTTAATGTTCAAACCTCAAATTACAGGGATACTTTCAGAACAATTTTTCTTTGGAGAAGAAGATTTTGAATTTTCCATGCGGATGAAAAAACAAAAACAAAAAATGGCATGTATTTCTGACTCCATCGTTTATCATAAAGTAGGGAAAAGTATAAAATTTAAAGAAGCAAGTAACAAATTAAATAGGATATTCTTATTTTACTCTTCAAGATTTATCAATCAAAAAAATTTTTATCCTTATCTGTTTAGAATATTTATCAAATTGATAAATATTGTTAGACTGTTGATTTATATTCAAGTAACAATTAATATTTCTATCCAAAGGAATCTTTTCTATCTAATAGGTTTATGGAAATATAGTGAAGAAAAAAATGAAATTTTGAAGCAGGATTTTGACGAAATAATGAATATGAAGTTTTAAAATGATATTAGTTTTATTCATAGTTGAAGTAGTTTTTTTTAGTTTATTGGAGAAAAAAATATATGGGACAATTTTTACTCCTGCAAGTATTTTAGGTGTTCCATATGTTATAGTTATGTCTGTTAATCTTATATGGGGGTATGACTATGGCTTTTTCCCTGTTTACATGAAGAGTATTTGGGTTTGGGTAATTGGCTATTTCATTTTTTGTTTAATAGGATTTTTCATGGCAGTATTTTTTATTGGACATACAGATAAAGTAAAAGGACCATTTACTTTAATAAGTAAAGACATTGACTCAACAATGAAATTACTTCAAATTATTAGTCTGTTTTGTGTAGTAATAATGTACTTTAAACTTTGGATTAGTCTTAGAGCATTTGGGATGGAATATAGAAGTGAAGAATTTATGGAAACACTTGGACACGGAATTAATGCACATGCAAACTTATTGTTACTAATTTGTGTAATTTATTTCATGATAATCAGTAAATTAAGATGGCATCATTTACCAAATTTTATTTTTATTTTCTTATGGGCATCATATGCTTTTTTTTACAACTCAAAATCGTGGATTCTAATTCCTGTCATGGCTGGATTAATAGGACGTTATTTGTACTATAATAAAAAAATTCGACTAATTCATTTAGTAATAATAATTGCAGGTGGAATTCTAATATTTTATTTGTCCTATTCGTTATCTTTTGGACACTGGGCTCCATGGTGGTTTATTAAAAAGCATTTTATTACATATACTAATTCTGGTATTCTTGGTTTATCTGAGCACATAAAAACACATCAAGATGTAGGTTTATCACTGGAATTATTATTTCAGCCAATAGTAAATATTTTTCATGTAATAACAGGAAGTAGTGCAAAAAATGTTATTAGCGATATAAGAATTATGATAGGAGAAAGTACCAGCACAAATGTTAGAACATTTTTTGGAACTGTATACGTTTATGGTGGACTTTGGGGAGGAATACTGACGATCATTATTTGGAGTATTTTTGTTTATCTACCATTAGTTTTAACCATTCGTTTACGAAATTTAATAGTTGGTGTTATATATTTATTTATTGCAGCAACCTTGGTTTATGGATGGTTTGAAACATATTTAAATCAGTTGCCGGCTTATGAAATATATGTTTTAGGTGTATTTGTAATGGTTGTTGATGCTTTTAACAATCAAAAAGGCAAATTGCATTACTATAATATTAAAGAAAAATAAAATGAAGGAAAAGATTACGATAGTTTGTACAGCCTTTCCTGAAATCAATAATCCTAAAGTAATATTTACCTTTGAAATGGCAAAAGCCTTAAAGGATGCAGGTATTGACATGGAAGTGGTAGATCTGGGTGCTTTACACATTCAAAGTGATATTGCTGAGAATGAGTATAACGGCATAAAAATTTATCGCTTTAAACGAAAAGCAAGATCCGCATATTTTAAGTCAATATTGAAATACAGGAAAGAATTAAAACGGATTTTAAAACAAAGAGAAAGTGATGCTATTGTTCTTTCTTTTCTCCGATGGGAATATATATTCTACTTTGATTTAATTCGGAAAAACTCAAAAAAGATTGGATGGATTGTTCACGGCCAGGATGCGATGTGCTTATGGGAAAATAAATTTATAACAACTATAAAAAGACGTATGCTAAAAAGAGTTGATAATGTTTTTCCGGTTAGCGATTATACTAAATTTCTGGTGGAGACAATTCTCCCGCCTAAAGAATACCATAAAATAGTTCTAAACTATAATGGTGTAGATAAAGAAAAATGCAATAAGGCATTAAATTTGTCTAAAGAAGCAGCCAGAGCATATTTATCACTTCCCGAAGATATTAAAATTGTTTTATCAGTTAGTGAACTTAAAAAAAGGAAAGGTATAGATGAAATATTAAGGGCAGAAAAAATTATAAAAGAAAAGCAAATCGAATTTCTTCACATCATTATAGGTAGGGGTGATGAAAGACAATACCTGATGAAATTGGCCAAAGATTTAGGAATTTCAAATTCAGTAAAATTTATCGATTTTGTTGAGTCAGGAGAAGATTTGATGAAGTATTTTAGGGCAGCTGATGTATTTGCCCTTTTAAGTAAAACAATGTATAAACCAACTGCAGTAGAGGGATTTGGTATCGTTTATGCTGAGGCAGGATATATGGGATTGCCAGTAATTGCTGGTAAATCCGGTGGTGTGAATTCTGTAGTACTTGATGGGTATACAGGTTTTATTTTTGATCAAAATGAGAGTCAATTAACGTTGAAAATAGCTGATAAACTGATTCAGCTTTATACGAATAAAGATTTTTATAATTTTATTTCTATAAATGCACATGATTTTATAGAAACAAAATTCGATTGGAAATTGTATGGGGAGAAACTGATTGAAAATTTGATATAAGATTTACAAATGTTCAATGATTAGTTCCATAGAAGAATGCTGTTAGTTTCTAAATTATTAAATAATAATTATAGTATACCACTATTAATCATAGGAGTATTTATTACTTTTCCTCAATTCCATTTTCTTTTCTTTATTTTGGGAATTCTGGTATTTTTTATTCCAAAAAATGAAATAAAAGTTCGTAAGGGTTCGACATTTTGGGGATTATTAATTTATATCGGATTATTACTATTTTCTATTGCCTATTCCACAAATTTAACATGGGGTTTTAAACAATTTGAAAAATCTGTTCCATTTGTTTTTGTAATTGTTATAGTATTATTTTTAAAACGTGAGAGGAAAATTTCCATACAAGCTATTGGTAAATTCTATGCACTAGGCATAAGTATCCTTTTGCTAGTCGCTGTAATTGGAATCAGTTACCAATTGGTCTTTAGTCAGTTAAGAGGTACTCTAACCATTTATGGTATTTCTACGCTTAATTTTTTTGAGGTAATTGAGCATCGTACTTATATTGGAATTGCTGTTTTGATGGCATTCCCATACTGGTATTCAGTTTTGGATAGTAAGCAGAACAAACTGCAAAAAATAACAGCAATTTGTTATCTGTTTTTAGCAAGTATCTTTATTTTATTTTCAGGTGCTAGGGCGGTTATTTTATCAACTCTGGTTTTACATTTTTTTTTGGGATCAGTTTTACTAAAAAAAAGACTAAAACCAACTGTTTTTTATACTATCATTGTCTTAGTATTGTTGGTTACATTAACGGCTGTAGTTTATACACCTCGTTTTCAACGAATCATAATATTAGCGTTACAGAGCGGTGATGTCCATGCAGATCCCAGACTGTCAATATGGTCTGCTGCAATGGAAAAATTAAAAGGGGCATGGTTATTTGGTTATGGCTTAGGGGACGCTAAAGATCAATTATTATTTCAGTTTAAACATTCAGGGTTCTCATTGGGATTTGAGAATCAATATAATGCACATAATCAATATCTGGAAACCTGGTTAGGAGCTGGTTTATTTGCGGTAATAGCTTTAGTAATAATACTTTTTTCCTTATTGAGTTATAAAGGAGCTAAGCGCCCTTATGCAGTGGCCCTTTTAATTGTTTTTGGAATAAATTTATTTTTTGAAAGTTTATTTGTTCGAAACATGGGTACTATTCCATTTGCCTTTTGGTTATTAGTGTTGTTTTTTGCATCTAATAAAAGTGAAAGTAACCGGTTTTCCGTAATTTGTAAAATTCAGCCTATAATTGTCTTTTTTGTATTATTTGGTTTTATTGCTATTGTTACTTATACAGAGACATTAAAGTTTGAATCTAACAATCCAAAGACATTCATGCAGATTCCCTACAGTGTTTTAAAAGAGAAGGATTCATGTATAGTTCCTGATGGTATTGTGGAAGTTGAACTAAAAAATATACATTACATTTTAATTCGTAATGGAGCCTTCGGTTCTATACCTTTCAAGAAATTAAAACCAGATAAAGAATATCTTTATTCATGTAAGGTTTGGGTAAGATTACCTAAGAAGACTAATGTGTCCTCTGTACGTTTGTTTGTTGATGAACTTGGTGAAGAAACGCGCTGGGATGAATATAATAATAATGGTGATTGGGAATTGCTTGAAATAAAGGATATGGAACTTAGAAAAAACGCTACTTTGGGCCTTCGAATCGATTATTTTGAAATTAAAAAAGAGGAATTATCAGAAATTTCAGATGCATTATATCTTTCTAATCCACAAACTATAACTTTTTTGAAAAGCGAATGAATGATTTAGTTTCAATTATTACTCCATCATATAACTGTGAAAAGTTTATTGGAGAAACCATTAAATCTGTGCTCGTCCAAACTTATACTGATTGGGAACTCATAATTGTAGATGATTGTTCTAGTGATTCTTCTGTTAAGGTAATTCAAAGTTATGCAGATGTAGATTCTCGCATTCGATTTTTTGAGTTGAAACAAAATAAGGGTGCAGCCAACGCCAGGAATGTGGCTTTATCAAAAGTAAGAGGGGAATATGTGGCATTTTTGGATAGTGATGATATCTGGTTTCCGCTGAAACTTGAGAAACAACTATCCTTCATGATTGAGAATGAGTTGTCTTTTTCTTGTACTAAATATGAAGAGGTTGATGAGTTAGGAATGGAAACAGGTGTTATTATTAAAGTTAGACCTAAGTCAAATTATGAACAAGTATTGCAGTCATGTCCAATAGGAAATTCAACAGTTATATGCCATGTCAAATTGTTAAATGGAGTTTCTGTGCCAGATATCAAAAGGAATAACGATTTCGCTCTCTGGCTACAAATTTTAAAAAGAACTCCCTTAATTTATGGGATTAATATAGTTTTAACTAAATATAGAATAAGGGATAATTCTATTTCCCGAAACAAGTATTCAATGTTAAGGTATCACTGGATCTTATTTCGTAAGATTGAAAATTTGAGTATTATTAAAAGCCTTTACTTAATGGTAGGTTGGATTATATTGAAAGTATTTAGGTTAAAGGAAGAATAAATTTTTTCATTAGAAATGAGTGATAAATTGGAATGGATAAAATATCAGGGCACATTAATTCCTTTAGTTGCTCCTCATATCAGTATCCTGCCTGACAAGAGGGAACAAAAACGATTATTAAAATTATATAAACCATTTTTTTTAAGATATTACTCCGAGTGGGATAATGGAAAAGGAGAGTTTTGGTTCGTGATTAAAGATGGTTTTAAAGGATTGGAAGAATTATCGAGTAAAACCAGAAATCAGGTACGGAAAGGTCTTAAAAATTGTATTGTTAAAAAAGTTAGTATTGAAGAAATTGAACAAAATGGTTATCAGGTATATATCAAGGCTTTTGAAAAGTACGATACGTTTTTAAAACCAATGAGTAAAGATATTTTTCAAATGTCATTAAGAAAAAAGAATAATTATGATTTTTTCGCTGTATATAATTTGAATGGGAAAATAATAGCTTATAGTCAAAACGAATTGTATGAAGATTATTGTAATTTATCGATAACAAAATTTGATCCGGAATTTCTGAAGCTTCGTCCAAGTGAAGCATTGTTTTATGAAATGAATAGATATTATCTTGATGATTGTAAACTTAAATATGTTTGTGATGGAGCACGCTCTCTTTCCCATGATACCAATATTCAGGATTTTTTGATTGATAAATTTAAATTCAGAAAAGCATACTGTAAGCTTAATATTGTTTATAGGAAAGATATTGGTTTATTGGTAAAACTAATATATCCATTAAGAACACTTTTAAGACTTTTTCCGGAAAGGTTGACTAGAAAAATTAAAGTATTATTAAAACATGAAGAGATAAGAAGAAGTTATTGTGAATAAATATTATTTATATAAAGCGGCTGATTTAAATACTCAAGTTAATATTAATTTACCCAATGGGTATGAATATTTCGTTTATAGGCCTAGGTTATTTCAATTAAAGCTTCATGAAGGTAATAAGTATGTTTTTTTGTTTTGGTATATCTTTACATTTGGCAAATATTTTATTGTATATGTTCAACATAAAAATGAAATCGTACATTCCTCTGTATGCCTGCCAAAATTTTTTAAATTTCCATTTATGAATGCCCATGATTTAGAAATAGGACCATGTTGGACATCTCCAAATCATAGAGGAAAGGCATTGTATCCAGCAACGCTTATTTTTATAATCAAGGAATTCTCAGGAATTTACTCTAAATTATATATTATGTCAGGGATTAACAATATTGCGTCACAAAAAGGAATTGAAAAGGCGGGATTTAGTTTAATAGGTTATGTGTTTAAAACAAAAATTACAGGTAGATATTTTTTTAAATCAAACATTTAATGAAGCGCCTTTTTGACATAGTACTATCGTTTCTAGCACTATTCATATTTTTGCCGGTCTTAATTTGTGTTTGGATTTTGATTAAAGTAAAAATGCCAGATGGATCACCAATTTTTAAACAGAAAAGGGTAGGTGAAAATGCTAAATTATTCGTAATGTACAAATTCAGAACAATGTCTGTCCATAATAATAATAGTAGCATTTCTGTTGCCGGTGAAGCCCGGATTACACCGTTAGGTTCAAAACTAAGGAAGTATAAGATCGATGAATTACCTGAACTTTGTAATGTTTTAAAAGGTGACATGAGTTTGGTTGGCCCAAGACCTGATGTGCCTGGTTATGCCGATAAACTAAAAGGTAAGGATCGTCTGATATTGAAACTTCGGCCAGGAATTACAGGTCCGGCTTCTATTAAGTATTCAAATGAAGAGGAGATTTTAGCAATGCAGAAAGATCCGGTTAAATATAATGATGAAGTTATATATCCAGATAAGGTCAGGATTAATCTGGACTACTATCATAATCATACAGTAATAGGTGATATAAAATTATTGCTTCAAACAATTTTCAGATTATATTAGATGACTAAACGAATTTTCTTATCTCCACCTCACATGGGGGGAAGCGAACAAAAATATATCCAGGATGCTTTTGATATCAATTATATTGCACCGTTGGGGCCCAATGTTGATGGTTTTGAAAAGGCTATCAATGATTACACTGGATGCGGGAATTGTGTGGTATTAAGCAGTGGAACTGCTGCCATTCATCTGGCCTTGATGCTTCTGGGAGTAAAACAGGATGATGAAGTCATTGTATCATCCTTTACCTTTTCTGCGTCTGTTAATCCAATCATTTATCTTAAGGCCATTCCTGTTTTTGTTGACAGTGAACCTGATACCTGGAACATGGATCCGGAATTACTGGAAACAGCTATTAAAGATAGAATATCAAAAGGGAATAAACCTAAAGCAGTGATACTGGTTCATCTTTATGGAATGCCTGCCAAAATTGATGAAATAAAAAGAATATGTGATTTATATGAAATTCCATTGATTGAAGATGCTGCTGAAGCTTTGGGAAGTAAATTCAAAGGAAAGGCACTGGGTACATTTGGTCAGGTTGGATTATATTCATTCAATGGTAATAAAATTATTACAACGTCAGGAGGTGGAGCATTGGTCTCTTCCAACGCTGATGTGATTAAAAAGGCTAAGTTTCTGGCTACTCAGGCAAGAGACAATGCTCCGCATTACCAACATTCAGAAATTGGTTATAATTACAGGATGAGTAATGTGCTGGCGGGCATTGGACGTGGTCAGATGGAAGTGCTGGATCGTTGGGTTAAGAAAAGAAGACAGAATAAGAGTTTTTATAAAGAGCTATTTAGGAATACTAACGGTATCAAATTTCTTGACGAACCTGATAACCGTTTTTTTTCTAATTTTTGGCTGACAACCTTAACTATTGATTCTGAAAAGACAGGTTTTTCTCATCATGATCTGGCCTCTGAAATGGATAAGCATAATATTGAAACCAGACCACTCTGGAAGCCGATGCATCTTCAGCCGGTATTTTGTAATTATCCATCATATTTGAATGGTGTTTCAGAATATTTGTTTAATCATGGAATTTGTTTACCGTCAGGTAGTAATATGGATAGTGACGATAAAGTACGAATAAAAGAATCAATTCAAATCTTAACTAAATAAACATTTATATCATGAGAAAACTTATCTTGTTATTGTTGATTTCGCTCTCGGTTACTGCTATTCAGGCAAAGAATTAAGGTTATAAAGGAACCTTAAAAGAAATGATGATTCTTTCCGGTTCGGAGGAAACGTTTAAAGTGGCTATTAATCAGATTATTGCGATTTATCGTCAACAAAGTGCAACTTTTCCTGTTGAAGTATGGGAGACAATGGAAACAGAATTTTTGAAAACTTCTATGGATGATCTTGTAGAAATGCTGGTTCCTGTTTATTAAAAGTATATGACACTTTCTGATCTTGAAGGTATCATTGGATTTTATAAATCACCTGTAGGTAAAAAGTATGCCCAAAATACACCGGCTATTATGAAGGAATCAATGGAGGTTGGAGCTGACTGGGGTTCAAAACTTGGTGTAAAGATACAGTCGATACTACAGGAAAAAGGTTACTAACAGGTTTAAAAAGTTAACGATATAAAAAGCCCTCCGTCAGCTGACGGAGGGCTTTTCTTATTTGTAGAAATGGATAGCTTATTCTTCTTTTGCTTCAGCTTCAGGAGCATAAGCCATGGCTGCAAAACGCTGATACGTATTGTAACGCCATTTTGCATTATCTTCTGCCGCTTTAAATAATTCCTGAGCAACTTCAGGGAATGATTTAAGTAGTGCAGTATAACGAACTTCACCTTTCAGGAAGTCCTGGAATTTATCCCATTGTGGTTCTTTGCTATCGAAAACAAATGGATTCTTGCCTTCTTCTTCCAGCTGTGGATTAAACCGCCACAAGTGCCAGTAACCGCTTTCAACAGCCAGTTTGGTTTCATCCTGTGATTTACCCATACCTTTACGCAGACCGTGGTTGATACATGGTGAGTACGCAATGATCAAAGATGGTCCCGGGTATGCTTCAGCTTCTTTCAGTGCTTTGAAATACTGAGCCTGGTTGGCACCCATAGCAACCTGGGCCACGTAAACATAACCATAAGTTGTTGCCATCAGACCGAGGTCTTTTTTACGGATGCGTTTACCCGAAGCAGCGAATTTGGCTACAGCACCAACAGGAGTTGATTTGGATGACTGACCACCTGTATTTGAGTAAACTTCTGTATCCATGACAAGAATGTTTACATCTTCACCGGTTGCAATCACGTGATCCAAACCTCCGTAACCGATATCGTATGCCCAACCGTCACCACCGAAGATCCATACTGATTTTTTTACCAGGTATTTCTCCAGAGCGAGAATTTCTTTGGCTACATCAGCTTTTTCATTTTTCAGAGCATCAATTACAGCTTTTGAAACCAGCCTTGTTTTTTCACCGTCTTCTTTGGCTTCAATCCAGGCTTTGAAAGCTTCTTTGGTTGTTTCGCTAACATTGTAAAGGTTTTCTGTCATCAGGCGTTCAATGCGGTTACGCAATTGTTTTACACCTTTTGCCATACCTAAACCATACTCAGCATTATCTTCGAACAATGAGTTTGCCCAGGCTGGTCCCTGACCTTCAGCATTTTTACAGTAAGGTGTTGCAGGAGCAGAACCACCGTAGATTGAAGAACAACCTGTAGCATTTGCTACCATCATGCGGTCACCGTATAACTGTGTGATCAGTTTAATATAAGGTGTTTCACCACAACCGGCACATGCACCTGAGAATTCAAACAATGGTTGTGCAAACTGTGAGTTTTTAACGTTGGTATATTTATCAAGCAGGTTATCCTTAATCGTAACGTTTTTAACCAGATAATCCCAGTTGTCCTGTTCCTTGCGCTGTGATTCAAGCGGCTTCATGATCAAAGCTTTCTCTTTTGAAGGACAAACATCAGCACAGTTACCACAACCGGTACAGTCAAGTACAGTAACCTGAATTCTGTACTGTAATCCTAACAGTGCTTTTCCATTTGCTTTTTTACCTCCCAGACCTTCCGGTGCATCAGCCATTTCTTTTTCATCCAGTAAGAACGGACGGATAGCAGCGTGAGGACATACATAAGCACATTGGTTACACTGAATACAATTATCCATCTGCCATTCAGGAACATTTACCGCAATACCGCGTTTTTCATATGCAGCAGTTCCGGCAGGGAAAGTTCCGTCTTCATAGCCTTTGAACGCTGATACAGGAAGATCGTCACCATTCTGAGCATTGATGGGCTCAACAATGTTTTTGATGAAATCCGGTATATCGCGGGAATCTTTCTCTTTTGTTACAGTCAGTTTTGACCATTCGGCAGGAACCTCAATTTTTGTGATGTTCGTTCCACCTGCGTCAACTGCAGCAAAGTTCATATTCACAATATCCTCACCTTTTTTACCAAATGATTTTACAATCATTTTCTTCATTTCTTCAACTGCCTTATCGTAAGGAATTACATTGGCAATTTTAAAGAATGCACTCTGCATGATAGTGTTGGTACGGTTACCCAAACCAATTTCTTCAGCTAGAGCTGTTGCATTAATGGTATAAAAGCTGATGTTATGATCTGCCATATATTTTTTAATGTCGTTTGGCAGATGTTTTTTTGTTTCTTCTTCATCCCAGATTGAATTCAAAAGGAAGGTTCCTCCATCTTTCAATCCTTTCAGCATATCATACTGACCCAAATAGGCAGGAACGTGACAAGCTACAAAATCCGGCGTATTAACCAGGTAAGTTGAACGGATCGGTGTATCACCAAAACGAAGGTGAGACGTTGTAAAACCACCTGATTTTTTTGAGTCATATGCAAAATATGCCTGACAGAATTTATCAGTAGAGTTACCGATAATTTTAATAGAGTTTTTGTTGGCTCCAACAGTACCGTCTGAACCTAAACCGTAGAATTTACCTTCAAATGTTCCTTTAGGCGCCAATGAAATTTCTTTTCCCATTGGAAGAGAAGTAAAAGTTACGTCGTCAACAATACCTACAGTGAACTGATTTTTAGGTTCAGTCATTTTAAGGTTTTCGTATACGGCTAAGATAGATGCCGGCGTTGTTTCTTTTGAAGAAAGACCGTAACGACCACCAACAACAACCGGAGCATTTTCTTTTCCGTAGAACAGATTCTTAATGTCAAGGTATAATGGCTCACCTTCTGATCCCGGTTCTTTAGTACGATCCAGAACTGCAATACGCTTACAGCTTTTAGGGAACGCATTCATGAAATGTTTGGCTGAGAACGGACGGTACAAATGAACGGCAATCAATCCGACTTTTTCACCTTTAGCAACAAGATAATCAACTGTTTCACGAATGGTTTCTGTTACTGAACCCATAGCCACGATTACATTCTCTGCATCTTTGGCACCGTAATAATCAAACAAATGGTATTCGCGTCCCGTGATTTTGCTGATTTTTCCCATGTAATCTTCAACGATATCTGGAACAGCAATGTAAAATGGGTTACAAGCTTCACGTGCCTGGAAATAAATATCCGGGTTTTCAGCTGTACCTCTTGTTACAGGATTCTCAGGATTTAAAGCACCGTCACGGAATGCCTGGAGAGCTTTCTGATCAAGGAGTGGGGCGAGATCTTCGTTACTCAGGGCTTCAATTTTCTGAATTTCGTGTGAAGTACGGAATCCATCAAAGAAGTGAAGGAAAGGAATTCTGGTTTTGATAGAAGCTAAGTGAGCCACACCGGCCAGATCCATAACTTCCTGTACCGAACCGGTTGCCAGCATGGCAAAACCAGTCTGGCGTGTTGCCATAACATCCTGATGATCACCAAAAATTGACAATGCCTGAGCTGCCAATGAACGGGCTGATACATGGAATACGCCCGGTAAAAGTTCACCGGCAATTTTGTACATATTAGGAACCATAAGCAACAGTCCCTGAGAAGCTGTAAAAGTTGAAGTTAAAGCACCTGCCTGTAAAGATCCGTGCACTGCACCTGCAGCACCGGCTTCAGACTGCATTTCTTCGACACGTACAGTTTCCCCAAAAATGTTTTTTCTTCCGTTCGCGGCCCATTCGTCAACGTTTTCGGCCATGTTAGAAGATGGGGTGATCGGGTAAATAGCAGCTACCTCGCTGAACATGTAAGCGATGTGAGCAGCGGCATGGTTACCGTCACATGTTAAGAATTTTTTGTTCTTTGCCATTTCTACAAATTTTAAAAGTTTATATGTTCTGTTTATTTTTATTAGTATAAAAATCCAAATAACCACAATGGAACGATATTCTCATTTCCTTTTTCTATCATATCCACCGCGTAAATAATATCACTGTTTTTACCAGACCCTTTAGCATCCTGAGATACATCAAAATTAATTTTCTGATCTACAATAAATGGATTCTTTAACGTACCGCTGTTGATTTTATGATCCTTGTGAAGCATGTTGTACAGGAAAGTTTCATTCAGGATTTGCGGGTTCGAATAATCCCTGTCAATTGCAAATGCCAGATTCGTATTGTGCAGGTAAACCTTATCCGGCTTTTTCGGATAATCCTCATTTATAGGATAGAGAAGGTTTACCATACGTGCATCCTTTAAATACTTAATGTAATTGCTTACGGTTGCTCGGGATGTTTTAATCTGTGTGCTCAGCTTACTTACATTGGGTGTTGCAGGTGCATCCTGTGATATTAAATAGAGTAACTGCCGTAATTTAGGCAGATATTTCAGTTCAATCTGCTTCAAAAGTGTGATATCAATCTCCAGCATCATATTCATAGTTTTCAGAAGGTTCTCCGAAAAATTGCTTTTTTCAAGGTAGAACGGATAGTAACCATGATGTAAATAATCCTGGAAGTAGGCGAGAGGCCTTACTTTTGAAGTAATTTCTTTTGATAACTGTTTGTGATCCTTTAAAATAGCTTGCAGATCGAATGCCGGAAATCCAAGTCCTGTTTTTTCATTTATATATTCTCTGAACGAAAATCCACGTAAATTGTACGAAGCAACTTTACCATACAGGTCTGGATTTTCTTCTTTCAGGCGCATGACACTTGAACCGGTAAACACAACTTTTAATTTCGGATAGTTTTCATTAATGAACCGAAGTTCATGCGACCATTCCGGATATTTGTAAACCTGATCTATTAATAATATTCGTCCGCCTTTTTTGTAAAACTCATCGGCGAAATTAATAAGCGAGCGCTGAGTGAAATAAAAACTGTTGAGATTAATATAAAGACATGAACGCTCGTCGTTCAGATATTGGCGGGCATGTGCCAGCAAAAAAGAGGTTTTTCCAACGCCACGACTTCCTTTAATTCCGATTAAAGGTTGCGACCAATCTATTTCCTGCATGAGAAGCCTCTCGACATGATAGTCAAGATTTTCAACCAAATACCGGTGTGTTCTGTAAAATGCGTCCACGTTTTAAAAATTGCACTGCAAAAGTATGGATTTAAATGGCATAATTGTAAAGTAGAGATTGCAATTTTTATGCAAAACTGTAATTTATATTTGATAAAAATAAACACAATATGGAAGGTGTATATGTTAAAATGTGTTTTATACTGTACAATTCAGGAATAATCGAAAGTATTCAGGTATTCCTGAAATGTAATATTTGATATCTTTATGTCCATAAATTAAAATCTTATGTCTTGGCTCCTTGTTCATGATTCTAAATTACTGTTGTACGGGTAGCACTTCTATGATTCCTCGCTTCACTCGGAAAGACAGGTATTGGAGGGCTTTTGAGCTGAAGGATGGGTTGATTTGCGAATCAGTCGCAAATCAACCCATCCTTCAGCCCCTTTTGAACCTAATAGACTGTCATTCTGAGCGTAATAAAATGAAGCGAAGAATTTATATGTATATTGATTTTTTACTAGGACAACAATGATGCTAAATTATAAATTCCAATAAATGAAAAAATTAGTTTTACTCCTTTTAGTTTTTGTAGGTATAAGTGTTTCGGGACAGGAATACAACAGCACCTTATGGAAAATTAGTGGAAACGGTTTGGAGCAACCGTCTTATTTGTTTGGCACTATGCATATAATGCCTAAAAAACTGTTTAATATTTCGAATAAAACAAAAGAGCTGATTGAGAGCTGCGATGTGATAACATTTGAAGTCAATATGTTTGATCTTTCATTTTCAGAAAAACTGAGTTTAGCTTCTAAAATGTACCTTAAAAATGGATCTACCCTGGAACAACTTATGAACAGGGATGAGTTTACAGCATTGGTTGATTTTGCCAGGGACACGTTAAGAATTAAGGAAAGGAAATTTATGAAGAAATATAACCGGTTAACTCCTTTTGCTTTAAATTCTCTATTTACAGCAAAATATATTGGTAAATATAAAATGTATGAGCAGGAGTTTTATAAGCTGGCTAAAAAGAATAAAAAGGAAATTACTGAACTGGAAACAATGGCTTTCCAGTTAAGCCTTGTCAGTGATATGCCTTTTGAAACGCAGGTTGAGTATTTTCTGGATGTTACAGAAATGTCAGAGTTATACGAACTGATCAACTTATACAGGAAGCAGGATCTCGATGCCATTTATGATCAGTCGGAAGAAGAAGCCGAACAGGATAAGGAGATGCAGACTTTCATGAAAAAGTTTCTGGTTGACCGTAATGCTGACTGGATTCCAAAAATTGTTTACCAGATAAGTCAGCATTGTTCATTTATCGCTGTTGGTGCAGCTCATTTGCCCGGAAAGGAAGGGGTGATAAACCTTTTAAGAGAACAGGGCTATACTGTTGAACCTGTAGCTCAGTAAGCGGAGTTTCTATGTTGCTTTTAATATTTTAAGCAGACGTTCCCACGATTTATCTCTGGCTGTTTTGTTTTCTGCAGATCCTTTCGGGTCATCTCCCTGACGCATATAGGCATGACCGGCTCCTTCGTAAATCACATAGTCATAGCTTTTTCCAGCTTCCTTCATTAATTTCTCAGTTTCAGGAATCCCTGCATTGATGCGTTGATCGTTTCCACCATAAAATCCATAAATCGGAGCAGCAATTTGTTTAATACCTTTTTTGTCCGGTGCACTTCCGTAAAATACCAGGGCTGCTTTAATATCATGATTGTACGTTGCCATTCTGAAGCTCTGAGTTCCGCCCCAGCAAAAACCAATAACAGAAGTCTTTCCGTTTCCTGCTGGGATTTGTGATGCATAATTTTGTACCGCATTCAGATCATTCATTACCTGATCAGGTGTTAGTGCATAAATAGCGTTCCTGGCTTCATCAGAGGATTTGAAGTCAGACGTTCTGCTGAGGTAAGGACCAAAATCAGACAGCAGATCCGGTGCTATCACAATAAATCCCTTTCCGGCAAGCTGATCTGCAAAGCTACGTACCCAGTCCGTTAAACCACGGTTTTCATGAATGGCAATAACGACGGTGGCTTTTTTTGATGTTTCAGGATAAACAACAAAACAGTTCACGTCACGGTCACCTGATTTGACCTTTATCCATTCCTGATGCCTTGGTGATGCATTCAGTTCCTTCACTGCAAAATCCTGGGCTTGTATCGTTAACAAGGAAAATGACGCCAATAATAGAAGAAATATTCGTTTCATCCGTTTAAAATTTTCAAGTTTGGGAAAATAATACTTTAAAATTTGAGAACGGATATAACCGCTCTGCTCTCACATGAACTTATTTTAATCATGCTTATTTGTCGAATTTTTGATTAAAAAAGTTCATGCTCGTTTCATACCAATTCAATTTACTTTATAACAAATATTTAGACAGAATGGTTGATTGAAAAGGTATAATCAGAAAATCAAAGCATCATTGAAATTCAACACATATCAGAGCCAGATATAAACGACCACAAACAGAATACCTGCCAGAGCAAACCAGGCGCCTCGTCTGGCAAATCCATTTTTGCCGCGTACCATAATCAGACCTGATAGCGCCAGAAAAATAAGGGCGCCGGCAAAAATATCAGACGGTGTAGTCCAGAATTTTTTTTGATTGTAATGCAGTTTATTAAAAAAGAAAATAACAGGTTTTTTCTTGTAAAATTCAAACCAGAGTTCTCCACTTTGGTAATTGTAAAACCCAACACCTCCTTTTAAAAATAACTGATATCCTGTTTCCTGCGGTAATACCTTATTAATTGTGTATTCAGGATAGCTTTTCCCAAAATTGGCGGTAAAACGGTCAACAGTTAATGAGTTTTCAAACTTATCCTGTACTAAAACGGTCTTATAGGCCGGATCAACGCCCTGCTTTTTATGGTTCAGGATAATGCCCGATACACTGTAAACAATTGTAATTCCGACCAGAAAATAACCCAGATCGCGGTGAAGGATTCTGAGCCATTTTCTGATCCATTTATTAGTCAGCCACTTCATACGAAATACCTTCGGCATAATAGGTGGCGTAATAATCTTTGCCGTTATCTTTCATCCACTGACGCATCTGGTTGATATTCTGCATCTCAATGCTGCAGTTTTCTCCATCAGCTTCTGCATCTTCCGGATGTTTTTCCAGTACAGCAGCTTCTTTTTGTTGAATATCGTCTGCAGTTAAGCGGTCTTCTTTAATGATACATTTAACCTTAAGGTTGGATCCCACCAGTTCCTTGCCGAAACTTTCAATATCACCTGCAGCTTCTATGCGGATTGATTGTTCTCCTGTGGAATCAATAAGAAAAGCTCTGCGGCCGGAATGTGAGCATACATGGTCAACAGTACCTGAAACAATTACGACTTTATCGACATTTTGATCCAGTGAACCAATCAGTTCATTTACATTTACTGTTTTAACTTCAGCTTCAGCTTTGGATTCTTTGGTTTTAGTGTTGCACGCAAACAAAGCAACAGCCAAAAGGGTTAAAATAAAGGTCTTTTTGTACATGGTGTAAAATTTTATTCAGGGACGAAAATAGTAAAACCTTTTGATATAGCAGCATCATATTCCGCAATTGAAAACCTGACACTAAAAGATCATTAATCTGAACATTCGGAAAGTATTAATCTCTGTACCGGAGATTTACAATTAAGGCTGGTTTGGATTACATTTGCACTAACATTAAATAATGAAATGATAGCAGGCAAAACAAACAAACTATCTTCAGCACTTTTGAAACTGACACTGGCTTTCAACAGTTCACCCGGCAGGTTGTTTGCACTCAGGATGACAGTTTCCATGGCATTGCTGTCAATTCCTTTTATCATTGCAGGGAAGCCATTTTATGGTGTTACACTGGCTTTAGGGGCATTGGCAGCAGGTCTTTCAGAAACGGATGATCATCCGAGGGGACGTATAAAAGCACTATCTCTGACCGTTATAAGCTTTTTCGTTTCAAGTTTTGCCGTTGGTCTTTTGAACAATCATCCTTTCTGGTTAGGTGCAGGATTTATTTTGTCTACCATTTTATTTATTCTTCTGGGAGGAACCGGAGAACGATACCGGGCAATCACATTCGGATCAATACTTATCGGTATTTATGCGATGTTGGGAATTGAAATAAGTCCCGCCTGGTACTGGCAGGCAGTATTGCTTCCAGCAGGAGCATTATTCCATGGCCTGTTAACACTCATCCTGATGTACCGAAAACCTTTTCGACTACTCGATGAACAGATGTCCAACGGATTTATTAATCTTTCGGCTTACCTGGAAAAGAAATCAGGGTTATTTCCGAGTAATATAAAAGACCAGCAGCCTATAAACCAGGAACTGGCACTATTGAATATCAACGTGGTTAATTCGCTTGAAAAAATCAAGGATGTGCTGAACAGTTATGACAGAGAACTAAAAAGACCGGAGCAACTTCGTCCTTATCTCCAGCGTTTTATGGTGTTGCAGAGCCTGCATGAGCGTGCTGCCTCAAGCCATGAAAAGCATGACAAATTAAGTGGTGAAGCCGGAAGTTCGGAGGTGATGAGTGCCATGGGAGAGATGCTGCGGCAGTTGTCGTATGCTACAAGGCAGGTTGGTGAAAAAATGCTCACCGGCACGAATTATCAACATCCGCTTGCCTTGGAACTGATCTCAAAAGCCATCGATGAAAAACTAAAAACAATGGATGCAGAGAAGGCTCAGGCACTTCTCCTGTTGCATCATAACCTTGATCGTTCCCAACAGGCATTAAAATACCTCGATAACGCTGAAGAGGGTAGTGCGGTTCCCCGGTTGAGAAAAGATGAAAGGAATCCATTCCAACGGTTTAAAGCGCTTCTGACTTTTGAACATCCCCGCATGCGTTATGCTATCCGACTAAGCATGAGTTTTCTGATTGGGTTTTTTATTGAGCGATATTTTCAACTGGATAAGGGAGCCTGGGTCATGCTGACCAGTTTGTTTGTAAGCCAGATAACCTATAGTGAAACGCGCCGTCGTTTATTTCAGCGTTTACTCGGAACAGCCAGTGGTGTTGTATTGGGTGTGATATTGCTTCAGGTTTTTACCAATACAGCCGCACAGGTGCTGATGATGCTTGGTTCAGCTTTTGCATTCTTCTATTGGGTCAGAAGCAGGTATTCTGTGGCAGTTGTTTTCATAACCACATTTGTGATCAGTGCATTTAACCTGATTTCGAAAGATGCCGGACTGCATATTATGGTTCCACGTTTAATTGACACCGTAATCGGTGCATCTATAGCATTTATCGTTATACGGCTACTTTGGCCGGGATGGCAATTCAGGCGCATGCCGGGCCTGATTTCCAAAGCCTTGCTGAAAAATATGGATTACCTTCGGGCAATTACAAATGAATATAATGTACATACTGAGGACGATCTGGAATACCGAATAGCGCGACGAGAGGCACATCTGGCAGACAATGAGCTGGCACTGGCCTGGAACAGCATGCGTCTTGAACCCAAAAGCAAACAAATGTCCATGCAGCAGGCTTTTACCCTTACTTACCTTAATCATGCGTTGTTATCGCATATTTCAGCACTCGGAGCACACAGAGAGACCAGTACGCCCGATTTAAATGAAATAAGAACAGTAAGTAACCGGGTGATGGAAGGTTTAAAGGAGGCAGGCCATTATTCTGAAACGGAACAACTGGGATTTGCTTCTGATCTTACAGTTCTGTTAAACGATTTGCAAGAGCAGTTGTCTGCTTCTGAGTCTGGGCTGCAAAAACAGCGATTGAGGTTGCTGTATAACATTGCAGGCACCACCGATAAAATTGTCCGTGAAATTCAGGCGTAGTAGGGTTAAAAACTTATTGCTAAACTTGAGAGCATAAAAAAACCTCCCGAAAGCCGGAAGGTTTTTTCTTATGGTGTTGTTTGGAATTAGTCAAGTTGAGGACCTGCAGCAACCAATGCTTTACCTTCTTCGTTATCTGTGTATTTAACAAAGTTCTTGATAAAGCGTGAGCCAAGATCTTTAGCTTTTTCTTCCCATTCTTTAGGATCAGCATATGTATCGCGGGGATCCAGAATATTAGGATCAACATCGTGTAATGCCGTTGGTACTTCCAGATTGAAAATAGGAATTGTTTTTGTTTCTGCTTTTTCGATAGAACCGTCAAGAATAGCATCAATGATACCACGTGTATCTTTAATAGAGATACGTTTTCCTGTTCCATTCCATCCTGTGTTTACCAGGTAAGCTTCTGCTCCGTGTTCTTCCATCTTTTTAACGAGTTCCTCACCGTATTTAGTTGGGTGAAGTGAAAGGAAAGCAGCACCGAAACAAGCTGAGAAGGTAGGCTGAGGAGATGTAACACCGCGCTCAGTACCAGCCAGTTTAGCTGTAAATCCTGAAAGAAAATGGTATTTTGTCTGTTCTTTGGTCAGTTTTGAAACTGGAGGTAATACACCGAATGCATCTGCAGACAAGAAAATTACCTTGTTGGCGTGTCCTGCTTTTGATACCGGCTTAACAATATTGTTGATATGGTAAATCGGATAGGAAACACGTGTATTCTGTGTTACAGATCCATCGTTAAAATCGATCTTACCAGCTTCATCTACCGTCACATTCTCAAGCAGTGCATTTCTTTTGATTGCACCATAAATATCCGGTTCAGCTTCAGGATCAAGATTAATTGTTTTGGCATAACATCCACCTTCAAAGTTGAAGATACCGTCATCGTCCCAACCATGCTCGTCATCACCGATAAGCTCACGCTTTGGATCTGTGGAAAGTGTTGTTTTTCCGGTTCCTGATAAACCGAAGAAAATAGCTACGTCACCATCTTTACCTTTATTGGCAGAACAGTGCATCGAAGCCATACCGTTTAACGGCAGGTAATAGTTCATCATGGCAAACATACCTTTCTTCATTTCACCACCATACCATGAACCGCCGATAACCTGCATTTTTTCCGAAAGGTTAAATACAGTATATACTTCTGAATTTAATCCGTGCTCTTTCCACTTTGTATTAGTGGTTTTAGAGGCATTCATCGATACAAAATCAGGTTCACCATAGTTGGCCAGTTCTTCTTCTGTAGGACGAATGAACATATTTTTTACGAAGTGTGCCTGCCATGCAACTTCCATTATAAAGCGTACTTTTAATCTTGAATCTGCGTTTGCTCCACAGAATGTATCCATTACGAATAATTTCTTACCGGAGAGCTGCTCAACAGTTGTTTTTTTAAGATCGTTCCATACCTCTGTAGAAACAGGTTTGTTATCGTTAGGAGATCCGGGAGTAGTCCACCACATGGTATCTTCTGTTGTTGCATCTTTTACAATGTATTTATCCTTAGGAGAACGTCCGGTGAAGATACCGGTCATCACATTCACCGCATCCAGTTCTGTAAGCTGACCTTTTTCAAATCCTTCCAGACCCGGTTTCATCTCTTCTTCAAACAACTGCTCGTACGATGGATTATGGACGATCTCCTTGACGTCCAGGATGCCGTACTTGCTTAAATCTAAATTTGCCATAGCTCTTAATCGTTTTTTATGTTAATAATTGTTCTATCCGGTTATAAAATACGCCCTGTTTGAGCGGTTACAAAAATAGAAAATATTTTAATTATGGAAATATTTCTTTAATCTTTTTGCTTTATTTAAAATTCGTATGAATAATGAGGACCTTATGGTTCGAACAGTTTTTTTAAGGTCACACAAAAATATAATTTTTAAGTTCTTAACCTATTAATTTAATAGTTAATATAGAAATATAATTACATTTGTTCAATTAACATTACTTATAAATATGAACCTTATAGATAAGGATGCTTTGCAAAAGTACATGGGTGGACCACTTAAAAATCCGCTCATTTTCAATATTGCTTACCAGGCTTCAGGTTTTTCTAAAATAAACAGAATCTATAAAAAATACATGGTGAACCAAACCGGATTGAATTTTATAGATGCTTCTTTTGAAACACTGAATATTAAATACGTGTGTCCTGAAAATGATCTGAAACATATTCCTAAAACAGGCCCTTTTATTGTTATTTCCAATCACCCCTATGGTTTTCTGGATGGATTGATCCTTATCAGAATTTTCGCAGAACGTTTTGAAGGATTTAAGGTGCTTGCCAATTATTTTTTAAGATTGTTTTCTCCCATTGCCGATTATTTTATTGAGGTTGATCCGTTTACTCTGGGCACGCACACCAATAAAAAAGGGGTAAAAGGTGCATTGCAACATTTGGAAGATGGTCATCCTATTGGTATTTTTCCTTCCGGAGACATTACCACAAGGTCGCGGAAGCGTAAATTTGTAAGCAGTACGGAGTGGAATCTGGCATCGATAAAACTGATAGAAAAAGCCGGGGTTCCGGTAATACCGGTTTACTTTAGTGGTAAGAACAGCCGACTGTACAAAATTACAGAACGGATAAATCCGATTCTCAGATCGATATCACTTCCCAGGGAATTTCTAAGAAAAAAAGATGAGGAAGTCTTTTTTAGAATTGGAATGCCCATAAAACCCGATGATTATGTCAAATCGGATACACCGGCAACGCGCGATTTTCTTCATTCTACGGTCAATGCGTTAAAATATTCATCTCCCGAAGACAAAAGAATATTAAAACTGAACCTGAAATTCAGGGTTAAAAAGCCGGAGCCAATTATTCTCCCGGTTGATCCGGAAGTGCTGGAAAAAGAAATATTTGCACTACCGGCAGAACATAAGCTTATGTCCCGGAATGAGTTTGATGTGTACTATGCATCTAAAGATCTTATCCCAAATATCTTAAGGGAGATTGGCCGTTTAAGAGAGATTACCTTTCGCGAAGTTGGAGAAGGAACAAATCGTTCGTTTGATCTGGATGACTATGATACTTACTACGATCAGTTGTTTGTGTGGAACCGTGTAGAAAAGGAATTGCTTGGTGGTTACAGATTGGGCAGGGGTGACATAATTATAGAAAAATATGGTAAGAAGGGGTTTTACATTACGTCGCTGTTTGATGTGGATGACGAGATGATTCCCGTTTTTTCCCAAACCATTGAAATGGGACGATCTTTTGTGGTTTCAAAATATCAGAAAAAACCCTTATCACTGTTTCTCCTATGGAACGGAATCCTGAAATTTGTACTCAAACATAATACCCACCGTTATCTAATGGGACCAGTAAGCATCAGTAACGATTTTTCGCAATTCTCGAAGGAATTGATCATGTCCTTTATCAGAAAGTATTATTTCAATACTGAACTGGCAGCATATATTCATCCCAAAATGGAATTTAAAGTCAGTGGCTTTCGTGAACATGAGGTTGAATCTATTCTGGATCAACATAAAGATGATTTGAAAAAGCTGGATAATTACATTTCAACACTCGAAATTCAGGGCATGCGTATTCCTGTTTTGATCAAGAAATATCTGAGTCAGAATGCAAGGGTGGTGGGCTTTAATGTTGATCCTGATTTTAATTATTCTCTGGATGGTCTGATGATTTTGGATATCAATGAATTGCCTCCTGAATCACTTGAGATCTTTAATTCTTGAGATATATACAAGACACAAGATATATTGGACTTAAAAAATGCATATTTCATGCAAATCGTTATTTTTGTGAATCAGAAAAATACAGTTACCGCTTTCGGATAATTTAGTCCCGGTACAAGATTGTTTAAACAATGACCTTTAATAAGACTACTACATATGCATTGATGATTCTTACACACATGGCTAAACACCCTGATGTGAATGTCTCAGCAACGCTTTTAAGTAGAGAACTGAAAATTCCCCTTCAGTATTGTCGACGTATTTTAACCGATCTGACCAATAAAGATTTATTACGGAGCATCCATGGTCGTAAGGGAGGATTTGTCCTTGTGAGACCAAGTGCAGAGATTTTTGTTTCGGAAATAGTGGAAGCTTTTGAAGGATTCACCAATGTGCACCGCTGTATCATGGGGTTTGAAAACTGTCCTGTAGAGAAAGGCTCACATTGTGTTCTGCATACTTCTTTCGACAGTGCCCGGAAGCAGTTTATTTCAATTTTAAGAAATACAACACTGGATAATTTTATCCTTGATGATCGTGCTATTTCCTGATTCTGTAAATTAAAACATCCTTTGCTTCAACTTCATGATTTATTCTTAAAAATCGTTTTTGGGCAAATTCAATATCGGTTGAACCAAAATTAAAACTGATTTTTTCTCCCTTGCAATGGCATAAACCTTTCAGGCCGGACATTTCTTTTGCATCTTCCGGAATTTCAAGATTTACTACTTTTATTTCATCCGAGAAATTGCAGATAAAAATCAGAACCTCTTCTGTTGTGTATCTCAAAAAAGAATAGATTTTGTCGTTATCATATTCCGGATTGTCCTTATTTGCCCATTGAAGACCATAGAACATCCCTTCAGAAACGCACTTTTCGGTTCTGGCAAAATTCAAAATATCGACATATAATTGGCGCAATCTTTTTTGCTCATCCGTTAACTGTCCACCGTCAAATTTTCCGTTATTCATCCAATTCTGTTGCGATTTAACACCCCAATAGTCAAATATGGTTGTCCGGCCGTCAAATCCGCTGAACCCTTCAGCATCTGCAGCAGTTTCACCAAGCTCCTGTGCGAAATAATGCATATATGGTCCGGGATTCAGACAGGTGGAAATTACAAGGGCGGGAATGATTGTAAACGGATCTTTAATAAAGAAATCAGAAGCTATGCGTTGTTCGTCATGATTCTCCAAAAAGTTGAGCATATGTTGTTTAATGTCATCAATGTCCTGCCAACACTTTGTGATATCGGTAGCGGATTGTCTTCCCTGCAGTACCCCTTTTAATGTATCATACAGGCCAACTTTATCGTATAAATAGTCAAATTTACCTTTGTTGATATATTCCCTGTACAGCTGTGGATTATAAACTTCTGCAATAAAGATAACCGACGGGAATCTTGACTTAATTTCAGGGATGACCCATTCCCAGAATTCAACAGGAACCATTTCTGCCATGTCACACCTGAAACCGTCAATTTCTTTACTGGCCCAGAATGTAAGTACTTCCAACATTTTATACCATGTATTCGGAATGGGCGAGAAATGTTTTGTATGTCCGTTTAAGTAATCCACGCCGTAATTCAGCTTTACCGTTTCGTACCAATCATGATCACCCGGATTGGCAGAAAAACAGTCATTGCCAGTAACTTTAGCAGGAAACTCAGAATAGACATCTGGTTGATATGCATCAGGAATATTTGGTAGACGTAATAACTGCCCCGGGATATAATAAAAATTATTGTTAGGATTAAAGGCATCGGACTGGTTGTCGTGTTCACCAAAACAAAATACACTTTCTGGTTTTGAATCTGATTTATAACCTCTCGAAACATGATTCGGAACAAAGTCGATAATTACTTTTAATCCCGCTTCATGTGTGCGTTGAACCAGGTTTTCAAATTCTTTCATTCTTTCCGGAATATTTTCTGCTAAGTCTGGACAGACATCATAGTAATCCCTTATGGCATAGGGCGAACCGGCCTGGCCCTTTACAATTTCAGCAGGAGAGGCCTGAATCCCGAATTCCGGATATCCGGTCTTGCTTGCATGCTCAATAATCCCGGTATACCAGATATGGGTTGTCCCCAGTTCTTTAATTCCATTAAATGCTTCGGATGTGAAATCGTTAAATTTTCCACATCCGTTCTCCCTAATGGTGCCGGAAGGTTTATTTGTATTATTTTTGTTTCCGAATAGTCTTGTAAATGCCTGGTAAATGATAAATTTTTCCATCCCTGAATTTTTATACAAAGTTATGGTAATAAACCTACAAAAATCTTTTAAAAACATGACTAAAATATTGCTTTTGATATTTTTTTGTGTCTCAGCCCCCAATATTTATGCTCAATTTGTGAATGCCGGCACGGATCGATCCTCGATAGACTGGAACAAAATAGAAACATTGCATTACATTGTAATTTATCCTGAGAATTATGAAAGTCAGGCTATTGACTACGCAATGAAGCTTGAAAAGGCGTATAAATACGTCAATTATTCACTTGGTTTTGAACCTAAAAAATTTACTTATGTGCTACGTACACATTCTGCTGTTGCCAATGGTATGACGGCTGTGGCTCCTAATAAGGTAGAATTGTGGACCAAGCCTTATCAGGACAGTTACGGGCAGGCCTGGGATGAACAACTGATTTTGCACGAAGGCAGACATGTGGTTCAGTTTACCAGCATGTACAGGGGAGCATCGAAACTTCCCATCTGGTTGACCGGACAAATGGGATATTCTTTCCCGGTTGGCTTATATATCCCAAACTGGTTTATGGAAGGTGATGCGGTTGTTACTGAAACAGCGCTTTCAGACTTCGGACGGGGAAGACAAGCTTCCTTTGAAAAGGAAATGCGCGCATATTTTCTGCAAAAAGGAAATCCGGGATACGATAAGATGATTCTTGGATCGTACCGGGATTTTATACCTGACCATTATGCTACCGGCTACCAGATAGTTGCTGCTAACAGGGTTTTTCGTGATCCTGATATATTTAAAACAAAGCTGGATAAAATTGCCCGGTATCCATGGTATATCTGGCCCTTTTCAAGGCGTAGTAACGGTTTAAAGGATACACGAAAGTTTAAATATTACAAATTTGCGGCAGATACCCTTATGGAATTATGGAAAGCACAGGATCAACTCGTAAAGGCTGATCAGCCGGAAATAATTTACACGTCAAAGGATTATTCAGGATTGGAATACATAACAGAAGAGGGATCCGATCTTTACGCATATCAAAGTAATCTGAGCCGCGTGCCTCAGATCGTGAAAATTGACACATCCGGTTTTGTGGTACCTGTTTTATCGCTGGGGTACAGCAATGGGAAGTATTTTGATGTTAAGGATCATAAGTTGTTGTATACTCTTGAAATGCCGAATGCAAGATGGGAGCAGGAAAGTCAGCAGGCTGTTTATGTATATGATATGCAAAAGTTCAAGAATAAAAGGTTGACGCATTACAACAGCTATTACAGTCCGGTATTTAATCCTGTAAAGGATCAGATTGTTGCAGTAGAAATGAATGATCTGAATGGTTGTAATCTGGTAATCCTTAATCCGCAGAATGGCAGCATAATTAAGCGGCTTAAAAATGATAATAACGGGTATATTATTACGCCTCAATGGACTCCGGACGGAAAGTCACTGGTTTATATTAAAATCACAGATGGTGGCAAAATACTGTGCCGGAATGATTTTAAAGAGGAGAAGATTTTATTTGGGCCCGATAATATGGATTTCAAGCATCCTTATGTGACAGGCGAATATGTATTTTTTTCAGGGGATTGGTCCGGAATAGAAAATATCTACCAGATACCTCTTATCGGAGGAGAACCTGTACGTATTACTAATTCAAGGTTTGGGGCAATATCACCTACTTTTATTGATGGTGATCTGGTGTACCTTGATTATACATGGAAAGGAAACGAGGTTGTCAAACAAAATGACAATCAGATGCTTAATCAAAACCTTACAGAGGTGCCCAATTATGCCCCTAACCTTTACCGAAATCTGACTGAAATGGAGTTAGGTAAAGTTGACTTTAAAGAAAAAGATTCAACAGAATACAGCATTAGCCGGTACAATAAATTTGCACATCAGTTTAATTTTCACAGCTGGATACCTGGTGCTGCCTATCAACTTGGAGGGCAGGCATATTTACCCGGTGTGTCATTGCTGTCTCAAAGCATGCTGAATGATGCAACAATGTCGGTTGGAGTTAATTTTGCAGCGACCAATAAGGATGAGAAATATTTCTTTAACTATATCTATCGCGGTTTTCTTCCTGTGATTCATTTTAATACCTATTATGGTGCCTGGAACCAAAACATTTTAGTTATTGATGAAACAGGATACGGGTATAATGTGAGTACAGATATCAATGCCTTGCGGTTCGAGGGCAAGGTAGAATTCCCGTTTGTCTTCAGGCATCTTTCAGAGTATATTACATTATCTCCTTTTATCTACGGTAGCTATGCATCAGACAGGTATACATTTCAGAATACCGGTTCAATAGAATTTGACAGAGGCCAGGGAACCAGAACATTTTATGGTATTGGATTGTATCATTCCTGGTTGAAACAAAACGCTTACCGGAACCTTAAAACAAACTGGGGATATGAAATTACGGCAATCCTGCAAAAATTTGATAGGCACTATAAAATGTCAGGCTCTGAAGATTCTCAAATATATTCAGGGGCTGAAGTCAGTTTTTATCTGCCTGGTTTTGAAGTAAATCATAGTCTTCAACTGAATCTTACTTTTCTGCACCTGAGTAAGGATCAACCATACGGAATGGTATTTACACAACCCTTATCCATGCCAATAGGATGGAGTACACTAACAAATTCCGGATATGGCAAGGATAATTACCGCATAGGTTTTGAGTACCTGTTTACCCTGGCAAATGCGGATGCAGAAATATTTTGGCTGGCATATCTTAAACGATTAAATGTTGGCGTTTGGGCTGACCTTGGACAGTTTAAATTCAGTCGTGGTGAATATGAATATAATGCTCTGGGTGGAACGATGTATATAGATATGAATCTGTTCCGTTATCCTATTGAATGGAAAGTAGGAGCCAAAGTCGGCTATTCTTTTAGCCATCAGGACTATGTAATAGAAGGGATTTTTAACTTTGGATTTTAATCTGTTTTTTCAAGAACGAGAACAACTTTATTAAAGTCCGCAGCGGCATTTACAACTCTTCTGAAAGCTTCAAATTGTTCTATGGGAGCCAGCAGGTCTTTATAAAACTCATGGATTTTAATTGTATATGTATTGCCGGAATATTCCACTTCAGATATAAATCCATAGGGTGGATCTTCTTCTCTGGAACTTACCACATTAATGATGCCTGCTTCAGGATTGGATATTTTATAACCCTTTGGAACATTAAACGTTAAGATTCTGTCGTAGCTGCGGTTAAATTGGTTTTCAACGGGAAGTGTACGTTCTGCTTCCTGGTATAATTCCGCCTGAGGCCCTATAACCATCCCCATTTTAAATAAGATTTTATTTCCGGCATTTTCAATTAATCCGGGAGTAGAGACTTTACAATTAAGTCCGAATTCATTCTGGTATTTGTTATTATTCTGATCGATTATTTTAAAATCGGAAAATTCAGGATTTAAATCATCCAAACCTGAGAGATTTTTAAATGTGCTTAACTTTTGGTCTTCATCCATCGATGACAGAATAAGTTCAAAATATCCACCTGATAACCCTTTTAAATTTTTAGTAAGATCAATATTAACCTTATTATTTTCAACATCAAGTGTAATATCAGATATGATATTATTTTGGTTATCCAAATAAGAGTTCTCTTCAATGTATTTAATATCGGCAACGGCAGAATGAAAATTACCTACACTTACTTTACGAATGAATAGAGCATTTTGAGCCATAACTTCTTCTTTGGTCATTCCCACTCTGAGAAAAGGCATGGATGGGGTCAGATATAAATCATATTCCGGGAAATAAATGAGATAGGTCGTAAGGTAATTCCAGCTGGGAAAGGATTTGTCAAATTTTACATTATCTCTTTCACATGTTAGTACAATATTATAAGGTATGTTGAGCTTTGTAAAAATGTTAGCATATAATTTGGCAAGACCTTTATCCGACGAGACCTTTTCACCAATAGTAAAGGTCAGATCGTTATAAATATAGCTGTTCTGCTCCTGGATGAGAAAATCCTTTTTTATGATGTTTTCCACGGCAATGATTTTATCTATATTTTCGCCATTGGGTACTTTAAGCTTTTTTACAAATTTTTCCAGAGCTGCTTCTTCTTTTTTATTCAGGTTTGAAAACTGATTGTTAATAATTTTTGCTGCAATATCCCAGGTATTTAACTGATATTTTCCTTTAAACAGGTTTCTGTCGAGACGATATTCTACCCGAACTTTATTGGGATTCAAATACGAAAAGAGTTCAGAATTTATTGCCGGAATATTTTCTCCGGTTAAGGAATAATAAACGGTACTATCTTTTATTTCTGGTTCACTTTGCGTCATGTGACCATTATAAGGTTTTATTAGGTATCGCAACTTTTCTGGGCATGTAAGACTGTAGCTCGCCTCTAATACAGGGAAGCCGAATTGAAAGTAATTTCGTCCAAAGGATTCTGCTTCTTTTTTCATCACGGTAAAATATTCTACCGTATTACCTTCTTCTATACCATCAACAGCGAAGATCTTATATTTTTTCCCGGTTTCCTCATCTGTTATTTCTTTTATGTTGGACTTGTCAAATTCCTTTATTGTACCATCGGAGGAAATTGTCCGTGCCTTTATGGTTATATATTCAAGTACGGACTCATCATACATATAGTATTTATTAAAACTCTGAATGGATTCTTCATTCAGGATGCGATATACTTTATGTTCTGTTTCGTATGCATAAAGGTTTCCATCATCTCCGTGTCTGAAGTCATATGCTATATTCAGGTTCAAACAAATAACATTTTCGTTCATCAAAGAATCCGGTAGTGTTTTGTAATCCGGTGAAGTTTCCCAATCGGTGGTTTCAAATCCTTTTGCCTGAGCAATTATCTGTGATGCCAAAAACAGTAAAAGAAATAATTTTTTCATAGTCGTTGGTTTAAATTTTTTCTAATCCTACAGTCTGATTATATGCTTTATTCAATTCCAGAATCATTTTATCCCACTCAGAAAAATCCTTCGGCTCAAGATCAAGTAAATTCATAATAATTGTTTTATGTTGAGTGATACGGTTATTATTTTGGGAATATTCAATTTTAAAACTAAAATACGGATTCTGATATGAAATGTTTTCCGGAACATAACTGACTTTAAAACCGTCAGGTATCTCTAATGATGATATAGTAGTTTCATTGAATTTAAAGTCGTTTGCAAATGGCCTGCATGAGAAGGTTGTGTCAATTTTATATTCAGCAAATTCTTTATCCAGATTTAAATTAATGTATATTTCATTACCCAGATTTTGCACGTAGTCAGTGACATTAAATGAATAATCAATAATTATGGGATTGTCTCTGTCTTTAATATCCGGGATATTAAAATTATTAACGATAAACGTATTATTCCCAAGAACCAGAATCTTATTTAATGTTTTGTTGAGTTTATCATTTTTTACGCCATCCAACGTACTGGAAATTTCGTAACGGTTATAACCTTCCCAGCGCTTTTGAGCAACTCCGGTAACTGAAGATCCTTTAATGCGGATACTTAAGGAATCAATAATCCGGCTTTCAGTAAAAGGCGTTACAGGTAAATATTTTATGGTGTAATCTTTGTCGGATAAACGGATAAGCACTTCTTTTCCCTGAATGTGATGTGGAACATATCCAAATTCATACATATCCATTGTGCCATCTAAAATAATTAAAGAATCCCTGGTTAAATAGGCTGCTACCATGTGATTATCTGCTGCTATTGTTGGTAATTCTTCATAGGTATAAGGTATGTCTCTTGTACCAACCCAACTGTAATAACAGGGCAACCCGGCAACTTTCATCATTCCGACTATAATACTGGTCATATCCTTGCAGTCACCATACCTCTGATCAAAAACTTTTTGAGAACTATGGGGTATAAATCCTCTGTATCCATCCTCAAAAGCAACATATTTAATATTATCCTGAACCCAATAAAGAATAGCTTTCGCTTTATCATTGTCTGAAATGCAGTTCTGTGTAATTTCCTTTACTTTGACTTTAAACTCTTCAGAATAAGTGGTGTCAATTGTTTTGATAAAGCCATTGTAATAGGTAAAAAGATCATCTGTCGTTTCAAAATACCGTTCGGTTCTATCAGAAAGCCTGACTTCGTTAACGAGCATGTGAATATGTGGCCAGAGATGGCGAATGCTGGTGTAATTATTGCCATATTTTGCTGCAGGCATATTGTCCCCTGTAAAGGTATAAATGGTGTATTTCCCTTTATGCGTTGAATCGCAGGCAATGTGCACCCTGTCAAAATTAAATTTTTTGAACTCAACTTTTATATTATCATGTACTTTAACGGTAAGGACTGTACGTTCCGTAGGCACAGAGGATTGAAAATAAAACAAGTCTGAAAAATGAGCGTCTTTTATGACCTCATCATAAGCCATAATCATAACTGAACCTTTATTTACCATGGGATAGGTGATTTCAATTTGCTTGGAATCATCATAAAATACAGAGTTGCCGATGTTATTTGTAGTTTTTTTGTTTGTAGCCTCAGCTTTTTTGTATTTTCCTTTTGAAAGGTAATATGTATATGTATTTACATTATTTACTGAATTGAATTTTCCAAAATAGATATGATTCTTAGCACCGTTTTTGGAATGTTCGTTAAGTAGCATTATTGCTTCCTCGTTGTGCTGAAAAATCTTTAGTGAATCGTTAACAATATCAAATGTGATATCTTTATTATTATACAGGAACACTGCATTTTGATTGCTGTATCTGGCAGTCATATCTTTAATGTCAGGTATTTTTATTTTCGCTGCCAAACATGTCTGAGTTAAAATAATTCCTGAAATAACCCAATATATTTTTTTTATATTTTTCAAATCAAATTGCTTTCTTAATTATTCTTTCATTTTCATAAATCTGTTGTTGAAATAAATTTCAGTTCTGTTATGCTTTCCTGTGTTATCATAAAAAACATCTTCTCCGTTTATATCGTCCTGATTGAATTCTGTAGTATTGCGTAGTTTTCCATTCTCGTAAAATTCACTAAATAAACCATACCTGTCACCCATAATATAACTTCCCTCTGATTTTACATTTCCATTGGCGTAGTAATATGTATGTTTACCGTTTAATGAACCGCATGAATATTCTGCCTGTGATATTATTTTGCCGTTTGCGGCATACAATATTTGTTCGCCATTGGGACAAAAATCTTTGAGTTGCATTTCGTATGCAATTTTCCCGTTAGGGAAGTATGATTTTATCAGTTCATTACCGGTTTTTATCTGTATAGGTTCAGACCAACCAGAAGATAAGGGTGTTTGATATGAAATAATTTCGTCTCCCTTGTATAAAATCCTGATTTGCAAGTTTCCATTGTAATCCCATAATGTGGTATAACCATCCATCTCATCATTAATATACATGGACATAGCTTGTATTTTCCCATTCTCATAATAAGAAGTCCTACGGTAAAATCTATTATCATCAATATAATATGATGAATCTTCGGGCAAGCCATTCTCGTAAAACGAAACCCATAATCCGTGTTTTTTATCATAGCGGTATTTCCCTTTTTGCAGCAGTTTTCCCGATAAGTAATATCTGTTATAATCACCCTGTCTTTGATCGTTGAAAAAATACATTTCAGACTCAATATTTCCATTTGGGTAAAACCATTTTAATGTGTCGTAAAAGCAATAATTATAAACATTTACAGAGCCCCTTAATTCGCCAGTCAGACTATAGGATTCAAATATTGGCTTTTTATCATAATTGTTAGTACAATATATGTTTCCGGCTTCGTCATAATAATCAACCCTTACCAAATCTCCTTTTTTGTTTTGATAGCGTGAAGTTATTATGGTGTCATTTAAAAAGTAGGTTGACCATCCGTTTGGTTCGTTATTAACGTAATAGCTCTTAAATGATTTTTGGCCCAGTGGATTATATTGCAGATATTGGCCGGTAAAAGAGCCATCCTTTAAATACCCTGAACTTTTAATATTGCTGTTGTTGTAATAGGTTTCATATTTGCTTATTCCATACGTGCCTGCTTCTGATGTTTTGGCTATTAAAGTCCCGTTTATGTAGTAATTTTCTTCCCTGGGAAGTTTTGTCCCGTCCTTATAATAAGATATTGTTTTCAGATTACCATTTCGCCAGAAATCCTTTATGGTACCGTCAAGTTTTCCATTTCGGATGTTTCCCTTTCTGGCGACCGGACCATCAGGGTAGTAGGTTGCAAATTCAAATGACATATCATCAGAACTATAACTGTCTCTTTCTTTATCACCTGTATCATTAATCAGTTTTAATATACTTCCGTCTTCATATACTTCTGTGGAGAAATGATTTCCTTCTCTGTCAAAGGATTTTAATTCCCCGTCAATGTTTCCTGCATCATTATATGGCGTAATTTGTTGAATCTTCCCATTTTCATAGTACTGGGTAATTGATTTTAAAATTGTGTCATTGTAAAGGTATTCGCTCAGTAATATATTATTATCAGAAAAATATTGCCAGAGTCCTGTTTCTTTACCGTTTATGTAACTACCTTTTGAACTAACATTTCCGTTTGGATGATAGGTTGTTTCTTCTCCTTCTTCTTTTCCGTTTTTATACCTAGAGATTAAATAAATCTTTTGATCATAATGGTAAGTTTTATACAGGCCATTTATTTCACCATCAAGATAGTTGTAGATAAAAGAGGTATCACCGTTATCGTAAAAGCCTATTGCAGGTCCGTTTCGCGTTCCGTCCTTGAAATAATTTATTTCATCAAGTTGCCCGGTCTTGTTATAGAATTTTACTATGCCATCAGGAATATCGTCTATGTAGGCCACTTCATATCTGATCTTTCCATTCGGAAAGTATTTATATTCCATCCCGTTTACTTTACCACCCGTCAAATCCTGTTTAAATTCCAGGTTTCCTTCCGATGTATAATATAACCATGTTCCGTTCTTTTCCCCATTAATGTAATTTCCGCAGGCTTTCAAACCTCCATTGTTATTAAAATACTGCCAGTAACCTTCTTCCTTTTGATCCGAATTATATGCACCAATGCTGTATGGTTCGTCATTGTCGAATTCAACTATATTATGTACAATACCGTTTGGTGTAATGACATCTCTGTAGTTTTTCACAGCGGTAAGTTCAGATCCCAGTTTATAAAACTCTTTAAGTAGGTTTTCATTTTTTGCTTTCCACTCCTGTACTTTATTATTTTTGGTTGATGTTAGTATTGTGTAAAGCATTGGTGCCATATATCCTTTTTCTTTAATACTTTTAAAAAACGGGAAATACATCTCAACCCAAAATGATTTATCTGTGGTGTCGAACGGTAATTTGTCGAATAAAAGTTGTGTCTGTTTAACTGTAGCTGCACTAAAATCTATGACAGGTTCAAATTCGTCAGTAATTACTATTCTGGATGCAATAAGATGATCAGTTTCTTCGAACAGTGTATTATCCAGAAAAGGTTCAATATACTCACCATGTGCTGTATCCACATAGCTTTGCGCAATGTTATCCAAATAAACCAGGTATTTGTTACTTCTGCTTGAATTAGGTTCAACCATAAGGTAGGTTTCCAGAGATAGCATTGCCTTTGTTAACTGATGCTGCCGGGCACTTATTATTCCCAGGAACAGGTGACTTGTGGCATGAAAGGGATTGCATCTGAGTGCTTCCTGGAAACATTTTGTAGCTTTCTCCATATCCCCAATATTATAATAAGTATATCCAAGATTATAATGGTTCAAATAATTAAATGGCTTTTTAGCAATTGCTTTGCTATAATATGAAATGGCTGAATCTTTTTTACCCATATTATCAAATGCCGTTGCCATAGTCGCCAAAAACAAACCGTCATAGGTTGAAGGTTCTGTCATTCCCTTTTGACAGGTCTCTATGGTCTGATTGTAATCATCCTCAGCCAGGTGAGTAATAGCCAGCTCATATAACATGCGGGTGTAAGCAGAATCATTTTCATCTACAGTTTTAAATACTTCAATGGCTTCTGGGTATTTTTGTTCGTCGTATAATTTTATACCCTTATCAACAATACTGTCCTGGGTTTGAGACAGCAAATTATACATAAAGCAAGTTGAAATGAATACAACAAGTAATAATCTTCGTAACATAGCAAGTAATATTAGGTTAAATGTATCTCAACAATGCTACTAAAATAAGAAAAAAATAAACGGATTCGTAGTAGCTTAATAATTCATACTCAGTATAAGTAAAAAGAGCGAAACGTTTATTAACTATAATTTTTCAATCCTTACCGGAACACCGGGATAAAACTGCAGAATCTTATGTGATCCGTTGTCGATAAACACATGTAAGATATTGGACTGTTTGCTGAAGGATGAAAAAAGCAGGATGTCTTTCACGGTTATGAGATTAAAATCAGACAGGTTAGTGAAATTTCCGTTCAGCTTTACCTGACATACATTATCTTCAATCTTTTTAATGGATCCCAAATCGAATCTAATTATGGTATCATCCAGTTTTAGTTCAAAATTGGAGGTAATGTATTCATATATGGTTGCCTTCATGGTTTCACCCGGTTCATCATAATTAAATGTCGGCTGCGGATAGATCTGCCGAAGGGCGCTTTCAAAATCATCAATAAAGAAATTCAGGGTGAGTGTGCAGTTTCTGTCTTTGGTATCAATCTGTAATTTTCCTGTGGTCATTTTTATGGGATGTGCATAAAGTAAGCCTCCCGGAATCAGCAGGATCAACAAAAGTCCTATGGATTTTAACGATTTCACCCTAAAAACAGTGCTTTAATAATCATCGTTGCAGCAATACCACCGCCAGCACCTGAAATAACCAGATTCCAGTCGCGGTGTTTTATGGTAAAGAGGGTCGACAAAATAAGATTTGCGATCAGGAACAAACTAACAATAATTAATTGCCCTACTTCAATACCCACGTTAAAGGAGAATAAGGGGAATACAATAGAATCATCCGAAATCCCCATCATCATGGCTCTGAAGAAATTCGAAAAGCCCATGCCATGGATCAATCCGAAAAACAGGGCCAGAAAGTAGTTGATCTGAAACTTTTTATCCGGGGCACTTTTTTTAACAATGTTGTAAATGCTGGTTAAAAGAATAGTCACTGGGATCAATGTTTCCACCAGTTTTTGGTTAACCGTTATAATATTCAACCCGGCTAATGCCAGTGTTGAAGTATGTCCAAGCGTAAATGCTGTAATGAGAATTAAAATCTGTTTCCACTGCCTAAGCGTATAAACAGCACATAAAGTAATAATGAATACCATATGATCCAGACCATTAAGGTCCGTAATGTGGTTAATTCCCTGTTCGAGATAGAATAAGAACTGATCCATTATTTTGTGAAAATCCAGGATTAATACTTCTTTTGAAACAAGATTGTATATTTATTGTTTTACAATCACTGTTTAAATCTCTAAAATACGATATGCGATTCATATATATTTTCTTATTACTGTTTTTTCTGAATGTTTCAAAACTGTTTGCGCATCGTGAAAACTCATATTATTTGTATGGGACTTTTGGGAATCAGGAGGTTGCCATTCAGATAGATGAATATGGAAACGACTGTATGGCCCGCTATTTTACTGCAGATAATTTGTACGATCATGTTTTGGAAGGCAAAATTTTACCGGATACAACCTTTGAATTTCACGCCAGTGTATACGATCCGGTGACGAAGGAAAAGGCACCGGGCGGCCGTTTAACCCTTAAAGAAATAAGGCTGGATATATGGCAGGGTGTATGGGCAAAGCTGGATGGAACGGCACAGGAAGTCAATTTGAACAGGATAGAGGTCAACGAATTGGATCATCCGTTTATTAAAGCAATACAAAAATATAAGGTTTCACCATTTGCGGCTTACCGGACTAAAAATATCAAACTGGTCGATCTGAAAAAAGAAAAGATAAGCAAAGGCGCATATATTATGAATGAGATGGAAGCGGAAACCGGCATGAAATGGTTCAGGTTGATTCAGAATTCTAAATATTTACCGGATGTGGATTCTGTAAATATAAAATTACAGGCTGAATTTTTGATGGCGTTGAATTATAAGTATAGTTGTGTTTACATGGGAAAACCGGGAGATTACCGGTATGAATTTGAAGTACAATACTTAAACAAAGATCTTATAAGCTATAAAGTAATTTCGAATGCAGCGTGTTATGGTAGTCCTGCTCAGGATCTGATTGCATATAAGACCTTATATATGAAAGATGCAGGACCTGTTTCGCTGGAGAATCTCTTCTGGTTCGGCGAAAAGCCACAACCGGAACTCAGGGATGGCGAATATGCCTGGTTCCAGTACCGGTATAAGGTTTTTGGTCCAGAAATACTGGAACTGATGAAAGCACAATATCCGGATAATATGACACAGGAATCAGCCGAAGCCTGCAACTACGATGATGTGAAAGTCTGGCAGTTTCCAACCTGGGGCCTCACTAAAACGGGACTCTACCTCGGAAGCAAATCTCCTATAACCAGTCGAGAATGCGACGATGCAGGCTGGTCTGTTATCCCGTATAAAAGGCTTAAACCGTATGTCTCAACTGATATGGGGCTGGTAAAAAATAAATAATACCACTGAAATTACATTCTATTACGTGGGGTTTAACACCCTCTCCTTCGACAAGCTCAGGATTCACCCAGTAGTTTCTTTTAATGCATCAAAAGAAACCAACCGCGTGTTGCCAAAAGCTTTAGTGGTGGCGCAAAATGCTCGTTGCAAATAAAACCCTGGTATAACCTGCCTTTCATTTTTATTCTGCAGGATAAGATTGTTAATTCGGTTTAATTTCAAAAGCTGAATCTACCCGCTAATCCTCCATATTTGCAGCTGTCTTTCCCGCATCTGTTGAACTTTTATAGCCTGTATCCATGAAAAGAAATACTATTTAGTCAAACCGGGGTCAAACAGGAGGACATAAAAAACATTTTAAGGTTATGCCAATAAATTCAATCTTAAAATTAACAGGTCAAACAGGATATCTGTATAAAGATTGATAACGGATACATACTGAATAAACGAAGGACGAAAATATACACTAAAACATGACAAATTACCGTGAAATATTTTGGGGAATGTTGTAAATTTGAATGATAGAACTGACTGGCGATATGGCAGTTAGGTAGAGAGGGATAATTGGCATTATAATTACTGATCTCCAGTAGAAGGTCCTTATAAAATTCAGAAAAATACAACTTTAATAATACGTTTAAAATCTGTTTAGTATGAAAAAGAGATCTTTAATTTACCTGATACTGGTAGCCTTTATACTATCGGCTTGTACGTCGAAAAAAAAGCAGGAAAATACGATTAATATTTCCGGAGCATACGCACTGTATCCCTTAGTTGTTAAATGGGCAGAGGAATATAAAAAGGATCATGAAAATGTTCAGTTTAATATTTCTGCAGTAGGAGCCGGGCAGGGTATGGCAGATGCTTTGGAATCGAAAGTAGATTTAGGATTATACTCTTCTGTAATAGAACAGGAATTTATTGACAAGGGGGTTTGGTGGGTTGGTCTTTGTAAAAATGCTGTTGTACCAACTGTCTATCTGAATAATCCTTACCTGACGATACTTAAAAAACGTGGTTTAAAAAAAGAGGAGTTTAAAGGTATTTTTATTGATGGTACAATTTCTGACTGGAACGAAATATTAGATCTTAATGCCGAAGCGCCAATTCGGGTTTATACGCGCAATGATGCTTCCGGAGCTGCAAGTACCTGGGCTAAATACCTTGGTGGACAACAAAAAGACCTGAAGGGAATAAAAATACAGGGTGATTCAGCTTTGTTATCACAGATTATCAAAGATCCGGAGGGAATCGCTTTTAACAATACGTCTTATATATACAATATAAATACCGGACTGAAAAGAAATGGTATAGAAGTAATTCCTCTGGATCTTAATGCAAATGGCATCATTGATCCTGAGGAAGATTTTTATGATACGTTTGATGCTATTTTAGAAGCCATTGAAAATGGCAACTATCCATCACCACCTTCCCGGGAACTCTTCATCGTTGCAAGAGATAAACCTGATAAGCCGGTTGTTATTGATTTCATTAACTGGTCGCTTACCGATGGCCAGAAATTTATCAGAGCAACAGGGTATGTTCCTCTTGAGCCGGGAAAAATAAAACGTTACCTGGATAAATTAAATTAAAGGATCGCATACTTTTGCTATTGCTGATAATACCCGGGAAACATCGAAGTTTTAATGAAATTTCATACATTATCTCATACAATATTTAATGAAACTCCTTGAATTATTCGATGGTACCCTGTTTGACTGCCAAATGCTTAAAAACCTGTTGGAAAAAGAAGATATAGAATCCGTACTTAAAGATGAAATTGTAGGTGCACGGAGTGTAGGACTGAAACCCGGCGGTACGGTGAAAGTAATTGTTGCTGATACTGATTGGCCGAAAGCATTAAAGATAAAAGAGGATTACGTCTGGTCGCAGCAATGAAATTATGCAGCTTTTCTTTAAAAGAAAATTTAATTTTTTACTTTTAGTGACCTACAGGGTTTAAAAATTACCTGATTGAAGAACGAAAAATAGTTTGGTTTACAAATAAGACGAAATGACCACGATATTTAATTATAAATCTGACAGGTTAAACGGATTAGACCATTTGAGGGCATTAGCTATTCTAATGGTCATGATTTTTCACTATGGGCGTGGCATACCATCATGGCTGGAGCCGTTAAACCGGATTGGTTGGACAGGCGTGGATTTGTTTTTTGTGCTCAGCGGTTACCTGATTGGTTATCAGCTTTTAAAGGAATATAAAAATACCAGCGGAATTAATTTCAAGCGTTTTTACATAAAAAGGTTCTTCAGGATTATTCCTGTTTACTTAGCCGTTTTAATTTTATATTATTCATTACTCCCAAATCTGCGCGAAGGGGGTGGCCTGCCGCCATTATGGAGATTTCTAACGTTTACTCAAAATTTTGGATTAGACGTTCAGACTCAAAAATCATTCTCTCACGCATGGTCCCTGTGTATAGAGGAACAATTCTATTTACTGTTACCAATAACAATAACGTTGTTTTTTAAGAGCCGGGGTCAAAAATTCGCTCCTTATGTAATTGCTGGACTCATAATTTTGGGATTTATTATCAGAATGTACAACTGGAATGAATATGTAAAACCGTTCATTGATTCAGGTAATCGCAGGCAAATGGTTTATAATATGCAGGAAAAAATTTATTATCCAAGTTATAACAGAATGGATGGATTGTTAATAGGTGTGAGCATTGCAGCAATCTTCAACTTTAAACCCAGAATTAAGGAATTCCTTACGAAGCATGGGAATATTGTTTTGGTATGTGGTATTCTACTTTTCCTTTTTGCATACAAAATATGTGAAAACTTTATCTCCTATCAATCCATGATTTATGGGTTTCCATTAATTTCATTGGCATATGGAGTAATTGTTATAGCAGCAATAAGTCCGACCTGCATTTTGTATAAGATAAAAATGAGGTTTACTCTGATAATAGCAACGTTATCATACGCTGTTTATCTTATACATAAGGAAGTTTATTATCTGGTTAAGATGCTGATTGATAAATCAGGAAACCCGAAAGTTGAACCCTGGACATTCTGGATTTCTGTTATGATGGCAATATTGGTGGGGGTAATAATGCATGTTATAATTGAGAAACCATTTTTGCGGCTAAGAACCAGGTTGCTTGGATAAGATGTGCTAATTTTATACCAGAGAAATACAGATTGTAATATTTAAAAATATGAGAAGCCTATTATTCATACTTTTTGTTCTACCCAATATTATTTTTGCACAGGAACTAAAATTCTCGGTAACAGAAATCGATAATACATGCTTTAAAAAGGATAACTACTGGCGTGGTGCGGATGGCGCAGCCACGGTTAAATTGGGAAATGGTAAAATTCTGTGGCTTTTCAGTGATACTTTTATTGATAAAGAAGGAACGGGTAAAAGATCCTGGTCCAATACTATGATTAGAAACAGTATTGCAATACAGGACTCCTGCGCATTAAATGCTAACCTGACGTTTTATTATAAAGGTAATCCGCAAAACCCTGAAGATTTTTTTAAGCTCCCCGGGAAAAACTGGTTCTGGACAGGACATGGTATCATGGTCGGCGACAAGCTGGTCGTTTTTTTGTTTGAAGAAACGGCCACCAAAGAAGGCATTGGATTTGAAGCGGTTGGGTGGTATGTTGCAGTAATTGATAATCCAGACGTTAGTCCTGAGAAATGGGATATAACTTATCACAAAGGAATAAATACCTTTGGCGTTATTGTTGGTTCATCGGCGGTTCTTAAGGATGTAAACCATGTGTATGCTTATGGTGTAAAGGAACCTGCCACGCATGAAACGTATTTATTCAGGATTGACAAACAGGATTTAACAAATGGAAACTTGTCGGAACTTGAATGGTGGGTGAATAATGACTGGACAGACAAGGTTGATGAAGAACCCAAATCGTCAGCTCTTTTTATTGGACAAACAGAGTTTTCTGTCCATTATGATCAAAGTTTAAAGCAATATATCCAGATACAAACTTACGGTATGGGGAAAGCATCAGTCGGATACCGTTTGGCAGATCATATGTACGGTCCGTGGTCCGAACCGGTAATGGTTTACACGCCTGCACTTAAAGAAGATAAAGAATTTGTATACACTGCCAATGCACATCCTGAATTTAAGTCCGACGGAGTAATCATTACCTATAATATCAACAATGGAAATCCTGACAGACTTATTGCGAATGAGGACATTTATTTCCCAAAAATAATAAAGCTACAATTTGAGGAAGATAAACAGGTACCTTCGTTTTAGCTAATGGAATTATCGTTTCCTTAAACTTTTAGAAAAACGTATTGTTTTTAGTTACATATATTTAAACTGCTCAGGTTATGTATAAGTTTTTTCTTCCTGCCCTCATTTTTATCTTATTCCTTGGTTCCTGTAAAAATTCATCAACGCAAAGCAATGTAGCTCAGAATAATAAGGCATTCGATACAATGCTGAACAACTATTATGAGGAAGGATTGCGATTACACCCGATTGATGCTACCTACGAAGGAGATACAAGGTATAATAACAGCTTTCCAAATTTTCTGTCGATGGCTTACAGAGATACCTTACACGCGTATTACACAAGATATCTCAATAAATTACAGGCATTTAATGATAAAGATCTTACACCGGAAGAGCGGGTGAGTAAGGCAGTGCTGAAATGGGAGTGTGACATTAACCTTGAGGGGCTGAAGTTCAGGGAAGATTATTTTCCTGTGGATCAGATGTGGACTGTAAACCTCACTATGGGGCAGTTTGCCAGTGGTACAAATGCACAGCCGTTTAAAACGGTTCAGGATTACAGGAATTGGCTGGAACGGGTAGATGGATTTATGGTCTGGATGGATACAGCTGTTTACCGGATGAAACAGGGGATTCAAAAAGGATATGTGTTGCCGGAAAGCCTCATTAAAAAAATCATTCCGCAAATGGCAGTAATGGCAAATACAGACGTCGAAAATCACCTGTTCTATCAGCCGGTGAAGCAAATGCCTTCATCTTTTTCGGATCAGGATAAAAAAGAATTGACGGAAGCATACAAAAATATGGTCGCTAATGAAGTGATACCGGAGTTTACGAAAATGCACAGTTTTCTGGTCAATGACTATTTGAAAGCCGGCCGTAAGACCAGTGGTATCTGGGACATTCCAAACGGGGAAGCATATTACGCATATCAGATAAAGAAATATACAACGACAAAACTGACCGGAGAAGAGATACATCAGATTGGATTAAAGGAGGTTGAAAGAATTACGGCGGAGATGGAAAAGGTGAAGGAGGTGGTTGGATTCAAAGGTGATTTGAAAGCCTTTTTTGAATTTGTGAGACACGATAAGGCCTTAATGACATACACAAAGCCTCAGCAGGTTTTGGATCATTTTGAAAATATCTACAGCACCATTCAGCCTAATCTGGATCTATTGTTTGATCACAAACCCAAAACCGGATTTGAAATCAGGCAAACGGAGAAATTCAGAGAAAAATCCGCCAGTGCACAGTACAGTTCAGCTTCGCTGGATGGTACACGACCGGGAATTTTTTATGTTCCCATTCCGGATGCATCCACGTATAACATTTATTCGGATGAGGCACTATTCTTACATGAGGCAGTTCCGGGGCATCATTACCAGGTCTCTTTAACACAGGAGAATGATAATTTACCTAAATTCAGGAAGACAATCTGGTATAGTGGTTATGGAGAAGGATGGGCACTTTATTCGGAATCACTGGGGCAAATTCTTGGATTATATACTGATCCTTACCAGTACTTTGGACGGCTCAGTATGGAAATGCACCGTGCCATCAGACTGGTTATTGACACAGGTATTCATTTCAAGAAATGGACCAGAGATGAGGCTATTCACTATTCTTTGGATCACGAGGCGGAAAGTGAAGCCAGTATAATTGCTGAAGTTGAACGTTATATGGCCAACCCGGGGCAGGCGCTTTCTTATAAGATTGGAGAGATTAAAATCAGGGAATTGCGCGATATGGCAAAAGAGAATCTGGGTGATAAGTTCGATATCCGGAAGTATCATGATCAGGTATTGTCAACAGGTTGCGTCCCCCTTGAGATACTGGAACAAAAAATAAATGGCTGGGTGGCTTCTTTTTAATGTTTATTGAAGGATCGAATCAATATAACGCATATATCAGGGACTGACAATTCGGATAATGTTCAGCCATTTTTTTATTTTGGTGTTATTATTAAAATACATCATTTTATTCTCAAATATTTATTTTAGTTATTTTAAAAGACACGTAAAGTCAATGATTTAAATATTTAGTGTACTTTTACCTGATACTTGAATGTTGTTATTATTGTTATGTTGAAATTGATAACTGAACTAATTATGGAAAGAATGAAAAAAATTATTCGGATTATTTTATATTTAGTTGTAGCAGATATAAGTTATGTTAATGCCCAAACTGATTCTTTAATTCGTTTCTCTGATCTAAAATACTACTCTGACTTTGAGAAAGATGCAATACGAGAATTTGTAAAGCTTAACAGTGATACATTTAACCTTTTTATGGCAATAGATGAAAAAATGACACCGGAGGATGCCGCCTGGAGAAGGGATATTTATTCAAGTGTTTTTGAAGATTTATACAATAGCAAGGTAGATACAAAAAAGATTAATAAAAAAATTAAACTCACATATTCTTATGTTCATGATAAATTCCTGAAAAAGTATAATGACAATGTCTTTTTCCCTGTAATCTTTCATACCGGTGTTTACAATTGTGTAACGGCTTCTATGTTGTATGCAATGATATTTGATCAGATGGGAATCCCATATAGTGTAAAAGCATCTTCCAATCATGTCTATCTTGTTGCGAATCCGGGACCTAAATCAATAGTCATAGAAACTACTAATCCCGGATTTGAACAACAAATATTTACAGGGGAATTTAAGCAGCAGTATGTCAATTATTTGAGAACGTCAAAAATGATTAGTGAGTCAGAGTATAAAAATAAATCTGTGGAAGAGATCTTTGAGGAAAAATTTAACGAAGTAAGAGATGCTGAGTTTAGAAATTTGCCAGGTTTTCAGTATTATAATAAAGCTTTGATGAAGCTTCAAAATAATGAAACTAATGAAGCCTTGGATTTATGTCAGAAAGCGTACTTCTTTTATCCTGATAACCAGGTGAAAACATTGCTAAATACTTGTTTGTTATTTTATCTCGAGAAATGCAATTTTGATAAAGTATCTGATATAGACTATTTGGCACAACTTTCCAGATTTGAAAATACTGATCAGGATGCTATTGTTGGTATCTTTAATAATATCATATATAATCATTTGCAATATACTGGTAGAGAGCCTTTATGTGATTCTTTAAATGTTAGATTAGTTAACCAAATTTCAGAAAAAAAATTGGCAGATGAATTAAGTTTCACATATAATCTGCAAATGGCTTATCGTTTTCAAAATTCTGATAAAATAGAAAAATATGTAGCTAATGCACTTGATATTAAAGGGAATCATCGTGACGCAAGAATAATGATGGAAAATTATATAAACAGAAAACTTTATAATATTAATAATTCGGATGTACTGTTGGATACTCTAGGCCAGTTAATTAAAAGGTATGACAATGAATTACTTAATCCAATTTTACATGATCATAAGCTTCGGGCATATTTGCAAAAAGCAAATGACGCATTTGGACAAAGAAGAATTACAGAAGGAAATAAATACCTCCTATTATTTGAAAAGGAAAGCGAGAAACCTGTAAAGAGTAAAATGCTTATTCCGCTTGTTGAAAATACATACAGAACAGTCGCGGTTTATTATTTTTATAAAGGGAATAAATTTAAAGCTGAGTCGTATATAGACAGAGGCCTGGATTTTGTCCCTCATAGCAGGCTAATACAGTCAGCAGTTTATTCAAACTAAAATCTAAGATATATCAGGGGCTGACACTTTTAATTATGTTCAGCCCCTGAGTTCTACTACATCACGATAATATTATGTTTATATTCGCTTTGTTGCCTTCACGCTAAGGATAAACGTCACATCCATATAGCTTGAGCCGGAACCGTAATTATTTATGAAGTAAGTGTATGAACCTGGGCCAATAATATTGATCAATGGCACATAATAATAGCTTACACCAAGGTCTTCATCTGCATTTGGCCACAGATCACTTTCTTTAACATTCAACCGGATTACAATTTTATCGCTGCTTTTTAGGTTGTAATACGTGCGGTTTGTGGTTGAGTTATTTGTAAATGTATGTGTTTGGTCTTTGCCAAGGCTCAAATAAGTTCCTCCGGATGACACATTCCAGTTAAAATGATAATTGGAAGGATTGCTGTTAGCCCATGTTTTCACAGTACCGTACAGTTCATTATTGTCTGAGGCACCATCACTGAACTGGGGTTTCATTTTATACAAACGCACTGAAATATCATATCGAAGGTTATCGGTTCTTGGAATAGCTGTTCTTACCGGATAAGATGCTGCAAACACAACTTTAGCAATGGTGTTGTCGTCGATATACCGGAGTTTATACGAGACAGGAGCGCCGGGAGAAGATTTGGAATAATTGCCACCCTGAACAATATATTTCTTAAAATCTGCAAAACTGTTGATTGCCGCACTGGCATCTGCCCCTGAACCTCCAAGTATATAAACTTTTATGGTTGATTTTGAACTTAGTTTTTCAAAATCAGCCGAGGCATCTGCTTCCACATCGCCGTAAGATCCTTCAAGGTAGGTATGGACTTCCGTTTCTGACAGTTCTGATTCTACGGTGTAAATGGCCATACGACCAAAGGTTACAGTAGAAATGTACATGGGCATTAAAGATCCGTATGCGCCGGAGTTCGGTGCCTCATCAATCAGATCAGACGGAGAGGAGGGCAAATCCATATCCAGAGTATAATAATTCTGGATGAACTTAGCCACCACACGGGACCGAATCTTTGTATTTGAAAAATCAAAACTTCCGTAAATATCATTTAACCCTGACTGATAACTTGCATGGAGGGCCATATCCATTTGTTCACGGTTATATACATTTTCAACGGTGAACCCGAGATTGGCCGGTGGCACATCGTATTCCTGATTCATCAGACTGTTTACTGCCTCACGTACGGTACTTAACTTCGGATCATCGACTTTTACCGAAACTGTACCGGAACCTTGCAATGAAGTGGAAATAGTGATAGGTTTCCGTTTTACAGAAATAGGTACGTAACTGCCATCCATAATACTTTCACCTTTAATCAGGGCTCCCGGATAAATTACGTCGGTCTGCGGGTTTAGTACAATCTGCTCATCATATCCTTCTGCCGCCGAATAATAATCGATGGTATAGTCGTATTCCAAATCCTGTTCGGATGAAGTACTATCTATCTCTGCAGACTTCTCTGCAGGAAATTCAACCGGTGGCAAACTCAACATGGTATCGTTGATCTCCGCACTGAAATCGGTATTCTTTTGGCATCCGTTCAGTAATAACAGCCACGGAATAACCAACAAATACATTAGTAAGTACACTTGTTTAGAAGTGTTGTAATCCTTTTTGCCTTGTCCAAGGGAAAAATCTCTTTTCATGATGTTGGATTTAAAAATTGATAATACAAATATAGCTTATTAAGACTCAATAAGAATTAATGCCATGTTGCATTTCATTAAACTTATGTTGCATTTGAATCAAATAAGTGTACCCACTGTCCACTTTGAAACTATTCAGGTTTGATTTGTTTAATAAAAAGACGTTAAACAAAACTGGTATGATTGAAAACAAAAACAAGGCAAATGCTATATCATTTTACAGGATGGCATTTAATGGTGATCCGGAAACAGCAGTTAAACTCTATGTGGGTGAAAGGTATATTCAGCACAATCCTGTAGTGGAAGATGGACCGGAAGGCTTTATCAGGTATTTTAATCGAATGAAGAAGGAATATCCGGAAAAGTCAGTCAGTTTTTTACGAAGTGTGGTTGAAGGTAACCTCGTTGCACTCCACACGCATCAGGTGTGGCCGGGCAATGAAGAATATATTACAATGGATTTCTTTAGGTTTGATGAAAAGGGAAAGATAGTGGAACATTGGGACTCTATTCAGCTGATGCCTAAGGAATCTTCAAATAATAACGGGATGTGCTGATTCTTTCGGTTTTAAAAAATTATAACATCTGCTTTTTAGGAATTATGGTAAAATAACGCAAAATTTGTATGTCATTTCATATGCTGGATGTGGATTGTCATTTAAAGACCAGTAAAATTATTTTACGATGGAAGTATTTAACCTTAATCTCTTTTTAAGTTGCCTCGTCGCATTTTTTGCCTTAGTCAATCCTATTCATAAGGTTTTTGTGATCAATACACTGCAAAACCAGTTTGATCATCAATCTATTAAGTATATTGCTATAAAGGCAACAATTACGGCACTAATCATCTTGTTATTTTTTCTGGCATTGGGGCAGTTTGTATTCAATTATGTTTTTCATATTCAGTTGTATGCCTTTCAGATTACCTGTGGTGTTGTTTTGTTTTATAATGGAATTCAGGGCCTGCAACGTGGTGAATTCATCAAACTGGATAAGAATATTTCTATAAAGGATATTACCGCGGTTCCTATCGCATTACCTATGATTGCAGGACCAGCCACCATAACAGCTGCCGTTACCTTTCCTGCTCACTACGGATATATGGTTACCATAATTTCAATCGTTGCAGCGTTAGTTATAAATTTCTTCTTTATGCACTATGCACGTAAGATTGGTAATGGATTAAACCGGCTTAACCTTATGAATTCATTGATTCGAATCTTTGGGCTGATTGTCGCTACGATTGGTGTACAAATGGTGTTAACCGGAGTTGGTGTCTTTATTGAACAGCTGAATGTCTAAAACCGGTACTAATTTATTTTCTGAATGGATTTAAGCTTACAATGTATTTCCTTCCCACGAACTGTCCCATAAAAAATGCCGATACCAGAACCGGATACGTGACAAACGCAAACCCCACACCGCTATAAATACGCATCAATACTATGGCCGGGATTGGCAGATGAATAAACAGAAACCATTTAAATGAATATTTTTTTGTATTTCTACGCCAGAAACCGAATGGAAGATTAAGGATAAATACGGCTAATGCCAGTAAAAAGAGAACGGTATAGTTAGTTGTTTGCATGTAATGTTTGTTTTTTCGAAAGTACTTCAATGACCTGGTAAAGTTTATTTTTCAAATCTATCAATTCTTCAATATTGATCAAAGAAATATCGGTGTCAGCTACAAGTTTTTCAGGAATTTCGGCTGCTTCTTCCATCATAAATTTTCCTTTCGAGGTAAGCTTCACAATGACTTTCCGTTCATCCTGAATTGCTTTTTGTCTCGTAAGTAAACCCATAACTTCCATGCGCTTTAATAATGGTGTTAAAGTGTTTGTTTTCAATATGAGCTTCGATCCGATTTCATTTACCGTTAATCCATCCTGTTCCCATAATGTCATCAAAACAAGATATTGTGGATAAGTAATGCCAAGTTTATCCAGATAAGGCTGATATTCCCTTATAATTAGCCTTGAGGCTGCATATACAGGAAAGCATATCTGGTTACTTAATTTTAGTTGTTCGTATTTCATCATGAATTTATAACGCTGTGCGTGCAAAAATATCAGTTTAATCTGAAATCAATCAGCTTAATATGCTATTTCAGCATCTTTTCAATGTATGGCTCTATCTTTTCCGGCTTCGTTACCGGTGCAAAACGTTTCACAGGTTTGCCATCCTTGTCAATCAAAAATTTTGTAAAGTTCCATTTGATTTTACTGCCCAAAACGCTTCCCAGTTCTGATTTCAGATATTTGTACAACGGATGTGCATTGTCCCCATTAACGTCAATTTTTGAAAACATTGGAAATGTTACCCCATAGTTTACCATACAACCTTCGGCAATAGACTTTTCGTCACCTGGTTCCTGGTTGGCAAACTGATTACAGGGAAATCCAAGGATTACAAGACCCTGCTCCCGGTATTTTTCATACATTTTTTCCAGACCTTCGTACTGAGGTGTGAACCCACATTTGCTGGCTGTATTGACCACCAAAACAGTCTTGCCTTTGTAACTGTCCATTGAAATCTCTTTCCCCTGAAGGCTTTTTGCTTTGAAATCATAAAATTTTGAGTCCATTTTTGAGATTGTTTTAAATTATGTCGTTTGCGATTCAAATATATGATGTTATTTTAAATCGCGTGCGATATAATAAATCTTTTTATAAACTTTTAAGAGTTGTTATAGGATCCCTGAACGATTTGATTCCTAAAAGGAAAACACTTAAATTTAAAAGAATTGGTTTTCAACATAATTCTCAGAATTTAAAGATATATATTATATGAAAGCATGGGTTATTGACAGAATTACTGATCTGACAAAAGATGATAAACCACTGAAAATAATTGAAATGCAGGTTCCTGAGCCTAAACCGGGCGAGGTTTTGCTAAAAGTAAAGGTATGTGGAATTTGTCATACAGAGATTGATGAAATTGAGGGGCGTACTGCACCTCCTGAATTTCCTGTTGTTCCCGGGCACCAGATTGTTGGAACTGTTGAGAAACATTTGGGATCAAGAAAGGACATTAAAACAGGTGACAGAGTCGGTGTTGGATGGATCTTTTCCGCCTGTGGTCATTGTGAATTTTGCAGAACCGGAAATGAAAACCTGTGTACAGAATTTCTGGCAACAGGGCGTGACCGGAATGGCGGTTATGCAGAATATGTGACTATACCGGAACAGAGTGTTCATAAGATTCCGGATCACTTGACCAATGTAGAGGCAGCACCCTTGTTATGTGCCGGCGCAATTGGCTTCAGATCGATGGCGTTGAGTAATCTAAAGAATGGTGATCTTATAGGTCTTACGGGGTTTGGTGCTTCGGCACATCTTGTATTAAAAATGATTCTGAATCAGTATCCGGAGTCAGATGTATATGTGTTTGCGCGGAACCCAAATGAACGAAAATTTGCCATGGAACTTGGCTGTAAATGGGCTGGCGATACGGATGATAATCCTCCAGAGAAACTACATGCAATTATTGATACCACACCAGTGTGGAGACCTGTATTATCTGCAATGGAAAGACTGAGGCCGGGAGGGAGGTTGGTTATCAATGCAATAAGAAAAGAGGATTATGATGTTAATCTGATGCGTAAAATCAGTTACGAAAAGCATCTCTGGATGGAAAAGGAGATAAAATCTGTCGCTAATGTGGCGGGAACAGATATAGAAGAGATTCTTAAAATCGCGGCAACAATTCCCCTAAAAGCGGAAGTTACAAGCTACAGTTTTGAAAAGGCCAATGAGGCTCTGCTGGATATTAAGCGTCAAAAAATTAAAGGTGCAAAAGTTTTAGTTGTATCGGATTAATATAAGTTATGTATAGCTGAAAGTTCAGCCATTTATTTAAACATTATCGCTTAAAATTCACTACCTTGGGAACCCAAATTGATGTTTATGAACAAACAGATTATCGCAACTGAAAAAGCCCCTGAGGCAATTGGGCCTTATTCACAGGCCGTTAAAGCCGGAAATATGATTTTTACGTCGGGACAAATCGGCCTTGATCCAAAAACAATGACCGTTGTTGAAGGTGGGATTGAGTCCCAGACAAAACAGGTTATGACAAATCTTGGTGAAGTATTGGAAGCTGCAGGAACCGGATTTAATGATGTGGTGAAAACTACCTGTTATCTGTCTGATATGGATAATTTTAAAGCTTTTAATGGGGTATATGCATCTTTTTTTGATGCGGCAATTGCTCCGGCCAGAGCAACGGTTGCTGTTAAAACGCTTCCTTTGGGTGTTCTGGTGGAAGTGGATGCAGTTGCTGTTTTAAAGGATTAAAAGTGTAATGATCCCAAAAGAAAATATATTCACGCTATTACAACAAACTATTAATTATGGCACAAATTAATTTTAATGATTTAGGTTCTCAAAAGCCTGATGTAAAAAACGTTCTCAGGCTTATAAAGTATGGAATATCAGCGATTGTTATAATCATATTGCTTTTAGGTACATTCTTTCAGATCAACACAGAGGAGGTTGGTGTGATCGTCCGGTTTGGAAAATATCAACGAACGGTGGAACCGGGATTGAATGTAAAGCTCCCGATTATAGATAAGCTTTACAAAGTACCTGTTGAGCGTCAGTTGAAACAGGAATTTGGATTCAGAACAGTGAAGGCTGATGTGCGCTCAACCTATACGCGATCCGGAGTGCGGGATGAAGCACTGATGCTCACAGGTGACCTTAACCTTGCCGATGTGGAATGGGTAGTTCAGTACAGGATCAATGATCCTTACAATTATCTGTTTAAGGTTCGAAATCCGGAGACTACTTTGAGGGATATCTCAGAAGCTGCTATGCGCCAGGTTGTAGGAGACAGAACGGTTAATGAAGTTCTGACCGTGGGTAGGACTGAAATTGCAAGCAAGGTGGAAGAACTGGTTCAGAAAATATGTACGGAATATTCTCTCGGATTTGAAATTGATCAGGTAGTTCTGCAGGATGTGAATCCGCCTGATCCTGTAAAAGATGCGTTCAATGAGGTAAATGAGGCTCAGCAGGAAAAAGAAACCCTGATTAACCAGGCGAAATCCGAATACAATAAAGTAATTCCAAAGGCCAAGGGACAGGCAGAAGAGACTATTCAGAAGGCAGAAGGATATGCTACAGCCAGGGTGAATAATTCCCAGGGTGATGTGGCTCGTTTTAATGCTTTATACTCTGAATATATTAAAGCACCTGAGGTTACAAAACGAAGGATATATCTTGAAACCATGCAGAATGTAATTCCAAAGCTTGGTAAAAAAATTATTACAGATGATGATGGCAATAATGTATTGCCGTTGTTACAAATGCAAATGTCTAATCCCCAACCTTCAAAATAAGTAGCCATGAAAAAATTAGTATTTATATCCGTAATTGTATTAATCGCAGTAATATTGCTTGCCGGTAGTGTTTACGTCGTCAATGAATCGGAACAGGTTGTAATTACCCAATTTGGTAAACCCGTGGGAGAAGCTGTGCTAACGCCGGGACTGAAGTTCAAGAAACCCTTTATTCAGACTGCAAACTTTTTTGACAAACGTTTTCTGGAATGGGATGGAGATCCGGATCTTGTTCCTACAAAAGATAAGAAATATATTTTTGTGGATACCTATGCCCGGTGGCAGATAACCGATCCGTTGCAGTTCTTTAAACGTTTTAACAACGAACGTAGTGCCCAATCCCGTCTGGATGATATTCTGGATGGTGAAACCAGGGACTTTATCGCTAAGAACAATATTGAGGAAGCTGTTCGGAACAGTAATCGTAAACCGATGTCTTCAGGATTAATTGGTGAAATGGTAGGTGATTCTTTGATGGATATATCTGTTGGCCGTGTTAAAATTGAAAAGATGATCCTGGCAGAAGCTAATAAACTGGCCAGCGAGTTGGGGATTGCCATTCTTGATTTCAGGTTTAAACGGATCAATTATAACGAAGAAGTACGTACTCAGGTATATGAGCGTATGAAAAGCGAACGCTACAGAATAGCGGATAAATTCAGATCAGAAGGACAGGGTGAAGCATCCAGGATCAACGGAGAAAAAGAGCGAGAGTTGCAGACGATCCAGTCAGGTGCTTTTAAAGAGGCTGAGGAAATAAAAGGTAAAGCCGATGCTAAAGCTGCTGCCATTTATGCTGATGCTTACAATAAAAACAGTAGTTCACGCGAATTGTATGCCTTTATGAAATCTATGGAGACATTTGAAAAAACGTTTGATAGCGAAACCTCGGTAATATTATCTACCGATAATGAATTGTACAAATACTTAAAAGGTATGAAATGAACAAAAAAACGGTTTGGATTGTCTTAATTTCAATGATTTCAACCACAGGATTTAGTCAGAAATCTGCGAAAGAGGTAATGGACTTTGCAAAAAAAATAGATTGGTTCGGACAGGCATCCATCAAAATACCTTTCAGTGACAAAACGGTTTATGTTGATCCGTATAAACTACCTGGAAATGATACGCCTGATGTAGTGTTTATCACGCATAGTCACGGAGATCATCTGGATGTAAATGAAATAGCTAAACTGAACGGCAATAACGTGCTGATTGTAGCGCCGGAAACGTGTGAGGGTAAACTCCGTGAAGGTGGCTTTGACAACATGGTACTGGTAAAACCAGGTGATGAATTTGATCTGGATGGCATAGCCGTTAAGGTAGTTCCTGCATATAATATGGTTAAAGTGAGGTATCATCCAAAAGCAAATAACTGGGTAGGGTATGTTCTTTCATACGATGGCGTATCCATATATCACCCGGGAGACACGGAACGGATTCCGGAGATGCAAGATATTGATTGTGATATTGCTTTTATGCCTTTGGGTCAAACTTATACCATGAGTAGCGTGAAGGAAGCTGCTGAAGCCATTAATGATATCGGTCCCATCGTGGCAATTCCTTTTCATTACGGCCTGTATGAAGGAAAAGTGGACGATGCGCAGATGTTTAAGTCTTTGCTGGACGGTAATTGTGATGTGTTGATTAAAGATTTAAAGGTCAGTGAATTATAGATTTTTTGGAGGCTTTGTATTTCTGATTTGTATTCAGAAAACAGGTTTAAAATGTTAACATGCTTGAAATGAAGCGTAAAAGCATGAAATTTTCTGGAAAATAATTTTTGCTAATATGGAAAATAATTGCTTATTTTGCGCACTGTTTGAAAAACGTATATAAAAGCATAGCGAAATGTCAAAGATTTGTCAGATAACAGGGAAGAAAGCACAGGTGGGGAACAATGTTTCACACTCTAAAAGAAGAACTAAAAGACGGTTCGATATTAACCTGATCAATAAAAGATTTTATCTCCCGGAAGAAGATCGTTGGATCACTTTAAGGGTTTCAACTTCAGGTTTACGCACAATCAATAAAATTGGTTTGAATAAAGCGCTGAAAGAAGCAAAGGAAAAAGGATTAGTAGCTAAAAATATTTAATTGAGGAGATAGAACAATGGCTAAGAAAGGAAACAGAGTACAGGTTATTCTTGAATGCACTGAGCATAAAGAAAGCGGTATGCCTGGAACTTCAAGATACATTACAACAAAAAACCGCAAAAATACTCCGGACAGGATGGAACTGAAAAAGTACAATCCTATCCTTAAAAAAGTAACTGTTCATAAAGAAATAAAATAATTGAGTTATGGCTAAGAAAGCAGTAGCATCGTTACAGAAAGGAGCCGGTAAAGGTCATGCCAAAGTAATTAAAATGGTAAAATCCGATAAAACCGGAGCTTATTCTTTCAAAGAAGAAATTGTTCCTAACGACTTAGTTAAGGATTTTTTTAAGAAATAATTATTATTCTTAATAATACAAAGAACTTCCCCCAAAAAGGGAAGTTTTTTTTTACTTTTACGCTTCAATAATTCAGTAAAAAACTAAGGATGGCTCTATTCGGATTATTCTCTAAGGAAAAGAAAGAAACACTGGATAAAGGTTTGGAGAAAACCAAGGAAAGTGTGTTCAAAAAACTTTCGCGTGCTGTAGCCGGAAAGTCTAAGGTGGATGATGAAGTACTTGATAATCTGGAGGAAGTATTGATTACATCTGATGTGGGCGTTGAAACTACTCTGAAAATAATTGAACGGATAGAGGAGCGTGTGCAGAAAGATAAATATCTGGGTATTGAAGAGCTGAACCTGATCCTGAGGGAGGAAATTTCTGAGTTATTGTCAGAAAATGAAACCGGTGATGGCGAAGCATTTGAGTTGCCTGTATCTGACAATCCGTATGTGATAATGGTTGTTGGAGTGAATGGCGTCGGAAAAACCACCACTATTGGGAAGTTGGCGTATCAGTTTAAAAAGCAGGGTAAGAAAGTCATCCTTGGAGCTGCGGATACCTTCCGTGCTGCTGCCATCGAACAGTTGGTGATTTGGGGTGAGCGGGTGGATGTTCCTGTGGTTAAGCAACATATGGGTGCTGATCCGGCATCCGTGGCTTTCGATACCCTGCAGTCTGCCAAGCAACAGAATGCCGATGTTGTGATTATTGATACAGCCGGCCGTTTGCATAATAAAGTAAACCTGATGAATGAGTTGAGTAAGGTGAAAAAGGTGATGGACCGCATTGTTCCGGGTGCGCCACATGAAATTCTGCTCATTCTTGACGGTTCAACCGGACAAAATGCCTTTGAACAGGCCAAACAATTCACCCTGGCAACAGAAGTTAATGCACTGGCCATCACAAAACTGGATGGTACTGCAAAAGGTGGCGTTGTGATCGGCGTATCGGATCAGTTTAAAATACCTGTCAAATATATTGGTATCGGTGAAGGCATAGATGATCTTCAGGTTTTCCGCAAGCGTGAGTTTGTGGATTCTCTTTTCAGTTAATCAAATTTCATTTTCAGACTCCATTCGGTATGAGGAAGAAGGTAAGTGTTATTACAATGGGGTGCTCTAAAAACCTTGTGGATTCAGAGGTATTACTGCAAAAATTTTCTGATAACGGTTTTGATGTGGAACATGATCCCGAAACAGTGACTGGAGATATTGTAGTGGTGAATACCTGTGGTTTTATAGGTGATGCCAAGGAAGAATCTGTGAACATGATCCTGCAACTGGCCGATGCCCGTACTAATGGAGACATAGAAAAGCTCTATGTGATGGGCTGTTTATCCGAGCGGTATATGGAGGATCTGAACCGTGAAATTCCGGAGGTAGATAAATATTTTGGCAAGTTTAATTGGAATAAAGTTATTGATGAACTAGTTGAAAATAAAAAATATAAAGAATCAACCAGTAGCAACCGGTATGTAACTACGCCTTCGCATTTTGCTTACCTTAAAATATCAGAAGGTTGCAACCGTTCGTGTGCCTATTGTGCTATCCCTCTGATTACCGGAAAACATAAATCAGTGCCAATTGACAAGCTTGTTGAGGAGGCCACACAGCTAGCATCAAAAGGTGTGAAGGAACTCCAGGTGATTGCGCAGGATCTGTCGTATTATGGCCTGGATCTTTATAAAAAACACAAACTTGCCGAACTGGTCACAGCTTTGTCTGAAATTCAGGGCATAGAATGGATTCGGTTGCATTATGCATATCCCGCTGGTTTCCCTTTTGAGATTCTGGAGGTGATGCGTACCAATCCTAAAGTTTGCACTTATCTGGATATTGCGTTTCAACATATTAGTGATAACATGCTGAAAAAGATGAAACGCCAGGTATCTAAACAGCAGACATATGACCTGATCCGAAAAATAAGAACGGAAGTGCCGGGCATTCATTTAAGAACAACACTGATGACCGGTTTTCCGGGAGAAACGGAGGAAGATTTCCAGGAGCTGGTGCAGTTTGTAAAAGATATCCGTTTTGAGCGTTTAGGGGTGTTTCCGTATTCAGAAGAGGACGGAACCTACGCCGGTGATCATTTGACCGATGATATTTCCGAAGAAGTTAAGCTGGACCGTGCTGAAAAACTGATGGCGGTTCAGGAAGAAATTGCCAATGAACTCAGTGTTCAGAAAGAGGGACAGGAGCTAAAGGTAATGATAGACCGTAAAGAAGCAGACTATTATATTGGCCGGACAGAATTTGATTCCCCCGAAGTTGACCCTGAAGTCCTTGTTAGTGGTAAAAATCTGAATGTTGGATCTTTTTATACGATTAAAATTACCGGTGCAGAATCATACGATCTGATTGGTGAGGTAATTTCGTAAATTCTTTTTCTTTCAATATATTTTCAAACAGAATCCGCTTTATTTTGTTTAATTGATATAAGTATGAATTAAACAGAATATGAAAATAGCCATTGCAGGTATTACCGGGTATATTGGTAAAAAGTTAAGTAAGTATCTGATGTCTAAAGGGCATGAAATTGTCCCCGTCAAAAGAAACCATTTTAAACTATCACAAGACGACTTTGCTGCATATCTCAATGGATGTGATGCCATCATCAATTTATCCGGAGCACCTGTGATAAAACGCTGGACAGAATCCTGGAAAAAAGAAATCCTCTCAAGCCGTGTTGAAACCACACGAAAAATTGTTGCTGCCCTTACCGTCACGAAAAGAAAGCCTGACGTTTATATCAACGCATCTGCCATCGGTATTTATGATTATGAACATGAAAACGATGAAACCACACCTTATTTCGGCCATAATTTTCTGGCAGATGTGGTTAAACAATGGGAAGCAGAAGCAAAAAAAGTTAATGACCTTGAAATACGTAGCTGTATTACCCGGTTTGGTGTAGTATTGGGGAAAGACGGCAGTGCATTTCCGGTTATGAAGAAACCCTTTAAGTGGTTTGTAGGTGGAAAGATAGGCGATGGGCAACAGGCCATGTCTTTTATTCATATCGAAGATCTTATCAGGGCGATGGAGGAACTGCTCACCAATAAAAAAGCCAATGGTGTTTATAATCTTGTGGCTCCCCAATTTTGCACCAATAAAGAATTCACTCTAACGCTGGCAAAGGCTTTGCACAGACCGGCTTTCTTTACTGTTCCTGTTTTTGCTTTGAAATTACTTTATGGTGGCGCTGCAGAAGTGGTTGTGGGTGGCGAAAAAGTTATACCCGCAAAACTTAAAGGACTGGGGTTTAAATTTAATTATCCCGATATTAAATCGACTATTGACGGTTTGCTTTAAACTGAAAGTTTGAGATCATCTTAAATTCTGTTTTTAGGATTTAATTTATATGCAACTTTTTTGTAGCTTTAAGCATCCTAATACATAACTAAATTAAAGCCTGAAACATGAAACGCAGCCCGCCGTAAATACCGAATTCAATGAATAATTTGCTTAATAACAAGTTGGAACCCCAATAGTATGTGCCCAAGCTTTATTGGCTTTTACCTGTTAATCATGGTAATTTGATTTAAAAGAGTGAATAATGGATAGTTTTCCAAAAAAATGGATTTTTTTTATATATAGTTTACTTTTCACTATTGTATTCTGTAGCTGTGACAATAAAAATGATATCGATTGTATTGATTATTCAATTATACCGAAATCACCCTACGACAGCCCTATATGGCATCCATCAGATACTTTAATTGGATTTAATCATGACCCCCTGACTAAAGTCATACATTATCAGGGAATTGGGAATTGTCCCGGTACAAAGCAATATAGATATGATACGGCTCGGGAGGGGTATTGGTTAATCAACCCTGATGGAAGCAATATGAGGCGTGCATTGTCTTTTATGCTCATTACCCCTTCCTGGAGTCCTGATGGGAAATGGATCGCATTTTCTTTAAATGCCCAAATTGCTATTATGCCTTTTAATGGAAAAGAATTTGATGCTACTTCTGTAAGAATATTAACAGAAAGCGGTGAGAATTTTAATCCCACCTGGAGCCATGATGGGAAAAGGATCGTTTATTCACAAAGGGTTTGCAATACTACGGTTGAGTGTGGAGTATGGATAGTGGATATTGAGTCATGTCAAACTAAATTAATAGAATATAATAGTCATGCCCCATATTGGTATTCTAATTCTGATTCTTTAATATTTTTGAGCAGAAATACTGATACAGGGGAGTCTGTTAAATTGTACTGCAATGATACTTTAAAAACGTTGTATAAAATTCCATCTGCATTTTACGACATCCAACATCTTGCAGCATTTAAAAACTTATTAAGTTTCATGGCAACTAAGAATGACGGGAACGGATATCAGTTATATACAGTAAACTTATATACCCATGATTTTAAACAATTAACCACTGATTACTGCTATAATTATTCATGGTCCCCAAATGGCAAAATTGTTTATATAAATTATGGTTATTACGAAGTAAATGAAACACTTGGTGCACTATGGATTATGGATAAATATGGTGACAATAAATGTCAAATTACCAAAAATGTATATGAAAATATTTATAATTAACCTTAAATATAATTTTATGAAAAAATCATACCAGCCAGCCACTTTTCTGTTGTTGCTTTGTATGTTGATAATAGTGTCAAGTTGCGATAATAGCGACTATGATGATGTCCCTTTAAAATATACTAAATGTCCTTGTGAATCGGAATTGAATTTTATCAAAGAAATTTAGTATAAATAAAATATTATTATTCGATACAACTAAAACTACCGTTTCCGAAATGAAGAGACTTTCTTTAGACGAAAATGTTTCTCGTTTCATTTGTTATAACCCGGAGAGTAATAATGCAGTTTTATACTCTTATAAAGAATTAATATTAGATGGGATTGGGTATATATGTAATTTCCCTGTAATTGCGAGAGAATGGGAGATACCATCTAACGGGATATATATTTCATATTCTGCCGAAGTATTTGAAGCATGTAAAGGATATAGCTCAATAGGAGGATTAACCTCATTCACGGATAACATTTTAACATCATTAAAAAAATATGACAAATGAGAACCCAAGATATAAAACAGTTGAATTTCTTTCTGTTATTGTTTGGGGTGATCTTATTGGGATTTGGCTGCGAAAAAAAAGAGAGTTCAGATTATGTTGAAGGCTATATTGTTGGTTCTTTTGTAGGCGATGAAGTGAATGAGGAAGGACAGACAACGGGAAACAAAACAGCAAGGGGCTATTGTATATTGCTTGAAGGAAGCGAAAATAAATCCATGGATTTTTATACGTTTAATTTTCCTGATAGCTTGTTTACTTTTCCCGATGAGATACTTTCGCCAAATTATAACGGGAATGATTGTGGACCTGTATTATTTCGCTATAGTTTAAAGTACGTTTATAAAATTAAATTCAAATACCAAGTTGCAGATGAAAAGAATAAGGCTAAGTTTATAACTGATCCTTGTACTGCCTGGCTTTTAGCTTTCCCCTGGGATAATTATGATCAGGTTACTGTAAATGAAGCAACAAGAAATTAACCCTGATATTGGCAGAATGTGGAAGTAGAAATACATCTGTTAATATAAGTCTTTGTTGGTTTTTACATTTGCGTGTTTGTCTTTTTCATCAGAATCTTATTTCCTCTGTTATACCATTTTAACAAATATTTAGAAAAGTAGATATGATTTAGATTCTGTATAAATTGCAGATAGAATGACTTATGCTAGAGATTCTTATAGCTTTTCATGAGCGGGATTGACAAATTGACTTTTAGATTATAAGTTATTTGATTAAAATTGCATCTTTTTATAAAAATGTCCAATCTATTTCTTTTAAATTCTAATTTCAGATGAACTCAGATTATCAAATGGCATTTTCATTACTTGCAATAGGAATGATAACCGTGTTTATTATTCTTATGCTGGTAGTTTACGTAGGTAAAGCCATCATATTATTCACCAACCGATTTATTAAACTTCCGTTAGAAGAAAAAATTGCTGAGGTTAGGCAGACTATTAATCCTAAAAAACTGGCAGCTATTTCAGCTGCTGTCAGCATAGTTACCAACGGAAAAGGTGTGGTGGAAAAAGTCGAAAAATTATAAAACATTATACTATGAGCCGGGAAATAAAATTTTCACTGCTATACAGAGATATGTGGCAGTCGTCGGGTAAATATGTACCCAGGGTAGATCAGTTAACCAAAGTTGCACCACACATTGTTGAAATGGGATGTTTTGACAGGGTGGAAACCAACGGTGGTGGTTTTGAGCAGATTAATCTTTTATTTGGTGAGAACCCTAATAAAGCGGTTCGTGAGTGGACCAAACCGTTTCACGAGGCCGGAATAAAGACGCATATGCTTGAGCGCGCATTAAACGGCATCCGAATGACTCCGGTGCCTGCTGATGTACGTCGCTTATTTTTTAAGGTTAAAAAGGCGCAGGGAACAGATATTGCGCGTTCTTTTTGCGGCTTAAATGACCCGAGAAACCTTGAGAACTCCATTAAGTTTGCCAAAGAGGCAGGAATGATCTCTCAGGCAGCATTAAGCATTACATATTCACCGGTTCACACCGTTGAATATTATGTGGATCTGGCAGAAAAGCTCATTAAAATGGGTGCCGACGAGATCTGTGTAAAAGATATGGCCGGTATCGGACGTCCGGTTTGGCTGGGTAAAATTGTAAAAGGCATTAAGAAAAATCATCCTGATATTATCATTCAGTACCATTCACATTCTGGACCTGGTTTTGCTCCTGCTTCCATTCTTGAAGTTGCCAAGGCCGGTGCCGATATCATTGATGTAGCCATGGAACCGCTTTCATGGGGAACAGGACATGTGGATATTCTAACCATTCACGAAATGTTGCGTGATGCCGGATTCAAAGTACCCGATATTAATATGAAGGCTTATATGAAGGTTCGTGAACTGACGCAGGAATTTATTGACGATTTTCTTGGTCTGTACATCAATCCGAAAAACCGCTTCATGAATTCACTGCTTATTGGTCCGGGGCTTCCTGGCGGTATGATGGGTAGTTTAATGGCTGACCTTGAGAATAACCTGAAAAGTTTGAATAAATGGAAAGTTAAGCATAACGAAGCCGAACTGACTCAGGATGATCTTCTGATTAAGTTGTTTGATGAGGTTGCTTATGCATGGCCTAAATTAGGATATCCTCCATTAGTAACACCTTACAGTCAGTATGTTAAAAATGTCGCATTGATGAATGTGATGCAAATGGAAAAAGGTCAGGAACGCTGGTCCATGATTCCGGATTCGGTTTGGGATATGATTCTCGGCAAAACAGGGCAGGTTCCGGGTAAACTTGCGCCGGAAATTATTGCACTGGCCAAAGAACAGGGCAAGGAATTTTTTACAGGAATTCCACAAAATGAATATCCTGATGCCTTGGAAGACTTCAAAAAAGAGATGGATGAAAAAGGTTGGGATTACGGACAGGATGATGAAGAATTGTTCGAACTGGCCATGCATCCGGAACAATACAGGGCGTATAAGTCCGGTAAGGCTAAAGAAGACTTTGAAGCTGATTTAAAAGCTAAAAAAGAAGCGTTGACTGCTGAGTCTGCTCCTGCAATTCAGGCAGCTGCACCGGCAATGGATACCACTCCTAAGCAGATGGTTGTATCTGTGGATGGTGAAAAATTTAATGTCACTGTATCTTACGGAAAGAGTTCCGGTTCTGCTCCGGTTCAGGAAACAAAAAAAGATGAAACTCCTGTAGTAGCAGCACAACCAGCTCAGGGAAGTGCGGAAATTATTGCTCCGCTTGAAGGTAAATTTTATCTGGTGAAAAATGCCGGCGATAAAGCTGTAAAGGTTGGAGATAAAGTAAATGAAGGAGATTTGGTTGGTTACATCGAAGCCATGAAAACTATGAATGCCATTAAAGCTGATGTATCAGGTACAGTGGTTGAAATATGTTTTGATAATGGTTCAGATGTTGAAGAAGACGATGTGCTCTTCAAGCTGGCTTAATGACTTACGAATAGTAATATTATGATATTAAGACGTTTATTTGAGATGACGGCGCTGTCTGAACTGGCAGCGAATCCTGGATATCTCCTCATGCTGGCAGTAGGTGCATTTCTCTTGTATCTTGGTATAAAGAAGCAGTACGAGCCGTTACTACTGGTTCCTATTGGGATGGGGGTTATTTTAGCCAACCTGCCGGGTGGAACGATGGGAGTAGTACCCGCTGACTGGGTTCATACAGCTTTTTCAGGAATGGATCCTGAAGCGATAAAAGCACTGGACCCTAAAGTTGTAGCTCATATGGCCGAACAATCATCTTATATGAATCTGTTTGAGATAGCGCATGAATACGGGATTATGAATTTCCTGTACTACTCGCTGATTAAAACCGGACTACTTCCTCCATTGATTTTTATGGGAGTAGGAGCCTTAACAGATTTTGGTCCGATGTTGCGTAACCTTAAACTTGCTTTCTTTGGCGCTGCAGCCCAGATTGGTATTTTTGCTGTTCTGTTTGGTGCTACAGCTGTTGGTTTTACGCCCAAAGAAGCAGGTTCATTGGGAATTATTGGGGGAGCAGATGGCCCGACTGCTATATATACAACGCTGAAACTGGCACCTCATTTATTGGGTCCAATCGCTATTGCAGCATATTCGTATATGGCTTTGGTTCCGGTAATTATACCCTTTGTGGTGAGACTAACCTGTGGCGATAAGGAGTTAAAAATCAATATGAAGCAGATGGATAAGAAATTTCCGCCCAAATACCAGATCAAGAATCTGAAGGCAGCGAAGATTGCTTTCCCTATTGTTCTGGGTATCGTGGTTTCAATTTTTGTCCCTTCTGCCGTGCCTTTGCTGGGGATGTTGTTATTTGGTAACCTGGTTAAGGAAATCGGAGCTAATACGTTCCGCTTGTTTGATGCTGCCAGTAATTCAATTATGAATAGTAGTACTATCTTTTTGGGATTAACGGTAGGGGCAACGATGACATCTGATGTATTTCTGGACTGGAAGACACTGATGATTGTAGGAGGTGGCTTTATTGCCTTTTCAATCTCCGTTGCCGGAGGTATCTATGCGGTGAAGATTTATAATCTTTTCAGCAAGAAAAAGATTAATCCACTTGTTGGAGCCACAGGCTTAAGTGCGGTTCCAATGGCTTCAAGGGTTGCCAATGAAATTGCCTTAACAAAAGATTCCAGTAATCATGTATTGCAATATTGTATGGCAAGTAATATATCGGGTGTGATTGGGTCTGCCGTTGCAGCAGGAGTTTTGATATCCTTCCTTGGTTAAAATATTTAAATTCTATGCTTTTAAGAGCCGGATATTAGTCCGGCTCTTTTTTTGTATATTTATGTAATTAATAAAGAGAAATTCGAATTATCTTTGTGAAAATATGACATGATATTTCGAAATTATACCAATTATTGCGCTTAATTATAATTTAATTTGTGGTATTTTATTTAGAAATATGTAGGATTAATCTTTTTATTAAACCTTTCTGATAATACAAAATATGAATACTGGTAAAATTGTAAATAAAAATTTTAGGAAATCAGGTTATCAGTTTAAATCCCTGGTATACATAGCATTATTTTTCTCTGTATTGTTTGTATCCTGCAACAGTGACAATATAACGCGTAGCAGTTATTACACGTTTAAAGAAGAGATGATGGGACGTTATTTTATGAACCGTCCGGATTCCTTCTCTGAATTCAGAAAATTATTGGATACGACAGAGGTTATGGGGCTTTTAAACGCGTATGGGCAATATACTTGTTTTGCGCCGACAAATAAGGCCATGCATGAATTTTATGCATCAAAAGGAAGAAGTTCGCTGGAGGATTTTTCAGTTGATACTCTGAAAAAAATTGCATATGATCACATTATTAAAGATGAGGAACTGGGAACGGAAAGCTTTCTTGAAGGGAGACTTCCATATCTTACAATGAGTAAACGTTATATTTCAGTAACTTTCTCCGGTTTTCAAACAGGGGATCATACTATTCGTGTCAATAAGACGTCACCAATTCTCAATCCTGATATAATAGTGCATAATGGAATAATTCATGTGATCGGAGAGGTATTGAAGCCAACGGAGAAAACTCTGGTAGAAGCTATAAATGACGATCCAAAATTCAGTCTTTTTTCAGAAGTTCTACAGGCTACTCATCTTGATGAAAAGCTGAATTTAATTGAAGATGAATCTTATAGTTATACTTATTGGAATAATTATTATGATGATGTACCCAGGGAACGTTTGGGAACGACGATTTATGTTCCTGAATTTAAAAAATACGGCTATACAGCCTTGATGGAAAGCGATTCCACGTACCGAGCACATGGAATTGAAAACCTCGAAGACATGAAAGCATATGCCAAAACTGTATATGATGCCGTTTTCCCGGAAGATGCAGGTGTAGAAGACATTACAGATCCAAGAAACAGCCTGAATAAATTTGTTGCTTACCATCTCATTAACAAGCAAATTGGTCGTACGAAGTTTATTATTGACTATTATAATACATCTAACACTATTCAATCATTTGATATGTATGAATATGTGGAAATGATGTGTCCGAAGACATTGATGGAAGTCAGAACATTAAGAAGCAGTAACAGAACGAATGTGTTTAATTACAACAGTACAACCGGTGAATTTATTACTCTGACTGATGATTATGACAATGATGCATTGAATGGTGTTTACCATGAGATTGATGGTATATTGCAGTATGACCTGAATGTAGCTTCTGAAGTTTCAAGTAAAAGACTGAGGCTGGACCTGGCTTCCTTCTTTCCTGAACTTACAAACAATAACATGAGAGGTATTGGAGACGGAGTGAACAACAGAAGCAGATTTATTCTTCCTCATGGATATGTTGATCGGTTAGAATTTTCTGAACAGACTGTATTTTTTTATTACTGCTACGACTCACGTCTTATCGATTTTCAGGGCGATGAGATATTCCTGCTGGAAGGATTGTATGAATTTACCATAACAACGCCTATTATTCCTAAAGGAACATACGAAGTGCGGATGTGCTATCATTCTAACGGTAATAGGGGAGCCGTTCAGATGTACTGGGATGGAGTGCCTACGGGTATTCCTTTGGATCTTAATATTTTGGCAACCAATCCTTCAATAGGGTATGAATTACCCGGTTCAAATTCGGCTGATCCGAACGGATACGAGAATGACAAAACCATGCGCAACAGGGGATACATGAAAGGGCCCTCCAGTTACAAGTCAGATGGGGGTTTTTATTCAAATGCTACAGTGAACGTGCGTTTAAGTTCAAATGTTTTAAGAAGAATTCTTGGGATATATACTTTTAACGAAGTTAAAGAACATAAATTTCATATTAAAGCATCCAGAACAGGTCAGTTTCAAATGGACTATCTGGAGTTTGTGCCTGTTGAAGCCATTGAAGGTGAAGGAATTGATTAATATTAATTATCAACAATAGTGTGAAGCCTGTGTATTTTTTTACACAGGCTTTTTTTTCGAAGCATTACGATATGATAAAAGTTTGAACTGTATCACTTTGCAGATTGTTATTTTAAATTAGTTTAAATTGATAAATCGATGTTTAACCTTATTCTGATTTAAAATGATTAATAAAATCCACAGTTTGGGAGGATACATTCATGAGTATCAAAAGAGTATTGCAAATCCGGATGAATTCTGGGCAGCGCAGGCCGATTGTTTCTACTGGCGAAAACGTTGGGATAAAGTTATAGACTGGAATTTTGAAAAGCCTGATGTAAACTGGTTTGTTAACGGTAAACTTAACATTACGGAAAATATTTTTGAACGTAATCTTTTTACGTATGGAAATCAACCTGCAATAATATGGGAACCCAACGACCCTTCGGAAGTATCAAAGACACTAACCTATAATGAATTATTTTCTGAGGTTAACAAATTTGCCAATGCATTGCAGCAACTAGGAGTGGAAAAGGGAGACAGGATTGCTATATATATGCCTATGGTACCTGAACTTGCAATTGCCCTTCTCGCCTGTGCAAGGATTGGAGCTATTCATTCTGTCGTATTTGCAGGTTTTTCCGCCAATGCATTACAGGAACGAATTAATGATGCGGATGCTAAGTTGCTTCTAACCGCTGATGGTGGTTACAGAGGGAATAAGATAACGCCATTAAAAGAAATATCGGATGAAGCCCTCGAGACATGCCCTTCCATTGAAAATGTGGTGGTTCTGAAACGTACCGGTTCTGACATTGTTATGAAGGGTGGCCGTGACATATGGTGGCACGATATCGTTAACGGGCAGTCTGATGAATGTAAAGCGGTTGAGATGGATGCGGAAGATCCGTTATTTATTTTATATACGTCAGGATCAACAGGGAAACCAAAGGGAATTGTCCATACTACAGGTGGTTATATGGTTTATTCTGCATATACCTTTACCAATGTATTTCAATATAACAGCGGTGATGTTTATTTCTGCACAGCTGATATTGGTTGGATCACCGGACATTCATACATTGTTTATGGTCCTTTGTTATCTGGTGCCAAAACACTCATGTTTGAAGGTGTTCCCACATGGCCTGATGCAGGAAGGTTCTGGGATATCGTAAAAAAACATAAGGTTAATCAGTTTTATACAGCACCTACAGCTATTCGCTCCTTGCTGGCAAAAGGAAATGAATATCTGGAAAGTAAGGATTTGAGTACTTTGAAGGTTTTGGGTTCCGTAGGGGAGCCGATTAATGAACTGGCATGGCACTGGTATCATGATCATGTGGGATTAAATAAGTGCCCCATTGTGGATACTTGGTGGCAAACTGAAACCGGTGGAGTGATGATTTCTCCAATTGCCGGTATTACGCCAACCAAACCTTCGTTTGCAACTCTGCCTTTACCGGGAATTCAGCCCATGATTGTTGATGGAGAAGGGAATGAACTTGAAGGTAATTCTGTAGAGGGTAACCTTTGTATTAAATATCCATGGCCGGGTATGGCAAGAACAATTTGGGGTGACCACGAAAGGTTCAGGGAGACATACTTCAGTACGTTTAAGAATCTGTATTTTACAGGTGATGGTGTAAAGCGCGATGAAGACGGTTATTACAGAATTCTTGGGCGCGTGGATGATGTTATCAACGTTTCGGGTCACCGGTTAGGGACTGCTGAAATTGAGAATGCCATTAATGAACATCCTCTGGTAAATGAATCAGCTGTGGTTGGTTATCCCCATCCTATTAAAGGACAGGGAATTTATGCATATATTGTTTGTGGAGAACTTTCTACAGGAGGCGAGGAAGGTATACGAAAAAGTGTAAAACAGGGGGTTTCAAAAATAATTGGTCCCATCGCACGCCCCGATTTAGTGCAACTCGTTCCCGGTCTTCCCAAAACGCGTAGTGGTAAGATTATGCGCAGGATACTAAGGAAAATAGCCGAAGGAGATGCCACAAATCTGGGCGATACCACCACATTGCTGGATGAAGAGGTAGTGGATAAAATTATTTCAGGTGCACTCGTGGACGTAAAGAAGTAAAATTTATTTTACAATCTTTACAGCCGGGTTCTGAACGGGAACAGAATCATTGGGTTCAGTAAGTTGAATATCCTTTTGTTCCAGATTTTCAATGATACTTTCTTCAGGCCATAAAGGAATCAGTTCATATGTATGTACCGGTTTGTATCTTAATGCCCAAATAAAAGGGAACGTAAGGAAAATGCCCCCCACAATTGCTCCGGGATCAATCTCTTCGTCTTTTGTAAGGGTAGTAAAAAAAGGTTCGTATCCTTCCTTTTCAATCCTGATTTGGGTCTCAGACATCAGAATTTTAGAGTCAGAATGCTTGTATGGTGTTGTTCCAACTATCTCGTCATTCATGTAAAGTTTCGCGCCTTCAGGAATTGTTCTGATGACTGTGGAACTAACACAACCTGAGAATAAAACTGTGACTGCAAGTAAAAATGCAGTTAATCTGAATTGTGGGGTGTGCTTTTTCATATTTTTACATTTAGATCGTTAAGATAATTGATTTAGTTTATTCCTTCATTTTTTAATTTTATGTGTGTTTTCCTCTAATCTGAATCGGACAATATTACGAATAAGATCAACCGGTAAATCCTGATCATGAGGAAACTGTATCGCTCCTTTTGAATATTTAAAGGATTTTAGTTCAGGCTCAGCAAATTTTATGCCAGATGCAGTAGGATAGAAGCCAATATGATTTTTATTGGCTGCAAAGTAAACCAGTATACCATTTTGTGCAAATGCAGGCATTTGATAACTGATTCTTTCTGTAGCGTTGGGAGCTACATCTTTAATGATTTCTCTGAGTTGCTGTAATTTTTCCTGTATGTCTAAAGGGGCATTTATAATGTACTCGTCTACGGTTTGGGGAATATTTGTTTTCATAATCTGGTATTATCAGTGTGTTAATGGTTTTAATCAATACTTAATCAGAAATGTAAATTAGATAATCTTATAACATTATGCCATCCTTTTTTGTTATTTTGGAGTGGAAATAATATATAGAAATTTAAGTACAAAGGCTTGAAAGAAGAATTTTTATTTATATATGGAACACTTATTGCCAGCGTCAATAAAGAAATGAATGCACTGGTATTAAAATACGGTATGCCTCTTGGTGAAGCTTACATGACCGGCAGACTTTACGAAATTAATGGTTATCCCGGTTTCATACCAACAGACAATCAGGATGAGAAAGTTTGTGGTGAGGTGTATTTGCTGAAAGAGGCTATTCAATTGTTTTATCAGTTGGACAAATATGAAGAATGTTCTCCTGAATTTCCAAAACCATGGGAATATCATAGATTAAAACTGCCTGTTCAGCTTAATAACGGAACTGTTATACATGGTTGTTGGGTTTATGCATATAATTACGATGCAGAGGATTTGGAGTTCATCCCTTCCGGAAACTACCGGGCATATTTATCGCATAAATAATTTTTACCAACCGAAAGCATGTTCATCCATCCATTTATTCTGTGCTTTCATTACCTGCTCGATAATATCACGGGCACAGCCTTCACCGCCTTTTTTATCTGAAATATACAGTGAGATTGCTTTTATTTCAGGCGCTGCATCGGAGGGACAAACCGGAAAGCCACAAGCCTGCATCACCGGATAATCAGGAATGTCATCTCCCATGTACATCACATCTTTGGCATCCAGCTGATGTTTTTCCAGAAAATGATTCAGATCGTGAATCTTTTCAGCCGATTTCATATACACATCTTTAACTCCGAGTCTTTTGTAACGCATCCTTACACTTCGCGTATTTCCTCCAGTTATAATAGCAATAGGGTATCCTTTTTTTACAGCCAGTTGCATGGCATATCCGTCCTTGATGTTAACTGTCCGCATAGGTTCCCCGTTGGGATGCAATACAATCTGACCACCGGATAATACGCCATCCACATCAAAAACAAATGCTTTAATATCCGGTAAAAGTTCTTTAAAATTCTTTTTTGCCATTACTTCTTATTTTGAAGGTTCTGAATACTTTCACTCATAATTCTGTAAATCTCCTGATAAACCGGGACTTCATTCAGTTTTGTCATTTGCTGGTCCATAATATTCCGGTCGAATCGTACGGCAGGACCGGTTTGAGCGTCAGCAGGACGGATTGACATAACTTTTTCTGCAGTTTCCATAATCAGAGGTTGCAGAAGATCGAACGAAAGATCATTATTTTTAAGCAGGTCTGCAGCTATGGCATACATATGATTTGTGAAATTACAGGCAAATACAGCCGATATATGTAACATAGCCCGTTGATCAGAGCTTGCTTTTAAGACTTTTTCTGAAAGTTTTTCCGCCAGAGTTATTAATTCATTTTCAAGATCCGGAGTGTTGGCCTCAACCAGAACCGGTACGATTTTAAAATTAACTTCTCTGGTTTTTGTGAATGTCTGAAAAGGATATAGTACGCCATACTTATCCGTGTATGGTATAAAAATATCCGATCTTACACTCCCTGCAGTATGAACCAGGAACTTATTTTTCAGGATGTTAAATGAGGCAATTGTGGCTATGGAATCATCCTTTGCTGCAATCAGATACAAGTCTGCCTGCTGATTAAGTTGTTCCGGATCAGAAGTGTAGTCGGTATTCAATCGGTTCGCCAGTATCATGGCATTTTTCTCTGTTCTGCTGTAAACCTGAATAATATTATAACCTATATTTTGCAGATGCAAACCCAGGTGAGTGGCAACATTTCCACTTCCCAATAAAACAATATTTACAATTTCCCGTTTCATTTTAAGAACCGCAAATTTAAAAAGATTTATTGATTAATGCTGTGGTAAGCTTTGGATATAAGAACGACTTTAGATATTGATATTTCGTATTGTGTAAGCACAAACATTTTTATAACTTGCGGCTTATTCAAAACGCCTTTGTTTAAGGTATGAATCGATACAATCGCTACCTGATACTTTATATAATCTGTAATCTGTTTATTACATTAAACGGATATGGTAATGAAATGACTAAATATTACCGGAATTATAATTTGCAGCAGGACACATCACTGGTATTAAAACCGGATACCTTTCTGTTAAGTGATTCAGTAAAGGTTATTCTGAGTCAGATAGACAGCCTTATGGAGGATTCTGCAGCTCAACGGGTCATTCAAAATGCTAAACCATATATTCCGGGTAAAGATGGTTATATTGTTCCGGATTTGCCTCATTTCGTGGAGTATCCTGATATGTATAATTTCAATTATATTCATAGTAATCTTACGTACGATGAACAGCTGAAATTAATATATAAGTCGTGGAAAAAATTTGATGAACACATACATTTTAATGTATATCGCTACAAACCTGTCATTCCGGGTCTTATATTAAATTATTACGGACTGGATTATGTTACCTATCATAATCTTGAATATCCTGATCTGTGGAAGAAAAAACAGTTGATGCTTGATGTGGATACCTTTCCATATAAGCTTGATTCCGTGATGATTGATACAACAGTACAGGTTGAAAATAAAATATGGAACGAGACGAGAACTTTCATAAGTTATGATAATCCTTCCTATATAGATCTTCATTGGAATCAGCTGCCTGATCCACCAAATATATCGGATACGGTGTACATGCCTTTTATCCGTAACGTGGAACTGGACTATAAGAACTTTTCAGGTGAGGAAAGGGATTATGTTAGAAAGATTACTGGTTTTGACCAGATAAAGAATCCGTGGAACGTTAAAGGATATGGGGCCTTACAGGCCAATGAAACGTTTACCAAATATTGGGCAAAAGGGGATGAGAGTTCAGTGTCACTCCTTGGTATTGGCAGGTTTGAAGCGGATTATAATAAAAAGAATGTAAAATGGGAGAATGAATTTGAGTTAAAACTTGGAGCCATTAAACAGTTCGACAAGGATGAACTGTTCAGGAAAACTGATGACCGGTTAAAACTAAGCTCTAAACTTGGTTACAAAGCATTTAAGAGCTGGTATTATACGCTCGATTTTGATTTTCAAACCCAGCTGCTTTACGGATACGATTACAATGGCTCTGAAAGGTCTGATCCGATATCGGGTTTCCTTTCTCCGGCTAAAACATACCTTTCAATTGGTTTGGATTATAAGTATAAAAAGAATTTACTTTCTGTGCTGATATCGCCACTTACCATGAAAAATACACTGGTTAGTGATACGGCAAAAATTAATGAACAGAAATTCGGGGTGGAAGCCGGAAAACGCTCAAAGACGGAGGCTGGTGCCTATATAAAAGCCAACCTAAAATGGAATATCAACAGCGAAATGCATGTGAATTCAAACCTTTATCTCTTCTCTAATTATGTCAAAAATCCGCAAAATATTGATGTTGACTGGGAAGGTGAATATGAATATAAGTTTAGCCATGTTTTTTCTCTTAGATTCTACGTAAATTTAAAGTACGATGATGAAGAGAAAATTTACATCGGAGATGATAGTTCAGGTAACAAGATATATTCCAAAAGAATACAGATTAAGCAGTTGACGAGTGTGGGCTTTTCATACAGATTTTAATGCGGATATTATTTGATATAGGACATCCTTCGTTTGTGCATCTGTTTGTGAAACCGGCTCGACAGGCTATTTCATCAGGACACGATGTATTGTTTTCATACAGGAATAAAGACCGGTGTGATGAATTACTGGCTGTGTTTAATCTTCCTTCTTTAGAAACGGGAAAACACTATACATCAAAGGCGGGTAAATTAACAGGCCTTTTTATAAATTCCTGGCATTTGTTCCGTGTGATCCGGAAGTTTAAACCTGATATTATTTTAAGTGGAGCATCTCCGTATGCATCTTTAGCATGCGGCATAACCGGTAAGAAACACTTTGTTTTTGATGATACGGAAAACAGAGAGCAGGTTATGTTTTACAGGCTGGGGTCAACCCTAATATTTACGCCTGAACCATTTCTACTGCATCTTGGCAATAAACATGTTAAATATCCGGGGTTACATGAGCTTTCGTATCTGCCTGGAAATATTATAACGAATGCCAAACCGAAAGACAAACCAACTGTGTTCTTTAGGTTTGTTTCGTGGAATGCCACGCACGATTTTTTCCGAAATGGTTTGTCCGTAAACCAAAAGATAAAACTTGTGGAACATTTTAAAAATAATGCAGATATCATAATTTCATCCGAACAGACCTTGCCATCTGAGCTTACAAAGTATAGATATAATGGGCCGGTGGAAAAGATTCATGAAACATTGCAAACAGTAGATTTATTTATCGGTGAAAGTGCAACTATGGCGAGTGAAGCAGCCTGTTTAAATGTTCCTGCCATATATTGTGATCCTGTGGGACGAAGTTATACAGACAGATTGGAAATGGATTATCAACTTGTTTATAACTTCAGGTGCGGTGAATCAGCCCTTGGTAATGTGATAAATAAAGCTGATGAACTGCTGAAGTCTAAAAATGAGCAGAATAATTACAAAGATTTCTCAAGGGATTATATTAATTTAAGCGCCTTTATTTACTGGCTTATTGAAAATTCAAATCTGGAAAATTTAAAAGAGGTACTTTTAAAAAAAGAATTCTTTAAACAATTTAAAGGCATTGGTTAAACAATACGAAAATATTATTCCTGATGAAGCAGAGAAAGAGATTCTGTCTTTTTTGCAAAGCGAATCGCCGGAATCTGTGTTCCATTACCCGCTGATCTTCAATTTATATTCTTTGACAAAAGGATACAATCCCGTGTATTTTGTACATTATACCGATGACAGAATTGACGGATTGATGCTGGTTGTCATTATCAGATCATATTTTTTATGGCAGTTTGGAAGACGGGCATTGGTAATGCAAAGTCCTGTCATAAAATCGGCGAGAGAAGAGGTATTACAGGATTTACTGGTTGAATTTAAATCTGCGTATAGCGATAAAGTATTTTATACTGAATTCAGAAACTGTAAAAAGGATGAAAAGCTGGATAGAACATTGTCAGAATTCAATTTTGTGCCTCAGGAAAGAATTAATCTATATATAGATTTTGGTTCTTTCGATACATTTCAAAACCTGAGTGAGTCGAAGCAGCGACAGATAAATAAGGGGCTGGACGCAGGTGTAACAGTAGAACCTTTTGCAGATATTTATGAATTAAACACCTTTTATGGTATCCTCAGGGAATTGTATAAGCATAAGGTGAGAAAGCCATTACCGGATAAAAGTTTCTTTGTTTCTGCTTATCGGCTTGGCAGACATAATGATTGCATTCAGACTCTGGCAATTAAATACGACAGAATGGTGATCGGTGGAATTCTTTTGGCCGGAAACCCCGGTAAAACATATTATGAATGGTACATTGGAGGATTACACCAAACGTATAAACACTTGTTTCCGAGTGTTATGGCAACGTGGGGAGGAATTCAGAAAGCCGGGGAATTGAAGGCTGAAAGGTTTGATTTTATGGGAGGTGGAATACCAGATGTTCCATATGGAGTAAGGGACTTCAAAGCGCGGTTTGGTAGCGAAGAGGAGATTAACTACCGCTGGAAATGGACAAAATATCCGGTTGCCCTTAAGCTCGCGAGACGAATATTTAAGATTTTAAAGTTCTGAGTCAAAAATATAATAAATGAATAATACTATTTTGAATCACAGATCCATCAGGAAATACAGCGAAAAGCAGATAGGAGAGGAGTTACTCAATACCATTCTTGAAGCCGGTTGCAGGGCATCAACAACGGGTAATATGCAGGTGTACAGCATTGTTGTAACAAAATCTCAGGAGGTAAAAGAAAAATTGTCTCCCTGTCACTTTAATCAGCCGATGATAAAAAATGCACCGGTAGTCCTGACTTTTTGCGCAGATTTTAACCGCTTCAATAAATGGTGTAAAATAAATAATGCTGAACCGGGATATGATAATTTTCTGTCGTTTATGACAGCGGCAATTGATGCATTACTTGTGGCACAGAATGTTTGTGTGGCTGCAGAAGACAAAGGGTTGGGTATTTGTTATCTGGGAACAACAACTTATACTGCTCAGCAGATTATTGAAGTGTTGAACTTACCCAAGGGTGTTGTTCCTGTTACGACTGTAACTATTGGATGGCCCGATGAAAACCCTGAACAAACTGATCGTTTGCCACTGGAAGCAGTTGTGCATGAAGAAATTTATCATGACTATTCTGAAGAACAAATTCACGAATTTTATGTGTTTAAAGAATCGCTTTCTGAAAACAAAAGATTTGTGGATGAAAATAAAAAAGAAACCCTCGCGCAGGTATTCACAGACGTGCGTTACAAAAAAGCCGATAATGAGCTATTTTCTGGTTTACTGCTCGATGTGCTTCAGAAACAAGGGTTTATGTAAGCCTTTTCTATTGAAAAAATTATACTTAACTTAAAGTTTTATTCATTATTGTTTCCAAAGTAAAAAATTAATGTAAATAATTTGTAAATTAAAAGAGTTTGTTTATCTTTGTGATAACATTATGTTATAATATTGTTAAAATCATTAGAGATGAAGAACTTAATTTACTTTCTGTTACTAATTTTTGGAGGCGTGCTGGTAGCATCCTGTGAAAAGCAGGAGGATCCGGTTGTCTCTTTTGGTGAATATTCTGATATAGTGGTAAATGGAGAAGGTGAATTTTCTTCAAGTATTAATTATCAGGGAGTTGAGGTTCCTTTTACACAGTATTATGACGATACACAGGTGCAGTTGAAAAGTGTAAAAGTTTCAATTGAAAACTTTTTACTGGAATCAACTGTGAACTCTCCGGTTATTAACGGTGAAATGTTAAGTGCAAGTTATGTTAAGGTGTTCAAGGTTAACTCTGAAGTGAAAGCTTACGTTACTTACAACCTTAGTGGATCTGCACACGGTGGTGCTTTAGTAGTACTGGATCTGACTGATTCAGAAAATCCATCAATTGTGAATGAAATCTTGTTTAATGATATTGATATCAACGTGTGTGAAGTTTATCATGCCGGTAAACTTATGTGGTTGGGTGGATCTTCATTTAAAAAGGGAGCTGTGATAATACCTGTTGAACTTGATAATAAGGGTGATGTAGTTGCAGATTCAGGTAGTGCCCTTACATTAGATATTATTACTATTAAAAATGTAGCATCTGTAAATGGTATTAAAGAAGCAGGTGACTGGTTAATGGTGACAGCAGGAAATTCTGGTGGTGGAACGTTTGCCCTTAATTTTAAGAAAGGCTATCGTGATGATGGAACAGATTATTTCTCAAACGCTAAATTTTCAGCTACCAACGGTTATACCATGGGAAAATTCCATGTATCACTTGAAGGTGGTAAAGACGCAAAACTTCATGTTTATAGAATAGGTGTCAATGATACTGAGAATGAAACAGTCATTTCTTTAGGTTCATTATACCATAATGTTGCTAACGAGGCTGACATGTATTCGGGTAAAGCAACTTGTTTTATGGAAAATGATTCCCGCTATTGTTATGTTTCAATGGGGGCCAGCGGATTTGTGGCTGTTGACATATTTGAACAAATGGTAGTATTGCAGTCTTCTCCTAAATTGTTAAATCACGGAAATACCAATGGAATAAGCGTGGATGATGAATATATTTACCTTGCTAACGGTGCTGACGGACTGGTTGTATGTAAAAAGCCGACTATAACCTATGGTGAGGATCCCGTTATTGTTGAACCGCTTTACGTTTGGGATGAAGATATTGAAGATGCATCTGCAAACTATGTTACTGTTCAGGATGAATACATTTTTGTGGCAAAAGGAACACAGGGCGGATTAAAAATTATAAAAAGATTATTCGAGTAATATAAAAATATAGCTTAATGCGATTATTAAGCTCAGTAGGTCAACAAACAGAGAAAAAGGCTACACAGCGGTGTAGCCTTTTTTATTTTATACAGTTTATGTTTTTGAACTTCGTTAATTGTAGCTACTTTTGAAAGGATAGTAATTTAACTGTTCACATACATGAATCAGTTTTCCTGCGTTATTATTTGAAACAAACCCACATGAAATATCTCGTAGTCAGTAGTTTTTTAGCATTTATTGTTTTTTCAGGTTTTGCTCAGTCACGTGATTCGCTGAACCTGTATATGATAAAAGGTGAATACAGAAGCGTTATTGAACTTCTGGATCAGAAACCTGATCTGAATAGAATAGAAATTTCTTATCTGGCTTATGCTCTTGATAAGACCGGTTCATCGCAAAAAGCTGCCGGGAAGCTGACAGAATATATTACCGATAATGGTTTTAATACTGAACTGGGCTTACAATTGGCAGATATATGTTATGAAGCAGGCTATCTGGATCAGTCATTGAAATATTATGAAATGGTTATTCGGTCAGATTCATCGATGACCAGAACATATTTACCTCTTGCCAGCCTCTACCTCACATTCGATAAGAATTACAATGCAATCAAGCTCTTAAGGTTTGCACATCAGCAGGATTCTTTAAATGTGCAGTATATGATACGGTTATCTGATGCTTATATCGCCTCCAAGCGTTTAAGAAATGCAGACGAGATACTCCGAAAAGCTTATACTGCTGATCCTGAAAATTTAAAAGTGCAGCGTGGTCTGGTTAAGATTAATTATAATTTGGGAAATCTGGCGTTTGTTCAGGAGATATGTAAGAAAGGTATGGATAAATATCCTTATGATTATTTCTTCTATTACTTCGATGGAATGACGTTTTACAAAGGAGGCGATTTTAAGAGTGCGGCGTATTTTCTTGAAAAAGCTTATAAAAGGAATACTTCTGATGATAACATTAAAAAGTATCTCGGAATAGCATATTTTAAAACAGAGCAGTATGATAAATCCATCGGTTTATTGAAACGGTATATAAGTGATAATGAGAATTCAGCCGATGTAGCTTTCTTTCTGGGGTGTGCATTGAGTTATACCGGTGATAATGTTTTGGCTTTGCCTTATCTGCAAAAGGCTATGGATTTGCTGACACCTGAGGATAAGGTAATCGCAGAGCTTTATCTGCAAATGGGCATAAGTAACAGGGCATTGAAATTATATGATTTGGCAGAACAGAAATTTGATAAAGCGTTGGAAGCCGATTCAACGCAGGCTGTGCTTGCATTGTTTTATCTTGGATCAATGTACGACTTTGATTTGGACAATAAAAAGCAGGCAAAGCTGTATTATCAACAGTTTATTGATTTCCTGGATCGAAGTGGTAAGAAAGTATCCGAGAATAACGCAACGTATCAAGGTGCAGCTGAACGTCGTATCACGGCAATAACTGAGGAGTTGTTTTTTAAGGAAGGCATTGAGGATGAATGAATACTGGCTTTACGGAATAATTATATTACTCGTAGTACTTTCGTTTTATTTGTTCAGGCTTGTGTTCAATCAGTATCGGTTGAACCAGAGGCAGAAAAAGCGGATGAAACTCGGGAAGAAGCTTGAAGCTAAGGCTCAGAAAGTTCTTTCACGTAAAGGGTTTAAAAATATTCGGTATCAGAAACAATATAATTATAAACTGATTGAGGATGGTAGTCAAAAAGTAATTAAGATCATTCCAGATTTTACGGCAACCAGGCATGGAAAATTTTGTGTGATTGAAGTTAAGACAGGTCAGTCGGCACCATCGGTTTATAATGAATCAACTCGCCGGCAATTGCTGGAATACAATTTTGTACTGAAGCCGGATCGTCTGTATTTGCTGGATATGGGTAGACAGCAACTTAAAGAAATACGGTTTTAGATGATAAAAGATACATTCAGAACGATCGCAACACATTCCGAAGGATTGTATAAAGAAAAAGGTAGCAAATTTATTGCTCATGCTCATCCTGTTGATTCTGAGAATGAAATAAAGGAATTAATTGAACAATACCGGAAAACATTTTATGATGCACGTCATGTATGTTATGCCTACAGGTTAGGTCCCGAAGGCGAACAGTATCGTCATAATGATGACGGTGAACCATCGGGAACCGCAGGTAAACCAATTTATGGTCAGCTTCTCTCTTTTGATATAACAGATGTTTTGATCGTTGTAATTCGTTATTTCGGCGGTATCAAGCTTGGAGTTAGTGGTTTGATAAATGCTTACAAACTTGCTGCGCAGGATGCTTTAGCTCAGGCTGAAATCAAAGAGTGTATTGTTACAGTTTTGTACCGGTTAATGTTCGAATATCCTTTAATGAACGATGTTATGCGATTATTGAAAGAAGAAAATCCTGAAATTAAGACCCAGGTATTCGAACTGGCCTGTACTATTGATATTGCCATTCGTTTAAGTGAAGAGGTAAAAGTTATCTCCAGAATGCAGCAACTGTATGGCTTAAAGATTGAAAAATTGTGAAATAGTCCTCCTTCGTAAAAAGTGAGTTGTGTCAAATATTATAAATCCGGTCACATTCTTTAAGCAATTCATCCAGATCAACCGGGACGACACCTGATTTTGTACATACCAGTCCACCCGCTATGTTTGCAGCTTTTGCTGCCATTTCCATAGGCATTCCTGCAGCATAGCACAAAGCAATAACACTGATCACTGTATCACCGGCACCTGATACATCAGCGATGTCCCTTTTCTGGGCAGGAATGTGTAGGTTTTCTTCTCCACTGAGCAACATACCATGTTCAGAGAGCGTGATCAGCATGTTTTTAATATTGAATTTTTCCTTATAGATATGTGCCTGTTTTTCAATTTCTGTGATATTATCTTTTTCCAGATCTTTGTTAATACCGGCACAGAATTCATTGAAATTAGGTTTGAACAGCGTAACATTTTTGTATGAAAAGAAATTTTTCCGTTTCGGATCAACAAAGACCGGAACGGATAGCGGAACGAACAGTTCGTTGATTTTAGTAATCAATTGTTCAGAAATAATACCTTTATCATAATCTTCAATAATTACTGCATCAACACTATTTTCGTTAAGGCATCGCTCAATGGACTTTTCCAGTTCATCTTCAATTGTACTGGAAAGCGGATCGGTAACCTCATCATCAAGTCGCAGTAACTGTTGTCCACCACTGATAATTCTTGTTTTTATGGTAGTGGGACGGTCCGGATCGCTAACGATATAACGGTCTGTTATCTGATTCTTTTCTGCTAACAATGATCTGAATTCTGAACCGTTTATATCGTCTCCAATTACACTACAGATCAATGGAGTAGCTCCGAGATGTTTAATATTTCTTGCAACATTGGCAGCACCACCCAGTCGGTGTTCTCTTCTGGAACGACTTAATATCGGAACGGGTGCTTCCGGTGAAATACGTTTGACGCTTCCCCATAAGTAGGAATCCACCATTACATCGCCAATAATAAGAATATGTTTTGTTTTGAAAGATTCAGTATAATTTGAAATGAACATACTTATAAACGCTTATTTAAAATCCTTAACAAAGAAGTAAGTAATAACGGGTAGGTAAAGTAAGTAAACAATCAGGAAAGAAAAGATATAGGTATTCATATTGTTTTCCTTCAAAAAATAAAATAGCAAAATAACAGTCAGGGCAACAAACATTTTCGCAGTTATGCTTCCCAAAACAATGAGCAGCTTATATGATCTGTTATGATCAATAAGAAATTTAGAAACAGCATAATCCAGTACGCACATTGCATAAATGATAACATGTATAATCACCAGCTCTTTCAGGATGGAAAGATGCGGAACAATTGCATTGATTACATTATGTAATACAAATAAGGCTAACGCGTACAGACCCATAAATTTGTAGGCTCTGCGAATTTTGTGGGGACTCATTTCTATTTTTTCTTATCAGTTAAATCTTTGGTGGATGGGCTTGGAACTACCGGTTTTCCCATGTCGCAGGTGCCGGTAAAGACCGCATTCGGTTCTATAGCCAGACGGGACGTTTTAATGTCTCCGTTTATTTTGGCAGTAGCTTTAATAGACAGCAGCTCATTGACTAAAAGCTTTCCTTCAATTGCACCCATAACTTCTGCTGTTTTGCAGGTTATTTCGCCTTTTAGTGAACCTTCCGGACCAACAACCAATTTCCCTTTGCAATTAATTGTTCCCTCAACAATTCCATCGATTCTTAAATCGCCTTCTGCTGATAATTCACCCTTGATTTTGGTTCCGGTTGTGATCAGATTGTGTTTTGTTTCCTCAATTGAGTTTGTTTTTGCCATTTTTATAATTTTTAAAAGTACCGCTACTTTTTAATGTTTATCTTATTCTATCCAGTGATCTTACTAATGCTTCATCTTTTCCTATGCTCCTCACCGCTAAATAAAGCAATATAGCATTTATTAGTGGAAGAACAGCACCAATTTTGAAAGAATTGAACTCTAAAGATAAATCTTTTTTGAACGTAAAATAATAATATGCGATCAAAGCATATGATCCTAAATATAAGACAAGACTGAATATGGAAATACGAATTTGTATAACTCTTTTTTTATAAAAAAATATTGCTGTTGCAACTAATATGAAGCTCAGATGAAATAGCGTCGCTAACGGCATGGCCTCTTTTATGGTTATTCCGGTTTCGTTATAAAGTCTGTAAGGGCTTAAAAAAATAATTCCCGTGTTGGTAAAACTCAGAATATTGGTAGATAAAATTACTCCGGTCAGTACCACTACTAAAAACAGATAAAGTGTTTGTATGCGTTGTATCATAGTTTACATGTTATTAAGTTAAAGCAAAGTTAAAAAAAATCGTGTCATTGCAGGGTTTCAGATAAAAGTTTAATGTGCGATATGTAATTTAATTTTCAAATCTTACTTTTGTTGATCCAAAAATATAAAAAGGATGAAAGATAAGGTTGTTATCATAACTGGGGCATCTTCAGGAATCGGTCTTGCACTGGCTCGTCAGTACGCCGCAAAAGGATCCCATTTGGTACTGGCGGCGCGTTCGCTGGATAAGCTTAATGAAGTGAGTGTTGAGCTTGAAAAATCCGGTGTTGAGGTGCTAGCGGTTAAAACGGACGTGAGCATTGAAAGTGACTGTAAAAATATTGTGGAAAGGGCCGTTTCAAAATTTGGAAGAGTAGATGTTTTGATAAATAATGCAGGTATTTCCATGCGTGCTAATTTCATGGATGTGGAACTTTCTGTATTGAAACGCTTAATGGATGTAAACTTTTGGGGAACCGTATATTGTACCAGGTATGCGTTACCTTATCTTTTAAAAAGCAAAGGTTCATTGGTCGGTGTTTCATCCATAGCCGGTTATGTTGGTTTGCCCGGGCGGACCGGTTATTCCGCTTCAAAATTTGCCATGCATGGTTTTTTAAATACGGTAAGAACCGAAAATCTTAAAAAGGGGCTTCACGTATTGATTGCTGCACCAGGCTTTACGGCTTCAAATGTCAGGTTTTCTGCCTTGACAGCTGATGGATCTTCTCAGGGTGAAACGCCCAGAAAAGAAGATAAAATGATGAGTGCGGAAGAAGTAGCACGGCACATTTACAAGGCTGTGATAAAGCGCAAACGCACGCTGATTCTTACCTTTGTTGAAGGTAAATTAACCGTCTTTCTGAGTAAATTTATGCCCGGACTACTTATAAAGCTGACTTACAATCACATGGCAAAAGAGCCTGATGCTCCATTATAGAGCTGAATCAGGGATTGCTTCTGTGATGAAATGTATAAACCAGTCCGACATTAAAAATAAAAGGATTATAGTCCAAAACGGAATTGTCATTAACGTTAAAGGATAACCCGGCCTGCAACTGAAATTTCAAATGTTCAATGCCGAAGCGGCCGACAAAAGTTGGTTCAACATAAACTCCTGTTCCAAACTCCCTGAATGAAATAAAGGATGCTCTGGTTGCCAGGCCTGCTTCAACATAATCGCTGACCACAAAAACATTCGGCTGGATATAAAATCTAGAGAAGGCTCCTTCGTTATGTTCTCCAAAAGTTCCCTGCGTGGTTGTGGTGGAATAACCGGCACCACCACCACCAAGAAGTTCCAGATGTAATGCATTATTAATGGTCTGATAAACCCCCATGCCTCCTTCAAACTGCAGATGTTCATGATCATTCCCATTGGCGACGGAGAAATCGCCCGTTAAGTCAATATGCTTAATGGGAGAATAGGCCAGCTGCATATCGAAAGTTGATGTGCCAAGGGACGCTGAAACTGTTGCTTCTCCCTGATCCTGCAGTAATGGAGTTTGTAGCTGATTTGGAAAATAAACAGGAGCACAGGCCGCAAATAATATACTCATTGAAACTAAAAACAGTGACTTTTTCATTTTCGTATTGTTTTGGTTGCTTAATCAAATTTATGACCTCAAACGTGAAAAAACAATTCATTTGGAAAAAATGTTAGTAATCAGGTAGTATGACTTTTTATGAATATACTGATTTGCAGTAGTTTTATGGTATGATTTGTACGTGTAACAGGGTGAGTGGTGCTGATGTAAAAAGAGCACTTAAGAAGCATCCGGATGCCTCAGTTGAAGATATCAGGTTGATGACGGGTGCATCTATAAGTTGTGGAAAGTGTTACAGGAGCCTGGTTCAGTTTATAGAAATGAACCGGACTGTAAAATATGTACAGAATAATCTGTTTAAAAACGAGAATTTTGGCTAAACGCGAACAAAAATTAAAAAACCGGGGAGGTGCAGGACTTCATAAGAAAACCGGGGAGGAATTTCTGGAAAAGAACAGGAAAAAAGAAGATGTGATTGAAACAGATTCAGGTTTACAATACCAGGTAATTGAGGAAGGAAACGGCAATATCCCGGATGAATACAGTAAATTAGTTATTCATCAGCGAGCTCTGTTATTAAACGGAACAATTCTGGAAGACACCTATCGAAAAAATCAACCGGATGAAGTAAAATACGAAGAATTAATTGACGGACTTAAGGAAGGTGTACTTTTAATGAAAGAAGGAAGTCGCTATAAGTTTTGGGTTCCCCCGGAATTAGGTTGGGGAAGAAAAGGCACATCGGGTAAAATTCCTCCTTTTGCAGTCATTTCATTTGATATCCGCTTAATATCTACCTCATGAAAGTAGTGTTATCCGAATAACTGTTTGTGAGTTAAAGAATAATAATATCTTTGTAAACGCTTCATGATTTAACGTGGCATTATATTCTTTAAATGGGAAACACAGTTTTTTGGATCATTATTTTCATTCTTATTTTCGATTACTTTTTCGAGCTATATCTTGATTGGCTTAATACAAGACAGTTAAGTAATACTCTGCCGGATGAGTTAAAAGGTATATACAGTGATGAAGAATACAAAAAATCTCAGGATTATTACAAGGTAAAACAGCGATTTTCACAGATAACAGGTACATTCAGCACCGTATTAATTATGCTGATGCTATTTATGGGAGGCTTCGGATGGCTGGATACTTTAGTGCGTTCAGTAACGGATAGTGCAGTATTGATAGCTTTACTTTTCTTTGGAATTATCGGATTGGCATCTGATCTGTTGACCATGCCATTTTCTATTTATTCTACTTTTGTTATTGAAGAAAAATTTGGGTTCAATAAAACCACTCCCAAAACATTTGTACTGGACACGTTGAAGGGTTGGTTAATCACTGCTATCGTAGGTGGGGGCATTTTAAGTCTTATTGTTTGGGTTTACACACTGACCCAAAACTATTTCTGGCTGATAGCCTGGGCCATAATCGTGGTTTTTTCCTTGTTTACCGCTATGTTTTATACATCCCTTATTCTACCGTTATTCAATAAGCAAAAGCCGCTGGAAGAAGGTTCTTTACGCGATAAGCTTGAAAAATTGAGTGTTAAGACGGGGTTTAAACTTGACAATATTTTTGTGATGGATGGGTCAAAAAGAAGTACAAAGGCCAATGCCTTTTTTTCCGGCTTAGGACCGAAAAAGAGGATCGTGTTGTACGATACTTTAATAAATGATCTGACAGAAGATGAAGTCACCGCCGTACTGGCACATGAAATTGGGCATTATAAAAAGAAACATACGCTTCAGAGCATTATTATTACGATAGTGAACAGTGGAATTATGTTATTTATACTATCACTGTTTTTGCAAAGCAACGCCTTAAGTGAAGCGCTTGGGGCAAAGGTTCCGGGCTTTCATATTAATGTGCTGGCATTTGGAATTTTATATAGTCCCGTATCCTTTATACTGGATATTTTTATGAATATGCTTTCTCGTAAAAATGAATATCAAGCGGACCGTTTTGCAAAGGAAAATTTTTCGGGTTTAGCCTTGACTGAAGGACTTAAAAAACTGTCTGTTAAATCGCTAAGTAATCTTAAACCGCATAAATTGTATGTGTTTTTTTATTACTCTCATCCAACATTACTTCAGCGCATTCATGCTTTGGCAGCATAACAACTTTAGTGGAATTTTAACAAAAAAGGTTGACATTTAATCAACCTCCGGCCTTTTTTACTTTATATCCTTCAGATTTAAGGATGTCATATATTTTGTCCCTGAAGTCTCCCTGTATCATTATTTCGCCATCTTTAACAGTTCCACCAACACCACATTTGGTTTTCAATAATTTCCCTAGTTCTTTAAGATCATCATCGTGTCCAATAAATCCGGTAACCAGCGTAACAGTTTTCCCTTTTCTTTTCTTGCTGTCCCGTAAAACCCTTAAGTCCTGTTTATTATTATCGGGAGTCTCTTCCAGATTTTCATCATCAGCTTCGTAATTATAATCAGGATTAGAGGAATAAACCATTCCTAATCTCTTTTTCCAGTCTTCGGACATAACAGAATATTTTTGATTTGAATTATACGATACCGGCAAATCCCATAAATGCCATCGCCAGCAAGCCGGCTGTAATTAAAGCAATGGGAGTGCCTTTCATACCTTTAGGAATCTTTACAAGGTCCATTTGTTCACGCAAACCTGCAAAAAGAATAAGCGCTAATCCAAAACCAAGTGCCGTAGAAAAGGAAAACACCACACCTTCCAGCAGATTATATTCCTTTTGAATGGTCATAATGGCTACACCAAGAATTGCACAGTTTGTGGTGATTAACGGAAGAAATACACCCAAAGCCTGGTATAGAGGGGGGCTTACTTTCTTAAGAATAATTTCCACCAGCTGAACTAAAGCAGCAATTACCAGAATAAAAGTAATCGTCTGCAGGAATCCGATACCAAAAGCATCAAGTATATATTTCTGGATCAGATATGTAACAATGGTTGCGATAACCATAACAAATGTTACAGCACCGGTCATACCAACGGCAGTATCTATTTTTTTAGAAACACCCAGGAATGGACAAATTCCTAAAAACTGGCTTAAAACGATGTTGTTTACAAATATTGCCGATATAAATATTAATATATATTCCATGATTCTTATTTTCTGAGTTATGCAACTTTACGCATTCGGTTGATAAACGCAATTAAGTATCCAAGCGCAATAAAAGCACCAGGAGCCAGAACGAAAATCAGCATGCCATACTGATTCGGATATATGGTGACACCGAATACTTTCCCGCTTCCTAAAAATTCACGTACTGAACCTAAAATTGAAAGGGCCATCGCAAAGCCAAGTCCCATTCCCAGTCCGTCGATTACTGAGCTCATCAGACTGTTTTTTGAGGCAAAAGCTTCGGCACGCCCCAAAACAATACAGTTAACAACGATTAAAGGAATAAAAATGCCCAGACTTTCGAACAATGACGGTAAATAGGCCTGCATAGAGAGTTCTACCAGGGTTACGAATGATGCTATAATGACTATAAATGCAGGTATTCGCACCTTGTCGGGTATCAGGTTCTTCACTAATGAAACCACCAGGTTACTCATGGTCAGCACGAAAGTGGTTGCCAGTCCCATTCCCAAACCGTTAATGGCTGATGAGGTTACACCCAGGGTGGGACACATACCAAGAAGCAGTACAAAAACTGCATTTTCTCTAAAGAAACCCTTATTAAAATTTTTCCACTGATTCATAAGCTCCTTGTTTATTCATTCATATCAGTTGCTCCCTTCAGGGAGTCAATTTTTTCTTCATAAATCTTGTACCCTCTGTTCACAGCATCCAGGAATGCTCTTGAACTAATGGTTGCTGCAGTTATGGCATCTATATCACCACCATCTTTGGATACTTCCATGTTTGTGGTGGCAGGATTCTTTCCGTTGATGTCTCCTTTTCCGGCCCGGAACCAATCATTCATTTTGCTTCCAAGCCCTGGTGTTTCTTTATGTTCAAGAACCGAGTAGTTGATGATGTTACCTTCCTTGTCAAACCCGATCATAACTTTAATTAACCCGCTGAATCCATTTTTTGAAAAGGTTTCAACTGCTGCACCAATAAACTTATTATCCTTTTTAGCGGGATAGATTGTAACTTTTTCTCCATCTATATTTACATTCAGTGCCTCTTTGGAAGGTTGGTTTGTAAATCCCGGAACAACCTGTTCAATAGCTTTTACCTGTTTTGCCATTTTGGCTTCAGCAATAGGTGCCTTTGTTATATTATATACAGTTCCGAGTGCTCCGCCGGAAATTAAAGCTATTGCCAGCAAAACCAGGAACATATTGAGAAATGAAGATTCTAATTTTTTCATTGTGAGATGCTTTTACTTTTTCACATTTACCACGCCAAATCTCTTTGGTTTAATATACATATCGATAATCGGAACAAATGCATTCATTATCAGAATAGCAAATGAAATTCCCTCCGGATATGCACCAAAAACCCTGATGACTACTGTTATCACACCAATGCCAATACCATAGATTATCATACCTTTATTACTCATAGGAGAGGTTACATAATCGGTTGCCATAAATATAGCACCCAGCATTAAACCACCGGACAACAGATGCACAATGGGATCAGCGGAGGGAGCACCCAGATAATACAGAAGCGATGTAAATATTGCTACTGTTCCGATGATGCTTACCGGAATATGCCATGTGATGACTTTCTTCCAAAGCATAAAAATAAGTCCCAGTATAAGTGCTGCTGCAGCCATCTCACCGGCGCTGCCACCGGTGTATCCAAACAACATATCAATGTAGGAGGGAAGTTTACCAAGTAATGAAGTATAACTGTCTCCGTTCGCAAGGCCTTCTTTTATAATGGCTAAGGGCGTTGCACCGGTAGTGACGTCTGTATAGGCAAGTCTGTCAGCTCCAGGAACCGGCCATGAAGTCATCTGAACAGGGAAGGAAATCAACAAAAATACACGTCCAACCAATGCCGGATTGAAAAGGTTGTTTCCAAGGCCACCAAAACTCATTTTGGCTACGCCTATTGCAACCAGGGCACCTATTATAATGATCCAGAACGGAAGATTGGAAGGCACATTAAAAGCAAGTAAAACACCTGTAATAAGAGCTGAACCGTCTGTTATGGTGGGTTCTGTTTTAAGGATGTATTTTGCAATAACGTACTCAAATACCAGGCATGATGCTACAGAAATAGCCATAACCACAATACTGCCCAATCCAAAATTGAATATCGAGACCGCAAATGCCGGGATCAACGCCAGCAAAACATAATACATGTTTTTTGAAATGCTGTCGCCGCTATGCACATGAGGAGAAGGGGCTACTGTTATCTTTGACATAGTTAAGTATTTAATTTTTTCTGTTTCTGATTATTGAACCTACTTTACCTTTTTCTAATCTGATGTAGTCCAGCAACGGACGGTTTGCAGGGCAGGTAAAACTGCATGAACCGCACTCTATACAGTCCATGATGCGTTCTTTTTCTGATCTTTCGTGTAAATCTTTTTCTCCGAGTACCATTAGCAGGTAGGGTGATAAGCCCATTGGACAGGCATTCACGCATTTTCCACAACGGATGCAGTTCTGCATCGGTTTTCTGCCGGCCTCTTCATTCTGCATAATAAGAATTCCCGAACTACCTTTCGTTACAGGAATATCAGTGTTTACGAGTGCTTTTCCCATCATTGGTCCACCACCAATAATTTTGCCTGTATCCTCGGGCAATCCTCCTGCTGCCTCAATCAGTGTTTTTATTGGTGTTCCCAGTCTCACCAGAAAATTGGATGGTTGCTTCAGAGATTTTCCGGTAACGGTTACTACGCGTTCAAATAATGGTTTGTTTTTCTGAACAGCTTCATAAACGGCCAGTGCTGTACCTACATTCTGAACCACAGCTCCAACGGCAATCGGTAATTGTCCTGATGGAACTTCTTTATTGATGGTTGCTTTTATCAGCTGTTTTTCACCACCCTGAGGATATTGAACTTTTAATGCTACAACTTCAATATCCTGATATGCAATTGCTTTTTCAGTCAGAAGTTTTATTGCATCCTGTTTATTATTCTCAATTCCGATTATTGCCCGTTCAACGTTCAACGCTTTTTTCAGTATTTCGATTCCAACCAGAATTTCATCGCTTTTTTCAAGCATTACCCTATGATCCGAAGTCAGATATGGTTCACATTCCACTCCGTTAATGATCAATACCTCAGCTTTCATACCCGGAGGCGGGGAGAGCTTGATATGAGTAGGGAAAGTAGCGCCACCGAGACCTACAATACCGGCATCCTTTATCTTTTCGATAATTGCCTTTGAGTCAAGGTTGCAGGTCTTAACCAGTTTTTCAGAGCGGTCAATTTTTTCATCCCACTCATCACCTTCTGTTTTTATATAGACGGCAGGCTTTCTGTAACCGCTTGCATCAATAGCTTCGTCAACTTTAACAACTGTTCCTGAAACAGGGGAGTGGATCGCTGCCGAAACAAAACCTCCTGCCTGGGCAATCAACTGACCAACTTTTACAGTATCTCCTTTTTTAACCGTGGCTGCAGCAGGTGCACCTATATGCTGTCCAAGAGGAATTATCACTTCTTCAGGTACGGGAAGAATTTCAATTTTTTTATCTGCTGAAAATTTATTCTCAGCAGGGTGAACACCACCTAATGAAAACGTCTTTAACACGATTATGCCTCCTTATTAGTTGAGTTCGTACTCTGGTTATCTTTGTCAGGTTTGGTTGCATTTACCGCTTCAGTATCCACTTTTATCTTTTTAGGTGGAAAGTTGAGTTCATGAATAGAATTTGTCGGGCAAACATCTACACATTTTCTGCACAGCTTACATTTATTATAATCAATGTAAGCCAGGTTGTTTTCCATAATGATGGCATCAAAAGGACAAATTTTAAAACATTTGTTACAACCGATACATGCTACATTACATGCCTTTCTGGCAACAGCTCCCTTATCCTGATTCACACACGAGACATAGATCCGTCTGTCTTTAGGACCCTTTTTGCGCATCTCTATGATGTTATTCGGACAGGCTTTAACACAGGCTCCACATGCCACACAATTATCGTTAACAACGGGTAAGCCTGTAACCTCATCCATATGAATAGCGTCGAAATCACATGAAATCACACAATCACCCAAACCATGACATCCGTATGAACAGCCGGTTTCTCCACCATATAAAGATGACGCGATAGCGCATGATGTGGCACCGTCGTAGGTATTTGTTTTAGGTCGGTTTTCACACGACCCGCTACATCTTACAACGGCAATCAACGGATCGGCAATAGCGGCTTCTTTACCCAGGATTGATGCAACGGTTTTCATGACATCGGCACCACCAACCGGGCAGTTGTAATCAGCCAAATCATCCGCCTTCACCAATGCTTCTGCAAATCCACGGCATCCGGGATATCCGCATCCACCACAGTTGGCAGCAGGTAGTGCTTCTTCAACCTGATCAATTCTTGGATCTTCGTATACCTTGAATTTTTGTGCCGCAAAATAGAGAATGGCAGCAGAAATACCTCCAAGGCCTCCAAGACTTATCATTACAATTAGCGTAAGATTCATATTAGTAAAAACTAAATATTTATTTTAAATGAAAACTTTCTTTTTAAACGGTTCTTAAATAACCAGAGTACAGTGTAGTAGGGAATAAGTATCCCTAAAGAAATGAGACCGGATATGGCCTCGTTATCAACTATGGAATTAGATACAAACAGCGTTACAATCACTAAAATAAACGGAAGAAAGTAAGCAAAAAATACTGCTGTTAATCCATCACGGTTTTTTCCGGTTAATGTGACCCAATCTCCGATATTCAAAGCAGGCCCCTGATAATTTTCCACGGTGATCCTGCGTGTGCTGGAATCGGCTGCCACACATTGATCGCTGGCACTACAATGCCCGCAGGCTGAACCGGTCTGGATTTCAACCTCGATACAATCACCTGATATCTTTTGTACTTTCCCTGAATGTGTTATTGCTTCTGAGTGCATTTTGCAATCTCCACTTTGCAATTTATGGCAACAAATGTAATATATATTTGCTAAAATCAGCATGAGATATTTTATTTAGAATTGTTTTAAAAAGCTGATTTAAAAGGGGGTTATGTTACTGAGAATCTTGACATCAAACTCCATCCGGATTAAAAATAATGTCGTATAGCATATATAGCAGGAAACTGCCAAAGCATTAAAAAGATGTAAACTTAACTTTTACACAATCCGTAATAGTGTTAATATTCACTAAATTTGAATAGAGAAAATGCCAAAACAACCTAAAAACTTGCGTTATGAATTCGGATTATACTTGGGAAAAGGAATATTTTAAAAACACCTATTATCTTTATAATCAGGGGTCGCATGTTGGGGACCTGATTCAGAGCACGTTTAACAGGCAAGCAAAAGCAGAACTGAAACGTAAACAGATTCAGTTTAATACCAGGGGAATCTTCCAGGTTAAGACAAAAATATCTGATAGGGATGGCAATGTCTTAGGGCAAATCAATTACAACCTTTTTAATTCAACAGCTAAAATTAAAATGGTGGATAAGACATTTGATTTGAGGAATTATAACTTCTGGAATTCAAAGTGGGAACTGACGGATTATAATGGTACCCTTCTAAAGTTTAACGGTTCATCTGAAAAAGGTGTGATTGAGGCTTCAAAACACGACGAAAATCTTATATTATCAGGATTATATGTTGCTAACGTGTTCTGGCATTCCAGAATAGCCATGGGTATTGTAATAATGGCTTCCATATGGGTTAATTTTATACTGGCAATTCAATAAGGATTACCAGTATAAAAATGTATTATTGTGCAATCTGCCTGAACAAACTCTTCATACTTACCTTATCAGAAATAATATTTTGCAGATCAGAAATATTTACGCGTTCCTGCTCCATAGTATCTCTGTGTCGTATAGTAACTGTATTATCTTCCAGGGTTTGATGATCCAGAGTAATGCAAAACGGTGTTCCTATTGCATCCTGCCTGCGGTATCGTTTCCCTATTGAATCTTTTTCGTCGTACTGGCAGTTAAAATCAAATTTCAGTTCATCAATAATCTCCCGTGCTTTTTCCGGTAAACCGTCTTTTTTAACAAGAGGTAATACTGCCAATTTAAACGGTGCCAGAACCGGAGGCAATTTTAAAACCACACGTGTATCTCCTTTAACTTCCTCTTCGTGGTAAGAACCAGCCAGAATACTCAGAAACATCCGGTCTACACCAATAGATGTTTCAATGACGTAAGGAACATACGATGTATTCAGTTCCGGATCAAAGTACTGAATTTTTTTACCGGAATACTTTTCGTGTTGAGACAGGTCAAAATCGGTACGACTATGGATTCCTTCCACTTCCTTGAATCCAAATGGCATTTCAAATTCAATATCTGTGGCAGCATTAGCATAGTGAGCCAGTTTGTCGTGGTCGTGGAAGCGATATTTCTGATCGCCCATACCAAGTGATTTATGCCATTTCATACGGGTTTCCTTCCACTTATTGAACCAATCCATCTCTTCGCCCGGACGCACGAAAAACTGCATTTCCATTTGCTCAAATTCGCGCATACGGAATATAAACTGACGGGCCACAATTTCATTTCTGAAGGCTTTACCTATTTGTGCAATACCAAAAGGTAGTTTCATTCGTCCTGTTTTCTGAACATTCAGGTAATTCACAAATATTCCCTGTGCGGTTTCAGGTCGTAAATATATCTTCATGGCACCATCTGCAGTTGATCCCATTTCAGTGCTGAACATCAGATTAAACTGTCTTACATCTGTCCAGTTTTTTGTTCCTGAAACAGGGCATACCACATCATAGTCTTCAATAATTGCTTTTAATTCAGCCAGATCGTTATCGTTTAATGCTTTTACAAATCGAGTATGAACAGCTTCAATTTTTTCCTGATTGGCCAAAACACGTGGATTGGTAGCTCTGAATTGTGCTTCGTCAAAAGTATCACCAAACCGTTTTTTTGCTTTCTCAACTTCTTTATCGATTTTCCCTTCGAACTTTGCCATCAGATCTTCGATCAGGACATCGGCCCGGTATCTCTTTTTTGAATCTTTATTATCAATCAAAGGATCATTGAAAGCATCTACATGTCCTGATGCCTTCCAAATGGTGGGATGCATGAATATCGCAGAGTCAATTCCTACTACGTTTTCATTTAATAAAACCATACTGTCCCACCAGTACTTTTTTATGTTGTTTTTTAACTCAACACCATTTTGACCATAATCATAAACAGCACCGAGTCCGTCATATATTTCACTGGATGGAAATACATATCCATATTCTTTACAATGTGAGATCAGTTTTTTAAAAATATCCTCTGACATAATTGTAGTTTTATTGTTTTACGGGGCACAAAAATAAACTAAAAATCGTGAAATGGGAACATATTACAGCGATTGTTGCTTTCAGGATACTTTAATCCTGCAAATTTGTTTAGTTAACTGATTTGAACTGTTGAGGTATTGACTTTCTGGAACTGAGTAATTTATAATTTAGTGTACTTCAGACACTGGTTTATTTTAAGTCTTTTTAATGAAAAAAAGTATTAAAATCCTTGCCGGTAAAGGGTTTTTTACCTATTTTCGAAATACGAAAACGTTCATTGAATATAAGATATTGGCCGCATCAGAATAGATTGATAAACTCAACACTACAAAATTTTCCGAGAAAGCTTAAGAGTAGGAAAGCGGGCTGCAAACCTTCGGGTTCCTTTTTAGGACGGCAGATACTTGACTGCTCTGGCACTCAAATCCTGTAATACAGGAGTTTATTCAGATCCAGGGTGCGGCTTTTTTATGCTCTTATGCGAACGTAATCCTCCTGGTGATATTTCTAATTATCTGTAAGCGAAATATTTACATGTCTTATTCAATCTCATTTTAATTAAAGAAAAAATTCTCTAATTATGTTGAACAACATTATTGTCCAACATTTTAATTAAAGAAATATTTCTATATTTAAAGTCGTGATGTTGATCACATTAGCAAGGAACAAACCACATGGTACTCTTATTAAACTAAACACTTGTAATTCTCTAATTAAACTAATCGCTTATGGATCCTATTAAGGAATTGATTCACGAACTGGCCGAAGTTCATGGTCGTGAAAGAACCAGTCTCTTACCAATCTTACAGGGCGTGGTGAAGCAGGAGCGCTTTTTATCGGAATATTCGATGAAAGAAGTTGCCCGAGAGCTTGATTTGCCTGCCGCTGAAGTATTTGGTACTGCTACCTTTTATTCTTTTATGGAGAATAAAAAAACCGGTAAAAACATTATCCGGGTGTGTAAAACAATATCCTGTTCAATGAAAGGAACGAATCAGATTTTACTGGCTATACAGGATATGTTAAAGATCAAGCTGGGAGAAACGACTCCCGATGGTATGTTTACTCTTTTGCAAACTAACTGTTTGGGATGGTGTCATAAAGCGCCTGCCATTTTAATTAATGACGAGGTTTATACAGAACTGACACCTGAAAAAGTGAGAGATGTTATTTCTGATTATTTAAAAATGGGTTAAACAGTTTGTTATGGCATATCAATTAAAAAGAGTAGACCTGATCTTTAAAAATGATAATGATTGGGAAAAAATTTTAACAGATACCCTGGCTAGAGATACTCAGGACATAGTTAACAGCCTTATCAGCTCAGAGTTGAAAGGACGGGGAGGAGCTGGTTTTCCTACCGGACTCAAATGGAAGCTGGCCTCAGAAGCAAAAGCAGATGAAAAGTACGTTATCTGCAATGCAGATGAAGGTGAACCGGGTACCTTTAAAGACAGAGAAATATTAACAAAGGTTCCATATAAGGTTCTCACCGCAATGGCTATTTGTGGTAAGGTTATAGGTGCTCAAAAAGGATTTATTTATCTGCGTGGTGAATATACATTTTTGAAACAACCATTGGAAGAGGCTATTGCTGAATTTCAGTATTTCTGTAAAGAGATGAATTTTGATTTTAGTATCAAAATCTTTATGGGAAGCGGTGCTTACATATGTGGTGAAGAAACTGCATTATTCGAATCCATGCAGGGACGGAGAGGAGAACCCAGAAATAAACCTCCTTTTCCAACTGATAGTGGTTATCTGAATAAACCAACAGTCATAAATAACGTGGAAACCCTGGCGCACACTTTCACCATTTTTAAATATGGTGATAAGAAATTCTACGATTTGGGTGTACAATATTCCAGGGGAACGAAACTCTTCTCAATATCAGGCGATACTCCCATACCCGGAATTTATGAATTGGAACTGGGTATGTCGTTGCATGATTTTGTAACGGAATTTGGAGACGGTGACACCAAAGCGGTTCAGGTTGGTGGCGCATCCGGATTTTTGGTTCCACGAAAAAAGTTTAAGGAAACTGCTATCGGTTTTCAGGGCAAGCTGGTTGGAATTTCGTTACCTACCGGTGGCTCTATGATGCTTTATAACAGTACGCGTTCAATGTTTAATGTATTGAACAGTTACCTCGATTTCTTCAAGGAAGAATCATGCGGACAATGTACACCATGTCGGGTAGGTTGTCAGGTTCTTTATAAGGGAATTCAGGCCGTTAAGCGTGGAGAACGCAATGCTCAGTATCTTGATACTCTTCTGAGATTGTCAGAAACCATGCAGGTTACGGCAAAATGCGGCTTGGGTCAGTCTGTGGCAAATTCATTTGCTGCCATTGTTGAGAATTTCAAGGAAGAGATGATTTACTAATTTAAAAAACGACTGTTATGGCAAAAAAAATAAATCTTTTTATAAATGGTGCAAAATGTGCTGTAGATCAGGGAACAACAATTCTGGATGCTGCAAAAATGTTGAACATAAAGATTCCTACACTGTGCTATCATAAGGATCTGTGTGTTGCTGGCAACTGCAGGGTTTGTGTGGTAGAGTTGGAAGGCCAAAGGCGTTTGGCAGCTTCTTGTGCAACACCCTGTGCAGAAGGAATGGAAGTTAGAACAAATACTTTAAAAGTCAGGAATGCACGTAAGCATGTGATAGAGCTTCTATTGGCTGAACACAATGCCAATTGTACCCAGTGTTACAGAAATGGTAACTGTGAGTTACAAACGCTGGCTTCCGAATATAAAATAATGACACAGGATTTTATCGAAATTAGTCACGATAAGCCGCGTACGATTGATATGTACTCTCCGTCGATCATTAAGGACAATAGTCGTTGTATTAGGTGTCAAAGATGTGTAAGAACCTGTGCAGAGCTTCAGGGAGTAAATGCGTTAACTGTGGCATATAAAGGTGAAAATATGAAAATTTCAACCTTTTTTGAAAAGCCAATTACAGATGTGGTTTGTACTAACTGTGGTCAGTGTGTTAACCACTGTCCTACAGGTGCTTTGGTTGAACGCAATTACATTGAAGATGTTTGGAATGCCATTGCTGATCCTACAAAACATGTGGTGGTTCAAACAGCACCGGCTGTAAGAATTGGTTTGGGTGAAGAGTTGGGCTATGAGCCCGGAACAAGGGTTACCGGTAAACTTGTTGCAGCCTTGAAACGTCTGGGATTCGATTCTGTTTTAGATACGGATTTTACTGCAGACCTTACCATTCTGGAAGAAGGTACAGAGTTATTAACCCGACTTAAAAGAGCACTGGTTGATAAGGATGAAACAGTAAAACTTCCGATGGCTACATCCTGTTCTCCCGGCTGGATAAAATATATTGAACATATGTATCCAGAATACCTTGGAAACCTGTCCACCTGTAAATCTCCTCAACAGATGTTTGGGGCTCTGGTTAAAACGTATTATGCCAAAGCAAGAAATCTGGAACCGGAAGACATTATAAGCGTTTCTATCATGCCGTGTACGGCAAAGAAATTTGAAGCCAGCAGACCGGAAATGCATGACAGTGGTTATAAAGATGTGGATTACGTTCTTACAACCCGTGAGCTTGCGATTATGATCAAACAGGCGGGTATTGAATTCATGAAGCTTGAAGATATGCACTACGACCGGTTGATGGGTGATTCGACTGGAGCCGCAGTGATATTTGGAGCAACAGGTGGAGTTATGGAAGCTGCCCTGCGCACAGCTTATGAAATCGTAACCGGAAGGGAAGTGCCCTTTAAAGATTTGAATATTACTCCGGTTCGCGGTATACAAGGCGTACGCGAGGCCAGTGTAAAAATTGAAAAGCCGTTAAAGGAATGGGCTTTTCTTGATGGCGTTGAACTGAAATGTGCCGTGGCGCATGGTTTAATCAATGCTAAAAAGGTTATGGATTCCATGAAAAAAGGCGAAGCCGAATTCCATTTTCTTGAGGTCATGGCATGTCCGGGCGGTTGTCTTGGTGGTGGTGGTCAACCTATACCAACAAGCCCTGAAATACGTCAAAAACGCATGGAAGCAATTTATGCAGAAGATATGGGAATGGATATGCGAAAATCGCATGATAATCCCGAAGTCATAAAATTATACAATGATTTTCTTGGACAACCTCTTGGCGAGAAGTCTCATCATTTACTCCACACTAAATACGTAGAGCGGGAGCGCTATTAGAGTAACAAGTGAAAAGGGAGGCTTTGGCCTCCCTTTTTTTTATGGATTCATCCCGATATTTCAAAATAATTCGGTCGCAATTTGTTTTATGCTTTGTGTAGCCATTAACGTGTAATAATGAATGTTTGGAACACCGGCTTTAATAAGTTCTCTGGACTGCTTAATAGTCCATTCTGTACCTACCACCGCAGCTTCTTCATCCGTTTTACATTTTAAAAGTTCGCTGGCAAGTTCCTGTGGAATATCTGATTTAAAAATTTTAGGTAGTACGGTTAGCTGACTCTTAAACGTAATTGGCTTTAATCCCGGAATAATTGGAACGTTAATTCCTTCTTTTCTGCATCTGTCCACAAAATCAAAATACTTGGTATTGTCGAAAAACATTTGAGTCACAATGTATTCCGCACCATTATCTACTTTCTGTTTCATAAAATGAATGTCGGAATCCATATTGGGAGCTTCCTCGTGTTTTTCCGGATATCCTGCAACTCCATAAGAAAATTTATGATCATAAGCTTCTGTTTTTGATCCATCGCACAGAATACCATGATTGAAATCGTTAATTTGCTGTTGCAGTTCTGTCGCATGTGAGTGTCCGTCTACAGATGGTGTAAACTGTTTCTCGTGTTTGGCTTTATCTCCTCTAAGTACCAGCAGATCGAAAATGCCAAGATACTGCAGGTCTATTAATGCATATTCTGTTTCTTCTTTTGTAAAACCGCTACACAACATATGAGGAACCACATTAACATTATAACGGCTTTTTATGGCCGCTGCAATGGCAATTGTTCCGGGTCTGCTACGTACAGTAACCTTTTTAAACAAACCATCCGGAGTCTCTTTAAATACAGTTTCACTACGGTGTGTGGTTATATTAATGTAAATAGGATTAAATTCCTGCAGTGCATCAATGTTTTTGAATAAGCGGTCAATATTTTTACCCCTGAGTGGAGGAAGAATTTCATAAGAAAAAGCGGTTCGTTTTTCAGCTTCAGCTTTTCTTATATGATCAATAACCTTCATATATAAATGATTTGTTCCGTTTTGAAGCGCGAAATTAGTAAAAAAACGGAACTCAGGCTATTTTTCAATGATCCGAATTTTTTTAATACGGATATCTTTTAATGGCCTGTCTTTGTCATTTGTGGCCACAGCAGCAATGGAATCTACCACATTCATGCCTTTAATGACTTCTCCAAATACCGTAAAATCTCCATCGTATATAGGTGCACCTCCAACAGTTGTATAGGTTTTCCTCTGTTCCGGAGTAAATGTTATCTGTTTGGCCTGTTCAATATCGTTCAGTTCCTCATTGGTGAACACACGGCCAGAAATAATAAAAAACTGTGATCCGTCAGTTCTGTTGTATTTGTTTTTATATTCCGGCAACTTTGAAGCTGCAACAGCTCCTCTTTTGTGATACAGGCCCGGAATAATTTCCGTGGGTAAAGTATATCCGGGACCTTTCCATCCAACCGGATCATCCTTTTTAGCATATCTGGTATCGGCTGCTCCGGTTTGAATAAGAAAATTATGCAGAACCCTGTGAATAAGAAGGCTGTCGTAGTAACCGTCACTGGAAAGACGGATAAAGTTCTTTTCATATTCGGGCAATTTATCTGAAAGTTTAATTTCAAAATTTCCCATGGTTGTTTCCACCATAAAACTCTTTACATCTTCCGGTTTCGGATATACTTTATCGGTTTTAAACCTTAGTATGGATATGGCCTTAAAACTGTCACTCAGTGTATCTGTGACGGCCTTCAGACGATAAGCCGGATAAATTACCTTCAGATCAGTACCATCTTTGCTGACAGTCGTAATCACACCGGCAAGCTTGTGATCAGCCGTAAAAAGCGCTGTTCCAGGATCGGCATACGGGCTGTTAACCGTATACATTTTCAGCTTCTTAATTATTACAGCAGAGTCACGCTGGCAGTTGAATTTGCGCAGTTTGCTGTCAATTATCTTTAATCCGTACAGATCTTTTGGGACATCGGTAGATAACAGTTCAGGGAATTTATGCGGTTTTCCACTTACCCTGAGAAGTAAAATATTTTGTGTTATATCATACCATAGGTAACCGCGGGCCATTGGTTCTATATCTGAACCTTTATAAATGATCCGGACAGAATAGGCATTGCTTGATAAAGAAAAGGGGATGGCAACGATCTTATCACCTACCTGTACTCCGTTTCCGGTCTGATCCTTTGAAGCATACTGGTCGTAAGTTATGATTTCGGTGTTAGCCAGAAAATTCTTCTTGTACTGTTCAACATCTGCAGAATTACTTTTCTTTGGCTCATTCTGTTTCTTCTTACTGTTGCCACACGAAAACAGAAAAGTTATAACCAATATATATAGCAGGTTCTTCATTTATTTTAATACGCGTACGTCCATTTTTACATCCTGCAAAGGACGATCATTTTTATCTGTCTTCAAATTGGCAATTTTATCAACTACGTCCATGCCTTCAATTACTTCTCCAAACACAGTGTATTCTCCGTCAAGAGCCGGAACACCACCAATTGTTGTATACACTTCCCGCTGTTCTTTGGTAAATCGTTTTAAATCTGATGACAGATATTCTACCTGGATCTTATTCTTTATTTCCCGTAACAATTCATTAAAAGCTTTTGGATCAGTAGTTTTAAGCCTGGCTAATTCCTCTTTACGGGGAACATAATATTTGTTTTTTAATTCAATTTCGATGGGTTTGTTATGGTTATTTTCAAGAATATCCAATTCTTCATTCGTGTATTTCCTTCCCGAAATAATGTAAAACTGACTTACATCCGATTTTTTAAATACATTAATATCATCCGGTTGCCTCGGGGCACAAAGTGCACCTCTTTTATGAAAATACTCAGGATTAAATTCTGAATTAATGATTCGCGTTGAAACGCCGTAGCCGATGTGCTTTCCGGGAGGGGCATTTCTTGAATCCAATGAACCTCCCTGGATGATAAAATTTTTAATCACCCTGTAAAACAATGTGCCATCAAAGTGCCCTGAATTTACCAACTGCATAAAGTTTTTAGCATGTTCGGGAGTTCCATCGTACAGCATTACTTTTATATTTCCCATATTCGTACTTATTAAAACTTCATGCGTCTGAGAACTTGCGGCAGTCAAGGAAAGTAAAAATATAACATGAATTAATATTAGTTTTTTTTGCATGTCTAATTCAGCATTTTAATGGTAAACTTAATGTCTTCTAAAGGGCGCTGAGTGGCCGGATTGGTTTGCATGGCAGCAATGGAATCAACAACATCCATGCCATCAATGACTTCTCCGAACACTGTGTAGTCATTATCAAGAAAAGGAATTCCTCCGACGGTAGAATATGTTTTTACCTGTTCCGGTGTAAATGAAAATATACCGCTGTTCTTTATAAAAGCCCGGTTAGTCTCTGCCATAATTGAATCCTGTAATTCCAGAAGTTTGTCGGGCATGTCAGAATACATTAATGTGTTCATGCTATCCCTGTATTTAGGAACAATTTTATTAAAATATTTATTACGTTCAAGATCATTTTTTTTAACCGCAATATTTACCAGTTGAGTGGAATCGTAAACCGAACCCTGCACGATATAAAACTGTGAACCGGAAGATTCCTTGAGAGGATTTACTCTGTCGTTCTGTCTGGCTGCTGCTAATGCGCCACGTTTATGAAAGTATTTTGTGTAAATAATCTCTGCAGGAATGGTATATCCCGGACCACCTGACCCCAGTTGTACATTTGCAGGTGCATTTTTACTCTTTGGATCACCACCCTGAATAATCATTCCTTTGGCAACACGGTGAAAAAGAAGATCATTATAAAATCCGTCTTTAACCAGTTTAACAAAATTATCCCTGTGGAGGGGCGTTTCATTATAAAGTTTGATTTTTATATTTCCCAGGTCTGTCTTTATAACTGCAATTCTTTCGTCACCCTTTTCTTTTTCAGAACAGGCATAAAAAAGAACAAAAGCTGTCAACAAAGCAATTAAAAGTTTTTTCATTTTGCTTGTTTTTTACAAAAATAAGAGAATTACCTAGCTGATCAAATTATATGGTATGATGTTGATGTACAGGTTCGCCCAGTAATGTTGCGGAAGTTGCATCATTTATTGTAACCTGAACCAGGTCACCAATCCTGTTTTGTTCCCTTGAAAAGACCACAACTTTATTTTGTTGCGTTCTTCCAAAGAGTTTCTCCCGGGAACGTTTGGAAACACCTTCAACCAATACTTCAAAAGTTTTCCCTATATCTTTTTTATTACTGTTTAAAGATAATTGAGTCTGAAGGTCTATGATTTCCTCCAGTCTCTGCTTTTTTATTTTTTCCGGTACGTTGTCTTCAAGATTTTTAGCTGCATAGGTTCCGGGCCTTTCGGAATATTTGAACATAAATGCAGCATCAAATTCTACCTGTTTCATTAAACTAAGTGTATCTTTATGATCTTCATCCGTTTCGTTATGAAATCCACAAAAAATATCGGTACTAATGCCGCAGTCCGGTATAATTTTTTTTATCGCAGAAATCCTTTGCAGATACCATTCCCTGTCGTATTTACGGTTCATAAACTTCAGAACCTTTGAGCTTCCTGACTGGACTGGCAGATGAATATGGTTGCAAATGTTTGAGTAGCGGGCAATAACCATTAGTGTCTCATCACTCATGTCTTTAGGATGCGATGTTGTAAAACGTATCCTCATATCCGGAAATGTATTGGCAATCAGCTCAAGAAGTGCCGTAAAATCAGTTGCATTTTCATCATCGTCAGAAAACTTATAAGAATTTACGTTTTGACCCAAAAGCGTTACTTCTTTAAACCCTCTGTCTTTCAGATCCTGAATTTCATGGATGATGCTTTGAGTGTCCCTGCTTCGTTCCCGTCCTCTTGTATAGGGTACGATACAATATGTACAAAAATTATTACATCCCCGCATGATTGAAACGAATCCTGAAATTCTTGACGGCCCAATACGTTCCGGGATGATTTCTTTATAAGTTTCACTTGTAGAAAGTGTAACGTTTATAGCTTTTTCTCCTGTTTCTGCCGCACCAACCATATTAGGCAGGTCAAGATAGGCATCGGGACCCACAACAAGGTTTACACCTTTCTCCTTTATAAGTTCATCTTTAGTTCGTTCCGCCATACAACCCAAGACCCCAACAATAAGATTGGGTTTTGATTTTCTGAGCGAATTAAAATAATCGAGCCTGTTCAAAACCTTTTGTTCTGCATTATCCCTGATAGAACAGGTGTTGATAAAAATAGCATCGGCTTCATTAATATTTTTAGTAATATCGTAATGATCCATTTTCATTACGGTTGCTACAACCTCACTGTCCGCAAGATTCATCTGACACCCATAGGTTTCAATAAAAAGCTTTTTATTCCCTTGTCCCTGCATTAAATCAATTTTTTTTGCAAAATTACTAGGACTCTTTGTTTAAGAAAATTAAAGGCTTTAAAAAAGCATTATATTTCATAAATTTATTTGAAAATAAACCGTACTTGCAATAGAACGATTCTAAATAAGGAAAGTTTTCTGTTGTAGGGCAGAAAAAACTTTTCTAAAAAAAACATAATTATATTAACAAATATTATCAGTTCTATCTGTGTTTGGTATTTAAATAATTAGTATTAAGTGTTTTGCAATTAACAATCTTTCTGTAAAAACTTTGTTAATAATTACGGATCAATATTCTTCTGTTGCGTTTTATTCGTTATTAACTTGCAGACTGTCTCTTCTAAAAATTGAAGTATAATAACTAATTGAAAATAAATCTTTAGCAAAAAAAAGGACTGATGGACGTAAAAAATGTTGTTCTAATAAATGACGCTAAACAGCAGGATACTCAAACTTACACATTTGAAGAAGCCTTTGAAGCTTCTAAAATCTATTTTAAAGGGGACGAGCTTGCTGCACGCGTATGGGTTAATAAATATGCATTAAAAGATTCACATGGAAAGATCTATGAGAAAACTCCCAACGACATGCATAGAAGGCTGGCATCTGAAATTGCCAGAATAGAACAAAGATATCCGAATCCGTTAAGCGAAACGGATGTGTTTGATCTGATAAAAGAATTTAAATACATTGTTCCACAGGGAAGCCCTATGTCAGGCATCGGCAATCCTTTTCAGATTGCATCATTATCCAACTGTTTTGTGATCGGAAATGAAGATAATGCTGACTCATACGGTGGTATTATGAAGATTGATCAGGAGCAGGTGCAACTTATGAAAAGACGTGGTGGTGTAGGTCACGATCTTTCTCATATACGTCCAAAAGGTTCGCCTGTTAAAAACTCTGCTTTAACTTCTACCGGTTTGGTTCCGTTTATGGAACGCTTTTCTAATTCAACCAGAGAAGTAGCCCAGGATGGCAGACGTGGTGCTTTGATGTTGAGTGTGTCAATTCAACATCCTGATGCTGAAGATTTTATTGATGCAAAAATGGAGCAGGGAAAAGTAACGGGTGCAAATGTTTCCGTAAAAATTGATGATGCTTTTATGCAGTCTGTTGAAAATGGAAATCCCTATAAACAACAATATCCAATTGCTACAAATAATCCAACAGTAACCAAGGAAATAGATTCACAGAAACTGTGGAAAAAGATTGTTCATAACGCATGGAAATCAGCAGAACCGGGAATATTGTTTTGGGATAATGTGATTAATGAATCTGTACCGGATTGTTACGCTGATTTAGGTTACAGAACTGTTTCCACGAATCCATGTGGCGAGATACCATTATGTCCGTATGACAGTTGTCGTCTGTTGGCGATCAACCTGTTTTCTTATGTGGAAAATCCATTCACGCCAAATGCAACATTTAATTTTGGTTTGTTCAAAAAACATGTTGCATATGCTCAGCGTATGATGGATGATATTATTGATCTGGAGATTGAAAAGATTAATAAAATCATTGAAAAAATTGATCTGGATCCTGAATCAGCTGAGGTTAAACGCGTTGAACGCAATCTGTGGGAAAACATACGCAATAAAACATTACAGGGCAGGAGAACCGGTGTTGGCATAACTGCAGAAGGCGACATGCTGGCAGGTTTAGGATACCGCTACGGAACGGAGGAAGCTACAGATTTTTCTGTAAAAGTTCATAGAACCATTGCGGTTGAAGCTTATCGTTCATCAGTTTATCTGGCAAAGGATCGTGGTCAGTTCCCGATATTTGATGCCAAACGTGAAAAAAATAATCCGTTCATAAACAGATTGGCTGATGCTGATCCAACTCTGCTGGAAGAGATGCAACAATACGGACGTCGTAATATCGCTTGTCTTACCATTGCTCCAACCGGAACAACCAGCCTCATGACTCAGACAACATCAGGCATTGAACCGGTATTCCTGCCGTATTATACCCGTCGCAGAAAGGTTAATCCGAATGATCCCGGTATTAAAGTGGACTTTGTGGATGAGGTGGGAGATTCATGGGAAGAATTTTCTGTATACCATCATAAATTCCTCGACTGGATGAAGGTGAACGGGTATGACACTTCAAAAAAGTACAGCAACGAAGAATTGGATGAGATTGTTGCTAAATCACCTTATTACAAGGCAACTTCAAATGATGTGGATTGGGTTCAGAAAGTGAAAATGCAGGGAAGAATACAGAAGTGGGTGGATCATTCCATAAGTGTAACCATCAATCTGCCAGAAGATGTGAAAGAGGAACTTGTTGGTGAATTGTACATTGAAGCCTGGAAGTCAGGCTGTAAGGGTGTGACAGTTTACAGAGACGGATCACGTTCAGGTGTTTTGGTATCAGATAAAGATAAAAAAGATGCCACTGTCGCCGGCGAAGATTCAGTACGGGTGATTGAAGAACGTCCGAAAGAACTGGAAACTGATGTGGTTCGTTTTCAGAATAACAAGGAAAAATGGATTGCTTTCGTTGGTTTACTGGACGGAAGACCCTATGAAATTTTTACCGGTCTTGCAGATGACGAAGACGGAATTTTGCTACCCAAATGGGTTACAAAAGGTAAAATTATTAAGAATGTGGATGAAGAAGGTCATAAGCGTTACGACTTTCAGTATGTTCATCGTCGTGGTTTTAAAATAACCATCGAGGGACTGAGCTGCAAATTTGACCCTGAATTCTGGAACTATGCAAAATTAATTTCAGGTGTGTTGCGTTATGGTATGCCAATTAATCTGGCCGCCAAACTTATACAGGGACTGGATCTGGATAGTGAATCCATCAATACATGGAAAAACGGTGTTGAACGTGCCCTTAAGAAATATATTCCTGACGGGACCAAAGCTCACGGGAAACATTGCCAGAACTGTAACAGTGATTCTTTGATCTATCAGGAGGGGTGTCTGATCTGTACTTCCTGTGGAAATTCTAAATGTGGTTGATCAACTGAGATACAGATATTTACAAGGCACTTCAATTTTGAGGTGCCTTTTTTATAAACTTTTTGGATTGTCCATAGGTTTTTCTTTAAATTTGAAGTTATAAAACAGGGGACGACAACATGCTATATCACTTTTTAATTTTATCCGGAGAAAGAGAGGATTTTGTTCGTGAAATTCTCATCAATAGCGATGCTACATTTCTTGATTTACATGAAGCTATTCAGGAAAGTGTTGGTTATGATACCAGCCAGATTGCATCGTTTTTTGTGTCAGATGATGAGTGGGACAAAGGACAGGAGATTACCCTCATTAAAATGGACAGACGTAGTGGTGATGAGGAACTGATTATGCAGGATGTAAAACTTCAGGATATTTTAATGAACAAAAAAGACAGACTGATTTACCAGTTTGATTTTTTCTCAAACCGTGGTTTCTTTATTGAATTACTTTCAATAAGTGAAAATAGAACCATTGCCCAACCTGCACTGATAAAGTCGGAGGGTGAGCCTCCTGAGCAGATTCTTTTGGATGATATTGGTTTGGATGAAGTATCATCCTTACTTGGTCTGACAGAGGAAGACGATGAGTTTGACGATGAATTTAACGATATTCGTTTCGAAGATCTCGACTCGGATTCCTATGAAGAATATTTTTAGTTGATGCCCGATAAAAACCTTATCATCCTTACCGGCCCAACTGCTGTTGGAAAAACAGGTGTAAGTATTGAATTGGCCAAACATTTTGGATGTGATGTAATTTCTGCCGATTCAAGGCAGTTTTACAAATACATGACCATCGGAACTGCGGCACCAACTGCGGCAGAACTTCAACAGGCAAAGCATCATTTTTTACAGTTTCTTGAACCGGAACAGTATTACAATGCCAGTACATATGAACACGATGTTCTGGCTTTACTGGATGATCTGTACAAAACAACTGACGTGGCGATTTTATGTGGCGGCAGCATGTTATATGTAGATGCAGTAACCAAAGGCATTGACCTGATGCCGGATGTTGATCCTGAAATACGTAAAGCACTGTATGCGTCACACGAACGTGGCGAGATTGAAGGCTTACGTATGCAGCTAAAAAAATTGGATCCAGTGTACTATAAAGAGGCAGATCTTAAAAATCCGGTTCGGATCATACATGCACTTGAAATATGTCTAACTACCGGAAAACCATTTTCAGAGTTCAGAACAAAACAAGTCAAGGACCGGCCGTTCAATATGATAAAAATCGGACTGGATTTACCACGCAGTGATTTATATAACCGGATCAATCAAAGAGTGTATAAAATGATAGATGATGGCCTGGTGGAAGAGGTAAGATCACTTGAAAAATACAGAAATGAGAATGCCCTGAATACAGTTGGATACAAGGAGATATTTGAATTCCTCGATGAAAAAATTTCCCTTGAACGGGCAGTGGAACTGATTCAGCGGAATTCCAGACGATATGCAAAAAAACAGTTAACCTGGTTTAAGAAGGATGACGAAACAACATGGTTTTCGCCGCTAACTACCAAAGAAATAGCAGAACATATCCAACAAAAGATATTAAAGCATTAAACAGAATGTTTATTAAGTTGTTCTGGTTGTGAATATAATTAGTAAAAATGGGAAACAAAAGGTGTAAATTATCTGATAAGGAATATTCGAAAAAGATACCTGAGAATCCAAAATACGAGTGTAAAAAGTGTGGACGACAGGCTAAAAAGGAAGACAAAGTTTGTAAACCTATGAAAGTTAAGGCAGCCTGATGAACAATTGGCAGGAATGGATCGGTTACCTTGCATCTGCTTTGGTAGCACTTAGTCTTTTAATGTCTTCAGTGAAAAAACTTCGCTGGATTAATATGTCCGGTGCATTTGTTTTTACGGTATATGGCGCATTGATTGATTCATGGCCGGTACTATTGATGAACGCTTTTCTGGTAGTAGTTAATATCTGGTACCTGGTGAAACTGAATAACAAAAATCTTCATCTCCATCTTAAAAAGGAAGATTGGCATGATCCCTTAGTTCAAAAATTTATGGATAGGTTCAAAACCGATATAGAACATTATTATCCGTATTTTAATTATAAAAATATTGACTCCGAACTTCGTCTGATATATGATAATTTTGAAATTGTAGGTTTTTTAACCGGAAATCTGGTGGATGATAAAATACTGCTGGATACACTGTATATACATAATTCATACAAAGGATACAATTTTGAAGAAAAATTATTTGAATCCAACAGGCTGGTTCAGAAGGCTTACAGTGCAGATGAATACGGATTCAGTCTGATCTCTGAACCGGCAAAGAATTATCTGAAGCAGTTTAAAATCAGCCCTTAAAAATTATCGCTTCGTATTTAAAAATTTCGGCTCTTCTCCATCCGTCCCAACCTATGCCTGCTTTGTCTCTGGAGCAACGGCCTAAAAATTCTTCCAGTGTCCAGTTATTTTTCGTAGCAACCTGTGGCAGTAAAGTTCCGGCTTTATTATCCTGCCTGATATAAATACCGTGTTTACCAAGCTTTATTTCCTTTATATCATGAACCTTGTCCAGTGGTGTCAACACAGAAATTTCGATTTCCAAATCTGATAATTCATCCCGGTGAACCGGTGAAAACCGGTTATCAGCAGTTGCTGCAGCTACAGACATTTTCTGAACAATTTTGTACAAGGGATAATCCGGGTTGAACCTTCCTATGCAACCGCGAAGTTTGCCGTTGGAATAAACGGATACAAAAGCACCAACAGGTGCCATCATAGCAGATGTAAGATCTATATCTTCAAGCGGATCAATATTATGATTTCCAATGTATTTTTCCAGTGTGCGATGTGCAATGCGTAATAGAGAACTCCGCTCATCGGAGTTGATATGAAAAACTTCTCTTGGCTTTGTAATCCCAATGCTCCAGTAGCCTACAACTCTTGTTTTATCTCCGAAATATACATGATCACCGGAATTTTTATATTCAAATAATTTATAATGAAAATTGCTTTTTTCTGTCATATAGAGCAAAGTCAAAATTGCGCTTGAACCGCAAATGGTGGTAACCAGGTTATCATATTGCATATCCTCAACTTTTTCCTTTGTTTTCAGAAATACCTCGGGATCATTGCTGATAATTGATTTGGCTATTAATCCATCCGACAGCGTTGCATCGTGATAGGATGGATAATGGCTGAAATCACTGCTAACAATAAACAGATTTTCGCTTTTTAGATAATGTTTTAAAGTATTGGCAATTGATTTGATGATGGATTTATTTTTTGTACCAATAATAATTGGAACAATTTGCAGGTCATCACCGTAAAGCATTTGCAAAAACGGCAACTGAACTTCCAGTGTATGTTCGCTTTTATGCGCATCGGGGAAGTAGGTAATATTCTCGTTCGTTTTAAAGAGCTGGTTTGCCAGTTCCTTATTGACTTTTACCTTACCCAAAGGAGTTACATAATCACCTTTATTATAGATACTTGCTCCGCCAAAATTCATGCTATGACTGCTGCCAATAAGAAAGATATTAACGGGAGCATCAAATTTTTTAAGTGCTTTATAGGCTGATCCGGCCACATGACCCGAAAAGATATAGCCTGCATGTGGTACAATTAGTGCGCGTAATGGCTCTTCTATGTGATATGAGGGGCTTTCTGAAAAGATCGATTCCAAATCCCTTTTCAACTCGCTGGCAGAAGAAGGATAAAATTTACCGGCAACTACAGGTCTCCTGTCGTTTTCCAGAATTTGCAGATTATTTTTTTTAAAATTATACATGGGCTCAAACTTAAGTCATTGTATTGAGTCTGATAAATTTACGCAAAATGCTTCAAACAGAGAAAGTAACATTTATGAAAAGGTGTTAAAAAAATGGGTTTGAAGGAGAGTTGCTTTGTATTATCTTTGCGCCATAATTTTCAGTATTTCAAAGAGGTATGCAGGAAAAAATTTTGATTTTGGATTTTGGTTCACAGTACACGCAGCTGATCGGCCGTAGAATTCGTGAACTCAATGTGTATTGTGAGATTCATCCATATCATAAAGCTCAGGAGCTTATGGATGAAACAGTTAAGGGCGTGGTTCTTTCCGGCAGTCCATATTCGGTAAGGGATGAAAATGCTCCTTTCCCGGATTTAACAAGCATTAAAGGACATTTACCTTTGCTCGGTATTTGTTATGGAGCACAGTATCTGGCCCAGAATTCCGGTGGTAGTGTTGAAGCCTCTGATTCGCGGGAATACGGAAGGGCAAGATTGTCATTTATTAGTCAGTACTCTGATTTGCTGAGAGATATGACACCGGATACACAGGTCTGGATGTCTCACGGTGATACCATTCAAAGGCTACCTGAAAACTTTGAGGTCATTGCAAGTACGCATGATGTGGTTAATGCTGCATACCATATTCAGGGAGAGGAAACGTATGCTATTCAGTTTCATCCTGAGGTTTACCATACAACAGAAGGCATAAAGCTGCTTAAAAATTATGTAGTGGATATATGTGGATGTAAACAGGACTGGACTCCGGCATCGTTTATTGAAACTACAGTAAATGAGTTGAAAGAAAAACTGGGAGATGATAAAGTGGTTTTGGGCTTATCGGGTGGTGTGGATTCCTCTGTTGCTGCAACGCTTTTGCATAAAGCCATTGGCAAAAATCTGACCTGTATTTTTGTGGATAACGGATTATTGCGCAAAAATGAGTTTCATGATGTGTTGGATACCTATAAAGGTATGGGACTGAACGTGATTGGCGTAGATGCTTCGGCGAAATTTATAGACGATCTTGCAGGAGTGACTGAGCCGGAACAAAAACGTAAGATAATCGGTCGTGATTTCATCGAAGTATTCGATGATGAAGCGCATAAAATAAAGGATGTAAAATGGCTGGGACAAGGAACAATTTATCCTGATGTGATTGAGTCTGTGTCTGTCAACGGCCCATCGGCTACGATCAAGTCGCATCATAATGTAGGTGGATTACCGGATTTCATGAAGCTGAAAGTAGTGGAGCCGTTGAATCTTCTGTTTAAAGATGAAGTACGCCGGGTAGGTAAAGCACTGGGCATCAAGCAGGAATTGCTGGGACGCCATCCGTTCCCGGGGCCGGGACTTGGAATCAGAATTTTAAGTGATGTAACACCGGAGAAGGTCAGGATACTGCAGGAAGCTGATGCAATTTTTATCAACGGACTGAGGGAGTGGAATTTATATGATGAGGTTTGGCAGGCAGGTGTGATGTTATTGCCGGTACAGTCGGTAGGCGTAATGGGAGATGAGCGTACCTACGAAAATGTGGTGGCGCTCCGTGCTGTTTCTTCCACTGATGGTATGACGGCAGACTGGGTACATCTTCCATATGATTTTCTTGCAAAAGTATCGAATGACATTATTAATAAAGTGCGTGGAATAAACCGGGTGGTTTACGATATCAGTTCCAAACCACCTGCCACAATTGAGTGGGAATAAACATATAAAAATACAGAAGACGCCTTAATTGTTCATATATAGCTAAGGCATTTTTTTATGCATAATTCACTGGTATTAAGATTATTATATGCATATAATACTGATTTTAAGCCTCTGAGAATTCAGTATTTGCCTTTCGACCGAATAAGGGATAGGGTAAAGCGCTGAATTTTAAAAATATTGTTTGTTTGAGTAGGAAGCCCGATTGCTGATTTTAATTTTTTTAGTCAATTCTTATTAACAGGATCAAATAAGCTTGGATATAAACAAATACGATAGATTATTTTACGCCGGTTTATAACTTATTGCATTTATAGGAGTGGAGAGCATGTGTAAAATTACAAATCTGACAAAATTACAGATGTAAAATGTAAATTTGAATTTATTAATGTGAATTATCAAATAAAATTTATTACATATGGCATTTATATTTATTTGATTACAGATATAAATTAATATCGTTTAGAGAAGTAAATTGCAATGAAATTCTAATATGTAAACACTTAACATTGTCAGGAATCATCCCATTATTTAATATAATTACCAATTAATCAGTTATATAATATATTTAATTCAAGTTATAATACCGATTATAATTGATTTATATTAGATCAAAGTTAAACTATTTCTATTCCAACATAATTCATTACTTATAGTACTTATTACCAAATTATTATATAATTTATATAAAGTTATATTAGATATTAATTGAATAAATAACTGTAAATAAACATAATTTTATAGTTGTAAATATTGTTTACAGGCCCCTACTCAAGATATTTAATATCACAAAATCATTATATAATCCCTTTTATTGAGGTTAATAGTCGTAATCATTGTTTGCTGTTGCAAATAAGAGTAGGAGTTTCCTCCTGTAATACAACCTTTGGCATTTAGTCGTGTATACATTTGTAATATAATAAATATGTAAATAGTGTTTACAACTTTAAATTCAATGATTGAATTACAAATGTTACCTGTTGTCTTTTGTGAATTGAATGTTAGTAAATAGAATTTTAGATATGTAACTAGTTTTGTAATTTTGAAAAGTGTAATATGTAAACATCAAAAACCGGTCTTTTTTACGTGTAAGGTCCCGGTTTAAACTGAATATCGTCAGCATTTAACGTTAATATGAAGGACAGAATAGCAGAATTAATAGAAAAAGAGGGACTTACGCCTTCTAAATTCGCTGATATGATTGAGGTTCAGCGATCAAATATATCTCATATTTTGGCTGGCAGGAACAAACCCAGCCTGGATTTCCTCCAGAAGATTATAAATACCTTTCCTGATATTAGTGGAGACTGGTTGCTGTCAGGATCAGGCCCGATGTATAAAAACGAAGCGATTCATTCGGTTCAGACCGATAAAGCAGATAATGGAGTAAACTTGTTTAATACACAGGAACACACCTCTGCTCCTCAGAACAAGCCTTTACGGGAAAATAGAATCGCAATGGAAAAGGATGCATCAAAACGCATCAAAAAAATTGTTGTGATTTATGATGATTTCAGCATGGATGAATTTGTGCTGGATAAGCATTTGGAATAGTCTCTTGTCTTCATTTTTTCTATATTTGCACTTCAAAAATGCAGGGATTTGAAATGAAGAAGCATATACTCGACCTGGAGGTCGTAAGCAATATAAGGCTCAACAAGGAATATGTGGTCATTGATGTAACACACAAGGATACACTACCTGAAATGATGCCCGGACAGTTTGTCCAGATTCTGGTTGAAGATTCACCCAATACCTTTCTCAGACGCCCCATTTCCATTCATGATTATGATCCTGAAACCAATAGTATGAGTCTGCTGATTCAGGAGGTTGGTGATGGTTCACACAAGATGGCTCAATTAAAGCCTGGTGATACCATGAACGCCATATTTCCCCTGGGTAACTGGTTCAGCATGCCGGAAAAGGGTGAAAACGTACTGTTGATTGGCGGTGGTTGCGGTATTGCTCCCTTATTGTACCTTGGACGTGAGATGAATAAAAATGGAATCAGGCCTCAGTTTCTTCTGGGCGCCAGAAAATCGGAAGGTATCTTTCTGATTGATAAATATGAAGCGTTTGGCCAGGTACACATAACCACTGAAGATGGATCTGTGGGTAAGAAAGGGTATGTTGTGCATCATGATGTATTATGGGATGAAAATCAGAAATTTGACAGGATATACACCTGTGGCCCTGATCCGATGATGAAAGTTGTGGCCAAGTATGCACAGAAAAATAATATTTATTGTGAAGCATCACTTGAAAACCTTATGGCCTGTGGTTTTGGTGTGTGTTTATGTTGTGTGGTTGATACCAGTGAAGGACACAAAACAACATGTGTTGAAGGACCCATATTCAATGTTAAGGATATAAAAGAATGGCAGATTTAAAGGTAAATATTGGCAACCTGGAACTGGAGAATCCGGTAATGGCTGCATCCGGCACCTTCGGATATGGTGAAGAATTTGAGGATTTCATTGATTTAAACGCTCTGGGAGGCTATGTGGTGAAAGGTACTACCCTTGAACACCGTGAAGGTAATAAGTATCCTAGAATGGCTGAAACGGCCTCAGGCATGCTGAATGCGGTAGGTCTTCAGAATAAGGGAGTGGATTACTTTATAAACCATATATATCCGCGTCTGACCAAATATTCGTCTAAACTCTTTGTTAATGTATCCGGATCAAAAGTGGAAGATTATGCCGAAACTTCACGCAGACTGGCTGATCTGGAACATGTGGCCGGCATTGAGCTGAATATAAGTTGTCCAAATGTGAAAGAAGGTGGTATGACTTTTGGAACATCCTGTCCTTCTGCAGCTGCTGTTACAAAGGCCGTAAGGGCAGTATATCCGAAGCACCTGATGGTGAAACTGTCGCCCAATGTGACAGATGTGACGGAAATTGCACGGGTGCTGGAAGCTGAAGGTGCTGATTCATTGTCACTGATCAATACGCTTTTAGCCATGGCAATCGATGCCAAAACCCGTCGACCGAAGCTATCCACGGTTACTGGTGGTTTATCGGGACCGGCGGTAAAACCTGTAGCACTCAGAATGGTCTGGCAGGTTTACAATGCTGTAAAAATTCCATTGGTAGGGATGGGAGGTATCATGAATGCCACCGATGCCATTGAATTTATGCTGGCCGGATCTACAGCAATACAGATTGGTACAGCCAATTTTATTGATCCGGCTGTATCGATTAAAGTCAAGGAAGGTATCAATGCCTATCTTGATGAAAACGGCTTTAAATCAGCGACTGAGTTGGTTGGAGCCTTAGAAGTTTAGAAATTGATTTTATAACATAAAGGTCAGCCGTAGTATCTTTCGCTACGGCTTTTTTTGGGTTTGATTTAAAACTTTTTGGCATATATACAATAAAATCCTAGACATATTCGTAAGAACTCTGAGGCAAAAAATGCTGAATTAGTGGAATATTTAAGGATATTATATTAATTTTAAGATCACCATTCTGTCATGTAAACAATACATCTCAGAAGGTTTATTTATAACCTTAAATTACTAATATGAAAACAATTGGATTGATTGCCTGTCTCATTATCTGTTTTTATACTATCGGCAATGCTCAGACATTAACTGTTTCAGGTACGGTTAAAGATCATCAGAATAAATCAATGCATGGTGTATACGTGGATTTACTTGTTCCGGTAAAGAAGGACAATAAAGTGACATATGATCAAACAGCAAAAACAAGAACTGATTCGGCCGGATATTTTAAAGTTGAATGTAATCCGGACGACAGTCTGGTGCTTTCTTATCCGGGTTTTGTGACAGTCAAAGTTCCTGTAAAGCAGGAGCAGTTGGATATAACGATGAAGCCGGATTATGTGGAATTAAATGAAGTGATAATAGTACGTGATCAACCTATACGCAGGTCTTTTACTATAGGTGCTGCTTCGGCTGTTGCAACTCGTACAAGCGGCATAAGAGTTAGAGGCGGTTCAAGAGTAAATAATCAGGCATTGTTCAATTCAAATCTGACTTCATCAGGATCCGGAAATGGAGTTCCGGTTTTAAGTGCTAGTGCTGAAGAATATGGGAAATACGTTGAGAACGATTTTATTCTGGTTAAAAAAGAAGCTCTGTCAACATTTTCTCTGGATGTGGATGCTGCATCATACAGTAACATGAGACGTATGATAAATCTGGGTATGATGCCGATAAAGGATGCGGTTCGTATTGAAGAGCTTATAAATTATTTTAAGTATCAGTATCCTGAACCGGTTGGAGATGATCCGGTAAATATCATCACAGAAACAACTGAATGTCCATGGAATACGGAACATAAGTTATTCAGGATTGGAATAAAAGCAAAAGATATCCCAAAGGAAAAATTACCTGCCTCAAATTTTGTTTTTCTTATTGACGTTTCCGGATCTATGCAAAGCATGAATAAAATAGGGCTGGTAAAGTCCTCCCTGAAATTTTTAACCAATAATTTGAGAGAAAAAGACAAGGTATCCATTGTGGTTTATGCAGGAGCTGCTGGCGTTGTTCTGGAACCTACAAACGGAAAAGATAAACAAAAGATATTAGATGCCATAGAAGCATTGGAAACGGGTGGCTCAACTGCCGGTGCCGCAGGAATTAAACGTGCATATGAAATGGCAGAACAGAATTTCATTGAAAATGGAAATAACCGAATAATCCTGTGCACAGATGGAGATTTTAATGTTGGTGTTTCAAGTCCATCAGAACTCGAAAATCTGATTGAAGAACAAAGGAAATCAGGTGTTTATCTGACAATACTGGGCTATGGAATGGGAAACTACAAGGATAACAAGCTGCAGGTGTTGGCTCAAAAAGGTAATGGAAATCATGCCTATATTGATAATCTCCTGGAAGCAAATAAAGTAATTGTAGAAGAATTTGGAGGAACAATGTATACAGTGGCCAAAGATGTTAAACTGCAGCTGGAATTTAATCCTGCGAACGTAAATGGTTATAGATTGATTGGTTATGAAAGTCGTCTCTTAAATAAAGAAGATTTTAATGATGATAAAAAGGATGCTGGTGAGATTGGTATGGGCCATACCGTTACCGCGTTATATGAAATTGTACCTGTCGGAATAGAATTGCCATCTGGAAAGGTTGATGATTTAAAGTATCAACCCGGGAAAAAAGAAAAAATTGAGACAAAGAAAGAACTGGATGATGAGCTTTTAACCATTAAATTACGCTATAAATTGCCTTCAGAAGAAAAGAGTAAAAAGATGGAAATACCGGTTTTGGTAAAATCATATAGTAACATAGCTTCAGAGGATCAGAATTTTATCATGGCTGTGGCAATGTTTGGTCAATTGTTAAAGGATTCAGAATATAAAGGAGATGCAGATTACAAGAATGTTATTGAACTTGCAAAAAAAGGACTTGGCGAAGATGAAAACGGCTATAGAAGAGAATTTGTAAGACTTGTAAAATCAGTAAAAGATCTTAATTAGAACATCAAAATGAAGAAAGCGAAGTATGCCCTTAATAGTATAATAATCCTGATCTATACCTTTTTTATAGGGAATGATATTTTAGGACAAACAGACACAACTGTTGTTTTACACAAAAATACAATAGGCAAAGTAAATAAAGTGGTCGACAAAATGCCTGAATATCCCGGTGGTTATACTGCATTGTTTGATTATTTGGTGAAAAACTTAAGGTATCCCCAAATTGCCATGGACAATTCTATTGAGGGAAAGGTTTACATTCGTTTTGTCGTTGATGAAAACGGGTATATTACAGATCCCCAAATAGTCAGGGGTGTTGATCCTGCACTTGATCGGGAAGCATTGCGGCTGGTTAACAATATGCCTCAGTGGACACCAGGGGAGCACCAGGGCAAAAAGGTTAAGGTTTACTATCTTTTGCCCATCAACTACCAACTTCAATAGTCCCTTAAAAACTCTGGTTTGTTTAAATCGTGCGTTAGCCGCTGTAAAGTGTGCCGATTGGCGCGTTGGAAGACGAACTGGTTAATGATTTCGGGTAAGTTATTGCGGTTCTTTACAGCAAGCATTTGCGCCACCGCTATAGCTATGGCGGCACGCGGTTTTCGATAGTTTTTGATGCGTCAAAAAGTATCAACTGGGTGAAGCCTGAGCTTGCGAAAGGAGAGGGTTGCTGAGTTTATCGAAGTAGGGTGATAAATCCCTTATTTAGCTACGGCTCATTTTGAAAGCGTACTATGGAGAGGGTTTGATTTCTATAGTAAGTGAATTAAATCCAGTAAAATCCTCCGATTCCGATGGCCATCGGAACCACCTCCTTTTTGCTTCGATACGTTTCACAACTCAGCAACCAACAGGAGGACTCTTTCATTACTTAAACAATCCGTTTAAAATGCCTTTCGAGGCATCTTTCTGAAGTTGTTTGATTGCTGCTTTGGCATCCAGTGATACAACCGGTTTATTGATGCTGCCTTTTATATTTACTGTAACCGGGAGTTGTTTATCCGGATCGCTGATCATTTTTACCAGGTTGGCCACATCCTTACCAAGTTCGTTCGCCGCAACTGTCGTTTTAATATGATAATTCATATCATTCTTAAGCGCATGATCACCCCAGATTTCCATGGGCTTATCATCCACAACAACTTTAAACGGTTTAATGACCACCTTGCCGTTTTCAATCATATAATTGGCTTTAAAAGGTCCTGTTTTTAAATCTTTATATTTTGGATTCTGAGTGACACGTGCCAGTTCATCCAGTGCTGCATTGTTTTTTACCAACAGACTGGGAGAGGACAGGTAACCCTGGCTGGCCAGCTTGTCAATGTCAATCTCCCCATTCTCCATAAATGGCGAATAGTAGTTTAAGTTTAGAGATATACGCCCTTCGGCATACGTGGCAATGGGAGCAAGTTTCCGGATTGTGCTGAATGAAGCCGTGGTCTGAGCCACATCAATATTATCTATAACCATCTGCATATCAGAGAAAACCTTCGTTGTATCTTCTGTATTATATACGCCGGTTAAGGTCACAGAACCATCCAGCATCTGCATGTTCAGGTTGTCAAGAATGGCTTTGCGGTTCACCACAGTAATTTTTCCCGTTGTATTATATATTTTCAGGTTATCAAATAACATTTTCCGGATGTTACTGGTGAATACCAGATCCAGTTTATCCGGAACCAGGAACAACTCACTGGCGCTCGTATCGGTTTCAGCTATGTTATCATCTTCCTGGTCCAGAAATTCATTAGCGTTGATATAATTCGATTTGTGATTGAATTTACCTTTAAGGGTGCCATCACTGAACACATAGTTGATGTAGTTTGAAAATTTACCATCCAGTGTAAAATCACTTTCGCCCATTCTGGCACTGAAGGATTTCAGATCAATCTCTTTGGGAGAAAAGGAGAGAGTGCTTTCATTAATGGATATGCCCTGCGGTACATCATTGCTTTTAAACCAGAAACCGTTCAGGCTCATATAACCTGAAGCATCAAATTTCTGATATTCCTCTTTTTCGATAGCACTCATATGCCCCTTGAGACGAATATCTGCATTGATTTTACCTTTGATGTCATAATCTTCCATCGGAATAACGTCCTTCAGGGTAGCCAGATCCACGTTTCCCTTAAAAAATCCATTGATGTTGAGATCCGAAACCGGTGTTGTAAAATTCCATTTTGATTCGATTGGGTTACCACCAATGTTGCAGGCAAAGTTATCGACCCTGATCACCATTGCATCGGTACTGGTTTGATCGGGGTGGGTGATCGTTGCGTTGATATTAATGCTGTTTATGGATTTTGGAAGATCAGGATACTGGAACATACCGTCCGCCACACTGAATTTAAAATCAAACTCGGGTAGATGATCCATATCTACATAATCGCCTTTGATGTTACCGTTTATGGTAATTTTTCCGTCGGTTTTCATGCCTTCCATCATGCTGGCATAGCTTTCCGGAAGCATGCCCAACAGATCGCTCATATCCGTTACAGGTGCATTCAAATGCAAATCAATAGTATAATTAGGTCCGCTTTCCTTTACATTCCCATCCAGTTCAAGGTTTAACACGCCAAGCTTTAGATTATTATCTTTCAATGTGAAAACCATGTGTTGCAAATCGGCGTCAACCTGAGCCTTTAAACTGGACGGAAAGCCTTTGATTAAGGTTTCGCCTTCCTGTGCATAAAAGATGTTATCTGCGTTGAAATCAATATCCAGTAAGGTTTTAACCTCTGAGAAATCACCGCTTAAATTAAGGTTGATGCCATCTACAACGGCATGCATCTGTTCAGTGGTATCCAGATATGCTATCCGTCCGTTAATGACGGAAAGGTTTTGTAGCTTTACAAGAAAAGGTTCCTCTGTAATGGTATCCTGAGTTGATTTATCCGGCATTTCTTCCACCATTTCTGCGGAAGAAGCGTCCGCAACACCGGTAACATAATTAATTCGTGGTGTATTTAAAACGATGGTTTTAATGTTGAGTTGATTGCCGGTGATGGCACTCCATGTTTCCATGTTCAGCAGCATCTGTCTCATGCTGATCAAAGTATCCGTTTCCTCCTGAACGATGGAAAGGTCATTCAGAGACAGCGTCAGATCAGGGAAGTGCTTAAATATGGAAATGTTAACAGAGCTGTAGTCCACATCGGCTTCCATCTGTTTACTGATCTCTTTTTTAGCCAGAGATGAAATCTGGTTTTTAAATAAAAACGGTGTGGCAACAATAGCAATGATTAAAATTGTGATGATGATCGCAATGATCCCAAGAACCTTCTTCATATGTTTAAATTATCTTGATTTCAGATTTTCTATCTAAGAGCCTAAAATAATAAAGATTAGCAAATTTGCATAAATCTGTTACACATTATTAACGAAAATCGTAAAAAATAAGTTTATTAATTGTTGGTATAAAAAATCTGATTTATAGGTTTGCAGTTAAGTAAAATTGTGTATTTTTGCACTCGCAATTCCAAAACGGAAGGCACCATATAAAAGGACTTGTAGCTTAATGGATAGAGCATCTGGCTACGGACCAGAAGGTTGGGGGTTCGAGTCCCTCCAAGTTCACTTAAGACGAATCAGCAGAAATGTTGGTTCGTTTTTTTATTTCTGAAACAGAGGGACGAGAAGTGACTGACGAAGGAAGGTAATCCCGATAGCGAAGCGTATCGGGAAGTCCCTCCAAGTTCACTTAAGACGGATCAGCAGAAATGTTGGTCCGTTTTTTTTTTACCCCAACCCCGAAATTTCGGGGCCCTGAAGGTGACTTTAAAATCTCCTTAACGATGCTATGGTCTCATCCTTGTTTGTAACGAGGATGCATTTATTACACATTGGTAATAGCATTTAAACACCTGTTCATAGGTAATATACCCCAAAGTATGGGTACTAATTGAGCATTTTGATACCTAATTATGTTATCTTAGTATAATCTGTAAAATTTAAATCTACCACAATGGATTACACTGATGAAAGTTTATACCTTAACAACTATGGGGAAGATGAGTTGAATTTTCTGAACTTATTGGCTGAAAAGTTTCCTACCGTTCAGGCTGCCTGTACTGAAATCATTAACCTTGAGGCAATCCTTAATCTGCCAAAAGGAACGGAGCACTTTTTAACAGATATTCATGGTGAGTATGAAACATTCAGTCACATATTGAGAAATGCTTCAGGAATGGTGCGTAAAAAGATAAATGACGTGTATAAATACACCATTAGTGAGAAGGAAAAGCGGCAGTTAGCCACGCTTATTTATTATCCTGAGGAGCGGCTGGAACTGATTGTGAAACACCAGGAAGATCTGGACAACTGGTACGCCATTACATTACGCCGGTTAATAGAAGTTGCCCGCGTTTCTGCGGATAAATATACCCGTTCCAAGGTTCGTAAAGCTATGCCGGCTGATTTTGCCTATATCATAGAGGAATTACTGACGGAACATAATGTGAAAAAGGAAGAATACTTCAACAGTATTATCCGGTCCATCATTGATGTGGACAGGGCGGATTCCTTTATCATTGCTCTTAGTAAGTTCATTCAGCGTCTGTTGATTGATCACCTGCATATAATTGGTGATATTTTCGATCGGGGACCTTATGCCGATAAGGTGATGGATGTGATCCAGAATCATCACGCAGTGGATATTCAGTGGGGAAACCATGATATTGTATGGATGGCTGCAGCTACCGGCATTCAGGCGAGCATTGCTGCGGTAATCAGGATAAGTGCACGCTACAGTAATCTGGATACACTTGAGGATGCATATGGGATCAACCTGGTACCGCTGGCCACATTTGCAATGAAAGTTTACCGAAATGATCCATGTCAACAATTTATACCCGTTAATACACCCAAAGAAAATATAGGATCTACCCATGTTCAGCTTATCAGCAAGATGCATAAAGCCATTGCCATTATTGAAATGAAACTATCCGGACAGATTATTCAGCGGACACCCGAACTGGGCATGGAAGATAGACTGTTACTGCATAAAATAGATCATGAAAAAGGAACCATTAAATTGGATGGGAAGGAATATGAATTGAACGATAAACTCTTTCCAACCATCGATCCGGAGCATCCGTACGAGTTGAGTGATGAAGAAAAAGAGCTGACACAGAAACTGCGCTTCTCTTTTCTCAACAGTGAAAAGCTTCAACGGCACGTGAAAACACTTTTTACCAAGGGCAGTACCTATATGATCTACAATTCTAACCTGCTGTACCATGGCTGTATTCCTCTGGATGACAAAGCTGACTTTCAAATGGTAGCCCTGCATGGTAAGGAATACAGCGGCAAAGCCTTATGCGATCAGTACGACCGCATCTGCCGCCGGGCTTACTTTAACAGGGAACATCAGGAACTGGTGAGCAAAGACCGCGATTACATGTGGTCACTATGGAGCGGCGCTGCGTCTCCGTTATTCGGTAAAAAGAAAATGGCAACTTTTGAGCGCTATTTTATCGATGACAAGGAAACGCACCATGAAGAAGGCAATCTCTATTATAAACTCAGGGATGATGAAGAGACCTGTAACCGTATTTTAAAAGAGTTTGGCCTTGATCCGGATGTATCACATATCGTCAACGGCCATGTGCCGGTTAAGGTGACCAAAGGAGAGAGTCCTGTAAAAGCCGGAGGAAAACTGTTTGTGATTGACGGAGGTATGTCCAAACCTTATCAGAAAGTGACAGGGATTGCCGGTTATACTTTGATATTCGACTCCTATAATCTCATACTCGCAGAACACAGGCCCTTTGAATCCAGACGTAAAGCCATAAAAGATGAGATTGATATTGTGTCCACCCGAAATATGATTGAACATGCTATTACAAGGATACGGGTAGGGGACACGGACAATGGCGTCCACCTGAAACAACAGATAAGGGATTTACACCGGCTTCTGGATGCCTACCGGAAAGGCGTGGTTAAGGTGAAACAGGTTTAGATATAAGACGTAAGATGTAAGATGTAAGATGTAAGATGTAAGATGTAAGACACAAGATATAAGAAGCAAGACAAATATTTAGGGAAAGTGTATCTTATCCTCGTTTGCAACGAGGATGTTCTGGTTTAAGCATTTGAAATGCAAATAATATGCTATTCCTGTTCTTCAGGAACCCTTATATACTGTGCAAAGATCAGCGATGTGATGGCAATTCCTGAACCGACCAGAAACGGTAACCGCCAGTTCCATATCCATAAAGCACCACCAACCACAGGCATAAATACAGCCATGATATGGTTAATGGTAAACCCGGTTGCCATGGATGGTGCAATATCCTTTGGATCAGCCGTTTTCTGAAAAAATGTTTTAATCCCTATGGAAAATCCGAAAAAGATATGATCCACAATGTAAAGCAGGGCAACGATAATTGGTTCCTCAATAAACGCATACCCAATGAACACAAAAATCAGGCTCATATATTCCATGCTGAGTACTTTGCGTTCACCAAACTTATTGATCCATTTGCCGATATACGGATTTAACTGCCATGTTATAAGGTTATTTACAGCATAAAGCAATGCAATCTGCTGTACAGAAAAATGGTATTTTTCTACCAGCATAAACAGTGCAAAAACCACGAAGATTTGTCTTCTGGCTCCGCTTAAAAAGTTAAGCAGGTAAAATAACCAGTAGCGTTTCTTGAGAATAATGCGTTTATGCTGTTTTATTTCCGGTTCACGTGCCGGAAACTTAAAGATGGTATAAACAACCAGGATAAGTACAGAGCCCCCCAGAACAACGTAGATCCATTTTAATGGCAGAATATAGGCCAGACCAATTATTGCAGCGCCAATCAGTACATTGGCTATGGACATAATGCTGCGCAATTTAGCCAGCACCAATGGAGCAGTCTTCAGGTTAAAGCTTTGAAGTGTCAGGGACTGATTCACCGTTTCGTAGTAATGAAAGCCAACCGACATAATAAAAGTTGTAACTATAAGGCCGGTAAAAGAGGGGAAGAATCCGGTGATCATAACCCCTAATGCAAGCAACAAAACCGAAAGATAGCCAATCTGGTTTTCCTTTAAAAACAGCAATAAAAATACAACTGCAAACGACAGAAAACCGGGAATTTCCCGAACGGCCTGTACAATACCGTTCTGAAACCCGTTGATACCAATAACGTCCACAGCAAAATTACTGTAAAGCGTGCGCCACCCCTGGAAAGATACTGCAGCACTGATGACGAGCATCAACAGAAAAAGATACATCGGGTCCTTTCGAACTTCCTTACTGATTGTTACCATGATAGTATTCAAAAAACAATTGCCACCTAAACGGTGGCAATCGGTATATTAGATGTTTAATAACTCGATGGCTTTGTCCAAAGCCTGTTCCAGTCCTTTGGGATTTTTACCTCCGGCTGTGGCAAAAAACGGCTGACCGCCGCCTCCGCCCTGAATGGATTTCGCCGCTTCCCTTATGATGTTTCCGGCATGCCAGCCTTTCGATTTTACCAGGTCGTCTGATATCATCACAGACAGGTTGGCTTTTCCATCGTTTTCGGTTCCAAGCACACAGACCAGATCCGCAAATTCACCTTTCAACTGGAAGGATAAATCGCGCAATGCACCGGCATCCAGCTTATCTACAACAGATTTGATGATTTTCACGCCATTCTGTTCCACAATCTTATGCTTAAGCTCACCTTTAACAGATTTAAGCGCATCGCCTTTAAATGCTTCCAACTGTTTTTTAAGATCGTTATTTTCTGCCAGTAGATTCTCCAGTGTTTTTTCCAGATTTGGCGGATTGTTCAGTATTTCCTTTGCATTGTTGAGCGTATCAGCCAGGTTATCCACAAATTCATCAGCTTTATCGGCTGTAACAGCCTCAATCCTTCGAACACCGGCAGATATTGAACTTTCGCTTGTAATTTTAAGCAGGCCGATTTCGCCTGTAGCAGACACATGTGTTCCTCCACATAATTCAACCGATGAACCAAATTTAATGGCACGGACCACATCACCGTATTTTTCGCCGAACAGTGCCATAGCACCCATTTCTTTAGCCTTATTGATCGGAATTTCCCGGAATTCTTCCAGTTTGAAATTTTTCCGGATATTCCGGTTCACAATGCGCTCAACCTGCCTGATTTCATCATCGCTTACCTTATGAAAATGCGAAAAGTCAAACCGTAAATAATCCGGGCATACCAGTGAACCTTTCTGTTCAACATGTTCGCCCAAAACCATCCGAAGTGCCTGGTGGAGCAGGTGAGTAGCCGAATGATTATTGGCAGTCAATTGCCTGTCTTTGCCATTTACTGTGGCTTTAAATCGTGCTTCAATATTTTCGGGAAGCTCCTTTACAATATGTACAATCAGGTTATTTTCCTTTTTAGTGTCAATAATACTGTATTTTTTACCTTCAGCTTCTATATATCCCGAATCACCAACCTGTCCACCGCTTTCAGCATAAAACGGCGTGACATTGAACACCAACTGATAAAATGTTTTGTTTTTTGATTTTACCTGGCGATAACGGGTGATATAAAGATCAGTCTCCAGGTAATCATATCCGATAAACTCCTCTCTGTCATCTTCTTTAATGATCACCCAGTCATCTGTTTCAATGGCAGCAGCGTTACGGGCCCGTTCTTTCTGCTTCTGCATTTCCACATCGAAAGCCTTGCGGTCAACCACCAGCCCGTTTTCCTTTAATATCAATTCGGTCAGATCCAATGGAAATCCAAATGTATCGTATAATTCAAATGCATTTTTACCCGAAACAACGGTTTCGTTCTTAGCTTTCACTTCTTTTATAACGCTGTCCAGCAGACGAATTCCGGTATCAAGGGTTCTAAGGAACGACTCTTCCTCTTCGTGCATAACATTCGAAATAAGGTCGCTGTTCTTAATCAGTTCCGGATAAGCTTCACCCATGGCCTGGTTTAATACGGTTGTAAGGTTATACATAAACGGTTCCCTGAACCCAAGAAAAGTATACCCGTAACGAACAGCACGACGCAGTATCCGGCGGATAACATAACCGGCTTTATTATTGGATGGCAGCTGTCCGTCGGCGATTGAAAACGCAATGGTCCTCACATGATCGGCAATCACGCGCATAGCAATATCCTTTTTCGGATCATCGCCATACGAGGTATTACACATTGAACCGATGGCTTTGATGATGGACTGGAACACATCAGTATCATAATTCGACTGTTTGCCCTGCAGTACCATGCAAAGGCGTTCAAATCCCATTCCTGTATCCACGTGTTTTTCTGGTAATGAAACCAGTTTGCCGCTTGCCATCCGGTTGAACTGAATAAATACGAGGTTCCATATTTCAATCACCTGCGGATGATCCTTGTTGACCAGCTCACGGCCACTTATTTTTTGACGTTCATCGTCGTTTCTTATATCTACATGGATTTCAGAACAAGGTCCGCATGGCCCTGTATCGCCCATTTCCCAGAAATTATCTTTTTTGTTTCCATTGATGATACGGTTTTCCGGCAGAAATTGATTCCAATAGCCTGCAGCTTCATTATCGCGTTCAAGTCCGTCTTCTTCATCGCCTTCAAATACTGTGGCATATAATCTGTCCGGATCAATTTTCATTCGTTCCACCAAAAATTCCCATGCCCAATGAATGGCTTCTTTTTTAAAGTAGTTACCAAACGACCAGTTTCCCAGCATTTCGAACATGGTATGGTGGTAGGTATCATGACCTACTTCTTCCAGATCATTATGTTTTCCGGATACACGCAAACATTTTTGTGAATTCGCCACTCTTGGAGATTTCGCTTTGGCATGCCCCAGAAATATTTCTTTAAACTGGTTCATGCCCGCATTGGTGAACATCAGTGTAGGGTCGTCTTTTACCACCATCGGGGCAGATGAAACGATAAGATGTTCCTTCTCTTCAAAAAAATCTTTAAAGCCCTGGCGTATCTCTTTGGCTGTCTTCATATGAACGAAAAAACTAATTTAATGTTAAACTAATGAAAATTTTACTATATTTAAGCGCTGAAAGCGTGTTACAACACCTATTTTTTTCAGCTTTGCAAAGTTAGTCGAAATAATTAATTTTGCACTTAAATTGTTTTAAAAGAGGATATATGGCAAAAGCTCATTATCATTACGATCCGGAGACCCTTAGTTTTAAGAAGGTTAAAAAGGGTTTCAAGTATCGTTTAAAACAAATTTTAGTCTATTTGGTTCCCAGTTTAGTCTTTGGATCCGTTATTGCCTATCTGCTCTGGTCTTATGCAGATTCACCACAGTTAAAGTCAGCTAAGCAGGAAAATTCACGTTTGGTCATGCAGATTGATCTGATGAATCAGCAAATGGATCAGTTTTCTGAGATACTTGATGAGGTACAGCAGCGTGATGAGGGAATTTACCGTGTAATTTTTGAAGCAGATCCGATACCTTCGTCTATTCGTAAAGCAGGTTTTGGTGGGGTAAACCGCTATGAGCATCTTGAAAACATGCAGAATGCCGAGCTGGTGATATCAACCAGGAAAAAACTGGATGTATTGACGAAAGAACTTTATATCCAAACCAAATCCTTTGATGAGATTGTTGAACTGGCACGTAACAAAGAAAAAATGTTACATTCCATTCCGGCCATCATGCCCATATCAAACCGCGATTTAAAACGGACAGCTTCAGGTTGGGGATACAGAATTCATCCAATAGAAAAAATACGTAAGTTTCATTACGGCATGGATTTTACATCACCAATCGGAACCGATATTTATGCAACAGGTGACGGTCGCGTGGTGAAGGTGATTAAGTCGAGAAGAGGCTACGGAAATTATATCGTCATTGATCATGGGTTTGGATACCAGACCTTATACGGACATCTAAGCGGCTTTAATGTAAAAGTAGGACAGAAGATTACCCGTGGTCATGTAATTGGTTATGTGGGAAATACGGGTGATTCAACAGGGCCTCATTTGCATTACGAAGTGCATTACAAAAACAGGCCGGTCAATCCCAAGGATTTCTATTATCAGGATCTGACGCCTGAGCAGTACGATGAAATGATCAGTATCTCAACTAATACAGGTCAAACATTCGATTAACAGACTGCAGATGCCATACAAGAAGCCGGTCATCGAAAAAATGTTTTATTCCATGCGGGAAACATCCGAAATGTTTGATATCCCGCAATCCACTATTCGTTTTTGGGAAAATGAATTTGATATTCTGAAACCCTATAAGAATACAAAAGGCACACGGTATTTCAGGCCTGAGGATTTAAAGAACCTTCATCTGATCTATTTTTTGCTGAAAGAGCAGGGGATGACCCTGAAAGGAGCCAAAAAGAAACTGGAAGAAAATCCCGAAAAAACCATTAAAACCTTTGAAATTGCAACCCGCCTTTCCAGTGTCAGGGATCAGCTGAAGCAAATTCTGGAAAATCTGGATTAATTAAGTTAGACCCTTACCTTGAATCTTTATTTCGATACGCAACTTTGTTTCTACTCAGCAACCGGGAACTTCGCTCTCGGAAAAGGTAAATACCTGATCGGTGTCGCTTTAATATTAATATGGATCAGACATAATTTCCATTCGCTTGCCCCTCAGTCCCCTGAAGGGGAAGGTCGACGCGCGATGCAACAACCTAAAACTATGCACTTCTGGAGAGTTCAACATATATTTGCCCTGGTTTGCGTAATCTGCGGGAAGTTTTATAAAACAGATATGTAATTACTTACCTAAATGAAAAAAGAAAACTTTAATTCTGTGTTTCTGAAATTCCTAATTCTTAATTTTTCATTCTTCATTATTCATTCTTCATTATTCATTATTAATTAACTACACCATTCCGTACAGCCACTTTTCAATCTCCTCGTGTGCGATGCCAAGACGGTTGGCATAGTCAGAGGCCTGATCATCATCGATTTTGGTGATGGCAAAATAGGCAGAATCAGGATGTGCAAATACCAGACAGCTTACAGATGCGTTTGGATACATGGCTCCGTTTTCTGTGAGTTGTATTTCGGCTTTCTCCAATGGAATAAGCTTATCCAAAAGAAAGTTATCAGCCTGGTTCGGCATAGAAGGATAACCGATGGCCGGACGAATTCCCTGATATTTAACCCGCAACATATCTTTAATACTCAGGTCTTCATCTTTTGCAAATCCCCAGTAATCACGACGAACTTCCATATGCAACAGTTCAGCATAAGCTTCTGCCAGACGGTCAGACAATGACTTTAACAACAAGGCGCTGTAATCATCATTTTCTTTCTCATATTTTTCTATCCACGGTTCAATATCCAGTCCGGCTGTTACTGCAAATGCCCCAATATAGTCACACGTTGGATGTGTCACAGGTGCAATATAATCACTCAGACAGTTATAAATACCGGCATCCTTGGTGGCCTGCTGTCTCAGAAACGGAAATCGTAAAAGCACTTCGTTGCGGCTTTCATCTTTCCAGAATATAATATCATCCTTTTCAGAATTCACAGGGAAGAAACCCAGAACAGCTTTTGCACGTACTTTTTTATTTCCGAGCACATCATCCAGCATGGCATTGGCTTCGCGGTAAAGTGTAAGCGCTTCTTTGGCCTTGACACGTTCCAGACCTTCTTTAAAGGTATTCAGCCACGCTGTTTCGCTTTTTTCATCTTCAAAAAGCCGGATACCCTTGTACGATCCGGGTAGTCGCCACGCTTTAAAAAAGAAGGTCCAGTCGATAAAAGCCCTGAGTTTGCTGGTATCAAGCTCTCCCGGTTCTTTAACACCTAAAAATTCAGGCTTATAGATAGTATTTTCATTGAACTCAAGCTTTACACCCTTTCTTCTGGCAGACTCTATTGGCTCAAAGCTGGTTGTGTTGCCTTTTGAAAACTTATCACGCAGCAAGCCATATTCCACGTCTAGTTTAGACTTGAATTCGTCCTTTGTTTTAGGATTGATGATGGCCGCAGCTACCTGTACACTTTGCGATGCATCTTTTACATGAACCGCAATATGTGAATACTTAGGCGCAATTTTAACCGCTGTATGCACTTTCGATGTAGTGGCACCACCAACCATCAGCGGAAGTGTCATGCCACGTTTCTTCATTTCTTCGGCAATTTTGGCCATCTCTTCCAGCGAAGGTGTTATCAGACCGCTTAAACCAATCGCGTCCACATTTTCCTCGATAGCTGTATCCAGAATTTTTTCTGCCGGAACCATCACGCCAAGATCGACGACTTCAAAGTTATTACAGGCCAGGATCACATTTACAATATTTTTTCCAATATCATGCACATCACCTTTTACGGTTGCCATCAGTATTTTTCCTGCAGAGTGAGAGCCACCTTTTTTATCCATCTCTATGTAGGGTTGGAGGATGGCCACGGCCTTTTTCATCACGCGGGCTGTTTTCACCACCTGAGGCAGAAACATTTTACCATCACCGAACAGGTCACCAACCACGTTCATCCCGGCCATTAGCGGTTGCTCGATAATGTCGAGGGCAGCAGGATATTTTTCCAGTGCTTCATTAATATCCACATCCAGATAACTGTCAATTCCTTTTACGAGGCAGTGACTCAGGCGTTCTTCCAGCGTACCGTTACGCCATTCATCCTTTGCTTTTGCCGGACCCTCACCGCTATCATTGTTTTTGATTTGCTCTGCAGCTTCAATCAAACGCTCTGTGGCATCTGGTCTGCGGTTCAAAACCACATCTTCTACCAATACAAGCAGATCTTTGGGAATCTCATCGTAAACCTGTAACATCGACGGATTAACAATTCCCATATCCAGACCTTCCTTAATGGCATAGTACAGAAAAACAGAGTGGATAGCCTCACGAACCACATTATTTCCCCTGAACGAGAAGGAGAGGTTACTGATTCCGCCACTGATTTTCGCGTGTGGCAGGTTAGCCTTAATCCATTTTACGGTTTTTATAAAGTCCAGCACATAATTATTGTGTTCCTCAATTCCGGTGGCAATCGCCAGCACATTCGGATCAAAAATGATATCCTGAGGTTGAAATCCGATCTTATCCACCAACAGATTATATGCCCTGGTACAAATTTCTTTTCGGCGTTCAAAACTGTCGGCCTGGCCTTTTTCATCAAACGCCATAACCACTACCGCAGCACCATAGCTTTTAATCAGCGAAGCCTGGTTAATGAACTGTTCCTCACCTTCCTTAAGGCTTATGGAATTGACGATGGATTTTCCCTGCAAGCATTTTAAACCTGCTTCAATAACCGGCCACTTGGATGAATCCACCATGACAGGAAGCTTCGAGATGTCCGGTTCAGACATAAGCAGATTTAAGAACTGCACCATTTCTTCCTTCGCCTCCAGAAGGGCATCATCCATATTAATATCCAGGATTTGAGCGCCACCTTCAACCTGATCGCGAGCCACTTCAAGGGCTTCATCGTACAGCTTGTTTTTTATGAGCCGCACAAATTTTTTGGATCCGGCCACATTACAACGTTCCCCGATGTTTACAAAATTGGAATCCGGTCTGATCTCCAAGGGTTCAAGACCGCTTAACCGCATCAAACTGTCCTCTACAGAAGGAATACGCGGGGTTGCATTTTTAGCGCGTTTAGCCAGCTCGGCAATGTGCTCGGGACGTGTTCCGCAACAACCACCTATAATATTAACCAGCTCATCATCAAAATACTCCTGTACCAATTCTGCCATAATGCGCGGCGTCTGGTCATAATCGCCCAACTGATTCGGCAGACCTGCATTAGGATGCGCACTGATCAGGCATGGCGCCATATCTCCCAGCTCTTCAATATAAGGTTTGAGCGCTTTAGCTCCGAACGAACAATTTACACCAACTGAAAACGGTTTCGCATGTGATACAGAAATCCAGAATGCCTTCACCGTCTGACCCGATAAGGTCCTTCCACTCAGATCAGTAATGGTCACTGAGATCATCAACGGAAGTTTAACAGAACGCTCTTTTTCAGCCTGTTCTACTGCAAAAATAGCGGCTTTGGCATTCAGCGTATCGAATATGGTTTCTATCAGGATCAGTTCAGCACCACCATCGATCAGACCTAATGCCTGTTCCTTATAGATCCTGACCAGATCGTCAAAGGATACAGCCCTGTAAGCCGGATTATTTACATCGGGCGACATGGAAGCTGTTTTGTTGGTAGGGCCGATAGATCCGGCCACATATCTTGGCTGATCCGGAGTTTCAGAGGTCATCTTATCTGCTTCCTCACGTGCCAGTCTGGCTGCTTCACGGTTCATCTCGTAGGCCAGATCACTCATGTTATAATCTGCCAGCGAAATCGCATTGGCATTGAAGGTGTTGGTCGAGAGAATATCAGCTCCGGCCAGCAAATAATTCCGGTGAATTTCTGAAATTATATCAGGCCGTGTTATGCAGAGCAGATCATTATTTCCCTGAACAGGAGAGGGGTGATCTTTAAATCGTTCGCCTCTGAAATCATCTTCCTGAAGTTTGTAGCGCTGAATGGTTGAACCCATTGCCCCGTCTAAAATAAGTACTCTGTTTTTGGCTGTATTATTGATATCCGGCTTTTGTATCATAACTGTAGTTTTGTGCTGCAAAAGTAATAAATTCAAGCGATTCTTGTCTTTATTTAGAATGATTCAAAAAAATATTTTATTTGAAAAACAATTTATATACCCTTTTGTTATGTATGTAGGCCGGACTGCATGGGTTTTGCTGTTTAGGGGTATTTCGTTGTGTTTTTATTTTTTGGTTTTTATCAGTCCGGCCTTTTTTATTGAATTTAAATGAGTGAATTAAATAAACCATTATTACAAACAATTTAACTTTTAAAACAATTATGGCTGTATTAGTAGGAAAAAAAGCTCCAAAATTCTCTGAGCCGGCTGTCGTAAACGGCGGTGAAATAGTAGAAAACTTTTCTCTGGAGCAGTATGTGGGTGATAAATACGTTGTATTTTTCTTTTACCCTGCTGATTTTACGTTTGTGTGTCCAACAGAAATAATCGCGTTTCAGGATGCTATGGCTGAATTTGAAGCCCGTAATGTGGCAGTGGTAGGATGTTCTACCGATTCTGAATTTTCGCACTGGAAATGGTTACAGACTTCATTAAATGACGGTGGAATCAAAGGTGTAAAATTTCCATTGGTGGCAGATTCAGCTAAAACAATTGCAGAAAATTATGACGTTCTGGCGGGTGATTATGATGTTAATGAGGAAGGCGAAAGCGTGTTTGTAGGTGAACCAAGAGCATACCGCGGTCTTTTCTTAATCGATAAGGAAGGCGTTGTACGTCATCAGCTTGTAAACGACATGCCATTGGGACGAAGTGTTTCTGAAGCCCTGCGTATGGTTGATGCATTACAGTTTTTCGAAGAAAACGGAGAAGTTTGTCCAGCTGACTGGCACAAGGGCGAACAAGGTTTGAAAGCGACTCAGGAAGGCATTGCCGAATTCCTGGGAAAACATAAAAATTAATGTTAATAGTTCTTTTTGGTTATTTTTAGGGTCACCTTTGGGTGACCTTTTTTGTTTATATAGACAAGACACAAGATATAAGACATAAGATTTAAGATGTATATATGTCCCTGATATAGGTTGACTACTTTTAAGTGAATCAACAAGCTGGGATGAACTTCCCCTCTTCATCTCGTAGTAAATCGAAGAAAAAGAGAGGTTTATGTTTTTGAATTGTAATCTGTTTCACAGGAACTCTCCCGTCATGGCCCGCAAATATGGTGTAAACCGTCCTCCTTTACTGAAAAGAGGTGGATTCAGAACGGTAGGTCTGAAGACGGAGGACAAAAAAAAACAAAGGTTAATGAATTAATATACCCTGAAAGGGTTTCACTATTTTAGCCCAGGGTAAATTTGCGAAGCAAATACCACCCTAAATCAATTAAAAATGAAGAATGAAGAATGAAGAATTATTAAGTCTTGTGTCTTATATCTTGGTTCTTATGTCTAAAAAATAGGGCCGCGTGTCTAAACTATTTCATAAAATAATCATAGCATTGCAAGTGTTCATATCATTACATCATCTTAACAAACAAATATGCAAAGCATAAATTAATAAAATTCAAATCCTCCATCCTTCGGCCACCTCCTTTTGAAAAAAGGAGGACAAAAATGCAAACACTAGAAAATAAGTATGCACCCTGTAGGGGTGCCATTATTTTAGCCTAGGGTAAATGAGAGAAGCGAATGCCACCCTGAATCAATTAAAAATGAAGAATGAAGAATTATGAAGTCTTGTGTCTTACATCTTGGTTCTTATGTCTAAAAAGATAGGGCCGCATTTCAGAACGAACTCATGAAATACGTACAGAATTAAAACAGATAAACCTTTAAAAACCAGGCGATGTTCAATTTAATAATCCATTTTTAAATCTAAAATCCTCCGTCACGATTTACATCGCGACACCTCCTTTTGAAAAAAGGAGGACAAAAATGCAAACATTAGAAATTAAGTATGTACGCTGTAGGGGTGCCATTATTTTAGCCCAGGGTAAATGAGAGAAGCGAATGCCACCCTAAATCAATTAAAAATGAAGAATGAAGAATTATGAAGTCTTGTGTCTTACATCTTGGTTCTTATGTCTAAAGAGATAGGGCCGCATTTTTGAACGAACTCATGAAATACGTACAGAATTAAAACAGATAAACCTTTAAAAACCAGACGATGCTCAATTAAATAATCCATTTTAATTTAAAACCTCCGTCGCGATTCACATCACGACACCTCCTTATTCCTATGTTACTGTTTCGAAGTTGAGGGATTGTTTCGATGTAACCACCAATCTGATAGTTAGCGAATTGTGAACCTAACCTAAAAATTGTTAATAAAAAGTGTAACCAAATTATAATTGTTCTTTGGTGAGGATGTTTGCATTTGCTATTTTTGTTTGATGCAAAATCTCACTGGATATATTAAGGACCTGCTCCTCATGCACGATTGTGTAATTATTCCGCAATTTGGTGGTTTTGTATCTAGCTATAAACCAGCTTATTTTGATCCGACTTTAAAACGGTTCTTTCCGCCTTCTAAAGAGATTGCATTTAATTCAAAGCTGACGCATAACGATGGTTTGTTGTGTCAGCAAATCATGAAACATGAGCACCGAAGCTTTGCCGAATCTGTGGATATCATTCAGTCATCCGTTCAACATGCAGAATCAAAGCTTGATAACGAAATGGTTTTACTTTCCGGTCTGGGAAAACTGGAACGCAGAGAAGATGGCCTGTTATTGTTTGAGCCTGAAAAGGAGAATCAACTGCTTAAAGCGTCATATGGTCTGGCATCGTTCAGTATGAATGAGCTTTCACAAGAGGAGAGGGGCACGCATCTGAAAGTAGTTAAATCGGGTAAACCTGTTGCCGGACGTCCGGTTTCTCATTTTGCTGCGGCAGTGGCTGCACTGTTCATAATTTTCTTTTTTCTGTTTCCGGCTAAGGTGAAGGATCCGAACGTGGAAAGAGCGGATTTTACGACAATGTTTGATTCTTTGAATAAGAGCAATCCTGAGATTGGATCTGAAGAAACAATGGCTGATGAAGCGCATATTTCCGGTTTATCTGAAACCATTTCAAATGAAACAACGGCTGCGCTAAGCCAGAATGAAAATGTTGTTACGGAAGATATTGAGCCATCAGAAGTACAAAATACAACTTCAACGCAGACTGAAGTTCCTGTGAAAGAAAAGATTAAGATGGTTTCTTCTGTGACCTATCACATTATTATAGCCAGTCTGGCAACAAAGGAACAAGCCATGGAATTTGTAAAGCAGAATTGTAAAAAATACTCCCCTGATTACAGCATTATTGAAAGTAACGGAAGATACAGGGTAAGCATCGGAAAATTTACCAGTAAAGAAGATGCGGTTCCTGTGCTAGAAACATTCAGGGAAAAGAACCCTAAATTTAAAGATGCCTGGTTGCTGACCATTAAGGCAACAGTGTGATATTAGATCCCGGCTTTATATAATCATTTAATTTACAGCGTAATAGTTCTCGCAGATGTACGCAGAAAGATGACGCAAATATCCGCTGATATAATCCTGTTTTATATAAATCAGTTATTGGGTAAAAGGGGGGTAGGCTCGCATCCTTATTAATCTTCATACTTGAATGATACTTTCACTTTAGCACGATAATTTTCAATTTTACCGTCCTTGATGTGCATATCCAGTTGGGAAACTTCGGCAATACGAAGGTCATGCAGACTCTTTGAAGCTTTGTTGATGGCGGCTTCTGCTGCTTTTTCCCATGATTCTGTACTGGTTCCGACCAGTTCAATGATTTTGTAAACACTTTCTGCCATAATACTATGTTTTTGAGGTTAGAACTAAAATGACTATTAAAGTTACGGCAGTTTGGCTGGGAAGTCAAAAAAAATAAAGACATACTGTTATATTAGAACTGCTTTATTTAACATAATATCGTCAGATCTATACTGTATAATTTTACAGGAATTAATTTATTTTAGGAGAATACATGTTTTTATTACCGCAAAAATGCGGAGAATAAATACTCTAAGAACTATAAACTCCGCAAAAAACAGAGGATTAGTTTTTAGCATTTAAATTTTATGTTTAAAAATTTGAGGATATTTATTATTAATCTTTATTTATTTCGTGTATTACATTAAAGCGATCCTGTAAATTTCATATTTTGTTCAATAAAGTGTCGCTTAATATTAAACATAGCTTTTGTTATGAATATTTATTACAAATATTTTTTGGAAAACGTTTTAAAAGCGCATGGGCAAAAAGTTCTGGAAAATACAACTTTCCAGCGTAACACTTTTCGGAGAGAAGTGAAGCAAGTAGGTGTGGCGTTAAAAAAAATTATTCTGACTTTCTACATGACAACTCACCTTTATCTCCTCTTGCTAAATTACTTTTAGGATGTGTACTGCAATGCAAACAATCAGTTTCGGATGTTAACTCCATGGAATTTGACTCCCGTTTAAGAACATCATTAAATATGTGTTGCAATTTTAAATTAGATGGATATAATCCAGTGAACATCATCATAAAATCATTTATGATTTGAGCGGCAGATAATACATTCAAAGTAATAACACTCGGTTCTTCAATATTTTCATTATCAATATAGTTTTGCTTTTTCTTTTCTTCATCAGATAATAATTCTGATTGGAGTCTCGAAGGCGGTATCCAACCGTTACAATAAAGGCAACCTCCATATTTGTAAGGCAATACCATTCTGCCAACTGCAAATATGTCATTGATTTTCTTTGACTTTTTATTCGCTATAACTTTTGAACCAACTTGTGCCCCTGGTATTAAATATTGATGAAGTAAGGAGTTAAATACATTTCGACTAGCAATATTATCTGTTGCTAGAAAAATAAAATCTACGTCTTTTAACTGTTTGGCAACTTTTTCATTAAGTATATTGCCAACTATAGCTGTGTATTTTATTTTTGAATTAGCTTTTTTAGCAACCCTTTTTGCTACGTGTACTTTGTATTTACTAAATCTACTACCAATTTTTTGTAGAAATTTATACTTTCTTTTTGTTAACCAATATTGCGAATCCCATTTACATGATCCAACAATTCGTGGTAAATTACTAGGTTCCACCTTATCAAAATCGACAGCAATTATTTCTCCAACTCCAAGTCGTGAAAGCCACTCATTTAAAAGTGAACCACCGCCTCCTAATCCAATGATACCAATTTTTAAATCGGCCAAAATAGATTGTCCTGCATCTCCGAAAAGTCTTGCATGGCGATCATAAACTGGGCTCAGCTCTGTTGACATATTCTTTAAAGGAGCTGGATAGAGCTTTTTAATTTTAGTACCAACAATAACCATTTGTTTCAACTTGAAAATGCCGTCATTTGTCCATATTTCTCCTGCAACAGCATTTTTGGCAAATACCAATGCCCCAATAGGTTCACCAACAAATTGAAGTAGTGATGGATACCCTCTTTTATGAGATGAATAATCATCCTCAGAAAATGATACTTCATTTTCTCCACCATGACAATGGACCGCCAAATAACCTAGATTATTTTCTTTACAATAATCCGAAGTTCTTGCTACAAATTCAGCATTTAAAGCACGATAACCTCTTTCGCCATCTACATAATCGACACCATCCTTTGCTAGAAATACATCGCGCACTAAAAGTCGTGTACCATTTTTTGATATTGAAATACCAACTGATAGTATTGCGCCATGTTCATCGTAATCGCCAGGGAATAAATGCTCATACAGCATTTTATAATTTAACTCACTTATAGTAACAATAATCGGATTTTTCATGACTCTCTAATAAATTGAATTACTTTTTCAAGTTTTAATAATGCTGTATCTAAGGCCGGATTCCATCTTTTAGATCTTCTTGAAACCTGAATTGAATTTCTCGCATTCCATTCTCTTTTTTGATATGGCCCTTTTAAATCGCTACCACCATTAAACTGTAAATCAGAGTTAACAAAGTGAGGATACACATCAGACATGGGATACATATGATTAATATGAAAACCACACCAAATTTTCGATGGAATGAACTTATCACCAATATCAATATTTTTGACAACTATTAAAGCACCTCCATTTCCATCTGGTTTAACTTCAATATTATCTTCACCATACGCCTCTTGCAATTCATGAATTGCGTCAATAACTTCTTTTTTCATTTTGTGAATTATCATCAGGGGCAACTGCTCTAAATTTTTGATTTGGATGAAGCGTAACTATTTGCTCATCTTTAATCGGTTTAAGATTACTACTACCTCCAACCTTCTCAAACAGGTTAAAATCTTGTTCGATCTGTACTCCTTGGTTAATTGCGACGCTCTTAATTTGGCTTCCAGAAGCCTTGGTTACATCAAAAATTACATCAACATCGTTTACTTTTACCTGAATATCAGGTTTTCCGTTTTTTACTTCTTTAACATTGTTCATCTTGTTAACTATTAAATTGTTATTAATCAAATATTTTAATTGTTTTTGTACAACATAATTGTTGTACTTTCAATTCTACCTGTATATGCTTACTTTTAGGAAAAATTTGCCATTGATGGAGAAAAATATTATTTAGTAAGCATATCAATTAAAGAATTCATGTCCGATTTAAATGAAGAAATTATTAAGGTTCTTAATGAGTATTCTGATCTTGATAATTTGATATTGAGAATGGAACTTTATACTATAGATAGATTGGGGCGTGATCCAAAACAATATGAAGGATTAGAGCCAATTGATTTTGTTTTTGTGGTATTTGAAAAAGCTATTCAAAGCATAAGGAACTGGGATAAATCAATCTATAGTTTTGAGCAGTTTGCTTTTGGTGTTCTTAAAAGTGAAATCAGTGATTTTAGAGAAAAACGCAAAAGAAGGTACAAAGAATTAAATGATACCGAAGGTTCTACGAACGCAGTTTTTCTTGAGTTACAAGATTATTACGACGAAATGATTAGCGAAGATCCTAGCTTTAAAAATCTTGAATTTAATGAACAAAAAGACAAATTCATCAGTTTGCTGAAAGAGGAGGGATGCACTGTATTAGAACAATTAATCTTCGATTGTTGGTGCGAAGGAATGTACAAACCTTCGGAAATATCAAACTTTTTAGAAGTAGAAATTGATGAAATCTATAATGCAATTAAACGGCTAAAATCAAGGAAAGTTAAAGCAATTAAACGTTATGAGTAATATTAAGAAAAATATGGACCTTGGCATCGAATCATATTATCTTGAAATGGATAAAGAAGAATTGTCAAAAAGACTAGGCGAGGAGGGGCAAGACATTTCAGAAAGTCAAAAGAGAATTCAACAGTTCCTTAATAGAACCAAATTAAAGTATAAAAGTCAGGTAAGAAAACAGAAGTCTGAGGAAATACTAGATGAACTTGCAAGCAGATTTTATCAAGCGATTCACAAAAATCTTGAGAAGCCAATAGCCACGTTGATAGAATTGATAAAAAGTAATGAACTTGAAGTTCAACATAGAAATTTGGATAAATTAAGTGAAGATGAAATAAAAGAAATTATTAAAGGTAAAAATCTGGTAGATTTAATGGACGAACTTGATGATGAACAAACTGAGTAGTAATAGAGGGCAAATAGAGGCAATTAATTTATTAAACAATTATGGAATTAAGAGACTCGGTGATGATATTACACTTGAAATGCTTATTTATGGCCTAGGTGGAACAATAATTTATAAGGATCTATCAAATTGTGATGGCAGAATAATTTTTGGTAAAAGAAATCACATAATTGAAATAAATAATTCAATACAGTTAGAATCAAAAATCAATTTTACATTGGCACACGAATTAGGACATTTATTGATGCATAAAGGGGCCAAAATACATGAAGATACTGAGAAAACAACGACATGGTTTAATAGTATAGAGAAACAAGCTAAAGAAGGTATTCTTGAATTTGAAGCAAATCAGTTTGCTTCAGAATTGTTAATGCCAACTGAACTTTTTATTGAAAAACAAAAAGGAAAAAAATTTTCACCTGATCTTTTGAGAGAATTAGCTGATTATTTTAAATCCAGTATAACAGCCACAACCTTTAAATACTTTGAATATGGTGCTCATCCCGTTTGTTTATTTCATTGTTATAATAATATTGTCAAATATTGGAAATGGCCAGATGGATATCCGCATTACATAATAGATAGAACTCGACTTGCTCCCCCAGAAGATTCAGTTGCAGCTGAATTCTTTAACGAAGGGAAAATATACAAAAAGAGGGAATCCAAACAACAAGTTTGGAAATCTACTTGGTTTGAACTAAGAGATTATGAAGATGATAGAGATTACAATTTTTATGAATACTGTATTGCCACACAAAAATATAACACCGCGCTTAGTGTTGTTTGGGAAGAATTAAAATGATTAAAAAAATATGTAAAGAAGAATTAGAAGTTAATTTTTTGTTCAATATACAATAATTTTATATGAATGATAAACTCTCTAAATACGCTTCTCATTTCTTGAAATTAGAATTAATGAAAGCGCGCCTTGATGTATTCAAAAACGAAAGTGGGAGAAGGGGAGTGGATTTTATAATTAAATCAAAAACAGGGAATTATTACGAAATCTCGTTACAAACACTAAATCTTGAAAATACAGACAAAAGTATAAAAATTCCGCAAACAGATTGAATTATGAAATGGTTACAGTGGTACTTGCGAATACTGCAGGATGCCCTGAACGACACAGACGAAATGCTTGAAAATGTGATGTTTAAAGCCAGATTCTGGGAAAAACATGCAGCCACATCTTTTAATAAGCGTCAATATATTATGTTAAATAAGATATTGGATAATTTTTATGGTAAGCTGACAACGGGCAAGTGGGCTAAACTAGCCAAATGTTCACCGGATACGGCACTCAGGGATATACAGGATTTAATGGATAAAGGAATTCTGGAAAAAGAACCAGGTGGTGGCCGCAGTACCAGTTATACTATTAAATCCTCATTATGAAACTTCAGTTGAAAAAGAGCCAGCAAATAAAATTTGGAATTATTCTGATCTTACTGTCAGGTGTCGCTTTTGCAATTATGTTACTGATTCCGTTTTTGGATTTGGAAAATAAAACCAAGGTCATCGGATCAACAACTGCATTGATTAGCATGGAAGTTTTATTTTATGCCGGAGGATTTTTAGTGGGAAAAGAATTGTTTAAAAAATACAGGGACAAACTGAATCCCGTAAACTGGTTTAAGCGCAAGTCAAAATAATTATCTGTGGCTAAAGGCTCTGAGAATTCAATATTTGAAATAATCCGGGTATTTATACAGGAATATTTAAATCTGAGGGATTATTAGTTTAACATAATAAATTACAGTAATTGTCCCGTAAGGAACTATAAGTCGGGAAAAGGATATTTCTATTTATGATATTGTCCTGTAGGGAAAATATATTTTCTCCGGCATTCATAATATGTTGTTCAAAAAGACCAGACATAAAACCTTGACATAAAATCGATAGTTATGGGACTCCGTCAACCATAACAGATTTTATGTTAAACATGACTTTCAGTCCTGTTACGGTTTTATAATTGATTGTCTTATAATAAATATTATGTTAAATAGAGTATGTAAAAAATAAACCGGCCCTATTCTGACCGGTTCATTGTATGCTTTATTGTTTGCCTAATTCTTTCAGTTTATCCATTGTCTGGTTGTACTTCTGCTGATATTTTTTACTATCAAATTTTATCAAACGATAATAAACCGGTTTTAAAGCCTCTAATGCATCAACATTGTTCGGATCAACCTCCAGACATTTTTCGAAATAAGGAATACAAACGTCGAATTCTTTAATAGCCTTTTCTTCAGCTGCTTTGAATTTTTTATAGTCTTTGATTTCGTTCGCCTCATTCATGGCTTCAACGGCAACATTGTAATAAATTACGCCGAGGTTATAATTGGCGTTGGTGATAGAACTTTCCGGTGCATCTTTAACTTCGTTAACCTTTTTGTAAGCTTCAATAGCTTTATCTCTCTCTCCCACTTCATCGTAGAATGTACCTAGAATAAAGAGCAACTGTGCATTGTTAGGATCTTTTGCCAGTGACTGCTGAATATAATTAATCCCTTCCTGAGCATCTCCCATTTCAACATAGTGGTATACCAACTGATCGAGGAATACCTTTTTATCCGGGAATTTAAGTAATGCCTCCTTCAATACATCCAGCATTTTTACTGTATCATTCAGGTTTTTATAGCTATCATACAAAATCAGATATGGCTGATCTTCCTGATATCCTGTTTTAATCACATCGGGAGCCAGTTCAACTACTTTATTATACTTTTTTGCAGAATAAGCAGTGGCCAGTGTATTGTACATAATCACAGTGTCCATAACGTATGGTTTATCCTGTAAGTATGTTTCATTTTTGTCAATGGCCAGTACCTTTTCAAAGGCGTTAAGTGTACGATCATAATCCTTAAGATCGTTATTGGCGTACACTCCTTCGTTAATCAATACGTTACGAAGGTTAACCATCTCCAAAAGGATATCTTTCTGATATTTACCAATACCTTTTCCTTTTTCATTACCTTTTCTGTCCAGATAATCAGCTTTCATCAATGCATTATAAGCACTGTCAATATACGCTTCTTTTTTGTCCTTTTTTTCGTAATAAGTACGGTAAACGCGCTCTTTTACAATGTAAGTTTTAGGCCAGTCTTTTGTTTTTTCATTCTTCACAGCCTCTTCAATTTTGGCAACAGCCTTATCGTAATCGGGCTTGTCAGCAGATAATTCGTAATCGGCATAACTAACAGCACCTTTCTGAGCGAATAAACCTGTGCTCATCAAACCAACTGTGAATATTAAAATCAGTTTTTTCATGTTATTTTTCATTTTTATTTGAGTTCAATTGAGAATGCAAAACTATGAATTTTTTTAATAATAATTAATTCAAAATCTATTCATTATCCCCATTTTCACCGTTTTCTGAACTATTTTCCACATCTGATGTTTCATCCAGAATGTCCTCAATCAGTTCTTCCTCTTCATGAATTACCTTTGTAACGCTGGCAATTTCATCGTTCCGTTTATCCAGGTTGATAAGCCGCACGCCTTGTGTATTTCTACCCATAATGCGCATTTCGCTTACTGCCAGTCGAATAGTGACCCCTGATTTATTAATGATCATCAGATCATGGTCATCGGTTACATTCTTTATGGAAACCAGATTTCCGGTCTTTTCAGTAATATTAATGGTTTTTACACCTTTACCACCTCTGTTGGTGATGCGGTAGTCGTCGATATCGGAACGCTTTCCGTATCCTTTTTCGCTTACCACAAGAATAGATTCATTCAGGTTATTAACACAAATCATGCCAACCACTTCGTCATTTCCTCCATCCAGCGTCATTCCCCGGACTCCGGTGGCTGTTCTACCCATTGGGCGGACGGTTTTTTCGTTGAACCTGATGGCGCGTCCGTTTTTATTGGCGATTAGAATTTCATTTTCACCATCCGTTAGTCTTACCTGAATTACACGATCATCATCACGCAGTGAAATGGCGTTTACACCGTTCACACGTGGTCTTGAATATGCTTCGAGTAATGTTTTCTTGATTACACCCTGCTGGGTACAGAACATCAGGTAATGACTGTTGATAAATTCGGCGTCATCCAGATTTTTCACCTTAATGAATGCATTCACTTTATCATCCGGATCAATATTCAGCAAGTTCTGAATAGCCCGGCCTTTGGAGTTTTTATTTCCTTCCGGGACTTCCCATACCTTCTTCCAGAAACAACGTCCTTTCTGCGTAAAGAACATAATGGTATTATGCATGGACGCCGGATAAATATCTTCGAGGAAATCCTCATCGCGGGTGTTGCTTCCTTTAGACCCAACTCCACCTCTGGTTTGTGTACGGAATTCTGCAAGCGGTGTTCTTTTGATGTATCCCATATGCGAAATGGTGATGATCATCTCTTCGTCTGCATAGAAATCTTCCGGGTTGAATTCTTCCGAGGCATAAACAATATCTGTTCTTCTTTCGTCACCGTATTTTGCTTTTATTTCAAGCATTTCATCAACGATGATCTGCATTCTCAATTCTTGTTTTTCCAGAATTTCCTTTAAACGTGCAATTTCCGCTATTAAATCGTTATATTCTGCTCTTAACTTATCCTGTTCCAGTCCGGTTAACTGACGAAGCCTCATCTCTACGATGGCACGTGCCTGAACCTCAGATAAACTGAATGTGGTCATTAAGGATTCCCTTGCTTCATCCGGTGTTGAAGATCCACGAATGATCCGGATCACTTCGTCAATGTTATCGCTGGCAATAATGAGTCCTTCAAGGATATGAGCTCTTTTTTCGGCCTGATCCAGTTCATATTGCGTACGACGTACAATAATCTCATGGCGGTGATCCACAAAGTTGGAAATCAGATCTTTCAGCGTCAGTATTTTAGGTCTTCCATTCACCAGCGCAATGCTGTTTACACTGAACGCATTCTGTAATTGTGTGTATTTGTATAATTTATTAAGAACCACATTGGCAATGGCATCTTTTTTAATCTCAAATACGATGCGCATACCATTTCGGTCCGATTCATCATTCAGGTTTGAAATACCCTCAATCTTTTTGTCATTAACAAGGTCAGCCACCTTCATAATGAGTTCTGCCTTATTTACAAGGTAAGGTATTTCGGTTACAATAATTTTCTCGCGGCCATTGTCACTGACCTCGATTTCGGCCTTTGCACGGACTACGACCCTGCCTCTGCCCGTTTCATAGGCTTCTTTAACTCCACTGTAACCGTAAATGGTACCACCTGTCGGAAAGTCAGGCGCTTTTACATGCTCCATCAGACCTTCGATGTCTATATCCGGATTTTGAACATAAGCAACAACAGCATCCGATACCTCACTCAAATTATGAGGCGGCATATTGGTGGCCATACCTACCGCAATTCCCGATGTACCGTTAACAAGCAGGTTCGGAATTTTTGTAGGTAAAACTGATGGTTCTTTTAAAGTATCATCAAAGTTATTGTTAAAGTCTACTGTATTTTTATCCAGGTCTGCCAAAGTCTCTTCAGCGATCTTTTGCAAACGTGCCTCTGTGTAACGCATAGCTGCCGGACTGTCACCGTCAATTGAACCATAGTTACCCTGACCATCTACCAAGGGATAGCGCAACGACCATGGCTGTGCCATTCTGACCATTGCGAAATAAACGGAACTGTCACCATGCGGGTGGTACTTACCAAGCACCTCTCCTACAATTCTTGCGGATTTTTTATAAGATCTGTTGGCAGCTAAACCAAGCTCATTCATACCAAACAAAACTCTCCTGTGAACAGGTTTCAGACCATCCCTGACATCTGGTAAAGCACGGGAAACAATTACCGACATCGAATAATCGATGTAGGCCGATTTCATCTCCTCCTCAATATTAATCTTTATAACCTTTTCTCCTTCAGTCATTTAATATATGTTTTTAGTATCGTAATTTTATTGATTTCGATGTAATAAAAATAATATGTTCCAAACGTTACAACTAAGCGAAAATAATAGAAAAAAGGCAATTAACAGAACGATTGGATAAAAAGTTAATTAAATTATAAAGCATCTGATAATCAATATGTTAAATATTTATAAATGCACCCGGAATTCAGGGAAAACAAAATCGGCATAGTTATTGTTAAAAATGTATCCAGCATTGAGATTTTTGTTGTTAAATTATTGAAAAGATGGGTGAAGAAATTTTGTTGGTATGTATTAACTTTTCTATTTTTACCCATATTAAATAACGAATAAATGGATTCCAAATTATCAAAACGGATTAAAGATGTGCTGACCTACAGCAAGGAGGAAGCGGAAAGGCTTGGAAATGAATCCATTGGACCGGAGCACCTTTTCTTGGGAATACTACGCGAAGGAGAAGGAAGAGCGATGGATGTACTGGAAATGCTGAACATTGATATTATTGATATAAAGACATCACTTGAGAACGAGATTCGTGGTGATTATCATCAAAGTTTATCCGGTAATCTTCCGCTCACGAGTACCAGTGAGAAAATTCTGAAGCTGATCTATCTTGAAGCCAGATCTTTAAGTAGTGAAGTTGTAGGAACAGGGCACTTATTATTAGCATTGTTAAAAGAGAAAAATAATCTGGTGGCACGTATGCTTCAGGATTTTAATATAACCTACGATTCAGTGAGAAGAATATTTGAAAATGAGCATGTTCAGACTCGGTCTGAATATCATGATGACGATGATGACCAGGATATACCTGTGTCAGGCTCCTCTCCTTCCGGAGATCAGGGTAAAGCAAATCCACGTTCTAATTCCGATACACCGGTTCTTGACAACTTTGGCGTGGATATGACCCGCGCGGCTGAAGAGAACAGGCTCGATCCGATTATTGGACGGGAAAAAGAAATTGAACGTCTGGCACAGATTTTAAGCAGGCGTAAGAAAAATAATCCGGTACTTATAGGTGAACCTGGTGTTGGTAAATCTGCCATTGTTGAGGGGCTTGCCATGCGGATCGTAAGCCGTAAGGTATCGCGTGTATTATTTGATAAACGGGTTATAGCTCTCGATATGGCTTCAATTGTAGCGGGAACCAAATACCGTGGGCAGTTCGAGGAAAGGATGAAAGCCATTCTGAATGAGCTGAGTAAAAACTCGGATATCATTTTGTTCATCGACGAGATTCATACCATTGTAGGTGCAGGTAGCGCCGCGGGTTCACTGGATGCGGCCAACATGTTAAAACCGGCCTTAGCCAGAGGTGAGATTCAGTGTATTGGTGCAACAACGCTTGATGAATACCGCCAGAACATTGAAAAGGATGGTGCTTTGGAACGCCGTTTCCAGAAGGTTATGGTTGATCCGACCACACCTGCAGAAACACTGGCGATCCTGAAAAATATTAAAGACCGGTACGAAGATCACCATAATGTGACGTATACCGAAGATGCACTGGAGGCTTGTGTCTCTTTAACAGAGCGTTATATCAGCGACCGTCATTTGCCGGATAAAGCGATTGATGCGCTTGACGAAACCGGTTCAAGGGTTCACATTACAAATATTGTGGTTCCCGAACATATTGTAAAGCTGGAAGAACTGATTGAAGAAACCAAGGAACAGAAGCTGAAAGCTGTGAAATCACAAAATTTTGAGCTGGCAGCGAGTTTCAGGGATAAGGAAAAGGAATATATTCTGAACCTCGATGCCGCAAAAGATAAGTGGGAAGAAGAGATTCAGCAGCATCGCGAAATTGTGGATGAAGAAAAAGTGGCAGAAGTTGTTGCCATGATGTCAGGTATTCCGGTTCAACGCATTGCACAAGCCGAAAGCAAACGCCTGATGCTGATGGCAGAGGAACTGAAAAAACTGATTATCGGACAGGATGAAGCGGTTGATAAGATCGTGAAAGCGATTCAACGTAACCGTGTCGGTTTAAAGGATCCGAATAAACCAATTGGATCATTTATCTTCCTGGGACCTACCGGTGTTGGTAAAACCCATCTGGCGAAGATACTGGCGCAGTTCCTGTTTGACACAACAGATGCGTTGATCAGGATTGATATGAGTGAGTATATGGAGAAATTCTCCGTATCGCGCCTGGTTGGTGCACCTCCCGGATATGTAGGTTATGAAGAAGGTGGGCAGCTGACTGAAAAAGTGCGCAGAAAGCCTTATGCTGTAGTATTGCTTGATGAAATTGAAAAGGCACATCCGGATGTATTTAATATCATGCTTCAGGTTCTGGATGAAGGTCGTTTGACAGACAGTCTGGGACGCCGGATCGACTTTAAAAATACCATCATCATTATGACATCCAACATAGGTACGCGTCAGTTAAAGGATTTTGGTCGTGGTGTCGGATTTCAGACTGGTTCAGGCAATGACAAGGAACATGCACGAAGTGTCATTCAGAAAGCTTTAAACAGAGCGTTTGCGCCGGAGTTTCTGAACCGTATCGATGATGTGGTTACCTTTGAACAGCTTAATGAAGAATCAATTTTCAAAATTATAGATATTGAACTGAAAGGTTTATACAGCCGTGTACAGAATCTTGGATATGAACTGAAACTTACCGATGAGGCAAAGCGGTTTATTGCTTCAAAAGGGTATGACGTACAGTTTGGTGCACGACCGCTGAAAAGGGCCATTCAGAAATATCTTGAGGACGAAATGGCTGAGATTATTATCAAAGCTACGGTGACCGAGGGTGATGCTATTGTTGTTGACTTTGATAAAGAAGAACACAAAATTGTTACCAGCATTGAAAAGGGAAAAGCGAAATTGCCACCTAACAGGAAAAGAAAGGCGCTTCCCGATTCTCCGAAGGAGATTCCTGAAAAAAATGATTCTGAAAAAGAATAACAGCTATAAAAATAAATAGGGAAAGGAGATCAGATTTTGGTCTCCTTTTTTATTTAGCAGCTCATAAGGAACATATTTCTTTTTTGTGTACCTTGTATTTTTAAAATTTTCCTGCTGATGAATACTATACCTCCCTACTTCAACGATGTGTTGATCCATTTGGTTATGATCACAGTTTTTTCACTGATCATAGGCCTTTCTCAAAAACACCTTCGCGATAACGACAAAGATGAATATGTTTTCGGAACAGACCGTACATTTACCTTTATCGGTATCATGGGATTCGTGTTATTTATTCTTGACAGGGACAGCAAGCTGTTTTTTATGACCGGAGCTATAATTCTGTCCTTATTTCTTGGCATCCACTATTATCATAAATGGGGAAAACACAACAAACCCGGACTAACTTCAGTGATGGTTGCTCTTCTCACCTATTTTCAGGCAGCAGTACTGATCACCCAGCCCATATATGTGTACCTGACCTATATTGTTATTATCCTCATTTTTTCTGAATTAAAGGAAAAGCTGACATCTGTGTCTCAAAAATTTGATAAGACTGAATTTATTACAGTCGCAAAGTTTATTCTGATAGCAGGCATTATTCTGCCTCTTTTGCCGGACAAGCCCATTGTGTCGTATCTCACCATAACGCCGTATAAAATATGGCTGGCAGTCGTGGTTATTTCATCCATTTCGTACGTGAGCTACCTGCTTCGAAAATTTGTGTTTAAAAATGCGGGGTTGTTACTGGTAGGTATCTTAGGTGGCTTATATTCAAGCACTGCTACGACGGTTGTGCTTTCACGGAAAAGTAAGTCTATGCCTGAACAATCCAATGAAATTACGGCCGGAATACTTTTGGCTCAATCCATGATGTATGTTAGGATCATTATACTGGTCTATATTTTTAACAAAACACTTGCGCAGTTAATGGTTCCGTATTTGCTGATTCTTGCTGTAATTGCAGCAGCCTCAGGCATATTGCTGTACTATTTAAAAGGATCGCATAAACAAGGTGATGTTGCAGAAGTGAAGGAAAATAAAAACCCTCTGGAATTCAACGTAGCGCTCTTATTTACTGGTTTATACATCCTGTTTACCTTTGTGAACCATTTTGCCATAAAGACCTGGGGAACCGACGGACTGCATATTCTGGCGCTTATTGTTGGTGTAGCTGATATTGATCCGTTTTTGCTGAATATGTTTCAGGGAAAATACGAGATTGCACTCAGTGCCATTGCTTCTTCGTCGTTACTGGCAATTGTCAGCAACAACTTTTTAAAAATGTTTTATGCCATTAGCCTGTTTGCCAAAAAGCAAACCCGATGGTTAATTGTCGGATTTCTGGCTATCATTGTCGTAAATATTCTGTTTGTGATCATTGTTTAAAAAAAAAGAGAAGCTGATACAACTTCTCTTTCGGAAACACAATGATTAATTGGGGAATTAATCAAACATTTAAATTATTCTTCTATTTTTTTTCGTTTGATCTCGATTCGTTCAACACCGTTTTTTTCCTTTTTTGTGTAATCCAGAATTTCGTAATCAGGATCGTTTAAAACGGCTTCCAGAGGATCATAGTTTTGGGTTCTGAATTTGATTTTTGGAAGTGGTGGCGGCGGCGGTGGCGGAACCGTAAAATTTAAATCATGATCAAAGCCATTTGACAGAATTATGGTTTTTACAACAGACGTGTCTCCATCTCCGTCTACGATGGTTTTGATTTTCATCTCCTTTCCGGGAGTTCCGTGCATCGCGTTAATCTTAATGATCTTCTCCTCTTTCCCGTCTCCCTTTTTGATCACAAAAACATTGACTGTACTGTCGGTTGCGAAAGAATAGTCCATATCGCTATCAACATCCGTCCATATTACGGTATCCATAACAACTTTTCCGTCTTTCACTACGACCTGAACATTTTTCTCAACCTTTTTGGTCTTATCCTGTGCCGATATTGCGAAAATTACACCGAATGTTACGACCAGGCTGTTGAATAATAGATTTCTTTTCATTTGATCCATATTTTGAAATTTGATATCCCAAAATTATGGCTTGTCATTCTGAAAGATGGTTAATGACCGGTTAATTCGGGTTAACGGTTGGTTAACGTTTTTAAGTATATGATTTAAATTTCTAATTTTGAGGTATGAAACGCAGTACATTAATAATTCTTATTATCATTATGTCTCTGGCATTGCCCGGAATTATTGTCATTCAGATTATCTGGATCAACAATGCTGTCAAGCTGCGTAAAGAAGAATACAGAACCAAAGTTATCAATGCATTGACGAGCAGTTCTGAGCGGATTGAAAATAAATCGTACATCAATTATTTTGTAAAGAACGAAATTCCGGTTCCTCCGCCTCCTCCTCCTCCAACGCAGGAAATAGAAGTTAAACTGCCTAAGAATATTACGATTCCTCAGCTTGATACAGCAGACCTGAACAGGTTAAAAATGAGCTTTATTACCACAGGAAAAGTAAAAAACAAACAGTTTACTTTCAAAAACAATAATGTGGTTGTAAGCACTGGTCATGACAGTATTAATAATAAGGACTATACGATAAAAGTTGTAAATTCGGATACGACGATTGTGATCACTCATGGAGACAATCAAAAGGATGTGATTATTCAGCGTATAAAAGACAAGGAAAAAAGGATCAACTGGATTGGAGAGAAGCTTCAGACAGAGGTGACAATCATGGAGAAAAAGCTGCCGGTTGATTTCGATGCTGTGCAGGAGGTTGTGAATGATGAACTGAAAAATAGTCATATTGAGCTGCCGTATAATCTGGCGGTGATCGATTCGGGAATAATAACTGAAAGCAGTAAGGAAATTACAGATACGCTGGGATTCAGGGAAAACAGCTATCAGGCCATGCTTTTTCCAAATGATATTATCAGAAAGGATTTGTTTGTGGCAGTGAAATTTGACGGAGAGAACCGGTATTTTTTGAAATCGGTGAACTGGCTCATGTTTGCCTCCCTCCTTTTTACGCTGCTGATTATCACTGCCTTTATCCTGAGTATTTATTCCATTTTACTGCAAAAGAAAATATCAGAGGTAAAATCGGATTTTATCAATAATATGACCCATGAATTTAAAACACCAATAGCTACAATTGCTGTTGCAGCCGATTCTCTGGTTAATAAAAAAGTGGTGGATAATCCCGAAGCCGTTTCTGAGTATGCCAATCTGATAAAGCAGGAAAATAAACGCATGAACGGGCATGTGGAAAAGATTCTTAGCGTGGCCCGCATGGAAAGGAAGGAAGTGGAATTCCGGTTCAAACCGGTGGATTTACATGAAATACTGGAAGATATCTGCACAAAATTTGCGCTTAAACTGGAAAGCCGGAACGGAACAATCAGCTGTGGTTTGAATGCCGCAAATCCCGTGGTACTGGCTGATTATGAGCATATCTATAACAGTATAACCAATCTGGTTGATAACGCCGAAAAATATACGCCTCATTCACCGGTAATAAAAATAGAAACCAGCGGAACAACAAATGGGGTGATAATTTCCGTGTCAGATAACGGCATAGGGTTAAGTAAACAAATGCAGCACCGAATTTTTGATACATTTTACCGGATTCCAACAGGAAATGTGCATAATGTAAAAGGATTTGGTATTGGACTGAGTTATGTGAAAGCCGTATGTGAAGCTCATAAAGGAACCATTAACGTAGAAAGTGAACCGGGAAAGGGCAGTACGTTCAATATGTTTTTACCTTATTCTGTTTAAATATGACTGATACCAAACATATATTCTTTGTAGAAGACGATTTGCCCTTCGGGAATGTGCTTAAAACCTTTCTTGAGTTGAATAATTACAGGGTGGATTGGTTTTCTGACGGAAAATCTGCCCTGGAAGGCTTTGAACCAGCTAAATTCGACCTGGCCATTATTGATGTGATGTTACCATATGTGGACGGATTTACCATTGCCACAAATATAAGGGAACAGGATGCGGAGCTTCCTTTCGTGTTTCTTACGGCAAAGTCAATGAAAGAAGATATTGTAAAAGGTTATAAGACGGGTGCCGATGATTACATCACCAAACCTTTTGATACGGAAGTGTTGCTCTATAAGATTGATGCTATTCTGAAACGGAATAAAGTTCCGGTTCAGACCGAAACCAAAGAATACCAGATAGGGAAATATACGTTTAATGTGCAACTACGAAACCTGGTATTATCCGGAGAAATCATCCGTCTTTCGCCCCGTGAAGCCGAATTGCTTGAATTACTTATATCCCGCAGGAATGAATTGATCCCGCGTGCTGAAGTGCTGAACAAGCTTTGGGGAGAGGACGATTATTTTAATGGCCGCAGTATGGATGTGTTCATCACCAAGCTCAGAAAACGCCTGCAACACGATCCGGATATTAAAATAGACTCCATTCCACGTAGCGGTTATATCCTGTCCATCAGGGAATAATATTGCCGCAACAAAGATTGTTTGCTTTTTATTTCATTAATCCGTTTATTCATGAGGCCTTGATCTGCTCCTGATTTAAACTGAGGATATTGCCTCGGCCTTGATTTACATGACTTTCCTAACCCCAAATTACATTCACTATGCTCATTGACCTGAGACTACCCCGAAGTATTAGGGTGACCCTTAACTGGGGCATCGTTATTGTGTCAAAAGCCAGAGCTTATTTAGACCGTGCGTTTGCCGCTGTAAAGGGTGCGGATTGGCGCGTTGGAAGACTTACAGTTTAATACATTCGTGTAAGTTATTGCGGTTCTTTACAGCTAGCATTTTTGGTTTCTTTTGATGCTTCAAAAGAAACAACTGGGTGAATCCGAAGGAGAGGGTGTTAAATCCCTTTAGTTACACAAAGCCAATATATATCTAACTATTCAGGAAATCAAAGTCCATAACATTACAAATGCAGAACTATCGTATTCTCGTTGCTGACACAAAAAAGCCGTAACAAAAATGCTACGGCAAACAAAATATTGTGAATTCCCGACTCTTTAGGAGTCTCTTTTTAAACCTTTGTGTTACAGATTATTTTGAATCTTTTTAACGGTTGCATTAAATTCTTCCGGCGTAAATTTCAGCTTTGCACGGCTAAAATTAATATCGTCCGCAGAATTCAGCGGAATAAGGTGAATATGTGCATGAGGCACATCCAAACCAAGTACCACTACACCTACCCTGTTACACGGAATAGCCTCTTTAATGCCTTTGGACACTTTCTTTGCAAACACCATCATGTCGGCCAGAAGTACATCATCCAAATCAAATATATAGTCAATTTCTTTTTTAGGAATTACCAGGGTGTGTCCTTCAACCAGCGGATTAATATCCAAAAAAGCGAAAAACTTATCGTCTTCTGCAATTTTATAAGATGGAATTTCTCCTGCAACTATTTTTGAAAATATGGAAGCCATTTTAATTATATTGAAATTTCAAGAATCTCAAACGGAACAATACCTGTTGGTACTTTAACATCGGTAACATCACCAACTTTTTTCCCCAGCAAACCCTGAGCAATTGGTGTACTTATAGATAATTTACCATTCTTGAGGTCGGCTTCCGATTCAGAAACCAGGGTATAGCTCATAACCGCACCGGTTTTTACATTTTTGATTTTAACCTTATTCATCAACTGAACCGTATCGGTATTAATCATGGATGCATCAATGATTCGTGCATTAACAATTGTATCCTGTAATTTGGCAATACGCATCTCCAGTAATCCCTGAGCTTCTTTTGCTGCATCATATTCAGCATTTTCAGAGAGATCACCTTTATCACGAGCTTCAGCTATCTGATGAGAGATAGACGGCCTTTCTACACTTTCAAGATATTCTAATTCTTTTTTAAGCTTTTCAAGCCCTTCTTTTGAAATATACGAAACTGCCATATGGGTATCCTCCAATAATTTTCAATAGTACATAAAAAAATAAGAACCCTGATACCTCATCAGGATCCTCAAGTTCAGCTACAAAAATAATAAGATTTTTCCGAATTTAAAATATTGTACGTCCACAATATTTAGAATGCTTAAAAACAATTACGTTCAGTGGATGTATTTTGCTTTTAATATTTCAGAATAAATAATTGCTTTCTTTATTTCTTCAGGATCAGACAAATCATATTCCGGAGATGAATCTTCATAACCTATTTCGCCTTCTTTGATTGGATTCATATCCTTAATCTGATCCGATATCTCTGTTCCTCTTATTTTCTGAGAATAAGTATCCTCATGAATGCTCGTCCCTTCGTTGGGGAGTTTTGAAGTATAATCAGAAGATACCGGTTTTGTTGTAACCACTTCCGGCTTTGATTTTACAGATGGGAAGGGTTCATAATCCGTTTCATCTTCCTGTTCAAAAACAGTTTCCCTTATAGGTTCATCATCCTGGTCTGAAGGAAACAGTGTTTCAAAGATATCCCTTGTTTGTGATGAAGGACGTGGTGCTCCTGTCGTTCCTACAGGCTTCTTTTTCTTTTTTGCAAAAACGCCGATTATCCCAAAAACAACGAGAAGGATAAGATATAGAAAATCGCCAATGTTATCGGAATCCATGATTTTTGCTTTAACTTTACATCAAAAATAAACTATATTCTTTGATGTTCAAAATCAGGATCATATCATTTATGGTTGTTTTAATGTTTTTAAGCAGTTGTAAAGACGAAATAAACTCTAATATACCTACTGTATCATTTAATGTAACGATTAATCTTACCAGGCCGGAATATGCGGCATTACTTGGTGATGGCCAGTCGATAACACTTCCAACTTATGATAATTACGGTCGCAGGGCCGGTTATGCAGGGCTTGTTATAATTAAAAGTTCATTTTCAAATTCAGGTTTTTATGCTTTTGACCGATGCTGTACGCATAACCCTAACGAAGCACATCAGGTAAATGCTGACGGTGCCCTGGCCGTATGTCCGGTAGATAGTTCCGTATTCGTCCTGATCGATGGTTCCGGCATTCCGTCAACGGGACCTGCCACTCTCCCTCTCCGCCGGTATAATGTAAGTGTATCAGGAAACGAACTTTCGGTTTATCAGTATGCGAATTAGAAGGTTAGTGATTAGTAATAAGTAATAAGTAATAAGTGATAAGTGATCATTGTTGTCCGGTTAAAAAATCAATATTACTTAAAGATTATTCGTTTCATCTTATTACGCTCAGAATGACAGTCTCTTAGGTTCATATTGGGCTGGAGGATAAGTTGGTTTTCGAATCTGTAGCAAACCAACTTATCCTCCAGCCCAACAACCAGCAACTGCCTGTCATTCCGAGTGAAGGAGGAATCTCTGAAGATTTAACCGGACAGCTGAAATAAGTAATAAGGTCTTGATTCTTGTGTCTTAAAAGAAAAGGCCTCCCGAAACCGGAAAGCCTTTCTCTGTATTTTCTTTATCTGTTATCCGTAAGAAATAGTCTCATCAAGATCGAAACTTTTTTCATATTGGGTCATGGCTCTGAGGCTCATACCCATGCTTGAAAATCCTCCGTCATGATAAAGATTCTGCATGGTCACCTTTTTAGTCAGGTCACTGAACATAACCACACAGTAGTTTGCGCACTCTTCGGCAGTTGCATTTCCCAACGGAGACATACGTTCTGAAAAATCAAGCAGTTTGTCAATTCCTTTTACGCCCTGTCCTGCAGTGGTAATAGTCGGCGATTGGGAAATTGTATTGATGCGTACATTACTTTCACGTCCATAGATATAACCAAAGCTACGGGCAATACTTTCCAGCAGGGATTTGGCATCAGCCATATCGTTATATCCATACAGGGTTCTCTGGGCAGCTACATAAGACAAGGCTACAATGGAACCCCATGTATTTATTGCTTTTTTCTTTTTGGCTACCTGTATCATTTTATGAAAAGAGATTGCAGATACATCAAGGGTCTGCGACAGATAGTTATAATTAAGATCATCGTACGGTATCTTTTTACGAACGTTAGGTGACATCCCAATGGAGTGTAAGACAAAATCAATTTTACCACCTAAAACTTCCATAGAGCGGTCGAAAACCTTTTCCAGATCTTCCACATCTGTTGCATTGGCGGGAATAACTTCTGTGTTCAGCTTTTTAGCCAGTTCGTTTACCTCACCCATTCTTACTGCCATGGGTGTATTGGAAAGTGTTACGGTTGCCCCCTCTTCAACTGCTTTTTCAGCAACTTTCCACGCTATTGACATATCATTAAGCGCACCGAAAATAATTCCTCTTTTTCCTTTAAGTAAATTATAAGCCATATTAAAGTTTTAATGATTACGGGCACAAAAGTAGTTACTTTGTTAAAAAGTGTGGCTTTTATGCTTTATATTTTATCAAACAATAAACACTGCTTGGTGTGAAAAAGTTCTAAAACTGATTATATAACAGATTTTTATATTTAAAAAGGTAGGGTAAGTTAAAACCTGTTGGGTTCTTTATTAAATATTTTTAAAGTGTATTTTTGCACTTTTAAAAGTTTTATTGGCACTTATCATGTGTCTGATGCAACTAAATTTTAAATTTTAATATCTTTAAAAGAAAAAATATGAGAAGGATAATCATTTTGTTGATTGTTATAGCAACAGCATTTACGTCATGTCTTAAGGAAAGTGATAATTATACAACGGTTTATTTTAATGAAAGCCCCGGAGCAGTGTATGATTTCCCTAAAGGAGATTCGTCTCAGTACCTCATTCATAGTTTGAATTATAATGTCTTCCTGAAACCGGATGTATTTCCTGATAGTCTGAAAGTTAATGGAATGCAGATTCTGTTTACCGGAACAACTTATGATGAATCTGTGCAGTTTACCTATACAGATACGGCGTCGGATGAATTAAAGACCGCACTTATTAAAGTCGTTCATTTGCAAACAGCTAAGCGTGCACAACAGGACATGAAAGTTACCTATGGAACTTCGTTCGGAGAGTGTATCGGTTACTGTTCTGAAACAATGACCCTCAGTCGTGGTCAGTTGGATTTTCTGTACGAAAGTCTGAATACAGATACACTTCCTGACATTGACTGTTCGATGAATTTTCCGGTTGACAGTACCAACATGGTGCTTGATTTTGTCAGTAAACCATTGTTCTATTACATGGAATCTGTTTATGGTTGCCCCGATTGTAATGATGGCGGAGAAGAATGGGTGTCCATTGAGGATGAGTATTACTATAAGAAAATAAGATTTGAATATATGAATGAACCAGAGGAATTAACTAAACTGGTTACTATCTTAAGGCGATTTGCCTCATATTCGGAATGTAAGCCAACATTATAACGTAGTGAATCTTATAAGGAAAAGCCGTTGATATTTTCAGCGGCTTTTTATTTACAGTCCTGATCGACGTAGATTAATTTCTGAATATCAAAACCTTGTTTTTTAGCGAATTCAACGTATTCCATCATTTCCCTGTCATTCATATCAGGATCGCGGCTCAGTATCCATAAATATTTCCCCGATGGAGTGCCCACCAGTACATGTTGGTATTCCGGATCAAGTTTAATGACCCAGTATTTACCGTAAAAAGGCCACTGAAAGCTTACTTTTAACTTACCCGGTGAAGACGTATCCGGAACAAGTGCCTTACCTGTTGCCTCTTTAATTTTACCCGGATCAGATATTTTATGTCCTCTGTTGACAACCTTTACCGATCCGTCTTTATTAAGGCTGTAATTAGCTGTAGTACATTTCAGACCTTTCTCAAACGAATTTGGTAACCGTGCAATTTCATACCAGGTTCCGGTATATTGTTTCAGATCAAGATGATCCACTGTTTCAAGCTGAAGTTTCTGTGTTTTACATCCGAATAGCATGGTTATTAGTATTAACGTCAGGTATCGCATACTTTAAAGTTTGACTGTCTGTTACTTTAAAAACAAACGAATTAGGGATGAGTTTACTTTTCAGTTGTTTTTATATCACTCTGTCTGATTTGGTTTAATAAATCATACGGTGAACCTGAAACAATATGGAAGTGCTTTTTAAAAAAATCAGAAACTTCAGGCCAGACATTCTTCATATTAAAATATTGCAGATGGGACTCATTCAGGTATTTTACAATAAAAAAGGCATTGAAAAGATCAAAAAAACGTTTTGTAAATGTTTGAATATTGGCAGTGTTTTGATTGAGTTCCATTAGTTTTTCCTCTGCATTAAACTCAATTAAAAACGTATAAAGTGGTTCGGGAACAGCGTTAATAAACCCTTGTATCTGGTTTATACCGGTTTCAAAAAGCTTCTCTTTCAAACTGAAAAAGTTTTGAAGCGAAGTAAAGGCTTCCATGCAATAGGTCAGCATTTCTCCGGTTTCAAGGTATTGCCTGATTTTGGGCCCTGTACCAAATGGCACCCTGTCGGAAATTCTGGATGACGGAATGACTTTAGTTGAAGTGAGGATTTTTTTGTTAATATGAGGCAACACCTTGTGCAGGAAATAAAAGTCTTCCCCACCCTGTTTCCGGTTCATACCGCCATGTCTGGCATATTCTAAGGCGCGTATGAAAAATGCAGAACCAATGGTGTAATAAAAATAAGGGAATCCGATTTCTTTTAAGGCATTGTGATAGTAGCGTAAATGCAATTCATATAAAAGTATGGCCTGGTTTTCAGGTTCATCAGAATCCGTTACCGGATGTTCGAAATGTATGGTTCCACCTTGTATTTCGGGATCTGAATAAACATTAAATAACTCTGTGAGATAATTTGGTTCTACCAACGTATCTGCATCGAGTGAAACAATCAGGCCGTTTTCGTTTCCCATACCATTGAACGTTGAAACTGCCATATCCATGGCCAGCTTACGTGCATATCCGGCTCCGGCATGTTTTTTACGGATGCCTTCAATAATCCAGGGTTTAAAATTCAGATTTTTATCCGGATCAAAAGGGAATTCCTGCAGGATCATGCTGTATGTTTCACGATTTTGAGAAATAATATGATTCGGTGTCAGCTCTCCCGAATTAATCAATATTATGACCTCAATATGCGTTTCAGGAAGTGTGCATTTTTGTAATGAATCTAACGTGTGCTTTATTTCCGGTTCATTATAACATGGAATAACAATTATGATCGAAACACTTTTATGCCAACCGGAAACAAACTGTCCGGGAATATTGTGCTTTTTAAGGTATTGTTCGTAGATGTGCATAAAAAAAGGGCTTTGCAGCCCTTAAAAATAATATTTTATATGTGTTATTTTTTCTTTTTATATCTGTTATTTAACGCTTCCAGAACTTCGCCGGTAATGTTTAAACCATCTTTTGCATGCAGAATTGTTCCACCAACTGTCGTACTCAGGATCAGATCATAATCTTTATCCAGATTCATTTCTTTAAGATAAAGCGTAATTGAATCCAGAAGTTGTGAACTGATTTCCTGTTGTCTAACCATCAGTTCGTTGGATAGTTTTGCATTCAGATCCTTCAGTTCCTGTTCACGGTTAATCAGTCTCTGTTGTTCCCTTTCGGCCCTGTCGCGGGATAAAAAACCGTTGTTTTCAAGTTTACGCTGAAATTCCTGCATTTCACTTTCGAATGCCCGCGCTTCCTGGTTAAGGTTTGTACGTGCATCTTCCTGTTTTTTCAACAATTCTTCGTTGAGATCACGGGACAGCTGATAATTTAATAATAAGGTATCGGTATTAATGTATGCAATTGTCAGATCCGTTCCATCGGCTCGTATAGCCGGAGTGTCAGCTTTACCTGCAGGTGCTGCGCATTCCTTTGAAACGTTACATTGCATAACAAACAAGATAATTACGGCAATAAAGAGAATTGCAATTGAGATAGGAATTAATTTCTTCATTATTTACATTTTAATTGACCAGATACAAAAATAATTTTTTGCATCACGCAACAGATGAAGGGAATGGAAAATAGTGTCTTATTAACAAACATTAACAACTAAGGGAGTCGTCTACTTCGTGCTGTAACTTTGTAAAATCAAAACGGCTCTTCGATTTGCGTTCCAGCTTATCGTTTGTTGTGGCGCAGTAAATACCTCGTTTTGCCATTTCTTTGTTACCTCCGATATGAAAATTTGGGAATTTTCCTTTCTTTTTAAATAATACATTGATCCCAAGCAGTAGAAATGCTATGGCAACTAAACTTATGGTGACTAATAATATTTGTAGTATCATTTTATTCTTTTCTTAAACTATTCACAAAAGTAACGTATCAATTTCAAAGTATGTTCTGTGGTTGATGTTTTTTAACGATTATAGACAAAAGAACCAAGATGCAAGACTTACAATTCACACTCTGAAAGATCTCTGATTACAACTGAAGCTACAAAACAGCCGAAAACAGCAGGCATATACGCAATGGTCCCAACCGTTGAGTTTTTGTTTTGTTCCTCACTATTTCCAATAATGGCATGTTCAGCTGCTTCTTCGGTGGAGTAAACTACGGTGATCCCTTTTCGTATTCCTATCTTCCCCAGGCGTTTTCTAACCGTTCTGGCCAGTCTGCATACCGAAGATTTGGATATATCTGAGATGTGAATTTTCGTCGGATCCATTTTACCTCCGGCTCCCATAGACGAAACCACCTTATAACCTTTTTGCAATGCGTGATACAAAAGATAAACCTTCGGGCTGAGTGTGTCAATGGCATCTATTACATAGTCGTAATGGGCTGCTTCCAAAAGTTTTATGGTTTCCTCATCTCTTAAAAAAATATTATGAACGCTAAGTTCGAGATCAGGATTAATGTCCTTTAGTCTTCCGGATAAAACATCAGACTTAGACTCACCTATGGTAGAATTTAAAGCAATTAACTGACGATTTAAATTGCTGGGATTAACCACATCTCCATCGACTATAGTCATTTTGCCTATACCGGCTCTGCATATGGATTCAGCAGCGTATGCGCCAACACCACCCAGTCCCACAACAAGAACGTGGGCTTTTTTAAGCTTATCCAGCTTTTCTCTGCCCAATAAAAGTTCAGTGCGTGATGTCCAGTCAGGATGGCTCATTATGCTTTATTCTTTTTTACCGGCGCGTTTACGATCGTTTTCGTTCAGTAATATTTTACGCAGTCGAATTGATTTTGGAGTCACTTCCACGTATTCATCATCCTTTATATATTCCAAAGCCTCTTCAAGACTGAAGACTATTGGTGGAGCCAGCTTAACTTTATCATCTGAACCGGAAGCACGCATGTTTGTCAGCTTTTTCGTTTTTGTAATGTTAACCACTACATCGCCTTCCTTGGTATGCTCTCCAACGACCTGCCCCATATAAACATCAGTTTGAGGAGCGACAAAGAATTTTCCTCTGTCCTGCAATTTATCCAGGGCATAGGCAATGGCTGTTCCGGTTTCCATGGCTATTAATGAACCTGCCAGACGTTTATCAATAGGACCTTTCCAAGGCTGATATTCAATGAACCGGTGCGTCATAACGGCTTCACCGGTAGTGGCTGTCAGAATCTGGTTTCGCAGTCCTATGATACCTCTTGACGGAATATGAAATTCAAGATGCAGGCGGTCTCCTTTACGTTCCATAACCAGCATCTCACCCTTCTTTCTGGTAACCAGTTCTATTACTTTCCCTGAAAATTCTTCCGGTACATCAACGGTCAGTTCTTCAACAGGCTCGTTTTTTTCGCCTGCAATGGTCTTGATAATTACTTTGGGTTGTCCTACCTGAAGTTCATATCCCTCGCGACGCATGGTTTCTATTAAAACAGATAAATGCAACACACCACGACCGTAAACCGTCCATGAATCAGCTTCGTTGGATGTTTCCACACGCAATGCCAGGTTTTTATCCAGTTCAAGAATCAAGCGGTCATGAATATGGCGCGATGTTACATACTTACCTTCCTTGCCAAAAAACGGTGAATTATTGATCGTGAACGTCATGCTCATGGTTGGCTCGTCAATAGAAATAGGATCCAATGGATCAGGATTATCGATATCCGTAATTGTATCGCCAATCTCAAAATTTTCTATGCCTACAAGTGCACAAATCTCACCACAAGATACTTTTCTTACCGGTGTACGCCCCAACCCACTGAAAACATTCAACTCCTTGATTTTGGTCCGGACTATCGAACCATCACGTTTTGCCAAAGCCACCGTTTGTCCTTCTTCCAGCTCCCCACGGTAAACCCTGCCAATAGCAATACGTCCTACATACGATGAATAATCCAAAGATGTGATCTGCATCTGGGACGTTCCTTTTTTGTATTCAGGTTCAGGAATATACTTTATGATAGCGTCCAAAAGCGGTTCAATGTTACTGGATGGTTTAGCCAGATCTTCGCTCATCCAGCCATTTTTGGCAGAACCGTAAATGGTAACAAAATCCAGCTGTTCTTCTGTTGCATCAAGGTTGAACATCAGGTCAAAAACCTCTTCATGTACCTCATCAGGACGACAGTTTTGCTTGTCCACTTTGTTAATGACTACAATTGGTTTTAGTCCTAAACCGAGTGCCTTTTGAAGCACGAATCGTGTCTGTGGCATTGGTCCCTCAAAGGCATCTACCAGCAAAAGCACGCCATCGGCCATGTTCAGAACGCGTTCAACTTCCCCACCAAAATCGGCGTGACCAGGCGTGTCTATGATATTGATTTTTACGTCCTTATAGAGGATGGAAACGTTTTTTGATAGAATTGTGATGCCCCTCTCCCGTTCCAGATCATTGCTGTCCATGATAAGATCACCTGGTTTTTCGTGATCCTTAAATAACTGACCTGCCAACAACATTTTATCTACCAGTGTGGTTTTGCCATGGTCAACATGCGCAATGATTGCGATATTTCGTATTGATTTCAATTGTTTTAATTTATTCAGTGTTTGTCCAAGATTCCTAATCCATGATCTTTCAAAAAACCTGGATTTCAAACCCTTGTATTCATAAAATGTTTTGAATTACAATTGGTTCACCGTACCCTTTTGAAAAATCGCTGCAAAGGTAATCTTTTTAATGAAAGCAGATTTGTTTTGTTGTCCTTTTCTCAAAAGGACATGAGGGGATGTACATTGGAACGAAGGATTTAGCATATATAGTATATTTCTGCCCCTATTTCATGAGATCGTTCTGAAATGCGGCCGGGTTTCGCTTCTATTTCAACAGGTGTAATGATTGCCGGCCTTGATTGACATGCTTTTATTACCAAGGGTGGCATTTGCTTCGCAAATTTACCCTGGGCTAAAATAATGGCACCCCTCCAGGGTGCATACTTATTTTCTAATGTTTGCATTTTTGTCCTCCTTTTTTCAAAAGGAGGTGGCCGAAGGACGGAGGATTTTTATTTAAAAATGGATTATTTAATTGAAAATCAAATGGTTTTCAATGGTTTATATGTTTTAACTCTGTACGTACTTCATGAGTTCGTTCAAAAATGCGGCCGTGGTTCGTTTGTATTTCAACATGAGATAAGAATACCGGCCTTGATTGACATTATTTCTATTACCCAGGGTGGCATTCGCTTCGCAAATTTACCCCGGGTTAAAATAATGGCACCCCTCCAAGGTGCATACTTATTTTCTTGCAATTGCACCTGTTGGGCAGGCATCGGCAACTTCCACAGCTACTTTTTTCAATCCCTCATGAAGCATTTTATTAAATGGAATACCAATCTCCACATCGAAACCACGGCCAATAAATGTAAAACCAAAATCTTCCTGGTATTTAGCTGTCATGCGTACACAAATTCCACATTTAATACATTTACCTGTTTCAAATATCACATAATCATGCTGAACATTCTTTTTTGTCACATGCCTGCGGTCATTATCTACCTTTTGTTTTACGTCAAATTCATCGGAATATAATCGCAACTTACAGGTGTCGGGTTTTCTACAGTCGCAATGTAAACAGCGTGCGGCTTCCACTTTCATCTCCTGAAGCGTAAAACCCTCTGTTTTTCCTGATTTAGGTTCAATACGGTTACCCGGAAGCGATTCTTTCAGGTATTCGTCAAATTCAATTTCTTTCAGTTTTCCAAACCTGGAATTGAATCGTTTGGTTTCCCCAACAACAGGTTTATCGTTTACATACTGATCCACACTAAAGGCCACTTCTTTTCCCTGTGCCAGCATTTTAATGGCAAGTCTGCCAAGCTTTATAGCAGTACCCACAACAAAAACTCCCAAAACCTCGGTGGCATATGTGTTCTGATCTGCAATAAAACCTTTATCATTAAAGGGAATTTCCCAGTTTTTTTGCTCTTCGGTAATTCCACCGGATGCTATGACAATGGCATTAAAGTCCTTTTGGATTTTTTTGAATGTTTTCTCATCAACAAGCGAACCTGTTTTAATGGTAACCCCCAGATTTTTAATCTGATTAATCTCTTTATTTAAAACAGTTTTAGGCAATAGTTCCTCTGCTGTATCATATCGTAGTTTTCCGCCGGGTTGTTCTTCTTTTTCAAATATGGTAACGGCATGTCCTTTTTCCGCACTGTGTTTGGCTGCTGCCAGTCCGGCTATACCTGAACCGATAATGGCAACTTTTTTCCCACTTTGTTTAATATCCGGTTTTTCCTGCGTTGATCCGACATCACCGGCATAACGTTTCAGCAGACAGATAGAAACAGCTCCATCAATGGGTTTACGGCGACAAACACCTTCGCATGGCGCCGGACAAATACGTCCAAGGACCGAAGGTAATGCGATATCTTTAGTTACTACCTTCCAGGCTTCTTTCACTTTTCCGGCAGCGAGCAAACGGTTCATCAATGGAATATCCATATATGCCGGACAGGCTGTCCGGCAAGGCGCTTCACAATCACCGACATGTTCACTCAACAACAGCTCCAGTGCCATTTTACGGGATTCCTGCACTTCTTCGTCGTTGGTGATGATATCCATTCCTTTTTCAGCTTTCATGGTACATGAAGGCATCAGTTTTCCAGTTTTCGCATCTTTTACCAGACAAATCATACAGGACGTAAAATGTTCCAGATCGTCGTTGAAACACATTACGGGAATGTCTATACCATTGGCTTTTGCCACTTCATAAATGGTTTTCCCTTCCTCAAATTCTATTTCTGTATGATTTAGTTTTAGCTTCATTTTTTTATAGAAATAAGAACCAAGACATAAGATATAAGACTAAAAAATCAAGATTATATATTAATCGATTTAAATTTTATTCCATCGCTAACCCTTTAATTCTCTAAAGAGACCAATCCACAAATTAAGAGGGATTTCTCCTTTAAGGGATAGAGATGTTTAAGGGAATTGCAGCTTGACCTTAATGAGTTATATCATACTTTTAATTGTTCCTTTACACTTTTTACTTTTTACTTTTTATTTACAACTTATTACTTATCACTATTTCACTAAAATCGCATCTACCGGACATACCTGACGGCAGGCATCACATTTGATGCACAATTCTGTATCAATGACATGAACCTCATGCGGTTTAAATGCTATGGCGTCAACCGGACAATCCTGTGCACATTTGGTGCAGCCAATACACTCATCCGTAATGGAATACGTGATCAGATCCTGACATTTGCCTGTGGGGCAAATGCCGTTAATATGTGCTTCGTATTCTTCTCTGAAATACTTCAACGTGGATAAAACCGGGTTTGGGGCTGTTTTGCCAAGACCACACAGACTCCCTTTCCCCGTCCATTCGGCCAGTTTTTCCAGTTCATCCAGATCTTCCAGCTTCCCTTTGCCTTCTGTAATCCGTTCCAGAATATCCAGCATCCTACGTGTTCCAACGCGACAAAACGTACATTTTCCGCACGACTCCTGTTGCGTAAATGTGAGGAAGTATTTGGCAATATCCACCATGCAATCGGTATCATCCAGAACCACCAGACCACCGGACCCCATCATGGCACCAACATCCTTAAGCGATTCAAAATCAATGGGTGTGTCAGCCAACCAGTGCGGCACACAACCTCCTGACGGACCACCAATCTGAACCGCTTTAAACGTTCTTCCATTGGCCACTCCACCACCTATTTCCTCAATTACCTGACGAATGGTAATTCCCATGGGCACCTCTATTAATCCTCCTCTCGCCACTTTGCCCGCTAAAGCAAATACTTTGGTTCCCTTGCTTTTTTCTGTGCCAATTCTGCTGAATGACACCGAATGATTCCTGATGATATACGAAATCTGTGCAAAGGTTTCTGTATTGTTGATCAGGGTTGGTTTGTTCCATAATCCCTGCTGTGCCGGAAAGGGTGGCCTTAAGCGAGGGAAACCGCGGTCACCTTCTATTGAGGCTATTAATGCCGATTCTTCGCCGCAGACAAATGCTCCGGCTCCTTCATAAATGTTAATATCAAATATAAACCCCGATCCTAAAATGTCTGATCCGAGATAGTTGTTTGTCCTGCAAATATGAAGTGCTTCACGAATTCGTTTTAAAGCCAATGGATATTCAGCCCTGATATAAAAAAAGCCATGAGTGGCACCAACCGCATAAGCTGCAATCAGCATCCCTTCAATCACACGGTATGGATAAGATTCCAGCAACATCCGGTCCATAAACGCTCCCGGATCACCTTCATCGCCGTTACAAATAAGATATTTAGTGTCAGATTTCTCTTTGCTTACCAGGTCCCATTTTAAACCTGTTATGAAACCGGCACCACCACGCCCACGCAAACCACTTTCTTTGATGGTGGAAATAATCTCATTTGGGTTCATCTCGTTTAAAGCCCTTTTTAAAGCTTTAAAACCACCGTTTGAAAGATATTCTTCCAGATCGGTAGGATTGATTACACCACGGTGTTCTGTCGCAATGGGAATTTGTCTGCCCAAAAATGAGGATACATGTTTTTCGCGTACATCAATTTTATAGCGTTCCACTCCATTCCATGCCGCATCGGTACGAATATTCTCCACAGAATTGGTAAGACTTCTTTTTAGGCGCTGCATCAATCCTGCGGATTGAAAATGCGATTCCACGATTTGTTTGACATCTTCGGGCTTTACTTTGGCATATAAGGTAGGTTCTTTGTCAGCCGGAACCACTTCCAGCAAGGGAACCTGGTGACACATCCCCACACATCCCACGTGTTTCAGCTTCACGTTCATTCCGCTGTTTTCCACCACATTCTCCACAGCTTCCCTTACCTCTTCACTCCCGCTGGCTACGCAGCATGAACCAAGACCTACCCTGATTTCACCCTGAATTTCCGTTCCGTCTCCTTTTCGGAATTTCTTCCGTTTTTTATCGTTTTTATGTTTTTCAAAGTCGCTGATAACCGATTTGATCTGGTTCGTATTCACATGACCATAGGTCACATCATCAATCTGAACCACAGGAGCAAGCGTACAACAACCAAGACAACTTACTTTTTCAACTGTATAATTGCCATCAATATCGGTATCATTTTCTCCTTCCAGCTTAAACTCGCGCCGGAATGCATCGTACACCTGAACGGCACCTTTTACATGACAGGCCGTTCCCACACAAACCTTTATCATGTGTTCCCCAACAGGTTGCATCCTGAACTGGGAATAAAAACTCGCCACACCTGTAATTTGGGAAGGCGTTATTTCGGAATGATCACACACATATTCAAGGATAGGTTGTGGCAGGTATTTGTACTGAGCCTGAATAGCTTGCAGTACAGGAATAACGGCATTTTTCCCACGCCCTTTCTCCTCCAGAATCCGTTCTATGAATGCCTGATCTTCTGTCATTATTCGATACAATATAAACTTCCTGCCGTTCTGATAAAAAGTTGTCCGTCCATAAATGCCGGTGTTGCCATCACTGGTGTGTCCATCGAAATATCGGCAATGGTTTCGTGTTGTCTGCTCAGTTTCATGATGTGCACAGTACCTTGCATATCTGCAATGTATATTTTCCCGTCAGCAAGCATGGCCGATGAATAAAACCCGCTGCCAAACTCTGTTTCCCACTGTTTCTCTCCTGTTTTTGCATCGTAGCAGACAAATACACCGTAGGTTGTGGCAATAAATAATAAACCGTCTGCTGAAACCGGACTGGAAACTTCGGGAAGGTATTCGTTATCTTCCCAGGCAATTGCCTGTTTCCCCGGATCAATAGCAGCCAGGGTTGCATATTCATTGGCTGCAAACACCAACCCATCACCAATGCCAACAGAAGGACCAACCTCTCCCATCATGCATTCTACGGACCAGAGTTGTTTCCCGTCGTTAATATCGTAACCGGCCACAATCGGTTCAGCCGATAACACTAACTGCATTTTACCGTTTAATTGGGCTAATACCGGCGATGCCCATGAAATATGGCTTTCACGATTGGTATCCCATAATACAGAACCATCAAAGACACTTAAAGCCATCACCCGGCCACCTTTGCTGGTATCGTATTGCACAAATACCTTATCCTGGTAGCATATCAATGATGACGAGTGGCCATAATGATTATCAGGTACACCAAGGTTTTTAGCCCACAGGCGGGTTTCGTCCGACTTTAATGCAACGATATCTCCGGTTCCAAAAATGGCATAAACACGCTGTCCGTCGGTAGCTACTGTTGGGGCAGCTAAGCCTGTATCATCTGTTGTTTTAGGTGGTTTTGCCGGTGAGCCAGGAATGTTATCTGCCGCATGTTGCCACAGAATTTTGCCATCGTCCCTGCTGATACAATAAACCACCCTTTTGGTTTGATCTGCACCGGTTAAATATATTTTATCATCCCAGATAACGGGTGAATTGTACCCTTTTAACGGGATATCTGTTTTCCATTTAATGTGATCTCCTGTGCTGACATCCCAGTTATCGGGAATGTTTTTTGCGAAAGATATGCCTTGCCCCAGATAGCCTCTGAAATAAGGACTTTGCTTTTTAATGTCATCCAGTGTAGGCAGTACTACAGGTTTTGGTTTTTCGGCTGTTAGATCTTCCTGAGGCTCTTGCTCCGTCTCCATCTTCGCTGCCTTTACGTTAGCCTCCGGTTCAACATTTTTCTCCAGTTCTTTATTGGTTGTGTTTTTTTCTGGTTCTACCTTTGCAATTTCTTCAACTTTTTCTTCAGCCTTTTGTAATGTATCCGTTGTTTCTTCTGTTGCCCGAGCTGGTTTAACATCCACCACAACTATTTCACTTTGTTCCACAGAATCCCGCGCTGCAGATGTCTTCATCTGATCGTAACGGGCAAGGTAATTTTGTGATCCAAACGATGAAAGCAGAGCCAGAATAACAACGACCACGGCCAGTCCGGCAATCCATTTTTGGCTCATTAAGCGGGCTGTGGAAGGTTTAATATCCGCGGATTCAGGTTTATCTATTTTACTGGTCAAAGAATAGTAAACGCGAAGTGCAAGTGTGGTAATTATTGCGCCAAGAAGTAACAGCCACGATCCGATGTTGATCTGCCACTGCCCTGTAAAATAAGCTTTTCGGGCCAGGAGATCCAGATTGCGGATTTCGGAAATCAAAGCATCGTTTCCCGGATCATCTGATAAACGTTGAACCATGGCTTCGAGAACCTTATTATCGACCGGATCATTCTGCTTGATATTGATATAATTAATGAGAAACAACAGCGCCACTACGAGTGTGAAAATTCCGGCCACCAAAGCGACATTAAAAGCTAGTTTTATTTTTTTGTTGTCATCCATACATTAATCTTTCTTTACCGGACAATAGTCCATACATCGTCCGCAACTGAAGCAGGTGCCTTTATCCGGTTCATAGTCCTTTCGACTTCTGAACATTACCTGATTAACCAGTGTAAATGCAACCACCAGTCCCATAAAAATTCCTAATATCCAGCTTCCGGTGTAAAATTTATTTTGAATAGTTTTTGCCGACTGAACCAGATCATCCATGGTCCTTCCGGAAGCCATAAAGGTCTGAATATCCAAATTGTCAGGATTTGTCTTCATCTCAGGGTGTTTGATCAGCAGTTCTGCCAGATAAACATCGGAATGGGCTTTTGCCAGAAATCCGTGCGCTTTTGAAAAAGCAAATCCAAATGTTAAAGCGATCAAAGGTACCAAAACAACATACAACAGAAATTGTCTCAGAGAACCCTGATCCTCCTTGCGGTCTTCCGGTTCATTGATGGCATCAAAGGGACAGGAACCGGAACATAGTTTACATTGAATACATTCTTTTGGTGTGATGCTCAAATGCCATTTAGAGAAGCGTGACATCCAGTTAAGCGGCACACTGTAAGGACAAAAAAAGCGGCAATAAGGCCTTGCCACAAACATCCCGATCAGCAGCATAACAATTCCTAATGCAATCATCAGAAACGGCCCGTCCATTCTGAAAATACTCACAAACGGATCATACCGGCAAATGATGAAATCTGTTCCCGTAGCTGCATATAAAACGGCTAAGCCCAGATAAAGATAAGGTATTAATCCTAACGTTTTTCTAAGCCACAGCGGCAGTGAAATTGGTTTTACAATGATTAAATCCTGAATTGCTCCCAGCGGACAGGCACCCGCACAAAAGGTTCGCCCAAAAAACAAAGCAAACAAAAGTGGCAGGAGAAAAAACAGCAGAACGGTCAGCGAAATGGCATATCCCGGATCAGCCAGCGTTAAAGCCACATTCTGTATGGAGCCAATGGCACAGATACAACCATTACGGTAAAACCCGAAATACAGCAAGGTAAATACCGAAAGCCATAAAATACCTCTTCTGGAACGTTTGCGAATGGCAAGCCATGATGCGAGGGCCAATACAACCAGTAATACCGCCACATCAAAAAATTCCAGAGAAACAGAACGTGGTTCGGGTGTGGTAGTATCCGGTTGTTCATAACCGTTTTCAAATTCCGGTTTTGGAAAACGTTGTTGCGCCTGAGAGAACACGACAGTCTGCATGAGAACCAGAGAAAGCAATATGGTCAGAATAAGTCTTTTCATCTTAACTATCTTTGGTGAAATCTCCTTTAATTAAATATGGACTGCTGGCAGGAACTCTTTTTATAGCATCTGAAGGACAAACACGTGCAATAGAACATTCGTTACAATTCACACATCTGTCATGCCTTATCTGTAAATGAAGGGAACCATTACCAAAGGACGTACAACCCTTTACGCATTTTCCGCAGGCAAAACAAAGGTCTTCATTTATAATATATTCAAAATAAGGCTCTTCTATGTATTTTCGTTGAATAGCTGAAGTCGGACAAAGTTGGTTCTCCCCTCCTGTTTCCAAGGCATGGGAATCCGGTTTAAAATATCCGCCGCATAAATCACAATATCCGCAAAGATCGAAAGCATGCACGCATTTTACAGCAGAAGGTGTCATGACACAATCTGTGGCACAACGGCCACATTGCGTACATAGGAATGGATCGATTTGCCACACCCATTTATCTGTTGTTTCGTTCTTAAAAGCCAGGGCTCCTACACCTCCAAGTCCTACTAAAAGCGATGCACGGGCCGTAGTATTAAAGAATTTCCTGCGGTCAATCTTTTTGTTTTCGCTCATTTACCCTCTGTTTTAATGCCTGATCCTTAGAACAAAAACGGTATTCATTACAGTTTTTACACACCTCGTTAATAGCACACTTCTCCGCGCTTATCTCCCTTTTTGTCAGGATCACACCCGATACTGCAGCTAATCCGCCCAACAGCGATAAACGCCCCAACCGTTGTAAAAATGCTTTTCTGTCCATTATTTTACAGGTTCAAAAACTCGTATCATCTTTTTATCGTAATCCAGTGCATATACTACACCTTCTTTATTTACTGCCACATCGGGTGCTTTGCCATCCACTTTAAATTTTGACGGAGGCGCAACCACTGAAACAAATTTTCCTGACGGTCCGTGAATTTTGATCCGTACAATGCCTTTTTCGCTGGTCACAAATGAATCATCATTCATGATAGCAATACGTGCCGGGTTGCAACATCCACTAAACCCACCCAGTTTAAAAGAAGTAGCTTCCCAATACGAACGCATTTTACCTGATGCATCGTAATTTTCTATAGCATGCAAGCCCGGATTGACCACCCATAGTTCGCCGGAATTTGTAAATGCCAGATCGAAATTGGCACTTGGTACAATAAACCCGTGCAATGCTCCTTCTTCCCTTTTCCCCTCAAATGAATTAACTGGTTTTAAATCCTTATCCACTTCAAATATTTCCCGGTTGCCGGCATCTGCATATAAAATCCTGTTATTATAAACGGCAACATTGGTGATTACCGATTTATCGTTTACCGGTTCTGTTTTAGCCAGAACAATGCCTTTGCAGTCTATCTTTTCAATGTAATCCTTATAGCCAACTATAAGGTTTTGATCCGGACATAACGCAAGTGATTTGGCAGTTTCGGTAACCGGTATGGCTTGCTTTATAACTCCGTTAAGATCCAAAACAAGAATATTACGATCCACTGAAACGTAAATGAATGCAGAATCAATCGTCATAGCTCCCAACGAATCACCAGTTAACCTGAAATTTTTGGTTTCTTTATGACTGATCAGATTTGGATCAACGTTTTTTAAATCATCGTATTCCAGAGCATACGGATTGTCCGGCCTGTTATCAGTACGTGTCTTTATGACATCCGCCACAATTATAGCAATCAAAGCCACAACCAGTAAAACAATAAATACTATAATTCCCTTTTTCTGCATAACGCAATTAAGCTGTAATCGTGTAAAAATAATAAACAAAAGCATTCACAGGTAAAACCTTACATCATTTAGAATCAGTCTGAATTTGTTTGCCATAATCCTGTGAACTCATTCCAAAATATTACTATCCATGAAAATTAAAATGAATATAATGTTGTCTTATTTAGGTTTAAGACGATTTTAGTTAGCTCACCTTATATGTGAAGTTTAATGTTTTTATACCTTTACCTGAATTAAAAACTTTTGAACATATTCTCATCGTGAAAAACTTAGTTAAATTAATCTTCACTATAAGCACTTTTGTTTTAACTGAAAATTCATATGCTTCTCTAATTGAGCAGTTTCAGGTGTACGATACTGACAATAAAGATTACTGGTCCGTTCAGGAAAATCTTCAGGAGGGCGATATGCAGTTTGGCGACAGAACGTTTAAACTGACCGATATACCTTCCACATATTTAGGATCGGAATGGATAAGAACTGCAAATGGATCCAAGTCGTTTTCCGACGACACCCTGGTGAAGTTTTACACAACTGAAAATGTTGATGTAATCATTGCCCTGGATGACAGGTTTAGCGTATTACCCTGGATGACAGATTGGGAGGATACAGGAGAAAACATAGTAAATGATGAATCAACTCCCATAAGTTTTAGTCTTTACAGGAAAAACTTTGCCAAAAACAGTTGGGTTACGCTTGGTTCAGTTAACCAGTCAAGCGGTGCGAGTAACTTTACAATTATTCTTTACAATCCTGAATTTATTCAGAATACTCCTGATCCGTTCGAGTTTGATGATAAGTTTGACGTTGAAATAAACACCCGGATTAAATCTGATCCGGAGGTCATTACAGGACTAAGCTCTGACCTTGGTATAAGTATTGAAAAAGGGAAATATGCTATTAACAACGGATCTTTTACATCTGACCCGGGGATTATTAAAAACAATGATCAGGTAGAGGTACAAGTAAACTCATCTTCAAATTACAGTTCCGTTAGTTCTGCACAATTGAAAATTGGAAATGAGTTTTATGATTTTAATGTGCGGACCCTTAATGATCCTGATTCTGGATGGGCCGGACTCCCTGCAATTTTAGCATCCATAACTCCTCCTGAGTTTCCAGACAACGACTTTAACATTCTTGATTATGGTGCGGCTGGTGATGATGCTACGGATTGTACCGAAGCTTTTAAATCAGCTATATCTGCATGCTCTGGTGCAGGTGGTGGCCGCGTGATTGTGCCGGAAGGTACTTACCGAACAGGTGCGATCCACTTATTAAATAATGTCAATTTACATATCACGGCTAATGCTGTCGTTAAATTCAGTACTAATCCGGATGATTATCTGCCGGTTGTTTATACACGTTTTGAAGGGACAGAATGTTATAATTATTCACCTTGTATATATGCATTTGAGCAAACGAATATCGCTGTAACAGGTACCGGAACACTTAACGGTATGGGAAGTTATAATAACTGGTGGGCATGGAAGAGTACAGGAGGTTCAGATGTTTCTGCTTTGCGTACTATGGCAGATAATAATGTACCTGTTGAAGACAGAGTATTCGGAAGCGGTCATTATATCCGCCCTAACATGATACAGCCCTATCGGTGTACAAATGTTCTGATTGATAGTGTTACCATAGAGAACAGTCCAATGTGGCACATTCATCCGGTACTATCAGAAAATGTTACGGTATCGAACGTGCGCGTTGTCGGGCATGGTCCCAATAATGACGGTTGTAATCCGGAATCCTGTACGAACGTGCGTATTAAAAACTGCTATTTTGACACCGGTGATGACTGCATTGCAATAAAGTCGGGTCGTAATGCAGATGGCAGAAGAGTAAATGTTCCATCTTCAAACATCATTATTCAGGAGTGCACAATGAAAGATGGTCATGGTGGAGTTGTGATTGGTAGTGAAATATCTGGAGGAGCCAATCATATTTTTGCGGAAAACTGTATCATGGACAGCCCGAATCTGGATCGTGCCCTGAGAATTAAAACGAACTCAATCAGAGGTGGATTAATAGAAAAAATTTACATGAGAAATATTGAAATAGGACAAGTTTCTGATGCTATAGTTCGCATAAATTTTTATTATGGAGAGGGTGATATTTCAACATTTGATCCAATTGTCAGAGACATAGAAATCCGGAATACGACATGTAACAACGCACCTGTAGGACTCCGGTTTGATGGTTACAGTCGCTCACTTATTCGAAATGTGAAATTGACGAACTGCACTTTTAAATCAATTTCCACACCATTTATCATCAATAATTATCAGAATCTTTGTCTTGACAGCGTTGTGATTAATAGTACGGAATATCATAAAATTAAAGAGCCGTTTGGTGAATCAGTAATTCAAAAGTTAAACAAAAACAATTCATCTGGTGACCTGAATCTCTATCCTAATCCGTTGTCTGTTGGGGATGGAATATTCATTAATGGAGATATTGGAGACATTAAAAAATTAATAATCCGCGACATCTCCGGAAAAGAAATGTATTTCAAATCCTTTAATTCAGATATTCCAGGCAACATGATTCAGTTGATTGCAACCGAAGCAATGAAACCCGGTTGGTATATAATGAGTGCAGAGTATTCAAACCACACAATATCAAAGTTATTTGTGATCAAATGAATACTTATTTTTCAGGTTTCTCAATATTTCCGTAAAATGAAATGGATTGCCGGTTGGTACTTGTGATGGTAAGTGTTGTGTAACCGGTTTCACCAATGTAAAACATAAATTTCACTAAATCATCGTTGTTTTGAACCTGAAACTGAACCAGATATTGCTTTTTCAACTTTTCAGTTGAATATTTTTCAATTGGGAGATCAAAAGAAAATGGTCCGTCCAAACTGTTGTAGTCTGCCTTATATGCCCTGCCATAAAAAGGGAGATAAGAATCTATCGAATCATTTTGAATTTTAGCCCTGAAGGTTCCGTCAAGATTCTGTGTACGCATACTTAACGGTAGTGCTTGTGTTGGGACAAAAACAAAACTGGCGCTGTCAACCATTTCCCTGGTTTCTTTAATTGCTTCTGCTTCCCGTTGTGCGATTCTGTCTTTACGACTAAGTTTTTGCTGGTCCTGAGCCTTAATACCTGCAACTGCAAGTATCAGAATTGTGATTACGATTAACTTTTTCATGACTTATTGATTTGTTATGGTAATATCAATTTCTGTACCAATAGCTTACGGCAGTCCAGAGACTTAAACAATTTTAACGGTCAACGTGCATATCCAGACAAATCATGGTTTTTGAATCGCGCAACACAAGGTACCCGTCCGCTGTTGCCAATGGTGCCCAGGCATCCTGTCCATCAAACAGTTTCACTTCATCCAGTTCTTTAAATCCTGTCACACTCGGCTCAATAATAGTCAGTGTGGCATCGTCATTCAACAGGTAAAATTTATCGTCAGCCATAAAATAAGGCCCGAGGCCATAGCGTTTATCTTTTCCACTTGTCCATACCATTGTTCTGAAATCTTTCGGATCAACGCACACAAACTGGTTGCGGTTCATGCCACCTTCTTTAGGCATGATCCCAAACACATGCCCGTTCCAAACTACAGGAGTTTGTTGTTCACATGCAAGACCGTCTTTTGGCTTGAACTCATCCAGAACCTTTGTACTGAATTTTCCGTCATTTTCATTGAGCTGAATAACCATACTTCCGGCTCCATAACCTGCAGTTAGAAAAATCTTCCCATCCGGTAAACATAATGCAGATGGTGCTACCACGGAATGATTCCATTCTGAAGTTTGCCAGAGTATTTTTCCTTCATCCACACCCTGGGCAGAAACGCCACACACGCCCCCAACGGCACTGTACACATACATTCTTTTTCCCTTAAATGTAAAAGGCATTACCGAAGCATGCGACATTTGCCAGTTATTGTCGTTCGGAACTTCCCATAGTTTTTCGCCGGTTTCACAGTCCACGGCAATCAGTAAAGCTTTACCTCCTGTGGCAATAATTACTTTTCCATTATCAATATACGGACACTGACCGGTATACCACAATGGTTCCTCAGTCTGGTATTCTTTTTCAATATCTATGCCCCATTTAAAATCGCCTGACTTGCGATCCACGCACATCACCTGACAGCGCGGACCAATGGTTACAACATAATCTTCCCTAACAGCAGGAACCGTTCTTGACATGCCGTGATTCCGCTTGATCTTAACCTTATATCCTCTTCTCCAGAGTTCATTCCCTGTTTTCAGATTAAAACACCGCAGCATATCGGCATGCTCCTCTTCCATATAGTCCAGTACAAAAACCTGACCTTTGAAAATGGCAGCGCCAGCATGCCCCTCACCCAATTCAGTTTTCCATACAATGGGAAGGTTATTTTCGTCGAGTTGTGATTTCAGATGTGCTTTTGTATTGGAGATATTGTCCCTGTTTACACCACGGAAACAAGCCCAGACTTCAGATAATTCAGGGACGTCATTGGAAAAGGATTCAAAAAGGCTCCCGATTTTTATGTCTTCTTCAAACAAGGAATCACTTCCGCGGTTATCGGTACCGGGCATGCTAATGGTTAAATCAGAAACCGGATCTTTGGTTAACCACCAAATAATTGCGCCACCACCAATAATTATTAAAGCAATAATTAACAGATGTGATGATTTCAATTTCCCCATCAGCTCTGAATCAATGTATTATTTAATTTTATATACAATCAAAGACTTTCCATGTCGTAAATACAGCTTCCCATCTTTTATTACAGGATGTGACCAATGCTGCATGGTTCCAAGATTAACCTTTGTTTGACTGAGAATGTTGAATTTATCCGGTTCAGCTTTAACCAATGCAAGTTCACCTCTGTCGGAATAGCAGATCAGCATACCGTCAGCCGCAATTACCACACCATTCGCCAAAGATTTGTCATAGTACTTTGATTCTCCGGTATTCCAGTTCACACAATGCCAGCCACGGTTTTTATCACCGGATCCATAAAGATAATCACCCCATTTAACAAACGCACCAATCCTGTTATCCAGCTCCTCGTTGAACCATGCTTTTGTAACCTGAGATCCATCCTCATTCAGATTGAGTTTTACGGTTCCCTTGCCATATCCGCTCACACAGGCAATGGCATTATCGGCATAAACAGGCGTATTGGCATGAACCGACCACTGATTGGGTTGTTCGTATGACCATAACATTTCTCCTGTCTCTGTGTCATGTCCCTGTATGTGACTGGCCATCATTGTTACCAATATCTTTCTGCCTTTTCTGGGTATAACAACCGGCGAACAATACGCGGAAAGATCTCCAAGTCCCGGTGATGACCAGATAAGCTTTCCTGTATTTTTATTCACAGCGATTACATTGTACTTTTCACCACCCGGAGAGCAAAACAGTTTATCACCATCAATCAGCAGGTTTTCTGTAACTCCCCATGTAATATTTCTTCCGTCAAGTTCCTTTTGAGTATCCAGAACCCAGATTTTGTCTCCGTTTTCTGCATTCATACAGGTCAAAACACCATAGCCGGTATACATATATATTTTACCATCGGTTACCAACGGTGTCGTTCTGGTGTTTGGAAATGATCCGGTATAAGCTCTACCGTAAGGCTTTTTCCATAGCAGGCTACCATTCATATCCAATACATATATATAGCCTGTTGTATCTTCGTTTCCTGACATATAGATCTTATCATTATAAAATGAAGCTGAAGAATATCCTTCTCCAAGATTGTCGTAATGCCAGATAATTTCCGGGCCATCTTCCGGCCATTGAGTTAGCAGACCTTTATCAGGATAAATTCCATTACGATCCGGACCACGCCATGCAGATTCTATTTGTGCCAGCCCGGTAACCGAACACAACAGAAATAACATTACAATCAGTTTTATAGACTTCATATTGAAGGATTTTTTAGTTGTTGTTTCAAATATAGTTTTCAAAGTTTATGATTACAATAGATAGTATCAGTTTAAAATAATTCTTTGTAACAATTTTACTTAACATAAGATGGTGAAGTTGCCAGGCCACCAAGCACGACATCAGACATTACGATATTTTCAGCATCCACCATGCTAACAGCGTTTGCTACTGTATCAATCTGAAGCTTACTGATGTAAACCTCATTAACCTTTTGTTGAGGATATCCCTGAATAACAATCCCGTTTCCGGTTGCTTTATGGCAGGAAATATCATTCAGATAAATTTTAGAAATATCGGTTACATGACCTTCACCCTCATTGTGATAAAAAGATGTGATATATATGCAATCCTCCACTTCGCCGAATGTTACGTGGTCCACAAAAATGTTGTTGATGTATCCTCCCCTGTCAGGATTGGATTTAAGATAAATCCCGCGTTTTAGTTTTCCTGCAAAATCACAGTTTTTCACCAACACATTTTTTACTCCGGCAGACATTTCGCTTCCGATAACAACTGCATGCAAACCCTGAAAATGACAATTACGTATAATAATATTTTCGGAACCTGATTTAGCTGCCCTTCCTTCATTATCCCGGCCCGCTTTAATAGCTACATTATCATCAGAATTGTTAAAATGAACATCTTCAATCAGCACATTTTTAGAATATTCCGGATCAATACCGTCGTTGTTGTAATTAAATGCATTGTAATGTACGCCTCGTACAATAGCATTTTCGCATTTTAGCAGATGTACGCACCAAAACGGACTATCTTCGATGGTAACACCCTCAACTTTAATATTTTCACATTCGTAAAACTGAATCAACTGAGGACGCAGATAATGTCCTGCACCGAATATCCGGTCCTTTACCGGCACATTATTGTGGTTCATTTCCCGGCTCAACAACTGGTCATCTTTTTGTCTCGTTTTCCAGGAAGCCCATGTTCCTGATGCTTCACCATCAATGGTGCCCTCTCCGGTTATGGCAATATTGGTACAATTGTATGCATAAATAAACGGACTGTAGTTATACAGAAAAGTTCCCTCCCAGCTTGTTTTTACAACGGGCAGATAAAATTTAGGATCAGAACTAAAATACAACCTGGCGCCTTTTTTCAGCATTATTTCAAGGTGACTAACGAGATGTATCGGACCGTTTAAAAGGTAATTTCCTGCAGGAACTATTAGTGTTCCTCCTCCTTTTTGCTGGATTTCTGCAATTGCCCTATCAAATGCCGGTTTCCAATCCGCAGCTGAATCCCTGGAGGGACTAAAATCAAGAATGGTTAGTGAGAAATCCGGTATTTCGGGTTCTGTAATATTTTTGGTAACATAAGTCTCAAAATCGAATTTTGTTATATTACCCGATTCACATGCGCCTAAAAGAATTACAAGGAGAAAAAGAGATGTTTTACGCATCATTATTAACGGATTTAATTTTACTGGAATACTAACAAAGATAATAGCTTTGATCATAAATGCATGTAAATGCACTGTTGAAATATTAAGTTTGAGGAATGCCATCTTTTAAATACTTTTGTTTTTCATAATTAAAAGCACAAACATTCGTTTATTCGTTAAAACAACACACATGAAGCATATTATTCTGTTTTTTGCCATTTTAACGGCTTTGAAGACATATTCTCAAACTGATCTTCAACATGTCGAACTCGAAGATTTTACTTTGCGTAATACCTTCTATCAGAAGGATATTAAAGATATTCACAGCTTAAATGACGGTCAGTATTATACAGTTCTGGAAAACGGACAGCAGATTGTAAAATACAGTTATAAGACCGGTGAAAAAATAGAAGTTGTGTTTGATGTAAATGCTGAATTGCTTCAGGATGCCAGGCTAAGGTCAATTTCTGGTTATGCATTCAGCCACGATGAAAAGTTGATTTTGGTTTATACCAATAAAAAACAGATATACCGAAGAAGCTATACCGCTGAATACTGGGTATATAATATACGGCGCAAACGCATTGAAGCAGTTGAGCCGGGAAAACGTCAGCAAATGGCTACTTTTTCTCCTGACGGGAACCGGATTGCTTTTGCCAGGGATAATAACCTGTATATGAAAGACCTGCGTTTTGGAACTATACTTCAGATTACGGATGATGGTGAACGGAATAAAATAATTAATGGTATTCCGGATTGGGTGTACGAAGAGGAATTCGAATTTAACAAAGCTTTTGAATGGTCCCCGGACGGACAGTTTTTGGCATACATTAAATTTGATGAATCAGACGTTAAGGAGTACAGTTTCCCCGTCTATAAAGGATCGCATCCGGCTCATGATGAGTACGAACTGTATCCGGGACAATACGTTTACAAGTATCCCAAAACAGGCGAAAAAAACTCTGTGGTTTCCGTACATGTTTACAATACGTCCAACCGGGTAACGCATGAAATGAAGGTTACAGAAGAAAAAGATATTTATTTCCCGCGCATTCGCTGGACTGCAACTTCTGAATATCTCGCGGTTTTAAAGCTGAACCGACATCAGAACGAACTGGAGTTGTATCTGGCAAATCCCAAATCAGGTGTTTGCAGAATGATCATGAAAGATACAAACGAAAGATACATTGATGAAATCAATCTGGATTATCTGAACTTTTTGCCTGATAACGAACATTTTGTGTTTGTTAGCGAAAAAGATGGTTGGAACCATTTGTACCTTTATCGTAATGACGGCACTGAAGTCAGAAAACTTACCAATGGTAAATGGGACCTGACAAAATACTATGGTTTCGATTCAAAACGCAACCTTTTCTATTACCAGGCAGCGGCTGTTTCTCCTTTACAACGCGAAGTTTACGCGGTTGACATGAAAGCTAAAAAAGTTATTCCGGTTGCTGTTCAGAAAGGAACAAACTGCGCAGATTTCAGCGTAGACTTCAGTTATTTTATTAAAAAATTCAGTTCTGCCCAAACACCACGAATCGTTTCAGTTTGCGATTATAAAGGTAGTGAATTAAGAGTACTTGAAGATAATGACGTACTGGTTGGCAGACTTAAAAAATATCAAACATCGCCAAAAGAGTTTTTCAGTTTCAAAACACCAGAAGGTGTTTCCTTAAATGGCTGGATGATGAAACCGGTTAATTTTGATCCGAATGTAAAATACCCGGTATTAATGATCCAGTACAGCGGTCCCGGATCACAGGAAGTTCTGGACCAGTGGAAATTTGGATGGGAACAGTATCTCTCATCACAGGGTTATCTTGTAGCCTGTGTAGATGGTCGTGGTACAGGCGCCCGAGGAGAGGAATTTAAAAAATGTACCTATCTGAACCTTGGCAAACTCGAAAGCATTGATCAGATTGAAGCAGCAAAGTATGTTGGTTCCCTTCCGTATACCGACCCTGCAAAAATAGGTATCTGGGGCTGGAGTTACGGGGGTTTTATGTCGGCTTTATGTATGTCACGTGAATCGGGAGTTTACCGGATGGGGATTGCTGTAGCACCGGTAACTCATTACAAATTTTACGATTCAATCTATACCGAACGCTTTATGCGAACCTATGGTGAAAATCCAAATGGTTTTGATAATAATTCTCCTTTAATGTTGGCAGATAAGCTGGAGGGCGATCTGCTGATCTGTCATGGAACGGCTGACGATAATGTGCACTACCAGAATACCATAGAATATGCAGAAGCCCTGGTAGAGGCCAACAAACAATTTGAAATGCAGGTTTATAATAACCGGAACCATAGCATAAATGGTGGTAATACACGCAATCACCTGTATCACAGAATGTTTAATTTCATGGAACGTACGCTGAAATAAGAATTTGTTTGAATTATTCACCGGGCGAATATAAATTAACTGTTAATATTCACCCTGTGAATAACTTACTGACCTACCATCTGATTTTGTATTTTAGTGGTCAGGTAATCAATCCGTATAGGATACACTGTTCTGATGCTGTCCATCTGCTCTTCGTCTAAGTACTGAAAGTCTTCACCATATTTCAGGCTAGACATTTCATTTCTTTTCTCATAAATGATCTGATAAACGGAATCATATATTTTCATAAAAGAGTTGTAGCTACTCCTGTCATTAATTAAAATGGACACGACATAGTCAGTATTCTTTAGAATCTCTTCTGATAAATAAGATTTCAATCCTGATGCTGGAATACCAACATTATTTATTTCATAATCGCCATTATCTATCATTTTAACATTAATCGTATTGGATATACTGCGTTTTTCAGTCTGTAGATGTTGTAAATAAATTGAGTCCGTTGGCATCGCTTTTAATGGGAAAAATTCTTTGAAATAATATTTATCATCGAATATTCTGTCTTTGGGTAGAATTCTGAATCCAAGTCTGTAAATACCTGATTTTGTAATATTATCAATTAGTTGAGTGATGTACCCCATCGAAATTTTCTTATCAATACTTAGTTGTAAATATTGGAATTGAAATGTCCTGTCAGCTTCTGCTTTTTCTTTCAGTATTTTAGAAAGTTCCGAAAGATCAATTTCCAATTCATTATAAAATAATTGGCTATCAGATTGGACACTATCTTTAATAAGATAAATATTATCTACATAGGTGCGGTTTTTTTCATCTGTAACATGATACCATGTTTCAGGCAATTCTAAATGGTAAGTATATGGAATGTTTCGTTTAAGGACGGTTTTATTTAAACTCTTATAATTCAAAATATTAATAAAAGAGAGACCTAAGGATAAACCGGAAATAATTAGAAAAGAAATCCCCATCCATTTTAAAGAATTATTTTTAAAATATCGTCTGATGCTCATCCACGGATGAAGGAATAATACAATTATTATAAGAACAAAAAGAAATTCATATTTTGGTATTAGGCTAAATGTCAAATAGTTGCATTCCGTTGCATAATATAGACCAAAACCAAATCCCAGCTTTGCAAACCAACTCATAAAGAAAGTATTCAGGTTTAGCTGATCATTAATAAATGATAATCTTTTTCGGTTCTTTTCATAAATCCTTTTAGGTCTGTAAAACCAAAATAAAAAACATACTGATTGCCCGAAAATGAAAGATAAAAATGCAAAAAACAGGTTATAAAACCATACTTCAGTGTCTTTTAATATCCAAATATTGCTATCCCACCCAACAGAATAATAGCGTAGTGCTTCTCTGCTTCCATATAATAATCCGTATAAACTTAACGCAAATAAGAAACCAATAACTACGCCAGCAATTATCCTCGGTTTGGTTAGACCGGTTTCTTTAATATCCGGATGAAGAAATTGCTTTTTTAACGTCATAATTCAACAAAACAGGTTCATATACCGAAATTAATAAAATTATTTCAGTATCCAATCCATAACCATATTTGTTCTGGCTGCCGATTCCGCCGTACTGGGACATGTTCCAACTCCCCGCAGTTCATCCACAACAGTTTGTATCAAATATTGCTGTATGTGTTTTGGATATTCGAATTTAAGTGTTTGGGTTGGTCCGCTATCAATGTCAATTTTTACGTCGGACGATCCAAACGACTGGTACGTAATTTTACCTTTGGAACCAACTATAGTTGTTACCTCCTTTTCGGCATTTTTAGCAGCATTAAAACACCAGATTCCGTTACCTATAACCCCGTTTTCAAATGCATATGATGCTGTAACAATGTCATCAGCGGGATAAACGCCGGCCTGATTGGAAGAGTATCCGTTTGCTGCTTTAACCGGGCCAAACAGAAAATCCAGAAAATCCAGCTGATGCGAGGCCAGATCATGGAAATAGCCGCCCCCTGCAATTTTGGGATCAACCCGCCAGTTGACTTCTGAATTGGCTATCAAGTCATTATCCAAAGCCTTGAACATTTCAATGGAAACAGAACGGATATCACCGATATGCCCTGTTTCTACCAGTTCTTTTATTTTTACAAAATTTGGTAAGGTTCTTCTGTAATAAGCCACCCAAAGCGGTAATTCTGCTTTTTCAAAAGCTTCAATCATAGTTATGCACTCGTCAAAATTTCTGGCCATGGGTTTTTCCACATAACATGGCAGGCCTGCTTCTGCGACCTTCATGGCCAAATCGGCATGAGAACCAGGAGGTGTGGCTATATAGACGGCATTCACCTCCGGGTGGTTCAGGAGTTCATCCACATCGTTTGTGTAATACGGAACATGATGCCGTCTGGCATAATCTTCTGCCTTCGCTTTATTTCTGCGCATTACAGCTGCGATAGAAGAATGCTTTATAAGGTTCATGGCTGGCGCACTTTTTACTTCACACACATCCCCGACACCAATTATTCCCCATTTTATCTCTTTCAACGTTCTATGTTTGTACATAATTTTAAAGATTGTAATTAACAGGACTTAAATATACTTTAATCTCTGTTCACAAGAAAATCTTTTTATGGATATCGAAGTTCTATAATACTCTCATAGCCAGATTAATTTAATTGGATCCTGATAACAAACGATAAGACCGCTCCTGATTATTTAGAATTAAAATATGTAACGATTTTTTCTTATGTGGTAAGATTAATTAATTTTGCAGCTTATTAATAAAACGGGAAAATCTCTCCTTCGGGGTGAATTTGCTTTAAATTTTATAATAAACATGGAAGAGTATAGTCTGAACCATTTAAAAGAACTGGAATCAGAGGCGATATATGTGATGCGTGAAGTAGCAGCACAATTTGAAAATCCTGCTTTGCTTTTTTCTGGAGGAAAAGATTCCATTGTAATGGCTCATTTGGCAAAAAAAGCATTCTGGCCTGCCAGAATTCCATTCCCATTTGTACACATTGATACAGGACATAATTTTGATGAAACCATAGAATTCAGAGACAATCTGATTAAAGAGCTGGGCGTAAAACTGGTTGTTGGTTCAGTGCAGGAATCAATTGATGAAGGTCGTGTAGTCGAGGAAAAAGGAGTTAATGCTTCCCGTAACAAACTTCAGACGGTAACACTGTTAGATACCATAGAAAAGTATAAATTCGATGCTGCACTTGGTGGTGGACGGCGTGATGAAGAAAAAGCAAGGGCCAAAGAACGTTTCTTTTCGCACAGAGATGATTTTGGTCAATGGGATCCTAAAAACCAAAGGCCAGAATTATGGCATATTTACAATGGCAGGAAGAATGTAGGAGAACATTTCAGGGTGTTCCCTATTTCCAACTGGACTGAAATGGATGTATGGCAGTATATTTATCAGGAAAATATTCCGTTACCTTCGCTGTATTATACGCACGAAAGAGACGTTTTTAACAGAGACGGTGTATGGCTCGCCTATGCCCCTTTTATGGAACTTAAGCCATCAGAAAAGGTGGAACATATGAAAGTACGATGCCGGACCATTGGTGATATAACCTGTACAGGCGTAACCTTGTCACAGGCGAATTCTCTTGAAGATATAATTCAGGAGATTGCCGCAACACGCGTCACAGAGCGAGGTGGTCGTGCCGATGACAAGCGTTCAGAGGCAGCAATGGAAGACCGAAAAAAAGAGGGGTATTTTTAATCACTTAAATTAGCAATCAGCACATAAATATATCATGGCAGGAAAAGATTCAGGTTATCTTGATATGCAACTTCTGAGGTTTACTACAGCCGGAAGTGTGGATGACGGAAAAAGCACGCTTATTGGACGTTTGTTGTATGACAGTAAAGCCATTTTCGAAGATCAGATGGAAGCTATTGAGCGTGCCAGTGTAGGTAAAGGAGAAGAAGAAGTAAACCTTGCATTATTGACGGATGGTTTGCGTGCTGAGCGCGAACAGGGAATCACCATTGATGTGGCTTACCGTTATTTTGCAACACCAAAACGTAAATTTATTATTGCCGATACTCCGGGTCATATTCAATATACCCGTAATATGGTAACCGGAGCCTCTACCGCCAATGTTGCCGTTATTTTGATTGATGCCCGTAATGGTGTGATTGAGCAGACACGAAGACATTCTTATATTGCCAATCTTTTACAGATTCCGCATATCATTGTTTGCGTTAATAAAATGGATCTGGTTGACTATGATCAGAAAGCGTTTGAAGCTATCAAAAAAGATTTTACGGATAACATTACCAAAAAGCTTGGTCTTGAAGATGCGCGGTTTGTTCCGATAAGTGCCAAAAATGGTGATAACGTTGTTGATCCTTCAAAAAATATGGATTGGTATAAAGGTGACACCTTCCTGCACCTGATGGAAACCATTGAAATTAAGCATGATGAAAATCTTGATGATGCACGTTTCCCGGTACAGTATGTTATTCGTCCAATGCGAGATGAATACCATGACTTCAGGGGGTATGCCGGAAAAATAGCCAGTGGAATATTCAAAAAAGGTGACAAGGTAAAAGTATTGCCATCAGGAATAGATTCAAAAATTAAAAATATTTTTGAATACAACGAAGAATTAAGTCAGGCATTCCCACCCCAATCTGTAACAATTGAGTTGGAGGATGATATTGATATAAGTCGTGGTGATATGATTACGGATCAGGAAAATATGCCACGTGTTGGTCAGGAAATTAATTTGATGGTTTGCTGGTTTAACGAACGAAAATTGGTTCCAAGAGGGAAATACGCCATTAAGCACACGACCAATGAAGTACGTGCTATCGTAAATTCTGTAAATTATAAAATGGATGTTAATTCTCTGGAACAGGATGATTCAGATTTGACTGTAGGATTAAATGATATAGCAAACATAACCATTAAAACAGCAAAACCACTGTTTTATGATTCTTACAATAAGAACAGGATCACGGGTAGCTTAATTTTTATTGATGAGGCGACCAATGAGACAGTAGCCGCCGGAATGATCATCTAAAAAGCCCAGAACTGGTTGTCATACCATACCCGTTCTTTCAGTTCCTTATTTATTTCATGCAGGAATTTTTGATGTCCTACCTCCCATTTAGCTAACATATCATATGTTTTTTGCTCTTCGGGATCGGTAGCTTCTTTAGCACGGTCAGCATAAATCTTTACAGCGCGTGTCTCGAAATCCATGGCAGCAGAAATAGCTGCAGCTTCAAAACTGGCAGCACTAATCTCTTTTTTAATCTTATCGGTTAGTATTTGAGTTACAGTGTCATCGTCCGTGTCAATTTCTTTTGGTGCGGTAAACTTTGCATTTTTTGCGTAATTGTCGTACTGCTCTTTCAAAAAACGAATGTGTTCACCTTCCTCTTTGGCCATCATATTAAAGAACTCTTTTGCAGCTTCATTATCACTCTTTTCTGACACATTGCTATAAAATGACTGTCCGCGCATCTCCAGTAAAATAGCCTCTTTTAAAATATCTGTAACTGATTTGCTCATTGTGTTAATTTTTATCCAATAAAGGTAATAAAAAGTGTTCGCTGTGCAAACTGAAAAATCATGATTAATCACATAGTAAAAGATTGACTTTGATCATTACTACGATTCAAATTAAACCTTACTTTAGTTTGAATTGATTAGACATCATGTTATGAATAAACTGGCAGTTGTGGCTTTAGGCGGGAACGCTCTGTTAAGAGCAGACCAGAAAGGAAGTATTGAAGAGCAGATTGCAAACACACTTGATACACTGGAAAATCTGATTTATTTGCTCAGAGATGGCTACGACCTTGTGATTACCCATGGAAACGGGCCACAGGTTGGAAATATTCTGATGCGAAATGATGCAGGAGAACAGATCTACGGCATTACTCCTATGCCACTGGATATTTGTGTGGCTGATTCACAGGGCGGTATCGGATATATGATTGAGCGCTGTATTCTGAATATTTTAAAGAAACACAGAATAAACAAAGAAGTTGTTGCTTTTATTTCCCAGGTAATTGTTGATCCAAAGGACAACGCGTTCTTGGATCCTCAAAAACGCATAGGCAAGTCTTTTACTAAGGAAGAAGCTGAACTTTTGAAAAAAGCCAAAGGATGGCAGTTTAAAGATTCGAAGCAAAACGGTTATGTACGCCGCGTAGTTGCTTCTCCCGAACCGGTATGTATAACCAATGAAAAAGTAATAGAGGCTACTGCAAGAGCCGGTCGTATTGTGATTGCCGCTGGTGGTGGTGGCATACCGGTATATAAAGACACTAAGGGCATGTTACAAGCTGTAGAAGCTGTGGTAGATAAGGATTTGTCTTCTGCCCTTTTAGCGGCACATATTCATGCCGATGAGCTTTACATCTTAACGGATGTGCCATTTGTGTATAAACATTTTGGAACAGAAAGACAGGAACTTGTTGAGTTTCTGAATTATGCGGATGCCAATGAAATGCTGGGAGATGGTGTGTTTGGCGAAGGAACTATGGCTCCTAAAATAAGGGCAGCCTTACGTTTTATTGAACATGGTGGACAAAAAAGTGTCATTACAGAAGCGACAAAACTGGAAGATAAAACTTACGGTACTAAGATAACACTGGAATATGATCCGAATGATAAACCTCATCATCAGCTCAGGCAATCGTAAACATATTTCCGGGCAAGGATTTGATTAATCCTTCCATTTCAAGGTTTAGCAGTGCCATTGAAACCTGGCTGATCATTAATTCACTCAGTATCTTTATATCATTTAAAGACATAGTCTGGTATTCTCTGAGCAGATTATAAATTTTCTCTTCGTCAGGTTTTAGTTGAACAAAGAGACTTTTTTGAACTGTTTTCTTTTTATTTTTAAGATCCCAGTTCATCAGTTTTAAGAGGTCGTCTGCAGACTCAATAACCGATGCCTTTTGTGTTTTAATCAGATAATTGCATCCCGCCGAATAATAGTTCCCTACATTCCCGGGAACCGCCATGACTTCGCGATTATATGAAAATGCAAGATTGGCAGTAATCATTGCTCCTCCTTTCAAACCGGATTCAATCACAAGAGTTACATCGGAAATGCCTGCAACAATGCGGTTTCGCTTTACAAAATTATGAGATTCAGGAATAGTGGATTTGGTATATTCAGTCACCAGTCCGCCATGCTCCATCATTTTAACTGCTGTATCTTTATGTTTAGGAGGATAAAGATCGTCAAGGCCATGAGCCAGAACAGCTAAACTATCAAGATTATGGCGTACAGCTGCCTTGTGTGCCATAATATCAATACCATAAGCTAATCCACTGACAATGCAGGTGTCAGGATCAGATTCTGCCAGACCTTTCACAATCTTTTCAATCATGCCGGATCCGTAATGCGAACTTTTACGGGTTCCAACAATACTCACAATTTTTCGCTTATTAAAATCAATATTTCCTTTATGGTATAATAATACCGGTGAGTCATAACATTCGTTAAGCCGAACCGGAAAATCTTTTTCCTGGAAAAATGTAGTGTTAATATCCTCCGCTTTAATAAATTCCAGTTCACTTTCCGCATTATTCCAAAATTCCTTTTTATATATGTTATCTACCACATGGCGTGGAATTTGAGGAATCTTAAAAAGGTTCTTTTTTGATTCACTGAAAAGGGCCTCAGGTGAACCGGTTATACCGATGAGTTTTCTTACCATAACACTCCCGGCACCCGGTATCATGGATGCGGCAATTTGGTTTAGCAGGTATTCTTCAGACATTTAGGGGTAATATTAATATTTCCTTAGATTTCTTTTACATTCTTTTATCAGCTTTTTTGTTTGCGTTATTTTAACATTCATTAAGTCAACAATCTGTTGATTATTAACCCTCTGTGCCCAGTTTAAATGACTTTGATAGGCTTTTAACAGTTCCCGGTAATTTCGTATCATTTCCTCCAGTTCAAAAGAAAGATCGGCCTCTCCCCACATTGGAACTTTTTGGTGTTTATCAGGTTTGTATGCTTTATTTGAAGCAGTTATTTCACCTTCTTCAATTAAACCCCAAAAATCACTTTCGCCACTTTTAACTTTAAATTTTTGTTGACTTGAATTTGCCTTTTCTGCCTTTAAATAAAAGGATTCCTTTTCATTTTCAAGCGTTTCAGTTTCTGAAACTGAAACCGAAGCAGAATCGTTTTCTTCAGGTATTGATTCGAAAGCAGGATCTGATATATAGGCGAAGAGTGAAATAGTATTTGCTATAAAAAATATAACAAACAACAATAATCCTTTATTCAGAATTGTCCTTTTCACAGAAAAAATCTATTTCAGTTATAACGATTTGGTGCGTTAATTCGAAATCATTTGATTTCACCTGAAAATAGCTAATTTTTTCGAGTAAGTAGTTTATCAAATTGTTATGATATCGTATAAAAAATGCAGAAGCCTGACCTAATGAAACTGCTAATTCCCGTCTGAACAAAGCCGAATCATAAAGGTTAAATTCAAGCGATTTCACAAAAACATCTTTATTATCAAAATTCTTCATCAGAAACTGCTTAGATAAAGCTTTATAAGCCGCTATCCGCATAAGATTATTCCCGGAATTCAATAAGTCTTTAAGGATACTTGAATATGGTAGTGAAGCTATAAGATTATTACCCAACTGTTCTGACAATTCAGTGGTAAGAATTTCATTCATCCATTTGGTCAAGGTTTCAATATCAATAGTTTCTGGATCTGCAATTAAAGTCGCCAGAATATATGATTCCCGCCATCCTTTCTCCCAAAGCAGTTTTGCCAGTGTATTATTATAAGCATATTGTTTTGCTATCTTACGGAGATCAACAACGGAAACGCCAAAATTTACCCTGTAATTCAGACCAGCATCCTTCATTGACTGGCTAACCGTACCATTTTTATGCAGGTTAATCTGATTTAATACCAGCTTAAGATCTTTTTCTGTAGTATCGTTGATAAAAGTAAAATCCATTGGTTATCTGCTCAATATATCATTATAAATCTGTTCCTGCATTGCTCCTACTGTTTCGGCAGAGAACTTTTGGCTAATTATTTTCTGAACCGGTATCACTTCATACTCGCGAAATGTATGAATCATTTTGTCGATTGCTTTCATAAGTTCTTCCTGCTGATCCGGTTCAATAAAGATACCTGCTTCACGCAGCTGAACTTCCTCGGGGCATCCGGTTGTGGTTGAAATAACAGGCAGACCGGATAAAAGAGCTTCAACAGGTACCAAACCAAATGTTTCATATTGGCTATTCTGTATCAGAAAGTCAAATTCAGGCAGCTTCTTTAGCACATCTTCATTTGATAGTTCGCCATAGAAATATATTTTTTCATTCAATAGTTGATTGGCCAACTGCTTTAATGTATTTATGTCGGGACCATCCCCAATAATGTGGTATTCAATATTTTCGTTTGTAAACTTTTTTATAGCCTCTATCACTCCTGAAACGCGTTTAATATTATCTTTCAGATCGGCTACGGTTACTATTTTAATTGTGCTCCCTTGCTTTTGGGGTTTTGTTTCCGATGTATTCTCTGCAACATTGGGCAGTATTTTAAGTTTTGTTTTATCCAGAGGAATACACGCTAGCATATCATTCCTTAACCTGTTTGAAACAACCAATACCTTTTCAGCTTTTTTCAGCATAAGTTTCAACAGAAACCTGTATGTTTTAGATTTTTGGTGGTATAATCCATAATGGTAGCCTGACCAGTGTTCTGTAATTATATAGGGTCTTTTAAATAAAATATGCAGAACATAAGCAACAACATAGGTTCTTAACAATACATGTGCATGAATAAGATCTGGTTTATCCTTTTCTTTTAGTAATTGTCGTATACATCTATAAATTCCAATACAATAATTGAAGCTACTGAACAATTTGTTTCCGGATCTATAAAAGTAGGAATAGGTATTAACGTTTTCTGATGAAGTAAAAAGTACCCTTTTTAAGGGTATCTCCTTTCCTTTTGATACATTTACATTTATTACGCTATGCCTGTAGTTTTGTGAAGATGCTATATGTTTGGAAATAAAAACTCCTCCCTGTGGACCGTTTAGTCCCGGATACCATCGGGGAATGTGCAATATGTGTCCGTTGAATGTCTTCACGTAAATTTCAAAAAAATTTGGAAATACAAAAGTGCCAAATAAAAACAGATTTTTAAAATATTACCATTATATATCAATGTTACATGTAAATAAGTACACTTTTAAAATAAAAGTGACGGTAAAAAAGGATTATTACAATTCATCGGCGCTAATTTTTACGTATTTTTAGGCCTGAAAACAAAATTGCAATTAATCCTGAAAATCGAATAATATATCATAATGAAACAAAAAATTTTAGTAACAGGAGGAACCGGCTATATTGGTTCACACACTGTGGTTGAATTAATTAACTCGGGTTTTGAAGTGGTTATTGTGGATGACCTGTCAAATTCTTCAGTTGAGGTTCTGGACAGCATTGAAACAATAACAGGAACTAAACCTGCATTCTATCAGTTCAACCTACAGGATATGGCAAAAACTCAGGCTTTGTTTGACGAAAATAAAGATATAAAAGCTATTATTCATTTTGCTGCATCAAAAGCTGTTGGTGAATCTGTTCAGCAACCACTACTGTATTATAAAAACAATGTATTATCGTTGATAAATCTCATTGAAGGCATGAAAGCAAGTGGTGTTCAAAACATTGTTTTCAGTTCATCGTGTACGGTTTACGGACAACCGGATCAACTTCCGGTTACAGAAGAAACTCCCCGAAAAGAAGCAGAGAGTCCGTATGGTAATACAAAAGCCATATGTGAGGATATTTTAAGAGATTCTGCAAAAGCCTATGGTAATATCAATGCTATTGCATTAAGGTATTTTAATCCGATTGGGGCACATGAAAGCGGCCTAATTGGTGAACTACCACAGGGGATTCCAAATAATCTGTTGCCATATATTACTCAGACTGCAGCAGGATTGAGGGACGAACTAAAAGTATTTGGTGATGATTATGATACACCTGACGGAAGTTGCATCAGGGATTTTATCAATGTGGTTGACCTCGCGAAAGCTCACGTATTTGCCATTAACAGATTATTGGAGGGTAAAAACAATGGTGCATATGAGTATTTTAATGTAGGTACCGGAAATGGAGCGTCGGTTCTTGAATTGGTTAAAACATTTAGTGACGTTAATAAAATTGACCTGAAATATAGTATTGTTGGCAGACGTGCCGGTGATATTGAAAAAATATATGCTGATACTACGAAAGCAAATCAAGAGCTTGGATGGACTGCTGAGAAAACTCTGGCTGAAACCTTGGCTTCTGCATGGAACTGGGAAAAAAATTATCGGGGAATAAAATAAGCTATTTGGCGTTTTAGCACTGGTTTTATATTATTGCCAATAAACAGTTTAATAAAAGCAAATGAAGAAAATTTTAATTACAGGAGGAGCCGGATTTATTGGTTCTCATGTTGTGAGGCTATTTGTTAACAAATATCCAAATTATAAGGTATTTAACCTGGATAAACTGACTTATGCCGGAAACCTGGCTAACCTGAGTGATATAGAGAATCGTGACAATTATGAATTTATTAAGGGTGATATTGTGGATGACAATTTCATCACCTCACTCTTCCTGGAACATCAGTTTGACGGCGTGATTCATTTAGCTGCGGAATCGCATGTGGATCGATCTATTTCAAATCCTACGGAATTTGTTTTTACGAATGTTATTGGAACGGTAAATCTTTTAAATGCGGCAAAAGCCGTCTGGAAAGATAACATGGAGGATAAACGCTTTTATCATATTTCAACCGATGAAGTATATGGTTCTCTTGGCATAAGTGGTTTATTTACCGAAACTACGGCTTATGATCCGCATAGTCCCTACTCTGCATCCAAAGCCAGCTCAGATCATTTTGTCAGAGCATATAACGATACGTTTGGCTTGCCAACTGTCGTGTCAAACTGTTCAAATAATTATGGGTCCTATCAGTTTCCTGAAAAGCTGATCCCATTGTTTATAAACAATATCAAAAACAAGAAGCCACTACCTGTTTATGGCAAAGGCGAAAATGTAAGAGATTGGTTATGGGTTGAGGATCATGCCAGGGCTATTGATGTCATCTTCCATGAAGGAAAGACAGGTGAGACCTATAACATTGGGGGGCATAACGAATGGACTAACATTGCACTGATCAAGCTCCTGTGCGATATTATGGACAAGAAACTTGGACGTAAAGCCGGAGAATCTGCTGAATTAATTACATATGTTAAAGATCGTGCCGGACATGATTTAAGGTATGCTATTGACTCAACGAAACTTCAGAATGAATTAAACTGGAAACCATCTTTACAGTTTGAAGAAGGCCTTGAGAAAACTGTTGAATGGTATCTCAAAAATGAGGACTGGCTGATCAACGTGGTTTCGGGTGAGTATGAGAAATATTATGAAAAGCAGTACCTTGACAGATAGTTAAATATAAAATATATTCAAATAAGAAAGGCGACCGTTTGGCCGCCTTTCTCTTTATGTGATATCGAACAATTATTCTTTATCTTCTTTTGCATCTTCATCAGCTTCTTTTGCTTTAGCCTTAGTTTTAGCTTTTGGAGCTTCTTCTTCAGCCTTTGGCTCTTCCACTTTTTCAGACTTTTCAGCTTTCACTTCAGCAGCAGGAGTTGCTTTTTCTTCTTTAGCCTCTTTAGCTTCCTCCTTCACTTCGGTTTTCGCTTCAGCTTTTGGCTCTGCAGTTTCAGCTTTTTTAGGAGCAGCCGCTTTCTTTGCCTTTGGTTTGGCAGCAGCTTCAAGCTGATCTTTTAAAGCAGCCAGATCAGTTACGTCACCAAGAGTTGTTTTCTCCAGGTTATCCACAACTTTCTTCATGCCTTTTTTGTTTGAAGAAGCCTGAGATTTACGTTTTGCTTTATCTTCAGCACGTTTCTCATCTTCGAATACACGGCTGTGGGAAACAATAATTCGTTTTGAATCTTTGTTAAATTCAATGACTTTGAATTCCAGTTTCTCGTCCATTTTTGCCTGTACGCCGTCTTCCTTAACAAGATGTTTTGGAGTTGCAAAACCTTCCACACCATAAGGCAGAGATACTACAGCACCTTTATCGAATAATTCGATGATGGTACCTTCGTGAATTGAACCCTCGCTGAAAATTGTTTCAAATACATCCCATGGATTTTCTTCCAGTTGTTTGTGTCCAAGACTCAAACGACGGTTTTCCATGTCGATTTCAAGAACCACAACTTCAATATCAGCACCAATCTGAGTGAATTCAGCAGGATGTTTGATTTTCTTGGTCCATGAAAGGTCAGAAATATGAATTAATCCGTCAACACCTTCTTCAATTTCTACAAATACACCGAAGTTGGTGAAATTACGAACGGTTGCAGTATGTTTGGTTCCAACGCTGTATTTCTCAGTAATGCTGGCCCAAGGATCTTCTTTAAGCTGCTTAATACCAAGTGACATTTTGCGCTCATCACGGTCTAAGGTAAGAATTACAGCTTCCACATCATCACCTACTTTCAGGAAGTCCTGTGCACTGCGTAAATGCTGGCTCCATGACATTTCAGAAACGTGGATCAGACCTTCAACACCCGGAGCAATCTCAACAAATGCACCGTAGTCGGCCAATACAACAACCTTACCTTTAACTTTATCACCTACTTTCAGCTCTTCATCCAATGAATCCCATGGATGTGGCGTCAATTGTTTCAGACCTAAAGCGATACGTTTTTTGTCATCATCAAAATCAAGAATAACAACATTCAGTTTCTGATCCAGCTGAACGATTTCTTCCGGATGTGTAACACGTCCCCATGAAAGGTCAGTGATGTGAATTAAACCATCAACACCTCCAAGGTCGATGAATACACCATATGATGTAATGTTTTTAACCGTACCTTCAAGAACCTGACCTTTTTCAAGTTTCTGAATGATCTGTTTTTTCTGTTCTTCAAGTTCAGCTTCGATAAGCGCTTTGTGAGATACAACTACGTTACGGAATTCCTGGTTGATTTTAACCACTTTGAATTCCATAGTTTTACCAACATAGATATCGTAATCACGGATAGGTTTAACATCAATCTGAGATCCTGGAAGGAAAGCTTCAATTCCAAATACATCCACGATCATACCACCTTTTGTGCGGCATTTGATGTAACCTTTAATAACTTCATCGTTGTCAAGCGCAGCATTCACACGATCCCAGGAACGCATTGCACGTGCCTTTTTATGTGAAAGAACCAGCTGACCTTTTTTGTCTTCCTGATTTTCAATGTAAACTTCAACAGTATCGCCAACTTTAAGATCAGGATTATACCTGAATTCATTTAAGCTTACGATACCATCCGATTTGAAGCCGATGTTAACCACCACTTCTCTCTTGTTCATTGAAATAACGGTACCCTCAACAACTTCTTTTTCAGCAATTGTTGAAAGTGTTCCATCATAAATTTTTTCAAGTTCGCTGGCTTCTTTGTCAGGAACTTCATCACCCCTTTCAAAAGCGGCCCAGTCAAAATCGTCTGAAGCAGTAGCTTTTGCTGCTGTTTTCTCTTCTTTAACAACTTCTTTTTTAGCAACAGGCTCAGCAACTTCCTCTTTTACCTCAGCTGCAGGTGCCTCTTCAACTACTTCTTCCTCTTTTGTTTCCGGGATTTCTTCAGCAGCGGGAGCTGCTTCAGTTTCTTCTTTGGGTTCTTCTACAGGAGCTTCTTCCTGTTTTGTTTCTTCAACCTGTTCAACCTGATCTTTTACCTCTTCCTGAGGTTCCTGGTTTTCCAGTTTTTTTTCTTCGTTTTGTGACATAAATTAATTAACTCTGTAAAAACTAATAAGTTAGACATTATATTTTCTTATCGCGGCGCAAAGATACACTATTTATCAGTAATGCTAAAGGATTTCACACTTTTTTTATTGAATCTCACGTGGTTATATCTCACCCGACTTAAGCCTTGTTTTTATTGTTAATTATTCATCTGTCTGAACCCAATTAACAGGAATGAGGTTTATTATAAATTATGGAGGTAATAATTTTGGATCAGCTGAATTTACTTGCCATATTTGAATTCAAATAATGTAATACAAAAAAAAATTATGATCTACGATAAATTAGGTAAAACCGGCTTAAAAGTCAGTAAAATATGTCTGGGAACAATGACCTGGGGTGAACAGAATACAGAACAAGAAGCTCATGAGCAGCTGGATTATGCAATTGATAATGACATCAATTTTATTGATACGGCAGAAATGTACTCAGTACCTTCCAGACCAGAAACTCAGGGTTCAACCGAAAGGTATATTGGTTCATGGCTTAAAAACAGATATGACAGAAATAAACTGATTATTGCCAGCAAAATAGCAGGCCCAGGAATGGAACACATCAGAAAGTCTCCTTCCTTTTCGAGAATTCATTTAAATGAAGCTCTTGAAAAAAGTCTTGAACGTCTTCAAACAGATTACATCGATTTATATCAGTTGCATTGGCCGGAGCGTCCAACTAACTTTTTTGGTCGCCTTGGATACAATCATAAAACTGATAATACCGGAACAGATTTTAAGGTGGTTCTGGAATCATTGCAGGAACTCATAGAATCTAAGAAAATCAGGTATGTCGGATTATCCAACGAAACACCATGGGGGCTGATGTCCTTTTTAAAGTTGTCTGAACAGTACAATCTGCCCCGAATTGTGAGCATTCAAAACCCTTACAGCTTATTGAACCGGACATTTGAAGTTGGACTGGCTGAAGTTGCAATACGTGAAAAAGCAGGATTACTGGCATATTCCCCCCTCGCTTTTGGATTACTATCCGGTAAATATAAATCCGGCGGAATGATGCCTCCAGGAGCCAGACTGACCCTATTTAGTGACCGGCTACCGCGTTACAGTAAACCTAAAGCATGGGAAGCGATGGAAAAATATGTAAAGCTGGCTAAAGATAACGGTTTAACACCAGCACAAATGGCTCTAGCATTTGTAAACAGCCGTGATTTTGTTACCAGTACTATCATAGGTGCAACATCAATGGATCAGCTTAAAGAAGATATAGGAAGTATCAATATTACCTTGTCAGACGATATTCTTCAGGCAATTGAAGGTATACAACGCGAAATACCGAATCCGGCCCCTTAGTACCGATTAAAGTTTACATTAGTTGTTTAGCATCTTTTTGTGAAAGTTTCATAAGCTTTGCTGCCCTTAACGGAGTTGGACGTGTGTACCTGTAGAGAAAAACAAGGACAGCTGCAACTACAAGCAATAAAATATTGGCGGTCAGAATGTACATTGTTATGGAATAAATGGCTGCAATTTCCATGAGAGAGATCTTTGCAAGTACGGCAGATCTGTATGCATTCAGTTTTGTTTCAAAATCTTTACTCAAGGCATTTTTAATGATAGAACCGGCAATTAACTGACCTGCTATAATCGCAATAAAAGCTGCTGCAACAGCAATATACAGATACGTATCAATATCATTGTTAGGCTGTTTTTTGCCGTAGGTAACAAACAGAGCGATCATGGCATAAACGAACAGACCACCAAGCATTGCAGTAAAGATCATTAATGTAACTTTGATGTGATCTTTGGGGACAAATTTTTCCATTTTCAATCTTTTGATACAAACATACAAAAAAAGAGGCACACCGTCCTGATGCACCTCCTTTTAGGGATGATATGATAACATATCTGGTCAATCTACTTTTTTCACAGATCCAATACCTGAAGTTTCCAGTTTGGTCACCTCAGCCGGTCCTTTGTATCTTACACTGCCAATACCGTCTGATGAAATTGATAATTCTTTAGTTGCATAGGCTTCCACGCTTCCGATTCCTGAGTGTTCAAGTGAAAGATAGGCCACATTAAAATGATAAGCGCTCATGCTTCCAACGCCGGTATGTTCAATATTTGCACTTTTAGCTTTACCTTCCAAAATAACAGCACCAACAGCATTTACTTCTGCATTTAACTGATTACAGTCAATTTTCATAATTGTTTTTCCAACGCTGTTAACCTCGAGAGATAATCTGTCCAGGTTAAGTATATCCTTACATTCAGTTTTTCCAACGGAATTTATTTCCATCTTATTTATGTTTCTAAGGGTGATATAAATATTACTTTTTGTGGAATGCTTAATATTTATATCATCTTTTGTCTTGATCCTTAATTCATTATCTTTATTTCTTACAATCACCACATCCTGAAGGTTTTCATCGGTTTCCACCTCTACTTTTTCCTGGTCCCCCTGAAGGAGATATATATTAAATACTCCATCTATTTTTAATTCTGAGAATGATGATACCGCTCTTGAAGTTATTATTACATCACCATTACCTCGTATATCAATATCATCTTTTGGTGCATCAAATGCTACCAGCGTAAGCGTTAATACCGCAACAATTAAAAGGATTGTATTTTTCATGATTTTTTAAGTATTATTGTTGTACTATTACAAATACGTGCTAAACGTTTAAAAGTTACAAAAACTGTTAATAATTTATTATGAACTTAAATTTTTTAGTATGAAACACTTAATGCTTATATCCCTGCTTTTTACAGCAACATCGTTATTCTCGCAAAATATCACCGGTCACTGGAAAACCATTGATGACAAAACAGGAAATGCAAAATCTATTGTAAAAATATACATCAAAGATGGCAAAGCTTATGGAGATATCATTAAATTACTTGATAATGATGAAGAAAATCCGTTATGTGATAAATGTCCTGGAAACAGGCACATGAAACCCATTATTGGGTTAACCATTATTACAGGTTTGAAAAATGATGAAGGATACTGGAAAGGTGATGACGGTATTCTTGATCCGGATAACGGAAAACTTTACGATGTTAAAATCTGGAGAGAAGGTAACAAGCTGAATGTCCGAGGTTATATCGGACCTTTTTTCAGGACACAAACCTGGTATCTGGCAGAAGAATATTAAACAAATATAAATAAGTAAAACATGAAAAAATCATTAGTAATCACTCTTATGTTGGTATTTTCTACCATTGCACTCAAGGCTCAACCTTATCAAACATCCATCGGTTTACGCATGGGATTTGAGAGCGGTATTACACTGAAACATTTTGTTAATGATCATACCGCGCTGGAAGGTATTTTTTCAACCCGTTGGAATAATATTGCTGTAACCGGATTGTATGAAGTACACAATGAAGCTTTTGACATCGAAGGCCTGATGTGGTATTATGGCGGTGGTGCACATGCAGGATTTGGCAATCCTTATACCCGTAGTTTTGTAGCGGGTCTTGATGGCATTGTCGGACTGGAATATACATTCAGGGACTTTCCTGTTGATATATCCGTTGACTGGAAACCATCATTTGATATTGTTGGCAGGTTTTACGGATGGTTTGGAGGAACAGCTCTAACGGTCCGTTATAATTTTAAATAGCAAAATTTTCACAAAAATAAAAAGGGCAGTTCACTGCCCTTTTTTTATAACACTAATTTATTTCAACCATCATGTTGAATACGAAAATGCTAATTTGATTTATTTCATTCTTTTAATGCTACAACCTGTAGCACGGGTAATGTTTTCAGCTATCGCTTTACCTGATGCTAAAGATTCAAGAGCATCTTTTAAATAAAAATCCTTTACCTGTGATGCATCTTTATAATTGTCATCAATAGCACCTAAGTAAACCAGTTTGTTGTTTTTGTCAAACAGAAAAACATGGGGAGTTGTCATTGCTCCGTAAGCATTAGCCAGTTTACTGTCAACATCAACCAGATAAGGCCAGTTATAATTGTGGTCGGAAGCATGTTTCTTCATTGCATCCATACTGTCATCTCCATCGCGTTTCATCTGATTGGAGTTCACAAGCATTAATCCGACATTATTCTCACTGGCCAACTGGGCTACTTTAGGATACCTGTTTTCCCATGCCAGAACGAACGGACAGGTATTGCAGGAGAATATTACCAGTGTACCGTTGTCTTTTTTTACGTCATCAAATGATAACATTTTACCGTTGGTATTCTCCATTTTATAGGTTGTATATGGGGCCTTATCACCTATTTCGAGCGTAGTGTACTGCGCTGAAGCCGCTAAAGCCACAGCCATGAATGCTAACATAAATAATCCTTTTTTTCTCATAACTCAATTTTTAATTGTTAATACAGCCTAAGTATTTAATTAGCTTATTAATATAAACCTTAGCCGGTGTAGGATTGTTTATCTCTAAATTGTTAAAGAAATTGAATAAAAAATTATGCAACATAACCTTTCTGACATACAAATTGATTATAACGGTGATCCGTTACTGGAAGAAAATTTGCCTGACAATCCTCTGACGCTTTTTCACAATTGGTTCGAGCAGATTAGTGCCACCTATAACTCACAGCCTAATGCTATGATACTTTCAACACAAGGGAAAAATGGATTTCCACAGGCAAGAGTCGTTCTTCTAAAGGAATACTCAGATAAAGGATTTAGCTTTTACACCAATTATAACAGTCAAAAAGGGAAAGGCATCAAGAAGAATAATAAGGTATCACTTACATTCTACTGGCCTGAACTGGAACGGCAGGTTCGGATAGAAGGCCTGGCCTCAAAAACAACAGAAAAAGAAAGTGATGATTATTTTAGCAGCAGGCCTTTTGATAGTAGAATCAGTGCAATTATTTCGGATCAAAGCCAAAAAGTACCTTCAAGAAATTACCTGGATGATAAAGTTGAGCAGCTCAGGGAAAATTTAAAAACAACCGAGCCGGAACGTCCTGATTTCTGGGGCGGTTATATCGTTTCACCGGTATCTGTAGAATTCTGGCAGGGGAGACCTAACAGACTGCATGACAGAATTTTATACAAACTAAAGAGTGAGAAATGGAAAATATCAAGACTTGCACCCTGATCCTAATCAGGTAAAACCGTTACATGAAAACATTTTTCCCTGTTTTCAAGCAGTACATAACATTTACCTTCTTCCTGCAAACGAATTAATTCGCGTGCCAAAAGATTGCGAAGCCTGTAAGTGTAAACGGATTCTCTTGAGTCCCACAATGCAAATCGTGTTTGCGATATATCGAAGGTAATGCCATAAAAATGTGCAGATTCGTTTTTTGTAGCGTTGTAATTGAATGATCGCAGCTTTTTCTGGTCTTCAGCTGTCCTTAAAACAGAAGTTAATACAAAACGGTAAGGTATGATACCATTTTCTTCAAAGCTTGCCTCCATTCTTTCACCAAGGGTATTCAGAAAATCCACCGTATGTTCCGTTAAATATGGCAAAGAATGAGTTAAAACGGACACTATATAAAAATCATTATCCGTTACTTCCTGCAGATCATTCTGATCGCATATTTCATCTTTGTGTTCTTCAAAAAATTTATGGCTTTTTATAACTTCCCTTACTGGGCTTTGCTTTATCGCTTCCAGGTGATCCGCATTCGGATGTTTTTTTAATGCCCGTAATTCATCTCTCGACAACACTGAGACACTGACATAATCTATGGATTTCCCTTTAGGTTTGCGGTTGCAAGCTAAAAATATAAATGCAGTTGATAAAAAGATAAAAATGAAATAGTTTCTGAAAGAAAAAGACATTACGCAAAAGTTGTTCCGTTCCACCCCCATTTATTTCGCTCTACATCGGAAAACTCAATATAAATACGCGATTTTTCAATGTTAAAATGTTTAGTTATGAAGTCACATATTTTCTCCGAAAAAACCTTTGTCTGGTCTGCCGGTAATCCGATACTTTTCAATTCTATATAAGCCAACCCCGCTGCCTCTGAACCAAAAATCATTGAACTATCTGTATTCAATTCTACCATCACATATTTTTCGGATTTATGAAGTAACTCTGAGATAAATGCCGAACAATCCTTCAAAAATGTGTTTCTGTCCGGTAATTCCTTGGTATTTGTATTGACTTTGAAATATGGCATAGCTTATTTTTCGAAATTTGAAAATTCTATTAAATCCAATGGTTTAACAACAGGCTTATAATTAAGTTTAACGATATCAAAGTTTCTCTGATAGTTCATGAAATTAATTTTGGTATTTACCATACCGCTCCAGTTATTCACCCGTTGAAAATTAAATCCGGATGTTGTAAGCTTAAGGTTCAGATATGGCAGGCAACGATCGAATTCCGGCCCGAATTCATGTACGGCAGTCAGAAAATAATAGGCCACATCAAAACCTAGTAAGCCATAATATGGAAAATATGATGTGGGATCAGTATAAAATTTATCTCTGAACAACTGGATAACAGCTTCTGTTCCCGGATCCGAAAAGTCTACGTAAAAGGGAGCATATAATATTGTATTTGCCTTGAATATCATTTTTAAATCTGTGCCTCCTAAATTCTGAAAATCAGGATACCCAAATAACGTAATATTACTCATCTTACGCTTATAAACCAGATTCTCCAGCGTTGGTACTACGCTGCTCAACGGCTCCATCCTTTCACTTTTTGTAGCTTCGGGAGGCAATACAATCAGATTATGTTTTTCCGGGTCAATAAGTTTTTCAAGCCCCTGAAATCCGTATTTCTTGACATCAACCTCTTTAAAGGAAACCGGTTGATAATGATCAAGCCCAACCCTGAACAAATGCCTTTTCAGCATATTTGTAAATATTGTATTGCTCTCAGTCTTATCTCCGGTATAAGCAACAATAATATTGCTGCCTTTATAATTATCGACGATATAATTAACCGTGGGTTCAAATAAAGCCGACAAAAACGGATTTACCTGGTACACATATGGATTATTGATGGTCAGGTCGTCGGCAGGATTATACGGAATAACCAGCTTAATTTCATTCGTTTTGCAAAATTCAGCAACCAGTTTTACATTGTTTGTATATACCGGTCCAATTATCATGTCCATATATCTGAGTTCAGGTTTAGCCAGAATCTGTTTTACCTGATTAGTATCGTTACCGGTATCGTAAGTGTAGAGGTTAATATCCTGTCCTTTTCTTTTAAGGGAGTCCACAGCTATCAGAATTCCTTCATAAAATTCCCTGAAACCATTTTTGTCTGTCGCCGGATAAACTTCAAGCGGATCCTTTATTTTTACTAATGTATCCCCTTCTTCCGTGATCTCTTTTACAATATTAAATGTATCATTGGCTTCAAGGAAAAACGGCCAGATGACAGCTACATTAACAGGTGAGTCATAATATTGGGTGTCACAACCTGCTATGAATGCCTCAGCCAGAAGGATACTGTCTCTCACGTACTGAAGATTCCGTCCTGGCTTTTTAGGTTTCGTGAGCGGAGATAGAGGTTTCGCAAATTCATTCTTAACCGGAATTCTCACCAAATCGCCTCTTCTGTATTTACCCCAGATTGGTATATTATCATTTGCTGCTTTCAGTTCATCTACCGTAACAGAAAACTTCGATGCAATATCATCGAGTGATTCCCTTCGTTCCTTGACTTTGTAAACCAAATGATCCTGATCCTGCATTTGCTGCTGTTCATTACTTATTTTACGAATAGCAGCTTTAGGAATTTTTATGATATATCCAATTTTCAGGTCTTCAGGATTTCTGATATTGTTGGTCGCCAGCACTGCATCTCGATCTACATTATACTGACTGACAATGGAATAAAATGTTTCCTTAGGTTTAATCTTATGATAATAGTAGGTGCTATCCTCAAATACATAAACGGTTGAATCTTTTTTCTCCTTTCCATCATTTAATACTATAGGAGACTTTATTTCAATAACCATTTTGGGTACGCGAATTTCCGTTCCCACCGGTATATCGCTTGATTCAAGTCCCGGGTTTGCATCCAGCACACTTTTTACCGGTTTATTGTAGTTCCGCGCAATAGAATACAATGTTTCACCGGGTTCTACAGAATGATAAATATACGCATCATCCTTTTTAGGTATTACGTCTTCTTTATGAACCGGAATTTTAAGTTCCGTACCGGTAATTAAAATATTTCTGGCTTCCGGATTATATTTAAAAATTTCCTCTTCAGTCACCCCATATTTGCGGGATATAAAAAACAGTGTTTGCCCTTTTTCAACCGTATGAAAAATAAAATCAGAGGATTCCTTAAGCTCCGAATCGGTACTGTTACGTCCTTTTAAAACCGGAATTTTAATGATCTGCCCCAACTTAAGGCCTTGTGCTGTTTCCGGGTTATACTCGACTATTTCAACCCGCGAGACACCAAATTTACGTTCAAGGGTGTAGAAGCCTTCCCTTTCCTTAACCTTATAAAGATAGAACTCCTTGCCGTTTTCAATGATCTTATTGCTGGTAATCCGTTCGCTCGGAGAATTATCCTGTGCAACTGACGATACCAGATATACAGATGCCAGTATGATTGATATAATTAATTTCTTCATATTTTCTGAATTAACGCAAAAGTAATAAAATTTAGTGCAATCACTTCCATTCAAATCTCCACAAATCTGAACCTGTCAGGTAACTATTTTGTTTTCAAAGTAAAACAGAAATCATGAAAAATAAAGCTATAAAGCTGGTACTGGTATGTATTCTTTGTCTGACAATAATTTCAGGTGTTACCATATTAATCCAATACTTTATAAAGTAATTATTCATACCTTAATCCCGACAATACATCTTCTTTCCTGACCTGTAATCCGGCAGCTATCAAAATAATAGAAAGGCCGCTCAGGATCAGAATTACTAAAACAACATAAACTGTTGAGAATGAGACCTGTGTTCCCGAAGAAATCAAGCTCGGTAACGTGGCAATTACAGCTGAAAGCATTCCTGTTATAAGACCTGCAAAAAGTAAAATCAAGTATTCATAAGCCAGCATCCCGGCAATTCTGAATGATTTAAATCCGAGGCTTTGTAACAATGAAATCTCCTTTTTCCGTTCATAGACACTTCGCGCAAGAATAATACCTAGTCCGATAATTCCCAGGATCAAACCCAGAATTCCAAGGATAAGAAATATAGCAAGATAGGTGTTCTCAATCGAATAAAACTCATTCAGTTTATCTGTTGATGATGTTAATTCAATACCATAATCCCGAAAATTTAATTCCAGTTCATCTTTAATTGCAGGTGCTTTACCTTTTTTGCCATCCACCAGCATAATGTTTGAACCGGACGAGGTAGGAAAATACTTCAGAAAATTCAGATTACTGATGATGACATAACCCTGAAATACTGAATTAGCCAGTCCTCCCACAAGTTTTAGCTTTAGTACTTCACCGGATTCAGTCTGATAGGTCAGCGTATCGCCAATTTCCATCCCTAGTCCCCACAAAATAACGGTCTGATCAGCAATGGCCGGAATTACTCCGCCAATATCTCGGTTCAAAGTACTCCATGGATTATTTGTCTGAAGCAATGGATCTTTCGTTATAAAACTGAATCTTCCTTCCATTTTGTCCGGCTCAACACCCAATATCGCCGGATTGGATATTCTGTTCAGGTTCAAACAACTCGCATCATCTCCCTCGGCTTTTCTGAACTGAATAAATGATGCAGGTGTCGAAAACCCTTCTTCCTGCTGAACCGAATTAGAATTCAGATTTTGAAGGATCGGCAGGGTTGTTTCAGCGAAAAACAAACTTCCCCCTGTCCCGCTCAATTTAGAATCGGAATTGGCTGACATGTCTTTCCGGTTCAAACCGGTAGAAACAACAATAAATGTTCCCAGGGCAAACAAAATGATGACTGACATGCTTCGTCCCCTGTTTCGTGTTATGTTTTTAAATCCCAGTTGCGTATATTTTTGCAGAATAACGGGTTTATTTTCAAGGGCTATCAGCCACGTTCTGAATAGCAGAATAAGACCGGCCATTATGGCACCGCCTATGCTAAAATACAAACCAGTATCAGTTGTATTCCCTACAACTAGCGACGATACCAGTAAAATAGCAGAACCAACAGAAATAATCCACCCCAGCAACTTTAATATTGTATTTAGTGGCTTATTTGATTTTTGAAGCTTCCGTTGCTGTTGTGCAATGTTCTTCTTAAACGTATGCGTCAAAGTGAAATAAATGGTAACCAGGATTGTCAGAACAGATATTAATGCACCGTAAAACAATGTGAGAGGTTTTATGTAAACTTCCAGCATTTCGGTTCTGACAATATCGTTCCAAACCCGGTTGAGGGCAATAAATATAAGCTGATTATACAACACTGAAAAAACAAGGCCAAGCAAAACGCCCAGAACAAGTGTGATACCAGATTCAAGCAATAACAACCGCTTAATCTGTTTAACAGGTATTCCTACTGCAGACAAAGTGCCTATCTGCTCTTCCCGCTTGTTCAAATGGAAGGATACCAAAAGAATGACCAAAATAAATCCGGCCAGCAAAATAAAAAAGCTCAACCCAATAAACAACTGCCCAAAATCAACACCGTTGCGGGCAGCATAAACTGCATTGGCTTTAACCGGTGTCAGGATAAATCCTAGTTGAGCCGGATCAATACCGACAGAAAACTGTTGTGATATTTCTTCGGGGGATTCTTTTAAAAACAAGGAAGTAGCAACACCAAAACGGTTGCCCCAGAGTTTTGAAGCCGTAGAATAACTGATAAAGGCCTTTGGTGATCCTTTATAATCATCCCAGTATTTTTCGTCTTTGTCTCTGATGGCATCAAGTTTAATGGGAACGCCTGTCTCCCAATCCCGGCAATTACCAACATCAGACAGCCCTGGAATATCAGGCATAAATGAAGGATCAGCAAATATTCCCTGCATAGGCTTAATCTGCCTGACCACGAACCTGGCGGAGTCGGTTGACAACTCCCGTAAGGGACCTACTACAAAGTACGTTAGAGTTAGTGAATCTCCCGGTCTTAGGCTGAGATCATCAGCCAGCCATTGATTTACAATTATTTCATCATCATCAAGCGTTAAATTACTTATAGAACTGACAAAAGAATATGGCGAAGATTTATGATGATAACGAATAGAATTTACAAAGTATGTCAAACCTGGATTGGCATTTGGAAAGACATCAACAAGTTGTTTGTCGATGAATACCCGATCTGATGACAATTCATATATCCCTTGTTCCTGCGATTTTTTGATTTTTAATCCTGCATCCAGTAATGTCAGATTCTTCTGCAACTCATCAGGGGTAAGACTCTCTTCGGGAAATAATGTTACGTTAATTCTTTTTTCGGTTTCAACGTACTTTTGCAGTTCACTCAAATCAATTAATACATTGTACGGTGCAGTTTGAGAATTACGTAGATTAAAGGCTCCTAATTCTTCTTTTGAGAGAATTTCAGCAACTTTTACCCGTATTGATGTCATTTCACCTTTTTCAGATACAAACGGAGCATTAGCCGGTATCAGAGAAGCCTTTTCAAGCCGTAGTAAAAACTGATCACCTATTTTTAGGTTTAAACGTTCAGCGGTATTGAAACCAATAGAAACATTCCGTCCGGAAATCACCTTGTGAATATCAAAACCTGCAATTTGGTTAAAGCTGCTGTCAATACCCAGAACCTGAACTTTGTTTAAACGGAATCTGCCACCCTCTCCAACTGCTGTTCCTTCCTGTTTTAATAAAGGAACTCCTTTTAATCTGGTAGCCAGTTCCTGCGTAAAATATCTGTCACCGGAAGTTAAAGTCTGTGTGGTATTACCTAATCTGAGCATTGCAATATGCTCCAGGCTGTATTTTACGGAATCACCGACGATGAGCGCACCGGTTATGACCATGGTACTAACTATCACTCCGGCCATTAAGGAGAGGTGTGACCTGAAGTAATATCTGAAACTTTTTATGGCAAGCTTTAAGTAGTTCATATTATTTCTCCTGAACCAGTTTGCCTTTGGTAAGCCTGTAAACTTTCTGCATTCTGCCGGCCAGTTCCATGGAATGAGTAACAACAATCAGAGTTGTTCCTGTTTTTTTATTGATTTCAAGCAAAAGATCAATCAGTGCTGAGGCATTTTCTTCATCCAGGGCTCCGGTTGGCTCATCGGCTAATAACAACAGTGGTTCATTAATTAATGCACGGATAACTGCTGTTCTCTGGCATTCTCCTCCCGATAAGGTTCCTGGTTTGTCATTTCGCCTGTCCCACAAGCCCATATCTTTGATCAGGTTTTCTGCCCTTTTAACACTTTCTGATTTATCTTTAACCGGTAAAGTTGGAATCAGAATATTTTCAAATAATGTGCATTGTGGAAAAAGATGATGCAACTGAAAGACAAAACCTATGTTTGAATTTCTGAATTTCTGTAGTTGTTCGGTCGAGTAATTTTCAATATTCTGCTCATTGAAAAGTACAGATCCCTTATCCGGTTTATCCAGAGAACCAATAATGTTCAGCAGGGTTGATTTACCACTTCCTGAAGGACCGGTTATCGCTATAGCTTCACCTTTCTCAACGTCTAGTGAAAGTTCATTTAAAACCTGGTGATAATCGTGGGCACCAGGTGTACCAAAGCCTTTTTGAATCTTATTGAGTTTTAACATTGTGTTATTTTCTAAAACCCCCTAAGGTAATTAAATTTTGGCGTATGTCAAACCGAAGATATTCTAATCCTCGTTCCATATTTTCCAGGCAGCTTCTGCCTGACCATGCAGCATTTCGAGTCCGTTTTTCACACTGGCACCTCTTTCAATACCCTTACTCATGAATTTTGTGATTTCAGGATTATATACCAGATCGAAAAGAACATGATCCGAAGTCAGTGCATTATAAGGAATATCCGGACATGAATCTACCTTGGGGAAAGTGCCAAGCGGGGTTGCATTTATGATGATCAGATGGTCTTTGATCACCGTTTCGTCTATCTCATTATATCTGATCTCATTTTCCTTCAGTTCTTCAATTGATGCAGAAACAAACGTAATATTATTTTTCGTCAGTACATGTTTCACTGCTTTAGAAGCGCCGCCGGTTCCCAGTATCAGGGCTTTTTTATGCTTTTCTGAAAGCATCGGTATCAGGGAATTCTCAAAACCAATGATATCTGTATTATAACCAACCAGTTCAATTCTGCCACTCTCCTCACGTATAAATTTTATGGTATTTACTGCGCCAACTTCGTACGCCTCATCATCAATATCATCAAGATACTGCATAACCTGTTGTTTATAGGGAATGGTGCAGTTCAGGCCATAAACTTCATGTTTGTAATCCAGTATTTCAGGAAAACGATCAATGGAATCCAACTCAAAATTTACATATTCATGATCCGCAAGCCCTTCCTTTTCAAATTTCTCCGTAAAGTATTTTTTTGAAAATGAATGTCCTAACGGATATCCAAGCAAGCCAAATGTTTTCATTGTTTATTTATTTAGTATCATGTATCAAGACGCAAGAATCATGATACAGTTTTAAATTCTGTAATAGTTACGCATTGCTTTTTGCTGCCAGTTTTTCGAGCAGCCATATGATAACGATGCCAACTAAAGCAAATGCAATAGCAAGAATCACTTCATGATTAAATGCTTCGGGAATAAACCAGTGATATCCTTCTACAATCTTTTCACCGCTGCTCTTTAATATTAATTCCCCTGTTGAGCCGGTTTTGTATATCTCATTTTTCCAGGGCCACAATATTCCCAATGATCCCAGAATAAAGCCTGTAAGTATGGCAATCGTCTGATTTCTGAACCGTTCAAACACCCAGGATAAAATATATGAGAATCCTAGCAATCCTACGCCGGCACCTGCAACAACAGGCAGAAGAACTTTTAAATTAAGAGTATTAACGGCATCTATCATCACCAGCTGGTAGTTTCCCATCAGAATTAAGACAAAAGAACCAGACAATCCCGGCAGGATCATACTACATGCTGCTACAATACCACAAATAAATAGATATAGCATACCCGTGTTTTCGGAAGCAGGAGTAAGAACTGATATGGCTATTGCAATACCTGTTCCTATCATAAAAGATGTAATTACCGGAATATTCCACTTATCAATCGTTCTACCTACAAAATAGACCGAAGCCAGGATTAATCCGAAAAAGAATGACCATATGTAAACTGGATAATTCTTGAACAAAAAGTCCAGTAAATGAGCCAGGGATAAAATACTGATTGCGACTCCCGCCAATACTGCAATTAGAAAATACAGATCCGTGTGGCGAATAAGCTCTTTTATATCACCTTTTAAAAGCAGTTTTAGTGCTTTAAGATTAAACGATTTTATTGCATTGATTAAACGTTCAAAGATGCCTGTTATGAGTGCAATTGTACCTCCGGATACTCCAGGTATTACATTGGCTGCTCCCATTCCAAGCCCTTTAAAAAACAAAGAAATATAAGTTTTCATAATGTTAATCTCTAATTAGGTTTTTTAATTACGGTTTTGAAGGCCGTAACGTTTCAATACGTTGTAAGCTTTAAATAATCCAAGCTCACCGGCTTTACTTAAGTCCTTGTTGCCCTGTTCCAGATTTCCAAGATAGATATTTGTAAGGCCTCTGTTGAAATACGCTTCGGCCAGTTCCGGTTCCAGACGTATGGCTTCAGTGTAATCGTTTAATGCAACTTTATAATCCTTTAAAATAGTATGCACATTACCCCTGTTGTACCATGCAAATGCAAAATTCGGTTCCAGTTCAAGGACTTTGTTATAATCGCTTAAAATAAGATCATAATCCAGAATTTTCTTTTCCGTCTGAAAATCAGCAGTTCCCTGACCACCTGTTAACAATTGTCGTCCGCTTTTATTCGTATTGACGTTAGCTTCCGGTGCTATTTCATTTTCTATGGACAAGACAAATTCCACCGTTTTAAATCTGAGCACTGCCCGGTAAAAATAAGCAATAGCCCAGTCACTCTTCATTTCAATGACTTTATTCAAATCCTTAATGGCAGAACTGAAATCTTTGACCATATCATAATTCAATGCACGTTCCATATAACTGATGGCACTGTTCGGATACATATCAATGCGTTGTGAAATGGTTTCTATAGTCTGAAAATGCTCATCAACCTGTTTTTCGGTAAGTGTCTGATTATCGTTTGTGAGGTAAATAGTTTTATTAAGACCGGAATTTCTGTTGAAGCTTTCGATCAGTGAGGCATAATAATTTTGCCTGGTTTTAAGCTTAGGATCATCCGGATAGAGGGATAAAACAAATTCTTTTTCAAGGTCTATAACAATGTTTCTGTTTTGAATCTGACCGCGAATATTGCTTGCAAATTTATTCTGTTCGTTTTCGCTGTTTTCATTGAAGATGACGATCTTCTTGAAGTTTTTGATATCGGTATCTTTTTCATCCCTTTTATCGGGCGATTCATCGTTTTGTGCCAGACTAACATCTTTAAGCTCCTTTTTGCTGTTTTTCTTGCGTTCATCAGCTTTAGCTTCAATGTTGTAAGCCATATTAATATCTTTCTGCATGCCACTCTCGTCTCCAAGCATCTGGCGAGCCTTGGCTCTGGCATAATAAGCAGGCGCAAAATCCGGATATTTATTAATGACCCGGTTAAAATCATCTATGGCATTAAAGGCATTACCCAGTTGATTATGTATCAAACCTCTATTAAAAAGGGCAATATAGTTATCCGGCTCAATATTTATAACCATAGAGAAATCTTCAACGGCACGGTTATTATCCATTATCTCGGCACGAATTAAACCGCGGTTAAAGTATGCAACTGAATTATTGGGATCAAGTGAAATGGCCTTATCAAAATCGCCCAGTGCATCCATATAGTCTTTCTGAAAATATCGTGCAATACCCCTGTTCATATAAAAAAACGGTTCGTCAGGATTCAGGCGAACAGCCATGTCAAAATTTTCTTCAGCTTTTTTATACCGCTTTTGTTCAAAATCTACATGTCCCCGGTAAACATATCCTTCAGGATTATATGGATTCAATTCTATGGCTTTATCAAAATCAGGAATAGCTTTTGCCGTATCACTTACTTCCAGATATGCAGCTCCCCTATTCAGATATGCCCGTGCAAATCCGGATTTCAGTTTAATAGCCTGCGAATAATCCTCAATCGCTCCCTGGTAATCCTTTAGGGCCATTTTACTTACACCCTTGTTCATAATGAGGGACGTGTTATACGGATCATATTTTAAACCTGAGGAAAAATCCTGATTTGCCTTTTCATACTCACCTAGTCTTTGGTAACATATTCCCCGTACATTGTAGGCATCAATTAGGAAAGGATTATTTTCCAGTGCTTTATCACAATCCTGTTTTGCACCAAGGTAATCATCCAGATAAAATTTGGCCACTGCCCTGTAGAAATATGGTTCAGCCAGATATGGCTTAGCCATTACAACCTGATTAAAGTACTGAATGGAAAGAACATAGTCTTCAAAATACAAGGCATTCCGTCCAATCGTAAGAATTCTGTCTGTATTCAATTGAGCCTGGACAGGGAGGACAATACCCAACAACAGAACAAGTAATATTTTCTTAATTCTATTCATCTTATAAACCAGAGCAAAAATAAAAGAATTTTTATGAGTTGCTAATTAAAATGTGTTAATTGAAGGCTTTCAGGGGAATACAAAAATACCCACCGGCTAGGATGGGTATTTTTATATCTGTATATTAAAGTTTATTTAATAGCGATTCTCCTGTTATATACCTTATCACCGGTTTCAACTTTAAGCATGTAAATTCCGGAAGCTAAACTTTGAAGGTTAAGTGTTTCCTTCATACCTCCATCCGCACCTTCATTGTACACCGTTTTACCGTTCAAATCAGTTACCTGAATTTGTTTTATCTTTTCGTTATTTGCTAATTCAACCGTGAATAATCCATTTCCCGGATTAGGATATACTTCAAATAAACCTGTCTGGTTTTCATCAATTGCGTTGCTGACAGTTACCATTAAGATTCCGTCAGAGCGCATTTTTGATAAATCCCATGCAAGTCCTGTTCCCGGAGAAGCTGGGGAAACTGCATCAAAATCACCAGTATTGGCGGTTGATTCGATAACCTTAAAACTATCACCTACTTTATAGGCACCACCTTTATTGCTTACGTATAAGGTACCTCCTAAATATACGACTGAAGAAGAAACCAGTTTATCAGAATTATTTGTAGTATTATTCACTGCAACCGCAAAATATGAACCGGGTTGAAATCTGACCAGGTTGTTTACCGTCAAGGATGAACCTGACGATCCTGAACCAGCTTGTAAATATCCACCTGCATTAACGGTGACTGATCCCTTTACTGAACCTGTCCCCAAAAGGATAGCACCATTGTTAACTGTTACGGTACCTGTTCCCGTCGCGCTTCCGCTAGTATTCGAAACAATCAATGAACCGCCATTAACATAAGTGCTTCCGGTATAGTCGTTCGCGTTCGTCAGGGTCCATTTACCAGTTCCATATTTATAAATTACTGCAGATCCTGTGATTAAACCATTAAAAACAGCATTACCATCATTATGCCCAACACTCCATATATTTCCACTTAATGTAGAAGCGGATGTTCCACTTAGTGTACCGAACCTTGTTGTTCCTCCTTTCAGATTATAGGTATACAGCTGTCCGTTAAGATTAACATCTGCATTACCAAAACCATAGGTATTGTTAATACGAAAATCTCCTCCGTCTCCATCAGTAGTAATATTAATTTTACCGGTGAACCCCGACCAGTCTCCGTTAAGGTCGTTTCTTATCCAGGGAGAATACAAATTTAATATTCCTGATCCAAGCAGTTTACCGGTTAACGAACTACGGCTGTCAAGTAATAGAGAACCGGTCTGTCCTTCCTCCACAAGGATATTCCAGCGACATCCATCAGTGTAAGAGTAGGAATTATCATTCATTGCCAGGGTTCCGCCATTTCGGAAAATAACCGTATCTCCCAATCCATCTATGTTTGCAATGTCTTCGGTGAGGCGTATCGTCCCTTGCCTTATTATGGTAGCATTATGATAATTTCGTGTTTTCAGAATCAGTGTTCCTTTACCGTTTTTAATAAGATTTCCGGGTCCTGTGAAATAACCTCCAAAAGTAACAGTTCCGTTTGTTACAGAAATTTCCCCATTGTTTACACCTACAGTCACATTTCTATCAGTTGTTATCTCTCCTCCACCTGTAATTTCTAAAGCTCCTCCGTTTAATTGTAGGTTAGATGCAGCACTGCTTGATGCACCAATATAACTTGCATAACCGGCATTGGCAATATTCACCACACTTACTTTGCCACCTTCAATTTTTGTTGGTCCTGTATAACTGTTTTCTGTCTTAATCAGAATAGTTCCTGCCCCACGCTTTGTTAATCCTGCATTTCCGGCTACTGAACCGGTGCCGGATAAAAGAAAAGTTTTATTTATATCTATTGTCAGGTCACTAACGGCATAGTTACCATTAATAATGGCTACCTGACTTTTTGCATTGTCATTAATAATAACGGAATCTTCACCAATAAAATAATCTGCTTCACCATTATTGGACCAGTTCAGTTTATTAAATACATCCCAGTCACTATCTACGGCCCCCGTCCATTCCACTTTTCCGGGAGCACGGGTAGCATCTACCGTAAGTACAAGTTTGTTATTATCAAAGCTCAAAGAATGAGGGATGCCCGGAATTCCAGTAACAGTAATATCCGACAGATTTCCATTCATAGAACCTGAAACTGTTGCCAACACATAGTCTCCAGCTGATAATTTGCCATCCAGACGGTTAATATTGATGGTAGTAGTGCTAAAATTGAGATCACCATCTATTACCAGAATATCATTGGTTTTGGTTGTGCCATCAACATCGTTGGAGAGATCCCAAAACAAGGTTGTTTCTTTGGCAACAGAAAGTTCCTTATTAATGAATAGCGTGTCGGTTGCTCCTTTGGCATCGCTAATAACAAGATTGGTATATGGCTCAAGCTTCAAACCATTATTATATGTGCCGTTACCGCCTGCAGTTGCAAATCTTTTTACAAGTACCTGGCTATTTTCCAACAAACCATTTACGATTAACGATCCATCCCAAACTCTGGTAATACCTGTGTAGGTATTACTAGTATTGATAGTTAATTTACATCTTCCCGCTTTGGTAAAATCAGTATTGCCAGTAATACTTCCGGTTCCGCTAAAAATATAATCATCTGGAGATATCACCCTTATATCAGACGGAGCCACATCACCATCAACGGTAATGGCTGTTGAATGATCACCGGAAATGTCAAACAATACACTATCGCCATCTGCAAAATTCACATCAGCAGAATTGTATGTCCATGATGCAGATGTTCCGGCATCCCAGCTCCCACTCTTCCATACTTTTTGACCCGGCAGTATGATCGGTGCGGGTGGAACCGAATCCATATCGTTTCCTATAAAAAATCCCGGATGTGGTGGCTGGTTATATGAGTTGGGCTGCCAACCAATAGCAGCTCGGTACTGCGGGTCATTCATCAAGGTATAGATCTTAACTGATGTAGGATAGGTTGTTGTATAAATTCTCAAGGCAGAATTATCAGCTGTTCTCCAAATTGCTTCTTCCCGCCAGTCACCTAAAACATCAGCACTTAATGCCGGATTTCCTTTCGTCCAGTTATCCGATCTTGTTCCTTCAGCTCTTAACAACTGCGTATTGGCACCGTTATTATATTTTGTAATCGTTCCGATTCCATAATTATCATACCAGGCATGATCCAGCATTTCCCTGGACAAATCACCATCCCACCAAATAAAGAAGTTCATCGATCCGGGAGGTGAAAGATTGGTAATTGCATCTCCGGTAGAACTAAGGAATGGGAATCCTGAAGGTCCCCACATTTCCATACCAGGATAATCTGGTGTAATATCAGCACATCCGGCACGTCCCATGTCCCTGCCAATGTTTTTGTAAAATAAAATCTCGCCTGTACCTGCATCACGATAGTCTCCCCCTGCATAATTCTCCAAACAACCAAAAAACTCCAGTCCTTTTCTGTACGGATTAATATCACTTAAATGCTGAGCATCACCATGTCCCAGTTTTGTTGAATATAATCCCTGTCCGTTATCATTCATACACATCGAACCGTACATAACCTCATCACGTCCATCATCATCCACATCACCTTGTGTCAGGTTATGATAGCCCTGTCCTGCATAGTCCGGATGACTGTTTGAATCAAAATACCAGTTTTGTGTCAGAGAACCATTGCTGTATTTCCACGAAGCCATTGCAATACGCTCATAAATACCGCGGCTTATAACAATACTTGGAGTTTTGCCGTCCTGATACGCTACAGTAAACATACACTTTGTTGACCTGTGACCACCGTCATCCTTTCCCCAGTCAGTAATCGGGCCGCGGTGTATATATTCTGCTCTGGCCAGTTCTTCACCAGTCATACCATCCAATACCGATAAATAATCAGGCCCTTCCATGCGGTATCCCACCGATGAAATAGAATAGCGGTAATTCGTTTTTCCGTCACCATCCACATCACCCATCTGATTTCCTACACCATCAATAAAACCTTCCGACGTACGTAGGGCTACTTCTGCTTTCCCGTCACCATCCAGATCCCAAACAAGAAAATTAAATTCCACAGCATTGTAAATATTTGGTCCCATGTTGACAGCCCACATGAATGTACCGTCCATTTTATACGCTTCAAGATAATGGTAATCGGTGGAAGATATATCCATGTTTAAAGCTAATCGCTTAACGATGATCTCATATTCCCCATCACCGTCAAGATCTCCAACAGATGCGTCATTCAGTTCGTATGTGCCATATCCTCCGTTGATCTTCCTTACGGGAATATCTTTATAATTTGTTGCCCATACCGAAGCCGACTCATTCGTATTCTTTTCAACCCCTTTAATCACAGGTCTTACCTGATAAACGCTACTTGTTGTTCCCGATGCATCAAGATAATTGCTTATGTCTGAAATTGGTTCAGTATTCAATAATGAGCCATCTTTATAAAGATTATAAGCAACATCTTTCATCTCATTTGCCAGTACTCTCCAGCTTAAAAATACGCCTGAATTAGTTTTCACTGCTACCAGTCCGTGTTTCAGATTTTCCATTTGTCTTTGAGAAAAGACCGGACCTGTTAAAACGATTGATAAAACAACAAGGAGAACAACCTTAACCTTTCTTGTAAAATTTAACATGTTGTGGAATAATATTAGTTAGATTTCTATGTTTGATTCCAAAAGTATTTGTCCAAAATATCGAATGATTAAACTGATCTATAGAATCAGTACATTCCTTTTCAGAAGCAAACATTATACCATTTATTAAAAGCCCTCAAAAATAATGAATTAATAGTTTACAGAAAAGATTAAGTGTTAAAAATACAATCTTTGATGCTTTTTAGGTTATTATCAATAATTAAACTTTCTTTGAAGTGAAGGACAAAAGCAATTAAATTTACCGTTATTATGCATAAAACTGTTCAGATAAAAACGTTAGGCAAAGAAGTATTCAGATTACTCATGATAGCATGTTTTATAACTCACGTTTCCTTATCGGAAGCAAAAAATATTATGCCGCAACAATCAGAATATAAGGCCTATTTATACATTTATTTTAGTGGCGACGAGACCAGACTTGATGACCAGCAGATTTATTTTGCGGTCAGTAAAGACGGCCTCACCTGGGATGACCTGAAGGAAAACAACCCTGTTCTGACATCGGTTCTGGGTGACCAGTCAGTTCGGGATCCTTTCATTTTAAGATCACCGGAAGGGAATCATTTTTACCTGATTGCAACAGATCTGGATATCAGGGCAGGTAAATATAACGGAAATTGGGGACTCATGGCAACGGAAGGCAGCAATTCAATCATGGTTTGGGAATCTGATGATCTTGTAAACTGGTCTGAACAGCGAATGGTTGATGTTTCAAGTGCGGTTCTGGCGGGAAATACATGGGCCCCGGAGGCAATTTATGATGAAACTGAAGCCAAATATATGGTGTTCTGGTCAAGCCGTGTTGCAACTGACAACTATGCCAAACACAGAATTTATGCTGCTTACACCCCGGATTTTGTCACTTTTTCTGATCCTTTCGTATATGTTGATACTCCCAACGGTACGATAGATGCGTCTATTCATAAAATCGGAGACACATTTTATCGACTTATTAAAGATGATGTTGTGCTCAATGTTAGTTTATCATCAAGTAATGAGTTAGTGGATCCAAACAGCACCTACGCTTCGGGTAATGCATTTGTGAAAATTCAAAACACCGAACTGGAAAGTTACACCGGTGGTTATGAAGGACCAACAATGTTTCAGTTTAACGGTGAGGATAAATGGTGTGTGCTGGTTGATGAATATGTAAACAGTCGCAGGGGCTATATTCCTTTTATTTCCGATGATATATCTGCACCTAACAGCCTTTCTTTAATGAGCGATGGAGAATATCTGATGCCTACAGGAGCCAAGCATGGAACAGTAATACCTATAACACAGGAAGAATATGATGCCTTAATTGCCAAATGGGCCGTTAAAGCGCCGGATGAGACAATCGCTGATGATCCGGTTTTAAATTATGATTTTAACGAGACTTTAAATAATGTACTGGTTGTGGATAAATCAGGAAATCTGCATAATGCAGTAGTTTATGGCAATGCGACTTACGCTAATGATACGGAAAAGGGTCAGGTGCTTTACCTTGACGGATCATCCAATACCTACCTTGCTTTTCCTCAGGGATTTTTTGATGGTCGTAGTAAAATGACGGTGAATATGGATATTAAACCTGAATCGGATGCAAATTATCATTTTACATTTACTGTTGGATTGAATACATCAAAATACATGTTTCTAAGAACTAGAGACAATGAAATACGTAACGCAATAACTACCCAAAGTTACTCTAAGGAAGGCCAGGTGCTCACAAACGGCTCTTTTAAAGGGAAATGGGTCAACGTTAAAATTGTCATGGATGATCATTTAATGTCTCTTTATCTGGATAATACCCTGGTGGATTCAAATGCCTTTGTAAGGTCAGTCAGTGATCTGGGAACGAATTTGATTGGATACCTTGGCAAATCATTTTATGCGGATCCTTATTTCAAAGGCTATTTTGATAATGTTCGTGTCTATAACCGTGCGTTTACTGCTGAGGAAATATCCTCAGGTTTATCTACAGGTTTGGATCAACCACAAAACAAAAATACAAATCCGATTGCAATCAGTGTTGAAGGAAATAAAATGTTGATTGCTATTGAAAATAGCGCCGAATTGAATTCGGTTGTAAAGCTGCTTGATATTACCGGCAAAACTATTGTTAACAAAGATGTATATGGCAACGCAGATAATTGCTCTTTAGATATTCCGGATGGTTTTCACGGCGTCTGTATTGTTTCTGTAAAAACCGGATCACAACAAAGAACACAAAAGGTTGTTATTCCCTAAGATTTTATTGGCGTAATTTCTGACAAGAATCAGCATATCTGTACTTGTTTTATAAACTAGAGTTGACTTACTTTGCTTGTTTAACAGAAAAAGTGTTGAAAGGTCTCGGAGAACATATTCCCTATGAACGCAGAAAATTTATTCACAGCCTGATAATCCCGGTTGTTTTTTTACTTTTTTGCTGGTTGGCAAAAACCTGGGAACTGGTAACCGGATCCTCACTGGCTCATCTTGGTGTATATCCACGAGAAATTAAAGGTCTTTGGGGAATTCTTTTTATGCCTTTTATTCATGGAAGTATAGGGCATATTGTGACCAATTCTATTTCATTTCTGCTTTTGGCAACAGGTTTGTTTTACTTTTACAGGCAAATTGCACTCAAAACGTTTATTTATCTTTTTTTTATTGCCAATGCGTTGTTATGGATCTCAGGTCGTCCGTCGTGGCACATTGGAGCCAGTGGTATTATTTACGGTCTGGGGGCCTTTTTAATCATTAGTGGTATAATCAGGAAACACATCGGTCTGGTGGCAGTAGCATTTATCATTATTTTTGCTTACGGTAGTATGTTCTGGCATATTTTCCCTTTAAAAATAAATGATCCGGTTTCATGGGAAGGTCACCTGATGGGTACACTTACAGGAGCTGCTTTGGCTGTTATATTCAGAAAAGAAGGGCCACAACGTGAAGAATGGAACTGGGAGGATGAACAGGAAGTATCAGATAATGAAAATGAAGAACAAAATACGACAATAAACTACATAATAACACAAGATAAAGATGATAAACCCAGTTGAACTCAAACGTGGATTTGCCAGCGATAACAATGCAGGCGTACATCCGCAGATATTAAAAGCATTAGAAATAGTGAATCAGGGACATGTTGTTGGCTATGGCGATGATCCTGTCACGAAAGCGGCAACAGAAAAAATCAGAGAGATTTTTAAAACGGACTGCGAAGTATTTTTTGTATTTAACGGAACCGGAGCAAATATCGTTTCATTACAATCTGCCACTCATTCGTTTGAGGCCGTGTTTTGTACCGCTACAGCACATATTCATGTAGATGAATGCGGTGCGCCTGAAAAATTCACAGGAAGCAAAGTTGTTGCTATTGAAACGCCGGACGGTAAACTTACACCTGAGCTTATTAAACCTCATTTACACGGTTTTGGTTTCGAACACCATTCTCAGCCCAGGGTGATCTCCATCACACAATCCACCGAAATGGGAACAGTATATAAACCAGAAGAAATCCGTGCTATTACTAAACTGGCTCACGATAATAACATGGTCGTCCACATGGACGGTGCCCGACTGGCTAATGCGGCAGTTTCCCTTAATATGGATTTTCATGAGTTTACAGTGGATTGTGGCATTGATATTCTGAGTTTTGGAGGAACTAAAAACGGAATGATGATTGGAGAAGCCATTATTATTTTTAATAAGGAAATTGCACAGTTAACGAAATACTACCGCAAGCAAGGCGCACAACTGTACAGTAAAATGCGATTTGTATCTGCACAGTTTCTGGCGTATTTCGAAGATGAATTATGGCAAAAAAGTGCTAAACATGCCAACAAAATGGCACAAAGGCTGTTTGACAAGGTGAAAGATATCAAGGGAGTCAGAATAACACAAAAAGTGGAATCAAACGGTATTTTTGCCATTATTCCAAAAGAAGTTACACAACCACTCATGGATACTTACTTCTTTTATTACTGGAACGAAAATACCAATGAAGTGCGTTGGATGACAGCTTTTGACACCAAAGAAGAAGATATAGACGGATTTGTATTAAAACTAAAAGAACTTTGTAAAAATGCAGGATATTAATCAGGAACTTAACAGCCTATTATCCGAAAAACATCCTTATGTATTGTACCGTTTCCCAAAATCAAAAACGATCCAATACTTTCGAATTGCCAAAACAACGATACTGGATCATACGTATTCGGGTCTTACCGGAAGTGGTTTTATTTTTGCTCCCTTTAAAGCCTCTCCCCAACATCCGGTTTGCTTTTTTGAACCGGAATATGAAAAGACATTCCCGGCGCATCTGTCGTTTTCTGTTGACCCTGAAAATCTGTTTACCATTGATTCAGACTTCCTTTCTACATCCCGGGAGAAATATGGCAAAAAATTTAAGCGAATTATGGATATCCTTAATTCTGATTCAGGTATTCGCAAACTTGTGCTTGCTCGGAAATTTTTCCTGGGAACCACAAATATAGCGGATCCTGGCATTATCATGCATAATCTGAATAAAGCGTTTCCAAATTCATTCTTGTTTTTTGTTAACCATCCAAATCTGGGTGTCTGGTGCGGGGCCACTCCGGAGAATTTGCTCTCCATTTCGCATCAAAATGGCAAAACAGTTGCTTTAGCCGGAACACAAAAAATTGAAGACATGTCTCCCCTTAGCTGGACTGATAAAGAATATGAGGAACAGCATCTGGTGGAGATATTTATTGAGAAAAAGCTGAATGAGCTTACCGCAAACATTAAAAAATCAGGTCCGGAATCGGTCTTTACAGGTAACCTGGCACATCTATGCACAAACTATAGTTTTGAGATCGATCCGGTTAATTCAATCAGTTTGTTAAAAGCGCTCCACCCTACACCGGCAGTATGCGGATTACCCAAACGACAAAGTTTACAAATCATCTCTGAGATCGAAGGTTTTGACCGGGAATATTATGCCGGTTTTTTGGGTCCTGTCAGCAATAATGGAGAACACATTACCGATGTTTACGTCACTCTCAGATGTTTTAAAATCTGCAAACAGGGCATGGAATTTTTTATTGGTGGTGGAATAACCAAACAATCCATGGAGCAACCTGAATGGGACGAAACGGAAAACAAACTGGAGTCCATTTTGCCTTACATCGGTTAAAAATTCAAAACATATTAATAGCTGTCTTTATTTATCCAGTCAGTTTTATCCAACTGTAGTCAGAGCCTTAAATGCTTCATATACAAGAAATGCAGGCCATACCATGGCCTTTAAAAAACCAACTACTCCCATACCAAAACTGGTTGCATGAGAAATAAAGAATACAGCGGCACCAATAAATCCGAGTCCGTAAACTGCTCCCGAAGACGCATTACGTGACGCATTCCTGGAATGACTTTTTGAGTTGTGATCGTTCATAATGTTTTAGTTTACAATGTTTTGCAATTTAGTATTTTTATTTAACATTTGGCATTTCAATGCTGTGAAGTTTTTTAAAGGTTCATTTTATTATATCCAAATCACTTTTTATAAGAAAAAGGTATCAAGACTGTTGGGAAGAATGTTAATTTCTTTATTTTTATATTTTGCAATAGTGACTTAAAACAGCTAAATTTGCCAACTGATTGATTACAGGACAAATGGATTATAATTCAACACGAGAAAAATTGAAGTTACCGGAATACGGAAGAAATGTTCAGAATATGGTGAACCATATGATGACAATAAAGGACAGGGATGAAAGAACCCGGTGTGCATACGCTATAGTATCAGTAATGGGAAATATGTTTCCGCATTTAAGGGATGTATCTGATTTTGACCAGAAATTATGGGATCATTTATCCATAATGTCAGATTTCAATCTTGATATTGACAGTCCCTGCCCGTTGCCAACCGAAGAGACGTTACACAAACAACATGAAAAACTTCCATATCTTGAACAGGATATACGCATAAGGCATTATGGCAAAAACATCGAAATGCTGGTGGAATATGCCTTACAGATGGAAGATCCAAAGGAAAAAGATCAGTTGGTATTGCTGATTACTAACCATATGAAAAAAATGTTTTTGCAATGGAACAAGGATGTGGTTACTGATGCCAAGATCTTCGATGATTTGTATTTGTTATCAGAAGGTAAACTGGCTTATTCCGAAAAGGATTTTAAACTGGTGGATCCCAAAATTGTTGTCAATAAACAGCGTAAAAAGAAGAATCCCAATAAAAAATAACGCTTAAATTGCTCTGAATGTCAACATTCGTAATTGAAGGCGGGAATCAGTTGAAAGGCGAAATTATTCCTCAGGGAGCTAAAAATGAAGCCCTGCAAATTATTTGTGCCGTATTGCTGACTCCCGAAGAAGTCATTATACACAATATTCCTGATATTCTCGATGTCAACAATCTTATTCAGTTGCTGAAGGATTTTGGAGTGACTGTAAAAAAACTCGGAGAAGGTTCATTTTCATTTAAAGCAGAAAATATTGACCTTCAATATCTTCAGTCAGAAACATTCAGATCGAAAAGTGCTTCTCTGCGAGGTTCTATTATGATTATAGGTCCTCTCCTTGCCCGTTTTGGCAAAGCCTACATTCCGAAACCCGGTGGTGATAAAATAGGAAGACGCAGGCTTGACACGCACTTTATCGGCATTCAGAAACTGGGTGCAAAATTTAATTTTGAGTATAAAGATAATTTCTACAGGGTCAGCGCTGATCGCCTGAAAGGAGCTTACATGCTGCTGGATGAAGCATCTGTTACCGGTACGGCCAATTTATTAATGGCAGCCGTTCTGGCTGAGGGCATAACAACCATTTACAACGCGGCTTGTGAACCCTACATTCAGCAATTGTGTAAAATGCTGAACAACATGGGTGCAAAAATATCCGGTGTAGGATCCAATCTGCTCACCATTGAAGGAGTAGATTCCATGGGAGGCTGTACGCATACTATGTTACCCGATATGATTGAAGTTGGCAGTTTTATTGGACTTGCTGCGATGACTGCATCCGAAATTACACTTAAAAATGTGTCTTTTGATAATCTCGGAATCATTCCTCAGCAGTTTAAAAGGTTGGGAATAACTTTCGAACAAAAAGACGACGACATTTATATTCCATCTCAGTCAGGCTATGAAATAGAAACCTTTATCGACGGTTCCATCATGACTATTGCCGATGCCCCATGGCCCGGCTTAACTCCTGACTTATTAAGTATATTTCTGGTTGTTGCCACCCAGGCTAAAGGGAGTGTGCTTATCCATCAGAAAATGTTTGAAAGCCGCCTGTTTTTCGTGGATAAACTGATTGACATGGGGGCGCAGATTATATTATGTGATCCACACAGGGCAACAGTTATAGGACTGGAAAAAAGGGCACGATTAAGATCATCAATAATGACAAGTCCGGATATACGTGCAGGTGTGGCATTGCTCATTGCTGCGCTATCAGCCGAAGGAACGTCAACCATTCATAACGTGGAACAGATTGACCGTGGATATCAGGACATTGACAAGCGCCTGAATGCCATCGGAGCCAATATCACCCGGCTCCCCTAATTGGTCTTGTATAATAATCCATTGTGAATCGCAAGACGTAATAGTAGTATTTTTTTGCGATCTATGATTAACCAACTACATATTATTCATTATTTATTACTGTTGTCCTGTAAAAGCTTCAGAGATTCCTCACTACACTCGGAATGACAGGCATTTGCTGGCTGTTGGGCTTGAGGATGGGTTGGTTTGCGTGCGACAGATTTCCAAACCAACCCATCCTCAAGCCTCATTTGAACCAAAAAGACTGTCATTCTGAGCGTAGTAAAATGAAGCGAAGAATCTTTAAGTAATATTGATTTTTAGCCGGACAACTATGATTCTTTTTTATTAATTATTAATCTTCTGTTATAGCGAAATAAAAAACAAAAAGAGGTCACCTTTGCGGGCGACCTCTTTGGTTTTGCTGTACTGAGTTCCTCTATATCAGTTCGATACTTCGTTTTACAAATTTGTTCAGGTCCTCACCTTTTAGCATATTATTGGATAACAATGCAAGGTCGATGAGTTGTTTTACGAGTTTGTTCTTCTGTCCGTATTCATTCAGAAGGGTTTCTTTTTTCTTTTTCAACTCATCCAGTTTGTTGCCAACATCGTGTAACTCTTCTTTTTCTGCGCTTGGCACTTCTTCGTCTTTCTTCCCTTCTTTTGCTTTTTCCAATTCTTCCTGACGTTTCGCCAGCGTAGAAATCTTACTTTTCATTCCTTTCAGATCTTTTTCAAGATCCTTGTCCTTATCCTCGTTGATACGCAATACAAGCGGATGGTTGGCATTTATTACCAGGTTGTAATTATCCGGCATATCACCATAAAAACTCATTCCTCCCTGAAGTTCTGCCATATCCTTCATACGGCGCATAAATTCATTCTGAGTGATCAAAACCGGTGAATCATTCTCTCCCATGGCCTCAAAGGTTACCAGAAAGTTGGACTTACCACGTTGTGGCAACTGTCCATGGAAAATAGGTGTCAAATCAAGACGGTCCCCTTCAGAGAGTTTCATCTCCTGGTGTTCATCTTTTGGAATCAGTTTTTCCACTACATCACCGTCTACACGCACAAAACGGCTGTCCTTTAATTTGGTTTCAAGATGATTGATAAAGTGAGAATCCAGTTGGCCGTCCATTTGCAACACATCGTAGCCTTTATTTTTAGCAGCTTCTATAAACGTAAACTGTGCATCCACATCGGTTGCATACAAATAGACCAGTTGTTTGTCCTTATCGGTCTGGTTGTCTTTAATAATATTCTGATATTCCTCAAGGGTAAAATATTTGCCTTCTGTATTTTTCAGGAGCACAAATTTCTCAGCCCTTTCGTAGAATTTCTCTTCCGTGATCATGCCGTATTCAATAAAGATCTTCAGATCATCCCATTTTTCTTCAAATTGTTTACGGTCATTCTTATAGATCTCATTCAAACGGTCAGCTACCTTTTTGGTGATATGGCTGCTTATTTTTTTTACATTGCTGTCACTCTGCAAATACGAACGGGATACATTTAACGGGATATCCGGTGAATCGATCACACCATGCAAAAGCGTCAGAAATTCAGGCACAACTCCTTCTACAGAATCCGTCACAAATACCTGGTTGCTGTATAGCTGAATTTTATTTTTCTGAACTTCAATGTTCTTTTTCAGTTTCGGGAAATATAAAATACCGGTCAGATTAAACGGATAATCCACATTCAGGTGAATGTTGAACAGCGGATCATCAGCCATCGGATACAGCTGTTTGTAGAATTTCAGGTAATCCTCATCCTTGAGATCAGCCGGTGCTTTTGTCCAGGCCGGTTTCGTATCGTTGATGATATTATCCTCATCTGTATCCACCTGTTTATCTTCTTTCCATTCTTTTTTCTTACCAAAAGCAATTTCAACCGGCAGAAATTTACAGTATTTTTTCAGCAGATCTTCTACCCTGCTTTCTTCAAGAAATTCCTTATTATCATCATCAATATACATGACGATATCTGTTCCACGTCTTTCCTTTTTAACATCGGTCAGTTCAAATTCCGGACTTCCGTCACATTCCCATCTTACGCCCTCTGAACCATCTTTAAATGACCTTGTAAGGACTTCCACTTTTTTAGAGACCATAAAAGAGGAATAGAATCCCAATCCAAAATGACCAATGATGGCCTGTGCATCATTTTTATATTTTTCAACAAATTCGTTGGCACCGGAGAATGCGATCTGATTAATATACTTATCAATTTCTTCAGAAGTCATTCCGACACCGGCATCAGAAACAGTAAGGGTCTTTTTCTTTTTATCAATGCTGACCCTAATCGTCAAATCACCAAGTTCTCCTTTGAATTCACCTACAGAAGCAAGTGTTTTTAACTTCTGTGTTGCATCCACAGCATTAGAAACGATTTCGCGCAAAAAAATCTCGTGATCGCTGTATAAAAACTTTTTGATAATCGGGAAAAGGTTGTCCGAGCTAACCCCTATTTTTCCTTTTTGCATATTGAGTAATTTTTTAAATTAAACATTCAATTTTGCGCTTCTTTTATCAAAGAAAGTGCCATTGCTCAAAACTGACAAATAGACATTTATAACGTGACAATTTTTGCATGGGATCATCTCAAATGTGACAATTCTCCATTTAGGAGAACAGGTTTTATAGCAGTGCCTGTTTTCTTAACTACTAAAAATAATTACCTTCGGTGACAAATCAAACCTGAATGTTCAAACAAAAGAAAAAACGCAAGGAAGAACTTCTGCAATCTTTTGGAAAACCATCTGCTGATGAAGTTGATATTGACTTAATAGCAGCGTTTTTCAATAAAAAAGATAAAAGCGATGCTTATCATGTCATTTCAGATAAAACCTGTCTGGACCTTGGCCTGGATACCTTGTTTCAGTATCTGGATAGAACCACTTCACCCATTGGCAAACAGGTTTTGTATAATAAGTTACGTACAATTCATTCTTCATCAGCAAATAAGGATAAAAAGGAAGCCCTGATCCAAAAATTTATGGACGATCCGGAATTCAGGGTGTCGGTTCAGTTAAAACTCAATAAGGTAGATCATAAAAACGGGTATTACATTCCCTCACTGTTTCAGGATGAACACCTTGAACCACCCCGTTGGTTTAGTGCCATAAAATTTCTTTCATTTACAAGCGTAGCATCATTGATTCTGTTGCCTTTTAATATCAATTTCCTGTTTATTTTGCTGGCGCTGTTTGCGGTAAATACGGTAATCCATTACTGGAATAAAAATAATCTTTACCAGTATCTGGGATCCATACCACAATTACTTAAACTGAATGCTGTTGCCAGAGATCTTTATCAATATAATGATTTTAAATTTATTGACGATAAAGTCCCTCAAGCGCTTTCTGTCCTGAATAAAATCAGAAACCGCATGTCGTTTTTCAGACTGGAATCCGGACTGCAAAGCGAAATACAGGCCATAACATGGGGCATACTGGAACTTTTTAAAATATTGTTTCTGATTGAACCGCTGTTGCTCTTTGATGTTCTGAAATTACTCGACACACGTCGCGACGAAATAGAAACACTGTTTACTTTCACCGGTGAAATTGATGCACTGATTTCCATTGCATCACTCCGAAGCAAACCGGATCAGGTTTGTATTCCTGAAATATCAGACAAATCACAAATAATTGCTGAGTCGGTATATCATCCCCTGATAGAAGATTGTGTGGTAAATTCTATTGACACACGCAACAAATCCGTTCTGCTGACCGGCTCAAACATGTCAGGTAAAACCACTTTTATACGCACAATTGGTCTGAATGTGATCACGGCTCTTACATTGAATACCTGTTTTGCAAAATCCTTTATCACATCCCGTTTTGCGGTTTCCTCTGCCATCCGGATCAGCGATGATCTGCTGAACGATAAAAGCTACTATTTTGAAGAGGTTCTTACCATAAAATCCATGATTGATGCATCTGTATCCGGAAAATCCAACTTTTTTTTGCTGGATGAAATTTTTAAGGGAACCAATACGGTAGAACGCATTTCTGCAGGTAAAGCCGTGTTATCAGAACTGAGCCGGAATGGTAACCTGGTATTTGTCTCCACACACGATATTGAATTGACAGATTTGCTTCAGGACAGTTACGAGTTGTACCACTTTAGTGAACGTGTGGAACAATCCAATGTAGATTTTGACTATATTTTGAAACGCGGAAAACTAACTCAGCGCAACGCTATCCGAATTCTCGAAATTAATGGTTATCCTGAGTCGGTTATAAAAGAAGCCGTTACACTATCCCGGAATTTTGATGAGATTTTCAGAAAGTCTTAACATTTTATGTGAAAGTATTATTGGAATTTATCTACTAGAGACGATCTTAATATTTTATTTTACCCTTTTCGTCTTCTGGCTTTAATTCATATTTCTCGCTGATAATCGCAGAATAGATCGCGAAGTTTCGCAGATTTTAATCCGGACTTCATTTATAATTTCTCAAAATAGCTACATGTTTTTTACAACCCCAAACAAAAAAAATTGTCTTTTACAATAAAGCAGAATATTACGGAGTAATCCCAAATTCATGTACACGTTCTTTTTCAACCTCAGTTCACCTCCATTTACTAACAATTCACAGTAAAAAAATGCGGCTTATCAGTTTCTGGTTCAGTAGATGAAAAGCTGTATATAATTTTGATAAAAAACAAGGATGATACGTTTTCTTATTCTGGCAATTTTCACAATTTCTTCTGGAAATATTTTCCCAAAGGATTATGCCATTCTTTCGGAATGGAAAACAGATAAAACATCGGATGGCATAAGTATCAGTTACCGATGGGTTACTGTTGGTGATACACTTAAAACCCGCGAAATGAAGACTGCTTTGCACATACATGCGTCACCGGAAGCGATTCTGAAGCAGTTTAAATCGGATGAAAAGCTCAGTAAATGGACAGCCGGCAGTAGAAACTGTTCGGTATTGCAATCTTCAGAAGACGAATGGATTACCTATACGCTTTATGATATGCCATGGCCGTTCACATCGAACGATCTGGTTACTTTATATCGTAAAACGATTCATAATAAAATCACACGCATTTTTATTGAAAGTACACCCGATTATATTCCTGAAAAGGCTGATACCGAGCGGATGGAACATTACCGGGGGCACTGGGATCTGATTCCTGAACCGGATGGCAGCACAAGGGTTGAATTTTGTACAACATCCTTTACAAAACCTGTGTTTCCCCGTTTTATTCAGGATCCCATATTACAGGAAATAATGATCGATTCTATGATAAAATTAAAAAAACAGGCAGAAGGAGAGTTATGATGCGTAAAACACTCAGAAAAATATTATCTATAAATGGTGAACCCAAAACCATCGCAAGAGGATTTGCTTTAGGATCGTTCATTGGCATGTTACCAATACCGGGATTTCAGATGTTGGTTTCCCTTGCAATTGCTGCAGTAATCAAGGTTAATAAAAAAGCTGCCTGCATCGGTGTTTTCAATACCAATGTAGCCACGGGAGCTTTTGTGTTTGCCTTTAATTACTGGCTGGGAAAATCCATTCTGAACCTTTCACCGCATTTTGTCATGCCGGAAAAAATTGGGTTCTCATTCATTTTTACGGTTCTGGAATCCGGCAAGGATGTGTTTCTATGTATGCTAACCGGTGGAATTATTACCGGACTTATCGCATTATTTTCTGTGTATTATATCACCATGTATTATTTTAAAGTCAAACAATATGCAACCAATAAATAAACCATATGCTGTGATAACAGGAGCCAGCAAAGGTCTGGGATTAGAGCTGGCAAAGTCTGTAGCTGCTCAGAACAGGAATCTGATCCTCGTGTCCCTTCCGGGAGAATCCGTCAGGGAAAGAGCCGAAGAATTAATGGAATCCTTTAAAATAGATGTTAGATATTATGAAACAGATCTGACAAATCTTGAAAACATCAACGTTCTCAGCTCCTGGATCAAGGCTAATTTTAAGATAGATATGCTGATCAACAATGCAGGAACCGGTGGTAGTTGCGATTTTACACTCAGTGAGACAGAATACCTTAACACTATAATGCAACTGAATATGACGGCAACGGTTATGTTGACCCGGAAACTTATTCCCCTACTGCAGCAACATGAACGGGCCTACATTCTGAATATCGCCAGTATGGCTTCATTTGGCCCCATGCCTTACAAAACCGTTTATCCGGCATCCAAAGCCTTTATATACTCTTTTTCGCGCGGATTGTATGCCGAATTACGTCACACTAATATCTTTGTCAGTGTAGCACATCCGGGACCAATGGCTACCACTCCTGAAATCGCAGCACGTATCCGGAAACACAACAGGTTGATCAGAACAACTGTACTATCTTCAGAAAAAACGGCTCAAATATGTATCAGACAACTGTTAAAAAAAGACGCACTGATTTTACCCGGTTTTATGAATAAAGTCAGCTGGCTGATTATCAAAATGAGTCCGGTCTGGTTACGGCTTCATATTTTCAGACGGTCATTGTTGAAAGAACTTAGGCCACAAATAGTATAAAACTGATAAATTTTCCTTATGTTATATACAAAAGACGATAATTGTTAACTGATCCAATGCAGAACTAATGGAACAGATTCTTGTAACAGGCGGAACCGGTTTTTTAGGATATCACATTGTGAATGAGGCTATAGGTCAATGTTATGCTGTAAAAGCTATTGTTCGCAAACACAGTGATGTATCCTTTTTATCTCAACTGGATTGCCATATTATTTACGGTGATATTACTTCAAAACAAGACGTAACGGAAGCTGTAAAAGGATGCCATTATGTTATTCATTGTGCGGCGAAAACATCGCAAACAGGAAAATTAAATGAATTTATTCCGGTTAATGTAACCAGCATCCAGCTCATCATTGAAGCCTGCCATCATTTTAATGTTAAACGTTTGGTTTATATCAGCAGCGCCAATAGTTTTACTAACGGAACAAAAATAAATCCGGGAACAGAAGATTCGGGTTTTATGCCGTGGCTTCAAAAATCAGGTTATGCCATGAGTAAACATATGGCTCAGAACATGTTACAAAAAGCCTGTAATGATAAAAATATTGATGCAGTTATTGTGGCTCCTACCTTTATGATTGGGGCATACGATGTAAAACCTTCCAGTGGGAAACTCCTGTTACAGGGACTTAAGCGTATAGCGTTATATCCACCCGGAGGAAAATGTTTTGTGAGTGTGACGAATGTAGCAAACGCTACAGTTAACGCATTAAAAAAAGGTAAATCGGGTGAAGCATATCTGTTAGCCGGTATCAACCTGACATACGGAGAGTTCTTCAGGATTGTTGGCAAAAACAGTTCTAAGAAGCAGATTTTAATAAAAGTACCCGGACTGATACTAAAGCTTGCAGGCTTAATTGGCGACTTGCTGATCAGTATGGGAAATGATGTCTCTTATAATTCATTAAACATAAGGTTATTGATGCTTTCAAATTACTTTTCGAACCATAAAGCAAAAAAAGAACTTGGGTTGAAAGACACAGAGATTAACAGTTCGGTTCAGGATGCAATAGACTGGTTTACAGAAAATAATTACATTTGAGGATGCTCAATATCGATTTTACACATATTAATAAGGTTTGGCTGCGGCTATTTATCATTTACTCCGTATGCCTTTTAATTAAAGCCTTTGATCTTACTTTTGGCGGTTTTTTCGATATTACATTTCGGGGCCTTACATTTACAACATTTTTTCTGGGGTACTGGTATCTGGTCTGGCATATAGCCGACAGAATTGAAAATACCTTACAGCGGGGAAATATGAATGGACTGATTCAGATTGTATTGCACCTGACTTATGGCTATTTTGCAAGTATCGTATTTAATATGTCATACCGCATTTGGGACACAGCATTTTATGGGAATGGCGACGAATGGGCAAGGAACCGTTTACTGAATCCGGAGTTAACGGTAAGCCTGACGCTTTTCTATTTTCTCATCTACGTCACTAATCAGTATTTCAGATCGAATATCGCAGCCAGGGAAAAACAGATACGTCTGGAATCGCTTGAAAAAGAAGCTGCTGTGGCGCAATACAGAGCGTTAAAATCACAAATTGAACCTCATTTTTTATTCAACAGTCTGAGTGTTCTTTCTTCTGTAGTCTATAAGGACGCAGATATGGCCAACAAGTTCATTATAAAATTATCGCGCACGCTTCGGTATGTGATAGAAAAGAATGAGCATACATTGGTGAAACTTCAGGAGGAACTACAAATTGTGAGCGATTATATTTTTTTGCTGAAAGTGAGATTCGGAGAAAGCATTGTATTTAATTATGGGATCCCTCCGGAACTGATCCGCATCTATTCAGTGCCTCCTGTTTCCGTTCAGCTGCTGGTAGAGAATGCGGTAAACCACAACTCATTTTCTGAAGATAATCCTCTGAATATTACCATTAAGATAGATGATGGAAACCTGGTGGTCAGCAATAACATTAACAAACGGAAGGATAAAAAAGATACAACAGGCCTCGGTCTGCTTAACCTGTCAAAACGGTTTAAACTTGTAGCAGGAAAGGACATACAGATCTCAGACGATGGGGTAAGTTATATTGTACGTCTTCCCTTGCTGACAAGTGACTACAGCACAGCCAGCCTTAAAAAGCCTATACAACAATGAATGTTCTGATCCTTGAAGATGAAGTCCATTCAGCCAACATGCTGATAAAATTACTGGAACAATATGATCCGGAAATCGGGATTGCGGATATTATCGGAAGTGTTGAGAAAAGTATACAATGGTTTAAATCTCATCCCTTCCCCGATCTGATCTTTCAGGATATCAGGCTTTCTGATGGTGATTGTTTCAGTATTTATGAGGCCGTTCAGGTGCCAACGCCTGTAATCTTCACGACGGCTTACAGCAGCTATGCCATACAGTCGTTTAAGGTCAACAACATTGATTATCTGTTGAAACCTTATGATTACAGCGATCTTAAAAAAGCGATTGACAAATTTAAGGCCGTACAGGCCTATCATACGCCTGTTGAAAATAAATTACTGAGGGAAATTGTGAGAGGGAAAAAACCAATTCCGAGACAACGGATTTTGGTTAAAACAGGAGATAATTTTAAAACGGTGAGGTGCAGCGACCTGGTTTGTTTTTATTCAGAGGATGGTCTTTCTTTTGCTATGACTGCTGATAACAAAAGCCTTATTGTGGATGAAAGTCTTTCAACACTGGAAAAACAGCTGGATGAAGCACAATTCTTCAGGATAAGCCGGAAATTTATCGTCAATATTGATCACATACAAAAAATAACGCAGTGGTTTAATAACCGGCTTAAACTGCAACTATCAGCTAATTTAGATGAGGATATCCTGGTGAGTAGAGAACGGGTTACTTCGTTTAAAGCCTGGCTGAACCAATGATTTTAATGAATAATGAATAGTGAATAATGAATAATGAATATTTAGTTATCATTTATTGTAGACTTTTCATTTGGTAAGTTTTCTTTTTGATGTATTTATTGAAGCAATTAGTAATCTGATAATTACTCTACATTTATCTGTTAAAATCTCTTTATCTGATATTTCAATATAGTTTGTATCTGATAATAGTGAAATCCAGTAATCTGTTTCATTGGCTTCCTTAAGTGAAATACTGAGTTTTGATATGAAATCCGGTAAAGACTGCGCATATTCAGATTCTCTGCAAAGTGCCCCAATTGCAGTACCAGATCTTAAAAACTGTTTACTCAGATTATATTCTTTATGATCTTTAAGTATTTTCTGATATGTAAAAATGACCAAAAGTGAAAATTCATAGGTCCTTTCTCGTAAAATATTCTTTTTCATGGTATACATATTTCAGGGCAACAGAATATGTACAATTTACAAAATACAACGAATTTTAACAACGTGATATAGGGTAAATCAATCATCCATTGTTAATCATCCATTGTTCATCATTCATTGTTCATTGTTCATCATTCATTGTTCATTGTTCATCATTCATTCTTCCTTATTCATTCTTCACTAAAACGAGAACTCGTTTTACAACATTTTTAGCCCGCTGAAGGATTAATTCTTTTAGCCAGGGAATAAATGAGGAATGCCAGCGCTGCGGATGAAAGGTAAACATAATCCGGTCAGGCAGTCTGTCCTGCTGAATGGCTTTTATGATATCTTTTGTGGAATGAAATACCAGACCTTCTCTCTCCCATCGTTCCTGGTGCTCCGGGATCTTATCGCGTACACTTACCTTATATCCATCCCAACGGCGACCGGTATCGGTTAGATATAAGACTTTACTGAAATCCACATCAAAATAGGGTTCTCCGGTAATGCCGAAATCATGGTAATGTCGCAGCTTCGGCAAGCCTTCGGCGACCGATGTAGTGGTTTGCCATAAAGAGCGGTTGTCGTATTTAGATCTGGGACTTCCATGCATACAAATTGTAGTAACAGAAGCCAGTTTTCTGAGCTTTTCAAGGTTTTCTTCAAACTGCTGCTCTGCAAGCTGTAAATTACCCTTAGACGTATCCATCGTCTCGTAATGATAACCAATTTCGTGACCAGCGTTGCTAATATCTTCTATAATGTCTTCATTCCAGCTTTCAGGAACAGCCCTGAAATAATAACTACCCTTAATGTTCTTGTCAGACTGAATATGCGCTAACTGTTGTGAATTACCAGGCAGAAGATCCACGTCATGCCGTAATATCACAACCTTATTTTCAGGAGATTTAATATATTCTGCAAAAGTCTGGAACTGATAACCTTTTTGTTGTAGTGCCTCCAGAAGCTGTCGATATATTTTGAGTGTGAAATCCATTTTTGAAGGTGACGGGATAAAGGTTACTGGTGACAGGTTACGAGTTACAAGTTATACGTTACTGAAAAATAAATCATTTGGAAGACTACAACCTGTCACATGTCACGCGTAACCCGTAACTATTTATATTCCAGAATTGCACGCAAACACCGCTCTGCTGTTTTGCCATCCCAAAGCTCAGGGCGCTGTGGTTTACGGTCTTTGGCAATGGTTTCAAAATATTCCGAGCGGATGCGCTCAATGTTATTACCCACCAGTACACTGGCGCCGCCATATTCCCTCAGGGTGATCGGACGTTCCGTATTCCAGCGCAGGGTCAGACACGGTGTTCCAAGAATCGTGCATTCTTCCTGAAGGCCTCCACTGTCGGTCAGCATAATCTCAGCATCCATATTCAGACGCAACAGATCATGATAGCCCAGCGGATGCAGCAGCACCAGGTTTGGCGCTTCACAGACAGCGTCCCATAAGCCAAAAGTCTTTAGCTGCTTTTGTGTCCTCGGGTGAATGGGCCAGATCAATGGTAAGTCAGAAACTACTTCATTCATGAAAAAATTCACGATCGCACCAATTACCGTCTTATCATCCACATTCGAAGGACGATGCAGGGTCACAATGCCAAACTTTGAAAAATCATGATCAGGCAACTCGTTTTCATCCAGAAGGTTTTCTTTCAGAATATTCCGGATCTCCAGCTTCTGTGCCTTTTCCCGCTGTGCTTCAAGGGTATCAATCATGATGTTCCCTACAAACTCTATCTTTTTATCTTCAACACCTTCTGCCTTTAAATTTTCGATGGATAGTTTATCAGGAGTCAACAGCAGATCGGATAGACGGTCCGTCACTAAACGGTTGATCTCTTCAGGCATCTGCATATCGCCACTGCGCAGACCGGCTTCAATATGGCAAACCTTGACGTGTTCCTTCTTTGCCGTTACCGAACAGGCAAGCGTTGCATTGACATCTCCCACCACAACTACCCAATCCGGTTTTTCCGTCAGCAATACCTTTTCAAAAGCGATCATGGTATTTCCAACCTGTTCAGCATGTGTCCCCGATCCGATGCCAAGGTTGATATCTGCATCCGGAATATCCAGTGCTTCAAAAAAGGACCGGCTCATCCGGTCATCATAGTGCTGTCCGGTATGCACCAGAATATGTTCAACTTTCACGTCATTCTCGTTATTATACGCATCGATAGCTTTAATAAATGGTGCTATCTTCATAAAATTGGGTCTTGCCCCTACTACTGATATAATTTTCATTCTTGATGGTTACTGGTTACGCGTTACGGGTGACGGGTTTACTTTTTACTGCACTATAATGTAACCTGTCACTTGTCACTAGTAACATATCCAATGTTACGTGTAACGATTAAAGATTTTTCACATACCACTCACAGGCTTTCACAAAGCCTTCCTCAGCTGTAAAGAGTGGTTTATAATTTAAAATTCGTTTTGCTTTTTCAATTGACGCTAAAGAATGGGGAATATCTCCTTCACGCTTCTGACCGATATATGGTTTTATATTCCTGATTTCAGAATCCTGTTTGGCTAAAGTATTTCTTAAAACAGAAAAAAGTTCGCCTAAAGATGTGTTATTTCCACAAGCCACATTAAACACAAGATTCAGATGCACATCATAGGATAAATTCATATTATAAGACTTAGCCCGCTCCACTATGGTCTCTGTTGGCGTGAATGCAGCCAGTTCATTGGCTAATAAGACATTATCAATATAAGTAAAATCGCGTGTATAGGATGCGTCTCCGTTTATGACCGGTTGCTGATGCTCCAGCAGTGCCTTAACCCAAAGAGGTATCACTGCCGCATATGTACTCTTTGTGTCCTGCCTTCTTCCAAACACATTGAAATACCTTAACCCAATGGTTTCCATGCCGTACAGATCTGAAAAGTTGCGTGCATACAATTCATTTACATATTTTGTAATGGCATATGGAGACAGCGGTTTACCAATATGATCTTCTACCTTGGGAAGTTCTACTGAATCACCGTAGGTGGATGATGATGCAGCGTAGACGAAACGCTTTACGCCTTCGTCCCTCGAAGCTACCAACATATTCAGAAAACCGGTAATATTGGCATTATTCGTTGCTACGGGATCAGCAATGGACCGGGGTACACTTCCCAGTGCAGCCTGGTGAAACACATAATCCACACCATTAACAGCTTTTTTGCAATCCTCAAAATCAGAAATGTCACCCTTTACAAAGGTAAACTTATTATATTGTTTCAGTTCATCAATATTTTCCTGTTTTCCAGTTGACAGATTATCAAGGCAAACTACGTTATGACCTTTCAGCAGAAAATATTCACACAGATTGGATCCGATAAAACCCGCACCTCCGGTAACCAGTATTTTATAAATGCTCATTAATATTTATTTGAATCGATTCTGATATTCCGGATTTTCCTTCATTATTTTGGAACTTTCCGGATAATTTTCAATAAACCAAATCATAAAAGCGGTGACATCAATTTTATCGTTTAGTAACTTTTCCCTTTTCTGATGCCAGTCTTTAACTGAACTGGGATTATTCAAAATTTCAATTAACTTTTTATTAAGATCATCAAATCTGTCAGGACTAAACCCATAAGTTAACCCATAATTATGTTCTTCATCTTCCAGATACGTAATTTTACCAACAAACGTATTGCATCTTAATGAAGGGACTCCAAGAACTGCAGATTCGCTGGCCATAGTTTGACTATCTCCAATAAAAATTTGTGCGAAAGCTAATAAGTGGTGTAATTTTTCAGGTGGTAAATTTAATCCATAACTTTTTAATGGTTCTTCAAGATTTCGTTCACCAGTAATATAAACCTTCCCTTTTTTTTCTAAAACTTTAATTAATTCAAGTTTCTGTTCAAGACTTAAACCTTTGGCATTAATATCATGATGACCTTTAAGCGCTACAAATCTTAATATAAAAAATGTGTCACTTCGTTTTAATCCAAGTTCCGTTAAAATCTCCTGTTCCGGTATAAATACATTAGGATGCAGGTATGCCAGTTCATGATATCCTTGATAATATATTGTCTTCTTTGATTTTCTTACTGTATTTTGCGGAGATAGTATTACAGAACAAAATGGATGCACATATTTATACACAAAAGGTTCAACTGGATCATCATCATCATCCATAAATATTGTTCTCTTTCCTGAAATGAACGTAGCAATCACTGACGACGGGGACGAACTGATACATATATCAATTTTTTCCTTTTTTATCATCACTATAAGTTTTAATGTGTGTATTAAAACAAACAGCAATTTTCCAGTAATCGACTTCCTTTTTTGTCCAATAATTCTAAATCCAACATTATAGTATTCCAATAATTTAATTGCTATCGGCAAATCATGTGTCAAAACGGTTATTTTATGACCCTTCGACTTCAGATTATGATATGCGTTTCTGAATAAATGAACATGCCCAGGATGTCCAATTTCAATTAAAATATTCATTTTGAAGCGATAATAGTTTTTGCAGCGTATACCTGTTGCCCTAGTTGAATTTCAGGTGAATATATAGTGGGAATAATTATGTCAACCTGTGAACCAAACCGTATCATTCCAAACCATTCACCTTGTTTAATAACATCACCAACCTTAACGTAGGAATCAATTCTTTTGACTAATTTTGAAGCCGTTTGAATAATTCCAAAAACTTCTTTATTCTCATTCACCAAAACCAATGTGTTCCTTTCATTTCTTAAAATTGCTTCGGGATTCTTTAAGGACAGGAATTCACCACTTATATGTTTGTTTAACAGAATGGTTCCAGATACAGGTGCGCAATTCTTATGGACATCAAAAGGCGTCATATTAATTCCTATTAACCATGAAGGATGGTCCAAAAGATTTGTTTGTGACAATTCAGAAAGCGTTGCTTTCAATCCCTGTTTAATAGATACAGGAATCTCTCCTTTTTCGACTTTCTTAATATAAATGACATTGCCATCTGCAGGGGAAACAAGTTGATTATTTTTAGCGACAACTTTTCTTACCGGAGTTCGCCAAAATCTTATCATGGTAATAATAAAGCCCAGTAAAGGTATAGATGCAGCAGAGACGAAATATGCAATCAGATTATTTGATAGCTTATGCAATAAAAGAAAAAGAATAACGGATATTAAAATTACTATTGGATTATCAATAAAAAGATATTTCAGGCTGATTTTAGTTTTATAATGTAAATAATAATACATTATCGTGCTAATAATCAAAGAACTTAATATTACCATGGTTATCATTATCTCTTTAAAATTAAATATGGTAAAATAATGTATTCCATTACAGATGGTCCTAAATCATTCCAGTCCCATACAGCATTGAATGCATTAATATTATTTTTTCTTCTATATGTATGATTTAATTTCATTTTAAATTTTACGGTAAAATCAGTTACAACATGATAAAATGTTGCAGGCTTCCATTCCAACACTTTATTAACTGTTTCATCGTACAAGAAATTAATTAATTGTGGTAAAAATGGCGTCTCGGCTTTGACCGCGATACCATGCCATTTCCATGTTCGGGGATTTACTTCAAGAAATTTATATGTATTGTCTCTGCTGTCATATTTAAATTCAACCTCGCATAAGCCGGTATACCCGTTTTCTCCAATAATTTTTCTGGCATCATCCAAAAAAGGTAGGTATTCTGTCGTTTCAGCAAAAGTTGTTGCATTCCCAAAGTCAGGAGGATGTTGTCTTGCCCTCCGGGCAGAAAGCTGAACTAATATTTCACCTTTACGAGCTAAAAAACAGGCAGAATACTGGTTTTCACTTGAACCGGGAATAATTTCCTGAATTATTATTTCATCATTTGGTATTATTTCAACGGCTTTATTAAAGTAATCTATTAAATCAAATTTATCCTTACAAACAAAAACTTTCTGTTTCACCTGAGTATAGAACCGATGCATAACGGCTGGTTTTATAATACAGGGAAATATATCTACTGAATTTAATTCATCTAATGTATCACAATACCATGTTTTAGGAATTGTAATATCCAGACTCTGCACAAATTTGTATGATTCCCTTTTGTTAAACCAAGTTTTAAGAATACTCCACTCGTCCGAAGTAACTTTGAAATATTTATTCAAATTCTCCCGGTTTTTACTTAATAATTCAACGTGGAAGTCATTTGTAGGAAATACAGCCCAATCTTTATATTTATTAACCTTCCTAAAGCCCTCCAGTGTACTTAATATTTCTTCATTTTCGCACTTGTAGAATGTTTTGCAGTAACGGGAATAGCGTGCAAGATTTATCGATGTATTGTCTATTAAAACAGATGGGATACCGAGTTTTCCAAGTATACGAATAATGGTTAGGCCCTGAATATGACCTCCTAAAACTATTATGCCTATTTTATTTGACATTATATCGATTGATAAAGACTCACTAATTTTGATGCTACCTTATTTGCAGAAAGATCTAACTCCTTTATTCTTTTCAAACCAGTTGACATTTTATTTTTTAAACTATATTCAACAGCCTCTTTCAATTTTTCAGAATAACAAGATTTATTGCTTTCTGATAAATACAGTCCCTCTTGATTACAAAAAAGTTCCTCAACATCACCAACTACTGTGCTAACTATAGGTCTTCCACAAGCCATTGCCTCTTTAATTACATTTGGACTTCCCTCCCATAAGCTTGATAACGCAACAACATCTGCAGCATTCATCATTATAGGTATTTTATCATGTTGAACATTTATTAAAGTATGAACTTCAAGATTACTAAAGTTAAATTTACTCTTCAATAAATATAATGATTGATCAAATAACTTAAAATTTTTTTCTGGTCTATCAGGATTTGCTGCAAATAATATGTGAATCTTAGAAGTATCCCAATTGAGTACTTGCTGAGACTTTCTTTTATCCTCAGGGAAAAACCTATTATGGTCAACACCATTTGGGATAACAGTTATATTATCCAGATCAAGGCTTATTTTCATATCTTCTGACTTCACAATTGTTTTGGACCAAAATTTATTAACAAAAACTTTAATAATTTTTTTTATGAGACCTGATGATTTTATGTCACTTCCCATCAATGAAACTATCAATGGTTTGGCTCCAGCTAAAGATGCAACTATTCCAGACAATGAATAGTGAGCATGAACAACATCAAATTTATTTTTCTTAAGATATTTTTTTAATTGAAATACCGCCTGTAAATAACCGGATACTCCCTTTTTTAAAATTGTAAAATGTTCTACATCAATTCCGATACTTTTTAAGCTGGCTGATTGATTTTGAACTATAATTTTAAAAATGCCAGGCTGAATTCCCCTCCCTACAAAAAGAATTTTCATTACAGGTTTTCTATTGCGTGTTGCAAACGTAAATCGTAGGACTCGTTCGTATTAAACATTCCCTCTTCAAATTCCCATTTATCTTTTGTCCAAAGGTATCTTCCGGGCCTTCCGTCAACACTCATTTGATATGGGTCCGATTGCCCGAAAAAACATTGAATCTCGTTAACAAGGTAAGAATCTTTAGTCTCAAATATATCTATAGCGACTGAATACAATTTGTTTTTTTCGGTAACTTCTTTTACAAAATTGAGTAATGTTTCCGGAATAGAACCGTAATTTTTTTTTAAGGTTCCGCTGGCTTTACTGTTCTTTACCAACTTTTTATGAGCAAAAAAAGATCCACCTATTCTTACACAACGCCATTCAAATTCATGTGGAATGTATTCCTGAAAAATTACATATCCTCTTTGCAATTCCTGCATTACATCTGAATAATCCTTTAGTCGTTTCTTTAGAAAACCTCTTTTTGTGAACACCTTTTTAAGCTTTGCAATCAATGATCCTTTAAAGACTTTAGGGCCTATTTTCCGGTTTATACCTTTACTGAAAGCTTTTTCAATGTATGCTTCAACGTCCTGAGTATTATTCAGTATTTCAACTCCATTTCCTGAGGCACCAATATTTGTTTTAGCTACTATAGGGACCTTAGAGTCACCCTTTATAAACGAGTGTGCATCAGTTTTACGATAAAATATGTGTGTTTTGGGATGTGGAATCTTATTTGATACCATCCAGTCTCTCAGGAAGCGCTTATTTTCATAAATCAACACCTCTGTTAAAGAGGGATAAACCGGAAGTTTTAAAACATTAGATAAAATATATGCTCTTTCGTCGTATAAGCGCTTATACCGCTCTGTTTGACCAGGAGGTCTTAACAGAAATAAATCATATTTTTTCCGTAATACATTTTCTAACCAGTTATCAGAAAAAATATCTATAATCTCAAAATCAGAAATCTTTCTGTTTTTTTTACATGCTTCTATCCATAGTAAATGATTATATGGATCTTCATTCTTTAATATGGCAACCGAAAAATGTTTTTCTGTGTCAGAATGTTTCATAACCAACTATTTATAATAGTTTAATTGCATATAAAGCATAACAATATTAGAATATTTATGTAGTATTCCCTCCTGCGTTGTTCCTGAGATAAGACTTAATTCCGAGATTGCCTCTTCAATATTAAATGACATATGAAGTTCTGAATTTCTATCACTATTAATCTGATTCAACCACTGCAAGAGAAATTGTCTGAAAGTTTCGTCATAATTAATAGACGGAGGATAAGTTTTGCGCTCTGTAAAAAATCTGATCGTTTTTATCACGGACCAATAAAATGAACCACGAAGATATTCCCGGGTATTATATGAACCTCTTTTGCCAAAAGGTACCTGATCCATTTGAGGAAATAATAAATGCTGAATATTTAAATTGTAAGCGTACAACGCATACCTTTTAAACGGATTTTTTGTGGTATTGTCTGTATGAAAAAGATTAAAATTACCGTAAAAGAGGTCTTCCAATAAATCAATATCAAGGAAAAACGGATAAGTATAGGAAAAATAGTTAGATGAAATAAAAATATCCTGTGCATGGTGCGGTATTCCAATCTCAAATAATCCATGAAATTGCTTCATTGACCTGGATAAATCCGGATTTAAGCACTCTAATTTATGAAGGTCATCAAGTACAGCTTTATCATCAAAACACTGATCTTTGATAAAGTAATTATATGCTATATCAGCAATACTATTTAAGCTACCGTTTTCCCAGAAATCAGTTATAAAATTTGTAAAAATAAGGTTATCATAATAAATACCCATTAAGATTTCACCAGCCATATATCCTGCGAAGTATGCACTTTGGGAATCAGACTTATCTGAAACTTTTTTAAATGCGTTAAACCTGTGTAGCCTAAACAGATTAATATCCGGATTTCCCAGTTTTACAATATCACTAACAGCATCTTCAAAGTAATCTACTGAACTTTCAGGTTCAATAATGTAATGATCAATTTTCACGCTATCAGCTAATAAACCGGCATAAATAACATCTCTCGACATCGGATTCCCATAGGTAAATCCAACAGGATTTTTGCTCAGACTTTTGAGCGCTGCCAAACCAGTTCTGCTGTCCTTTCCCCCGGTTAACGAAATGTACTGTTTATCAGGATTTAAATATTGAAGGAACTGGGAAAATAAGCGATTCATAAAATTTGCTTCATTTTCAAATGATGAAGCTCTTTTCTTTTTCTTTAATTCAAGAAGCGAGGTGTATTTCCAATATTGTGATTTTAAAACAGATTGATCATTTATCCTTAAGCAGGTGGCTGGCAAAAACTTTTCTAAACCTTCAAAAGTTGTTTTACCGGGCACATTCCGATGGATTAACGATTTTATTACTATGGAACTATAATCCGGTTTCAAAGTGAATCCATCAGATTTAAGTAAATCAACTGAATTTGAAATTCTATCAATTGATTTTAGTCCGGATGTGTAATAACATGGATACAATCCTAATTGATCATTGAATATTTTTACCTGATATGAATCAAGAATTATGATACAGAAGAACCCTTTAATATTCAGAATGAAATCGTCGTCAAATTTTTTGTATAAAACGTGTACAAGTGAATGAGGATCGTACTTACTGTATTCATCAAATATGATGTCCCGTGGCAAAATATAGCCATCGATAAAAATTTGGATATCACCAATTTGTATAAGTGATCCGCTATTACAATACAATTTGATTTCATTACTGTCATATTGCAATGTTAACCTACCGATATCAGGAGAATCTGATCTTTTATATGTAACTAAGAAGTCTTCTCTCATCCTGCAAGCGCCTGTTTATGTGAATAACCTTTTTAGTTTTTTAATGTTACCAAGCTGAAATAATCGTTTAACCGGGTTTTGATAGTAACCAAAAAAATACTCGTTAATTCTATCCAATACATTTTCTTTAAATATAAATATTCTCTTAAGAAATGCATTTGAATTCTTAACCCTGTAATACTTCCATTTTCTTTTCGACCATTTTTCAAAATCTCTTTGATCCAACTTTAAATAATTCCCCTTTAATTCCTTTACAGAATTAAACTCTAATCTGTTTTTTGAAACATCAAGCTTAGCAATAACTGATCTTTTAGTCTTTTTATATAATGCAATGAGCTTGTCATGCTTGTAAAAATCTCCAAAAGTTAATCCTCCAAGACTATAAAAAATAATGCCATTCCCATATTTTTCATAAGGTTGGATTGTATGCGGGTGATGACCCATTATTATTGTTGCACCCTGATCAATTATTCTTCTCGCAAATTTTACCTGTTCGTTGGTTGGATAATATGAATAATCCACCCCCCAGTGGAGACTGCAGATTATTATATCTACCTTTTGTTTTAGTACCTTTAAGGTTTCTGTTATTCGGTCTTCTTCCAAATAATTAATATATAACTCCCTGAAAGATTCTGTTTTCGGATTCGTTGATTTGTCGACGTAGGCAATAAAGCCAATTTTAATCCCATCTGACTCTACAATAACAGGTTCCAGATGCTCTTTTTTCCATCCTGCGCCGGTATGCGAAATACCCAGTTGATCAAGCATATTAACTGTTTCTTTTAAACCGGACATGCCACAATCAAAGATGTGATTGTTCGCCAGAGATACGCAGGATATGGATAAATATTTTAAAAGTTCTTCGGAAGGCTCCTTCAGTGAATAATGGATAAAATTTTTGTTTGAATTTTTATCATTTTTATCAGACAGCAAAGGCACTTCCAGATTTGCAAGAACCAGATCAGCAACCTTATTCACAGGGATAACAGATTTAGTTCGTTCATAATTCCGTTCTGAGTCTAAACTTAATAAACCGGTAAATGCAATATCACCTATCAGATTTAACAGCATTAATTAAATATCTTTTTACCCCGTTTGCCATAGGAATACGAGTTTCGTTTCCTTCCTCCTTCTGCATTAAATACTCACCTCTTAATGTGCCTATCATTGCACCTAACAAAAGCATAATGTAAGCCCTTAAATCAATGGCTTGAACAGATCCTGATATGGACATTATTAGCTGAGCACCTATAACGGCATAGAAAGTAGGATTAAAATAAATAAACCTTTCATCCTTATTCAGTAACTTCCAGTATTTTTCCTTTACGCGAATTATTTCCCAAAGAATATAAAACCATAAAAACAAACCAATTAGACCGGAACCGCTTAATAGTACCATATAATCCGTATGTAGCATTCTTTTATGATGATACTTATATCTGTCATTAAACATTTCACTACCTATGAGTTTTACATTAACAGGACTTTTAATGAAATTGTTCCAGACCTCTTCTACTTCGCTGTATCTTGCTTCACCTTCAATAGTTTCTTCTTCCAGTTGAATTCTTTCCTCTCTGGCCTGATAACGTAAAATAAACAATTCCAGAGGTTTTGGGAATGCAATAAAAAACACTATTATCATAACCGCTGATATTAATACATATCTCATTAGGATAAACCTTTTTTTATTGAATATGACATAAATAAAAGCCCCCAAAACAAATGAAAGCAATACCGACCGCTTAATGCCTACCAGGGTGAAAAAGATTGCAATAATAAAAAAGAGTAAATACCATTTTAACTGTTTATCTTTCAAATGTGCCAGCAATATGGTACCAGAGAACAGTAAAACCAGCATATTTTTTGTGATATTTACCCTTCCGGCACCAAAGTATACCGTATCATTTAAATAATCAGATGTTCCAAGTTTAAAGAAATTGGAAATAATAATTGAAACAACAAAAACACCTAGACTTATTATAAAAGAATAAGATAATCTTATGAACTTCTGATAATTGTTGATGAAATAAAATCCTAGCGGAAACATCAAATTTCCAATAAAGAATTTCAGATAGGCATATATGGATGTTTGTGTATCGGATGAAATCAGGCTTAAAACGCCAATGTACAAGGTAAATCCCAGAATCACTCCATTGGGCTTTTGTTTGGGATAATACCTAAGAATAAAATAAAATAAAATAATTGCGAATACGAAACCCCTTATCGTTCCCGGATTTAGTGTTCCTCCGGGAAAATATCCCGTTGTATTCACAACAACTGCAAAAATTACAGGTATTGCAATTACAAGTTTGTAAAAGTTCCGTTTAAATTTATTCACAGGCTTTTTTTATAAACTTCAGCCAGATTCTTCCAGGAAAGCTTATCAATCGGATAACTGAATGTTAAACCTTTAATTTTTTGAAGAAGGTCCCTGATTTCCTTATAAACCATGTCTTGTTCGTTGAGGACGCACACAGCTCCCTTATACGAATGCATTATTTTTAAACAAGGTGAAGCTTCATTATAGATGTATAATATGGGACATTTCGTAGCAATCAGTTCAAATAACTTTCCCGGTATCTGTTTCCCAAAAGCATTATCTATAAAAACAACAATGTCATATTCAGCATACAAATCATTCAGTTCGTCATTTGAAATTTCTCCCTTATATATAATATTATTACATCCCTTATGATAATTAAAGGGACTATCCGGTCCAAATACATCAAGCGTAATATTTTCACTTCTGCAAAGCGCATCAATCAAGGCTCCCGGTTCACGTAATTTATTGTAAAACCGTCCTGCATAAATCATTTTCAGCGAAGTCCTTTCGGCATTGTCCGTTACCTTTTTTTTTGATTTTGGGATATTAATATTAAAGCCTTGCTGTATTACTTTAACGGAATCCGGATGTAATGATTTATTAAAGCATTTTATATAACTCTCTCTCATTAAGTCAGAAACAACAATGAGTTCATCAACATATTTCAAATATTTTTTTTCATAAAGGTACGCCAGTCTATTTCTGAATGAGTTATTCCTTATGGTGCTACTCCCATAAAAAGGATCACCAAAATCAGCCATAATTTTTATTTCAGAATGGTGTTGCTTTATTACTTTCCCTAACATTAGAAGTGTGAAAGGGAAGCAACTCACTAAAACTGTATCATATTTATATTCATTGATTAATGCTGATACTTTTTTTTTGATTTTGGGATATTCCAGTATTAAGGGGTCCGGGAAAAAGAGTTTTTTTATTTCCCGTTTAATTCTGCCAGACAGATTTTTTTTCTTCTTTAATTTATTATTAGCAGCCGGAACGTTATTTTTGGAACGATATGGATTAAATAATTTTCTATATATTTTTCCGTAGTTCAGTTCATGAATTTTAATATTATCCCTAATATTATTTTCTTTTGAATTTATTCTGAACCTCAGCACATGAATTTCAATATCTTCTCTCCAATTTGAAATTAAGTGCTTAAAACGAATGGGTTGCGGTGCTTCAAGACCAAATGATCTGACAATAACCAGAACTTTCTTCATGAAAAATATTGTTTATACAGCTCCTTATGTTGCATCATAAATTCAGCCAGATCTTTCAATTGCAGATCATAACTTTTAATCGCTGACATGCTATAGTTACTGATTAACGATTTATCAATGACCACCTCACCATTCATCCTGATATGATCCACTTTTGCCTTTGAAAAATTCTTTTTGAATAATTTCAATAGTTCATATTTATTAATGGGTAAATCAGGAACAATTTGATATAATCCATGAATTGATTCCTGTAGTAAGAATTTTATGGTCCTTGCCAGTTCAAGCGTGGTAAGTCCGGTCCAAATAGCTCTGCTATAACCAGAAACATCACCTTTCTGAGAAATAAACCAGTTTAACAAGCCTTCCCCGTTCGATTTTAATTCCGGTCCTATGATAGATGTTCTTATGGTGAGGTCCCTGTCGTTAATCAATTCGCCTAACGCTTTACTCTTTCCATACATATCTTTTGCGTCCGGATCGTCATTTACAGTATAATTCCCCTTTTTGCCATTAAAAACACAGTCTGTACTGATATGTATTACATTGAACCCAAATTGCTTGCCCAGATTTGACAACTGATGAGGGAAATAAGCATTTATATATATGGCATTTTCGCTGTTATCACTACTGCCTTTAATTAAAATGCCTATGCAGTTGATGACAACATCGGGCTTAATATGTTTAAGCGTATTGATGAGTTCATCCTTTTGCATTACGTCCAGAATTACAGCCTCATCTGATATTTTCCCCTGTCTTACCACAGGAATTATATTATGGTTAGTCTCACTTTTTAAAACATGGTAAACCATATGTCCTAACATCCCTGAAGCGCCTAAAATGGCAATTCTTTTTATTTTCTCCATACCGTCCTGTTAATATAATCGGTATAGGATATAATAATACGCACAACCTTTAACGATACATTTTCAGCCTTATAATCATCAACATCTTCTATAGCCTCCCGCCATTCTTTATGTTGCCCTGTAACTAATTTTACCGATTCAATAATTCTGTCAGGCTCTGTACCAGACATAACAACAACCCCTTCATCCATTCCCTCCGGTCTCTCATGTGCCTGTCTGATTGTTATAGCAGGTATCTTTAACAACGAAGCTTCTTCTGTTATGGTACCACTGTCAGATAGCACACAAAATGCATTTTGTTGTAACTTAACATAATCATTAAATCCAAAGGGTTTCATGAAAAGAATATTATCATTATCGTTTTCCAAACTCATTTGCTCCATCTTTTTTCTGGTACGCGGATGTGTGGAAATAATAATTTTTTTATGAAAAGTGTTTTCAAGCAATGTGATAGCCTCCAATAACGATTTGAAATTCCCGGCATAATCTACATTTTCTTCTCTGTGTATACTTAATATGAAATAATCGTTCGGTTTTAATTTTTCTCTGACCAACACATCTGATCTTTCTATCTTTTCTTTATTAAAATTAAAAACTTCACGCATGGGAGAACCAATTTTAATAATAGTTTCCTGGCCTATTCCCTCTGCAATCAGGTATCTCCTGGCGTGTTCAGAAAGCGGCATATTAATATCGCTCAAATGATCCACAATCTTTCTGTTTATTTCTTCAGGCACCCTTTGATCAAAGCATCTGTTGCCAGCTTCCATGTGGAAAACCGGAATTTTTCTTCTTTTTGCCGGTATAACGCTCAAACAACTGTTCGTATCACCATAAATTAAAAATGCATCAGGTTTCTCCTTTTCCAGAATTTCATCAATATTTTTTATCACATTGGCTATCGTCTCTGAAGGATTCGTTCCTGCAGCACTCAGAAAATGATCCGGTTTCCTGATGTTTAAATCCTTGAAAAATATTTCATTTAATTCATAATCAAAATTTTGCCCCGTATGTACCAGTACATGATTAGTATATTTATCCAACTCATTAATAACACGACTTAATTTAATTATTTCGGGTCGTGTTCCAACTACAGTAAGAACTTTGATCATTGTTTATTGTTTTAGTTGTTCCTGTATATAATCCAGATTTAATAAAAGTTCAACAGTCGCATTCAAATCCAGTCTTTGTGTATTGTGAGAATTATAATCATCAAACTCTGATGTTTTTATTTCCCCATCCACAAAGTACTTGGCATAATTCAGGTCCCTGCTATCGGCCGGGATTCTGTAAAAATCTCCTAAATCCTCCGCCTTAACCATTTCTTCCCGGGTTAAGAGGGTCTCATAAAGTTTCTCTCCATGACGTGTACCCAGAATTTTAACCGGGTTTGATGCGTTGAAAATCTCTTTTAATGCAAGCGCTAAAAGTTCAATGGTTGTAGCAGGTGCTTTCTGTACAAATATATCGCCCGGCATTGCATTATTAAACGCGAATTCCACCAAATTAACCGATTCCGTGAGTGACATCATAAACCGGGTCATATTCGGATCTGTAATCGTAACCGGTTTCCCTGATTTTATCTGATCCACAAATAATGGGATTACTGAACCCCTCGATGCCATCACATTTCCGTACCGTGTGGCACAAAATACATTGTTCTCCTTTAATATTCTGGATTTGGCAATCATTAATTTTTCCATCATTGCCTTAGTCAGTCCCATGGCATTGATAGGATATACAGCCTTATCCGTACTCAGAACTACAACTTTATTTACATTATGCCTGTAAGCCGAATCCAATACATTTTCAGCACCAATTACATTTGTTTTAATAGCCTGCATGGGATAAAATTCACAGGAAGGTACCTGTTTCAATGCAGCGGCATGGAATACATAGTCCACATTAACCATGACGTCGTCCACACTTTTTTCATCACGCACATCACCAATAAAAAATTTAACCTTATCACTTTTCAGTGCGATACGCATATCCTCCTGCTTTTTTTCATCCCTGCTGAAGATTCTTATTTCCTTAAAATCCCTGTTTAAATAAGATTTCAGAACGGCGTTTCCAAAAGAACCGGTTCCACCTGTTATTAAAAGTGTTTTATTATTATAATTTTCCATATTATTAAGTTCTCTTTAGAATTTTTTCGGATACTTGGTAAAAAAAATTATTCAATAATCCAATCCTCCTCAAAATAAAAGATTTATTCAATTTATATCCTTCTATTCGATAAGAACGTAGTTCTTTTTCAAATAATTTCCTGTCCCTTATCTTATAAGCATAATGTAATTTAGCTCTTTTCTTTCTCGCAGCAATTTCCTTCTTAATACTTTCGCTAGTTGTATAATGTGCTATAAAATAATCAGGAATTTCGAAACCTTTTAAAACGAAATTATAATGATCCAAAGGGTTTTTAAAATGGCAAGCAGATATTTTTAAAACCCTATAAACAGCAGTTTCGATATTAAGGACACCTATCTTTGATTTTATACTAAAATAGAGCCACATTGGCGTATCACCAACATTCCAACTATACCGAACCTTCTCTGGTATCTCTTTGTAGTATTTATTAAGTAATTCCTGTTTAAATAAAACAGTTGCTGTTCCGATTGTAGACCTATCTAATAAATAATCTTCATATTTAACCTCTGAATTATATTTTGACTTTCGAAAACAATGATCTTTAAATCGTTTCTTCTCTTGATAAAATCGTTTATAGTCGGTACAAACCATACCAAAATCAGAATTTTTCTCTAGAAAATCTACCTGCTTTTGTAATTTATAAGGGTCTGTCCAGTAATCATCACCCTCACATAATGCAATATATTTCCCTCCTGCGCGTGGATATACCAATTCAGCCATAGGATGAACACCTTTTGAATATTGGTTTGATGTTTGAAAAACTGGTTTAATAATATCGGGATATTCTTCCTCATATTTCCTTAGTATTTCAACAGTTTTATCAGTCGAGGCATCATCATTTATTAAAATTTCAATATCAAAATTTGTTTTTTGCATGATACAACCTTCTAACGCTTGTTGTATAAAGTCTCCATGATTATAGGTGGTAATACAAATACTTACTAGGATATTATGATTATTCATAATGTCTAATTTTAAGTTAGAATTGCATATCCTACACCTGATTCCCCAAAACCATTGCCATTATAGAACATTGTTAAAGTCCCATTAATTTCTATAACATATGGGTATGCTAGCATTTCAGAATCCCATACTCCATTTGTATCAGCAATATTAATTCCGACCTCTTTATCCTTTCTTTGCCATTCTATTCCATCAGATGATTCAGCATAACCGGCTCTATAGCTTGCATTTTTATCCGTTCTAAAATCCATAATACTTCGTCTACTATACCACATCATATATTTCCCTTTATGAAGAATCACAGAAGGCCGACCAATAATTTCATGTTCATCTAATGGAACTATGCAATTAATATTGTGCCTAATCCAATCTATTCCATTATGAGATGAAGCATATTTTATATACAATGTATACTCAGGTTTTCCGTTTACGAATTTAAATCCCTGTCCAGAATTATACCACATTCTCCATTCACTACCCAACTTTATTATATCGGATGCTCCAATATGATAGGGTTCATTTTGATATCTTTCTAAAATTGGTCCTTCAAATACTCTTTCAAAACTAAATCCATTATCAACACTTCTGGCTAAACCTAAAGCATTTCTGGAAGGAACTGTTGTACTAGTATTCCATCCAATATAGTACAAATAAACTTCATTAGAATTTCTAACAACAGAACATACTTGGGCTCCACTGTCATCAAAAGTCCCTATCTTACCTAAATCCAGTACAGGACGATTATGAATATACTTTATGTCTTTAAGATTATTCTTATTTAAATCAATAAAAGTTGTCCTGGTTTTATTATTTCTATCTCTAACACCAAAATACAATCTTATTGTTTCCTCATCTAAAAGAAAAGGTGTAGGTTTATGACAATGGGAAAAATCAAATCCAAATTTCCCTTCAGCTTTGTATATTAATCCTTTTTTAGTCCATTTCATTTCAATCCACCTATATAATTTAAAATCCTAATATATACTTCCTTATATTTTTTCAAGTCAATAGTATTAATTAAATTACTATGCCAATTAAAAGTAACATTACCATTAAACCTTTTTACTGTTTGGATTATTCTCACTACATCACTAAACAATTCATGCGGTTGAAGCTTGTTTCTTAATACTGTCGTATCCATTGCAACAAATGGTATTTCTTTCAAATTTAATTTCTTTCTATTATAAATATCAAAAATATAGAAGTCATGGCAGATTCCACACCTAAAACCATTTACGAATTGAAATCCAAGTCCTGCATCATAAGAAAAGTCATTTTTTTCCCATTGATTAAACGTATCTTTAAAATAATATAACCCATGATTACGCCCTCCCTTAATATTACTTCCTGCAATTTCTTTTAAACGATTAGCTTCAATTTCAAATTGATTATCATTGTTAACAGTATTTTCTGAAGGATGAAAACCAATCTCAAAACCTGCCTTCGATATTTTTTGGATTATATTACTAACTCTATTATGTTTAATGCTATATGTAAATCCCTTCTCTCCTTCCTCTACTGCTTTAAAATAAAAAGCCAGATTTAAATTGAATTTATTTCCTATTTCTAATAATTCATCAAATGGATCAAATGGATTAATTCTAGACAACCTATAATAATAGTATCTATATATTATTTTTAAAGAATGTAATGTTTGCTTCTTAATAAAAATACGTTTAGAAATATTTTTCCACAATTGATTTTGAGAACTTAAATATAACCAGTCTACATCATGACTTAATTTAATAGAAAACTTTCTTTCTGGTATAAAATAAGGGATTTTAAGTATCTGGAAAAAAGATTCAACTAGTTTTAAATATTCATTTACAACTGGTTGATCATAAAAACTGTTTTTTATGGAAAGTAGAGATGATTCAACAGGTCTATTATCCTTATATCTATTAGCTATTACATATTCTTCCCAACGAGTTAACAGAAAAAAACAGGAAGCAACAATATCAAGCCCGCAATAAATTTCATCTGTAGATGTTAAAATTTTATTATCGCCATAAATGACAGGAATATCTTTGACTACATCATTAAACGAAATTCTTTCAAGATTGGTAGGAATATTCTTTTCACTTAAATAGGATAAAGGTTCAGCGAAATACCTAAAAAACTCATCCTTAAAGATTAATTTCTTATCCGAAAATATAAAATTATAAGTTTCACAATGCTTTTCAATTTTTATTTTATATGGTATCTGGAAATAATCAGAAAATAAAAATGAAAATATATAAGATTTCTCTTCATAGTTTAATTCATTTGTGATTACAATTACTTTATTCATAATCATCAATATTTCCCCAAAGTTTTTTAAACCTGTTTAGTTCCATCTCTTTTTTAAACTCATTTAAGAGTGAAATATAATCATATTTAGGCTCATAGCCTAAATCATTCCTTGTCTTAGAAATATCATGAATAAATTGTCTTGAATCAGGTTTATCAGGCCTGTAGATAATTTTAGAGGGATTTTCCTTTGATGAAAAAACCTTAACAATACCTTTTATTTGTTCTTCAATTGTTACTCCAACTCCCCTACCAAAATTATACATTCCTCCTTCTAAGTTAGATTCAATTGCTTTTTCAATACACTGAGTTAAATCTTTAACATAACAAATTTCTTTTGCCCTTGATGGATCTCCCCATATCTCAATTTCATTTCCTTGAATGGCTTGATCTATTATATACCTATATGCCATTATTCTTTTTTTACCATTAACAAAATAAAATTTATCAGGATGATAATCATAAATCGTTGGCAGTCTAAATATAAATCTTTTCAATCCATGCTGCGTATAAAAATGTTCCATTAAATCAACCGCAGCATTTTTACAAATTGTATAAATGGAATGATCTCCTGTTAAGGGAAACCTCTTCTCAATATCGGCTTCAACTAATTCCCTAGAGTTCATTAAATAACTGGAATCTGCACGAGTATGTGTAGAAACAATCTTCTGTACTTTTTCTTCAATGCAAAAGTGTAGTATATTTAAAGTACCAGTTACAAACATATCAATATATAATTCAGGATTATAACCTTTTACTTTTGAAGGAGCATTTCCTGCTACATTAACTACAACATCAAAATCCTTATTTTTTATTTTATCAAATGACGCTTTATTAGAAATATTAACCGAATAATATGGAATGTTATAATCTTGGAAAAAACCATTGTCACTTTCTCTGAGACCTGATGCAACAACATTATATCCTGCTTCTTTCAATTCAAGAGCTGTATATGCTCCAATCTGCCCTGTAGCACCAAATATTAATATCTTTTTCATTTATAATGAATTTAATTACTTTTAAAGAACAACACTATTTGCCCTACAATAAAATCAATATCATCAAAACTAATGCTTTGATGAATTGGAAGATTCAGAATATTTTGTGATAAATAATGTGAGTAGGCAAACTCTTCCATTTTAATATCCTCAATTAACCGATAATATAATGCAATTGTAGGTATTTGGATTTCCATTAAATAAAAATATAGTTTTTCACGAATATTTTCAGGTAAAAGAATTGGAAAATTCATCGGAACAATACCATCTTCAATTTTAGGAAACAACACTTCAACCTCAGAAATACTAGATAGTTTCTCATTTAAATAATTGTAGTTTTTTACACGAATTTCTGAAATCATATTGAGCTTTCCTTTGAAAACTGACTCTAATGTTTCACTCTTAATTTTATCATGATTTTCTAATTCTTCGTTTATACAATCATTTGTATTATTTTTTAGATAGCCACCATTTTCGAGAGCAAAAAACTTATGAATTGAAAAAAAACTAAAATCTCCGAAATCTCCAAGCTTCCTATCTCTATGGTAAGAATTAAAACTATGAGCACAATCTTCAATTAAAACAACATTATGTTTCTCACAAATCGTTTTCACTAATTGCATATTACAATGTACAAAACCAAAATAATGTATAATTAATAAAGCCTTATATTGTTTTGTCTTTAACCTTGATTCTATCTCTTCACAATCAATTTTAAAATTATTATTAATTGAATAGAATTCATATTTAATTGACAAAGATTGGATTGGATCAATAACTCCTGATCCTTCTCTATCAGTTATACCTATATATGCTGGTAGTAAAATTTTCTCCTCGTTTTTAAATTTCAAGTGTTTTAATAATAATTTAAAAGCAATTCGAGCAGAATTGGTGAATGTTAGCTGTTCATAGTGATTCAAAACCTTAACTGGTGACTTTGTTATCATAATTTAAAATAATTTGAAATCATCAAGAAGTTTATTTATCTCGTCAGAAGTATTAAACATCAATACATCCACAATAGATAATCCGGGTATAAAAACATCTGAAAAAGTTTTATAAGCTTTTAAATTCACATTAATAAATTTCAAATCAATACCAGCATTATCATACTTTTTCTTGTCAAAAAATGACTGTCCTCCAGGTTGGTTAATATATTGTTTTGCTTTTAAGGCTTTAGATATTTCTAAAGCCCATTCATCAGGTGCATTAACTTTATCGATTTGGATTTTGCCCGTGGAAAAAATTTCAAATTCAGTATTAATATCAAGATATGCACAAATTCGTTTTATAGTATAAATATTCAACTCCGAAATTTTATTGGTATCATAGTTTAAAATTTCCTCAACCAGTTTATATGTTCTAAAATAATAAGGTGCTTTTTTTTTGTAAAACTGCAGCTGTCCAAGTATTTTTTCTTTCCAATTTTTATCAGCATCAATAAAAGTATCTTTAATAAGCATGTCTCTTGAAGCTTTTTTTACAGGTACAGTAATATAGCCAACTCCTTCTTTAGACTGTGACAATATTCGGTTTCTATTCATCCAACCTTTATTGATATATTGTACTGTGTCGAAGAAAACAAACTTATCCACATTTTTGATTAAGGAAAAATAGCCTATATAAGGCATAAAATATGGTTGCATTATTGCTATCTTCATAATATATTATTTTTGTAACATTTTGATATAAAACCTATAAGCTATACATTCATTCTGAGTTATCTCAAAATAGCACAATTTTACTTATATAGCTTACTCCAAGAAAAGTTAGTTTTTGACAAAGTTAATAGCAACGAAATGTCCTCTTTATAAAAATTTATTAACTCCTTTTTTAAATCAGATGGGAGTTCTATTGAATATTCTTGCGAATTATAAATATTTAACTCTTTCTTTTTTTTAGGATCAAAAGATTCTGCACTTGTCATTTTATTACTTGTTTTTCTATATGTCTCAAAATATGTTGGATCAATATCTAAAAAATTAGAAATTTTATTTAATATCTCTTTAGGGTAATTTTGAAGCTCTTCAAAATCCAAAACTAAAATTTTATTTGATTCAAATAAATTGTAAAAACGTTGAATTTGTTCTCCATAACGGCTAAACCTGCAATATTGCTTATTCCATTCTTTTTCAGCACCATTTATATCTTCTAAAAAAGCTTGACGAATCTCTCTATTTTCAATGGATAAAGGATTATTTTTCGCAAATAGTGAAGTCTTACTTGAATAATAATTAAAATGTGAAATTGCCCTTTCTATTGGATCTCTGAGGATGATGATCAATTTGCTATTTGGTATTAATTGTTTAATTCTTATAGCCGATTTTGGATGATGCAAATATGTAGCCGATGCTTCAAATACTAATTTTTCTTTAATCTTCTTTTTACCTGGGAAGTATCTTAAGTACTCATTTATTCCATTCCCATGTTTCCAACTAAAAAAACTTGGCTCCTTTATAGTAGAACAAATTAAATCAGGGTGCCCGGACAGATATTGATATAAACTTGTTGTTCCAGCCTTCATGGCGCCTATTATCATAAAATCAGGCGCTTTTTTTCTGGTAAATTTAATATACCACTTCTGAATAAGTATAATGTTTAAAATTCTTTTCTTAAGTTTTTTAGCGTATCTATTAATATTCATTTATTAAGAATTACTTTGATTATTAGATTTATCTCATTAATTCCATAGTAAGGTATAAAGGCTCCAAATCAATTGTTCAGCTATCTTATGAGCATTTAGTAAATTGACTGGTTTTTCTGAATCTAGACCTTTGTAATTTGGAATATATTCACCAAAGTGTAAAAATTTCGGCGACCATAATTATTGTTAGCTTTTAAATAATCATACAACTCATCTATGTTTTTGTCATATTCCCCTCCATCCATAAATATATGGCCTTAGTTTTACGAGTAATGGCCATTTCAATTTTTGCGGGGTCAAGATTGTTATAGACAGGATACACATTAACAAGAACAGGTTTGATGCCATTCCAATTGAGCGAATGGGTGGCATCCACAAAATATAGGGCTTCGTAATCACTTCGCCATTAATCTGCAAAACTTGTAAGAACATCCTTTTTGAGAAGAGAAACACTCATTACACCTTTATATTTAGCCAACGCAGCATCTAATTACTGGTGAAATTTAAAATTATTGAGAAGCTATTTTCTGAACTATTTATACTTTAACAATTCTACAAATTCAACCAGTGGTGATATTGCCTTTGGGTTCAAGGATGAGTTTACTCTTTTTAGTTATTTTTCCGTTTTAATACTTTATCTAAAAAAATCTCTTTTATATATATATAATCTTGCATTTTAGCCAATTCAGCCAATAAAATAAATAATCCTCCACCGGCTAACAATTGAATGATTAAAATTAAATAATTTGGTAACAATAATAATACACCAATTAGATACACAATTCCTCCAATAAACAATGCTAAAATAAACGAAGGGAAAATATCTTTTAATTGCTGCTTATTTGAATAAGCAATAAGCTTTCCAGAATAATGACTATTTAATAGATAAGCTATTATTGAATTGATAATCATTCCAAAAATCATCACACGTATACCAAAATATATTCCAACAATAATTATTGGCACGGCCATGGTTTTTTTAATAATCTCAAGTCGCAAAAAAAGATCAGATCTGCCCTGTACGTTCAACATATTTAAATTTATAGCAGATAGTGGGTATAACATACCTACAAAACTTAATAATTGAAGATAGACAACCGATTGCAACCATTTCTCTCCAATCAAAGTTAAAACAAGCGGTTTTGCAACAGCTGCCATCATCAACATTGAGACAAAAGCAATCAGCATCGTGCTTCTTATAATTTTTCGGTAAGCCTCTTTTAATCTTGGAACATCGTTTTGGATCTCTGAAAGTACCGGATAACTTACGCGCTGAATTACACTTGTAATGTTTTGTGAGGGTAAATTTCTAAACTGGTCAGCCCGCGTATAAAATCCCAATTCAGCAGCTGAAAAATACTTACCAATGATTAGCAAATAGATATTCTTATATAACGTATTAATTAAACCGCTAATCATTAACTTATAGCCAAAAGAATACATCTCTTTAAACGATTTTTTGCTAAATATAGGAGAGGGTATCCATTTGTTCCACAACCATAACAATAAGGAAGTAATTGCAACGCCTAATAGAGTTTTAAAAACCAAGCTCCAAACACCAAAACCTACATATGCCATCCCTATTCCAATGAAACCTGAAACAATGGAAGCTATAATTGAAATCTTTGTTTGAAGTTTAAAATTGATTTCTTTGGTTAATCTTGCCCTTTGAACAATGGTAAAAGCATTTATGACAATACTTAAACCAACAACTTGCACTATGGAATACAATTGGGCCTCATCAAAAAAACGGCTGATAGCCCCTGCTGATAAAAATAATATCAAATATAAAACAATCCCTACAAAGAGATTAAAATAAAATACCGTTGAATAGTCGGCTTGTGTACAATCTTTCTTGCGTATCAAAGCCTGTGTAAAACCACTATCCACCAAAGATTGTGAAAGGGCAATAAAAATGGTAATCATCCCAATTAAACCGAACTCTCTTGGCGTTAGCAAACGAGCAAGGATAATTCCGATAACAAAGGTTAATCCTAATCTGGAGAAATTATCAATGAAACTCCACAATAAACCTGAAATTGTTTTGGCTTTTAAACTACCCATTTATCTGCTGTGCGATAATGTTCTAATTAATAATCGTGTATGGTTGGTTAGTAGCTTCACAATCTTTATTTATTTGAGATCCTTTTTCACTAAGATAGATTAGGATGAAGAGTTCATTTACACTACACATACCTTTTGTTAATTAGTTTCTATATTCAAACCTTGGTTAAAGAACCTGCATACACCTCTGCTCGTTTTCACAGAAAGTACCATATAGCACCACAATTTTTTTAAGGCCTGTCCTCCACTTGTTCTACAACCTATTAAGCCACAATGAATAGAAAATAGTAGTTAGTAGGGAGTTTTTCGTTATACGTTAAGCGTGACCGATTTTCTGTTACCCGTTACTAGGTATATAAATATTAAGAAGCGGATTCTATGATGCTAAAAATCTCCTCAACAACTTTAGTTCCAAGCCCCGGATAAATGGGAAGGCAAATAACCTGCTCAGCTAAATTTTCTGAATTTGGCAGATTTTCTGCTTTTGCCGAATTAAGATGATTATAGGTTGCTAACCATGATATTAGGGGATAGAAATAACGCCGACCGAAGATGTTTTGCTCCTTAAGTTTTTCGTAAAGGGCATCTCGGCTCATGCCATATTGCTGTTCATTCACAAAAATAGGGAAATAGGCATAGTTGTGCTTTACCTCGTCGATCGAATCCAAACAACGAATTCCTTTAACATCTTTAAGCAAACTACGATAAGTGTTTGCCAAAACGGTCCTTTCTTCTAATATGTCCTCAAAATGCTTTAATTGAATTAATCCCATCGCTGCAGAAAACTCATTCATTTTGGCGTTAATCCCTGTGCCGATGATGGTGGTTTCTCCATCGAAGCCAAAATTCTTAAGGTGATCGATTTTGTTTTTCATCTCATCTGTATGGCAGGCAATGGCACCGCCTTCAAACGTATTAAACAGCTTGGTGGCATGAAAACTCATTACAGAGAGGTCGCCATACTGCATGATACTGTTCTCATTTACTTTAACTCCAAATGCATGGGCTGCATCGTAAATAATTTTTAAACTATACTTATCTGCTACCTCTTGCAATCCATTTACATCACAGGGATTACCATATACATGCACCGGAAGAATGGCTTCTGTTTTTTTTGTTATCGCTTTTTCAACAGAATTCGGATCGAGGTTACCGTATACCGGATCTACGTCGGCAAATACGGGCTTCAGATTATTCCATAACAACGCATGTGCTGTTGCCACAAATGTATAAGGTGTTGTAATAACCTCTCCTTTAATTCCTAAAGCCTTTAAAGCAATTAAAAGCGCTAATGTGCCGTTACTGAATAAAGCCACATGTTTTACTCCAAGATATTCTGCCAGTTTTTGTTCCAGTTCCTGATGAAACGGCCCTTTATTGGTCAGCCATTTATTTTTCCATATCTGTTCAAGATATGGTTGTACCTCATCTAAAGGTGGCAAAAAGGGTTGTGTAACTAATATTTTTTTCATTAATTATTATTCATTTCAGCCAATGGAAATCCTCCCCCCGATAAATCGGGGACCTCCATTTAATAAGGAGGACGAGTTTAACATATTGTAGTTAATTTTAACCAGGATATGGGTTACAGAATCCATATTAAATATTCTAAACGAAGAGTTTTAAATATACTTTTACAATGAACTGGTTTATTTTGTTTCTCGATCCAAAAACAAATAAAGCATCTAAAAAATTAAATGCTTTAGTTGTTCTAAGTTCTTGTTTTGCCTCAAATGCAGTTACGGGTTCTCTAAATACAAAGGCCAATCTTAGTTTTTCCCTAAAGTAATTCTCCTCAACTTTTTTTCTGATCACATCTGAACAACCGTAATTTTCCATAAACCATGTTTTCACCTCAAATACGGAATTGAACATGGCTATTTTTTTACTAAAGTCCAACTGATTACTCAGGGAGTTATTCAATACGCGATATACGGCTGTATTATCTGTCAAATATTTGATTTTTGAATAGTGAGCGATTCCAAGCCACATGGGAAAATCTCCCAATTTCCAGGTATTATTTTTGGGAAAATCGCTAATAACATTATTCATCAGACTGAGATCAACTAAAACTGTTAACGTGGATACAGGGTTTTTCAACAGTATCTCTTCGAATGTTGGATTATCGTTGAATTCCGGTGCATCAAATTTTCTTTTAACAAACTCGTTCTGATGTTCAGAATAAATTTCATGATCAGTATGCACCATGCCATATTCAGGATGTGTTTCCAAAAAGTCAACCTGCTTTTGTAATTTCAACGGATCGGTCCAGTAATCATCACCCTCACAAATGGCAATATATTTTCCTTTGGCCTGTTGACTCAATATGTCCACAAAGGGTTTTATACCCTGGGAATACTGATTTTCGTTTTGAAAAATGACCTTAATCCGTTCATCCCTCTTTTGGTATTCCCTGATGATGTTTGGCGTGTTATCTGTTGATGCATCATCATGGATAAGGATTTCCACGTCAAACGTTGTTCTTTGAATCAAAAATCCTTCAATAGCCTGCGCAATGTATTTTTCCTGATTATAGGTTGCACATGCTATAGTTACCAAAGGTTTTGCCATAGTTTTTTGTAACCCTAAATAACTTGAAGATCTTTCACAAACTCCTCGTTGGCATAATACCAGTCCACCGTTTGTTTTACACCCTCTTCAACGGATACCTGAGGTTTCCAGTTAAGTAAGCGTTCTGCCTTGGATATATCAGCCCAGGTTTCCTTCATGTCAGCCTTATGCATCGGTTTGCGGTCAATAACGGCTTTTTTGCCTGTCATCTCTTCAATCATGGCAATAAAACTGTTAATGCTAACAGGATTATTACCACCGCCCAGATTGATCACCTCATATCCCACTTCTTTGCCGGCAGCGATGGTTCCTCGGGCGATGTCATCCACAAAGGTAAAATCGCGCGCCTGTTCACCATCACCATACAAAGTGATCGGAGTTCCCTCTGCAATCCATTTTACAAAACGCAGTGGAGCCATATCCGGACGTCCTGCCGGTCCAAATACAGTGAAGTAACGCACTACTGAAATATCCAGATCATGCATCTTGTGGTAAGAATACGCCATCATTTCAGCGGCCTTTTTTGATGCAGCATACGGAGTCAGAGGTGTATTTACAGCCAGATCTTCGGTGAACGGCATGGGTAATCCAGCATACAATGAAGAGGTAGATGCCAGCACCATTTTCTTTACACCATTCTGCTTCATCAGCTCCAGCAAATTCAACGTTCCTGTTGAGTTTGTAGAGTTATATACAAACGGATTCTCGAGGCTATACCTTACGCCGGCCCTTGCCGCAAGATTAAACACCACACTAAAACTATATTCCTGGAATAATGTTTTAAGCGCATTAAAATCCTCAATATCCAGATATTTCCATATAAAGTTCGGATCCTGCTTCAATTTTTCCAGCCTGTGTTCTTTCAAACGAACATCGTAGTAGTCGTTCAAATTATCAAGACCAACAACAGTATGCCCCTGCTCCAACAGCATCTCTGCCGTTCGCGAAGCTATAAATCCGGCAGCGCCGGTTACAAGAAAAGTTTTTTGCATGACAATTTCAATTAATGACCTCCCCCTTTTTATTCCCCCTCCTTGTCAAGGAGGGGGCTGGGGGTGGTATTTATTTTAAGTAAGATTCTATTTTTTGAAGTGCGCCAACAATATTTTTGTTGATCTCTTCATCTGTAAATCGTATTAGGGTAAAACCATTTTCATTTAGAAAACAAGATCGTTCTTCATCATATTTTTTGTTATCTTCTTTTAAATGTATCAATCCATCTAATTCTATTATAAAATTATATTCCGGGCAATAAAAGTCCACCACATATGGACCAATACCATATTGTCTTCGAAATTTTTTTCCATTCAGATTACGACTTTTCAAATATTGCCACAATAGCTTTTCTTCGGATGTTGGATTATTTCTGAGATTACGCCTTGTTTGTTTTGTATACTGCGGATTTTTTAAGAATGACCTTTTTATTTCCATTTTTACAATAAATTATCACCTGTAACCCGTCACTCGTAACCTGTAACCTGTAAACATCACCTAAAAACTTCAAACCATGGGTTCAGCAGATTTTCCTTGTTATATGTCAGCGGTTCTTTATTATCGTGTCTGATAACGGTACATCCTGCAGCTACTGCAATAGCATGACCTGCAGCAGTGTCCCACTCCATCGTTGGTCCCAGGCGCGGATAAAAATCGGCGCTTCCCTCTGCTACCAGGCATAATTTTAAGGAACTGCCTTTTGAAATGATATTTATGTCACCGAAAGCTTTTCTTTTTTCTTCTATTATGGCTTCCGTTTCAATACTTAAATGGGAACGGCTTGCCACAATCGTATATTTTTCAGTTTTGCGACATGGCAGCCTGTCAACACTTTTAAATTTTATTTCTTCACCAACAGGTATTTCTTCAACTTTGGTCTTAAAGGCTCCAATATTCAGGTCTCCATAAAACAGGGTCGATGTTACAGGCGTATAGATCACTCCCATTACCGGATTACCTTCTTTTATGAGAGCAATATTTACTGTAAACTCACCATTTCGCTTTATAAATTCCTTAGTTCCATCTAACGGATCAACCAGCCAAAAGAATTCCCAGTAATTTCTGTCCTCAAAAGAAATATCTTTTCCTTCTTCGCTTAAAACAGGAATGCCTGTTTTTTGTAATACCTGGGTAATTTTCAGGTGCGCCTTTTTATCTGCTTTTGTCAAAGGAGAATTATCTGATTTAGTCACTACTTCAAAATCGTTAGAATTGTAAACCTTAATTATTTCTTCTCCTGCCAGGATTGCGGCCGTTATGGCATTGTTTAATAAATTCATTGTGTAATAATTTGGTTAGGTATATGAGGATAAAATAATTAAACAGCTATTTTTTCTAAAACAAATTTAAGAATTTTTTCGGTAGATTCTGATAGTGACAGCATATCAGTTTTTACTTCAACATCAGGATTTACAGGGGCTTCAAACGGAGCATCTATGCCTGTAAAATTCTTTATTTCTCCTGCTCTGGCTTTTTTATAAAGCCCTTTGGTATCTCTTTTTTCACACACCTCAATCGGTGCATTCACAAAAACCTCGACAAAGTTTTCTTTACCAATTATATTTTTGGCAGTTTCCCTCATTTCGTTGCGTGGACTAATGAATGTATTCAGGGTTATTACGCCTGCATTTACAAATAACTTTGTCACCTCTGCGATTCTTCTGATGTTTTCCGCCCTGTCCTCTTTTGAAAATGAGAGGTTTTTATTAATCCCGGAACGAATATTGTCACCATCCAAAATTTGTGTCAAAAATCCGCGGTTATGTAATTCCTGTTCGAGATTAATTGCCAGGGTCGATTTTCCTGATCCTGAAAAACCCGTAAACCAAACACATACAGAACGCTGGTTTAGCAGTGTCTCTTTATCTTTACGCTGCAGTATTCTGTCAAATATCGGATGTATCTCGTTCATAATTTAGTTGTAAGTGATAGGTAATAAGTAGTAAGTTCTTAAGACATATTGATGTTTTATGCTAAACTCGTTAATCGTGAATCGTAAGCCGTAATTCGTGAACCGTGACTATACTTGTATTCTGGTTCTTGATTCTTGTGTCTTGGTTCTTGATTCTATCTTATAATCGTCCGTCAACGATTTCCTTTGGCAAAACGCCTTTAATATCGAATATTACAGCGTTTCCGTTTTTAAGTGCATCAAAATCCATCTCTAAAAATTCATTATGTGATACCGCCAATACTATGGCATCGAATGTTTTACCGTTTACCGTATTCAGATCATTAACAATATCAATGCCATATTCTTCTCTAACCTCTTCTTTATCTGCCCACGGATCCAATACCACAACTTCATTACTGAACTCCTTGAATTCGTGCACTACATCCACTACTTTGGTATTTCTAACATCAGGACAGTTTTCCTTGAAAGTTACACCTAAGACCAAAATCCTTGCATCAGCAATGGCCTTCTGTTTTTTTATCATCAGTTTAAGCACCTTGTTTGCAACAAAAATGCCCATGTTGTCATTTACCCTTCTTCCCGACCTGATGACTTCGGGATAATATCCAAGAGACTCTGCTTTAAATGCCAGATAATAAGGATCAACGCCAATGCAGTGACCGCCCACCAAACCTGGTTTAAATTTCAGAAAATTCCATTTTGTACCTGCAGCTTCTATTACTTCATTGGTATCGATTCCGATCCTGTCAAAAATTAATGCCAATTCATTCACAAATGATATATTCAGGTCCCTCTGTGCATTTTCAATCACTTTAGATGCCTCAGCAACTTTAATAGACGATGCTTTATGTGTACCTGCAATAATAACAGATTTATATAAGCTGTCAACTTTATCAGCTACTTCATGTGTTGATCCGGAAGTTACTTTAAGAATTTTAGTTACTGTATGCAATTTATCACCCGGGTTAATACGCTCGGGAGAATATCCGGCGAAGAAATCCACATTAAATTTTAACCCTGAAACTTCTTCCAGAACAGGCACACATTCCTCTTCAGTTGCGCCCGGATAAACCGTGGATTCATATATAACTATGTCTCCCTTTTTCAGCACCTGCCCTACTGTAGCGGAAGCCTTTTTTAATGGTGTTAAATCCGGTACCTTATTTTCGTCTATCGGTGTAGGAACCGTAACAATAAAATAATTGCATGTACGAATTTTGTTTAAATCCGTGGTAAAGGATATACCCTTTTTATCATCCGAAGCATCAATAACTGCTTTCAGGTTTTCATCTTCTACTTCTAAAGTACGGTCTTTCCCCTGGTTTAATTCACTGATTCGCTTTGGATTAATATCAAAACCAACCGTTTTATATTTTTTACCAAATTCAACAGCCAGTGGTAATCCTACATATCCAAGTCCGATTACAGCAATACTGATCTCTTTCATATTAATTAGTCTTGTATCTGTTTATTTCATTTTTCATTAAAATTCCCAAAAATAAGGGATAAAAATTATTGACACTGCCATACTGATAAAATTAAGAGGTAAACCAATGCGTAAATAATCCGCAAACCTGTAATTCCCTATACTTTGCACAATAAGGTTTGTCTGATATCCTATTGGAGTGCTGAACGATGCAGAAGCAGCCATAGCTATCGCTACAAAAAATGGCTTTGGATCAACTCCTAACTGCTGAGCAGCTGAATATGCAATTGGAAAACTTAAAGCTGCTGCAGCATTATTAGTGATCACTTCTGTAAATATCATTGTAATTAGATATATCCCAGCAATCACACCATAAGGACCATAGCGTTTAAAAATATTAATTGTAAACGAGGCCACCACATCCGCAGCTCCTGAATTATTGAGCGCTTTGCTGATACCAAATGCGCAGGCAATCGTAATAATAACGTCCCAGCTTATTGCCTTGGTGTATTTCTGAGCAGGAATAATTTTAGTCCAGACCATGAGTACGGTCGCCATTGCTGCAAAGAAAAACATATCCAAAGGAGCTTTACCGAATATCCTGTAATTCTGAAAAGCAGTCGTCCCAATGACCATTCCCATCAAAATTATAAGAGACATCCACATTTTATCCTTTTTCTCCGGCTTACTTATATCGCCAAGATAAGATGTAGTATAAAACACACGGGAATCACCCCAGTCATTAAGAAACTTTTCAGTTGTCAGCAGTATTAAATTATCCCCCTCTTTTAATACCAGTTCATCTACGTTAGATGATATTCTCTCTCCATTCCTGTGCACAGCCATAACAATTCCACCATAGTGAGACAGGAAGTCAAATTCACCGATCTTTCTTCCAATACCGGGGAACCGTGGTGATATTACTGCTTCGATTTGTTTTAGATGCTGCCTACGGAATGAATCACTTACCTTACTCAGACAAGCCAGTTCCAATCCGTCTATTTCAAGCAATATTTCTATGGTCTCCGATTTTCCTGCCAAAATCAAATGATCACCTTCTTCAATGATATACCTTCCCCGCGTAGTCTTAATAATCTGGCCATTTCTATGGATGGATGAAACAAGAAAATCCTTCAGTTTCAGATTCTTTCGTTTCTCTATCATCTCTCCAATTAAAGGACCTCCGGGTTTAACTAATACATCAAAATAATATTCCCTGAAATTTGTAAATGAATATGTTTTAGGTACCTTTTTCCCGGGCAACAACCAGTTACCAAATACTATCAGGTAAATAAAGCCTGCAATGGCAATTAAACCACCGACTTTCCCCAATTCAAAAATACCAAATCCTTTAAACCCGGCATCCAGCATTAAACCATGAACAACCAGGTTAGTCGACGTTCCAAACAGGGTACACACACCTCCAAAAATTGTGGCATATGATAACGGGATTAAAAATTTTGATGCAGGTAAATTTACTTTTTCCGCCCATTTTTTAAATATTGGTGCAAAAATAATGACAACCGGTGTATTATTTAAAAACGCGGATAACCCGGATACAGGGATTAATGTTTTAAGGTACAATATGGGTACAGGCAATGCTTTTTTGGGCAACATCACTTTAGCCAGATAATTAAGTGCACCGGTCTGACGAATTCCTTCGCTTACCAAAAATAAAATGGCTATTGTAATCATCCCTTTATTGGAAAATCCTGCCAGAGCCTCCTGAACATCAATGATACCAAGAGCCATGAACAGAAATATACCCGAAAAGAGTATAAGTCCTGGTCTGAACAACTCTTTAAATAGAGCTATGACCATCAGAATAATGACTGCACTTACCAAATAAGCATCAACTGTCATATAGATGTATTAAACCGGTAAAAGTCTTAAGCTTTCAGTTTCTGTAAAAATGCCCCGGCTACTTCTGCCTGAACCGCATATCCTAAAGGTTCGAGCCTCACCTGAAAATGTTGCTTTCCCTTTTTGTACACTACCTCTCCTTTTGCCCCTTTCAAAGGACCTGCAGTTATCTCCACCATGTCACCTTTTTCAATATCTGTCACAATAAGGTTTACGTCGTTGGGGAGCTCCCTTAACATCAATTTCAGCAGGTTAATTTCCCGTTCCGGAATTGGTGCAGCCTTGCCGTTAAATGTAACATATCGTATAGTATAAGGTGTATTCAATGCTTTGTAATATTCCTTTTCTGATACATAAACAAAAATGTAAGAAGGAACCAACGGCATTTCAACCATCTTCTTACGATCGCTCCATTGCCGTAATGTTTTCTTTAAAGGCAGATAAGCTTCAATCCCGTCCTCATTCAGGTATTCAAATGCTTTTTTTTCAGCTCTTGAACGGGTATAGATAGCATACCATGCATATTTGTTGTTTTTTCCGTTCATATCTTTACGCAGCTTCGCCTCCTCAGTCACAGTTTACCGTTTCTGAGCAGGCTTTCTATTTATAAAAAAAAGGTATTTCATTCAGGTTCAACCCAACATGAATTACCTTGATAATTTATATTGACAGGCTAAGCCTTTTCGTCCGATCCTGAATTATTATCTTCTTCTGATTCAATATACCCTTCACCATAGCCGTAACCGTAACCATAGCCGTAACCGTAACCATAGCCGTAGCCATAACCATAGCCGTAGCCATAACCACTACCATATCTTCTGCCATATACATATCTTCCATAGCGGTAAGTACTCTTTTTCACCAGAATATCATTCGCTATCACTGCAAGATTTGGAATTCCGTCTGCAGTAGCAGTTTCAAGATTATCTTTGAGCAACTGCTTAATAGTGTAATTGTGTCTAACAATGAATAAATTGATATCTGTAAAATGAGCCAGAAGATAACCATCTGATACAATTCCTACCGGACTTGAGTCAATAATAATATAATCATAATGCTTTTTAAGTTCATCCAATAATTCCCTGTTCTTTTCTGATCCGATTAATTCTCCCGGATTAGGAGGTACTGTTCCTGATACAATAACATCAAATGGTAACCCTTCAGGTTTCTGAATGATCTCATCAAGGGTTACTTTTCCTATAAGATAATTTGAGATCCCCGGAGTAGCATTGATGTCAAGATATTTTGCAATCCGGGGCTTTCTGAGGTCATATCCTAAAAGAACCGTCTTCTTCCCTGACAGACCATAAATACCGGCCATATTCAGCGACGTAAATGTTTTTCCTTCACCCGGCATGGATGAAGTCACCAGCATCATCATCTTACCTTCGCCCTGGACCATAAATTCCAGTCTGGTCCGGATCGTTCTGAATGCCTCAGAAACAGCCAGCTTAGGATATTTAACGGTAATAACTCTGGCCTGTTTCTTTGTATGCGGGATCATTCCTAACACAGGAACACTTGAGACCTTTTCAATATCATCCTTGCTTTGAATACGTGTATTGAAATAATCCTTCAGAATGATGTACAAAAAGGGTAAACCAAGTCCCAATACGAGAGATATCAAAAAATTGATTCTCGATTTATTGGCATCAACCCGTGCCAGTACCATCGATTTATCCAGCACCAGGTTATCCGGTGTATTGGAAGCCTTTTGTATCTGTGCTTCGGAACGTTTCTGGAGCAGAAAAGTGTAATAACTGTCGTTCACTGTAAATGTACGTTCAATCCCCAACAAGGCACGTTCTGTAGCAGGTAAAATCTTAGCCTTATTTTTAACCTCTTCCAAACGTTCATCCACATCTTCTATGGCAATATTTGTTTTTTCTATCACATTATCAGTGGTCTCAATCAACGCTTCACGCACAGTTTCAATCTGCCTTGTTGTAGTCTCGGAAAGCGGGTTCTTATCCGTTAATAACAAACGTTTATTTTGCAATTCTGCAAATTGTTTTACCTGTTCCGTCAGCAGAGGTTCAGTTATTCCCATTGTAGAAGGCGAAACAATACTTCCGGTTGTTTCTTCACTTCTCAGATATTTAATCAGGTAATCATAATAACTATTCTGTAACAAAAGGTTTGCTCTTTGATCCTCTAGTTTGTTTGCCTGATCAATCAATAATTTAGCCTGAGCCGAAATATCCATTACCAGATTTTCAGATCGGAAATTTTGAAGCTTGGTTTCGGCTTTCGCCAATGAATCAGCAATGTCACGCAATTGTTTATCTATAAACGCAATGGTTCGAATCGCTTCCTGATTTTTCCGGGTCAGGTTATCATCAAGAAACTCTGCGGTTAATCCGTCCAGAAAATCCTGATCCCGTCTTGGATTTGGTCCGGTAAGTGAAACCTCCACAATTGTCGATTCATCCATCACATAGTCGATAGACATTCTGCTGTTAAACTCTTTAACAATACTTTGTTTCGTTCTGTAATGAAACTTAATATCAATAGGATTTTTATCTGAATAATAAACCGGATCTCTCGTAACAATCAGTTTTATCCCCTTATGAACCAAAGGGATGCCGTATCTGCCTTCTATAGAAAAACCTTCAAAAAAGTCATTCCCGTCCGAGACAATTTTAAAGCGGTTATTGTCAATATTTCTGAAATAGTAAATCAGATTTATTGCAGTTCCCGGAACCGAATCAAAATGAATAACTACCGGAGAATTTTTATACAACGGTACTTCTCTGAATGCATCCTTGGCATAATAGTCCACCGAAAGATCCAGTGAGTCCACGGCTTTTTCAATCAGTGAGAACGTTTGCAGAATAACCACCTGGTTATTCACATTGGTGTAACCTCCAAGACCATATCCCTGCATCACAGATTGTGCACCAATCAGGTTTGATTTTTTAAACTCTTCAATCAACACTGTGGATCCCACTTTATAAGACGGGACAATCTTTTTATTGACAAAATAGGCTATACCGCCCGCGATAACCACACCTAAAACAAACAAATACCAGTTAGCAAGGATTTTAATAATCCACTTTTTAATATTAATGCCTTCATCATCCTGTTCTATCTGCGGATAATATGGCTTATTATAACTATCTTCGGTAGATTTGTTCTTCATACTAATTCAATGGTACGTTTGCGTAACTTAAAACTAAGATTAAAAAGGATAGCGAAGAAGTGATCGTTGAAAAGAGATTCCCAAAATTATCGAACCGAAAGAACTGACCTCTCATTTTCTCCACATATATAACATCATTCGGCAGCACATAATAAAATTCTGAACCGATAATATCCTCAGATCTGAGATCAAATTCCCTTACAACCGTTTCATCGCCAATATTCCGAATAATCTTTATTTGAGCTCTGTCACCATAGGTCCCTACATCTCCAGACATAGCCATGGCCTGAAAGATATTCATCTGTTCTTCATATATCTCGTATCTTCCGGGAGATTTAACATCGCCAATGATGCTGATGTACCTGTTCACCAATTTGACGGTAACTTTTGGCTGTTCCATCAGGTATTCATCCAGCACATCCATAATCTTCTTTCTAATCTCTCGGGTTGTCATACCCTCAACTTTTATTGTTCCTACATAAGGAAAATCAATGGTGCCGTCATCGTAAACCAGATAACTCAATAAAGATAATGTTCTACCAACCATTGAACCACCGGAGATTTGTCGTGAAGTGGAAAGAAATCCCTGCTCCTCTTCCATCAATGGCTCAACATTTATATATAATTCATCACCGGGCTTAACAGTATAGTTTTCCGGTTTGTAATCTTCATATGATGGAATTTTTTTGTTGGGAGCCTGAAGATAGGTAATCTGCTTTTTAGTGACGCAAGAGGAAATAGATATCATTGCAAACAGGAGCAGAACCAAACTGTGGCCTTTTCTGAAAATAAACTTTCCCATTTATACTTTATTTTTCTAACAGCTTTATCTTGCTATACAAGCAACAAAAATAACAAAATTTCACGTTTTACTGTGGAATAATAAAAGGTTTGTGTCAATAGTTTTACCCAGCATCAGCAAACCTCTTTTAAACAACAGATAAACAATTGATTAACATCTATCCAACAAGTTTTCAACATAGTATGTTAATAAGTATGTGATTTCTGCTTTATGCCATTTATCAAATACATTGATCCATTTACTCCAAAACTCCCGATACCAAAGTTTTCAATCCCGCCAATCAACCAATCCGATACTAAATTATAAGCAGATAATCTCCTATTGAGTCGTATTATTTGTTTATTTGTAAGCTAAATTTCAGCCATGAAAGTCAGACTTCATAAACATACACTTGTTTTCCGCTTTCCGGCAGGAACGTCCCGCGGTGTTCTAAAAACTAAACCTGCCTGGCTTTTATTGTTTGAAGATGGAAATAAAAAAGGGATTGGTGAAATTTCACGGTTGCCGGGCTTAAGTTTTGATGAGAATTCTGAATTTGAAAACAGGCTTTATCGGGTTATTGAAGATATTAACTCAGGCAAAGACCTAAAGAGCATATTGAATAATCTCATATATTGGCCTTCGATCCATTTTGCTGTTGAAACCGGTCTTAAAGATCTACGATCAGAATATCATGCGTTTGTTGACAATTGGTTCACTAAAGGGACAGACGGCATCCCAATTAATGGATTGATATGGATGGGTGATAAAGCCTGGATGACAAGGCAAATAGATGATAAACTTTCAAAAGGTTTCCATTGCTTAAAAATGAAAATTGGTGCCATTGATATCAATACAGAACTGAATATTCTTAAAGATATAAGAAAACGATATTCTGCTGATAAACTTGAATTAAGGGTAGATGCAAATGGAGCGTTCCAGAAAGAAAAAGTGATGTTTATACTTGACAAACTGGCCGGCTTAAAAATTCATTCCATTGAACAACCTGTAAGATCCGGACAACCCGAACTGATGCAAAAAATCTGCGCCAACACCCCTGTGCCTGTGGCATTGGATGAAGAACTGATCGGAATTTTTGATTTTGAACAACAGCGGGAACTGCTTTCATATATTTCACCACAATACATTATATTAAAACCGGGTTTGCAGGGAGGTTTTGAAATTTGCGAAACATGGATGAATATTGCTGATCTTCTAAAAATAAAATACTGGATTACCTCCTCACTTGAGTCAAATATTGGTTTGAATGCAATTGCCCAATGGACATCAACTCTTGGTATCAGAATGCATCAGGGACTTGGAACTGGTAGTCTTTACGAAAATAATTTTGAATCACCACTTTATATCCGGAATGACAAACTTTGGTTTAACCCTAACCATGTTTCTGCCTTAAATTTGCCTAAGTGACATATACATTCTGACTCTCTTCTCTGCGATTAATATTAATCTTACAAACACAAAAAAACCAAACAAAAATACATATAACGTTAACTTATAATGCATATTTAGATAAAATATTTTCTTTTATTGTAATTTTTGTATTAATTTTGTTTAAACTATATTTAACCAACTTAAGGGAACCATTCAGGTTAAACGTTAAATTTGCATTATATGAAAACATCACTACCTCTTTTAATTTCAATATTGTTGTTCATAAAATTATTTTCAACTAATGCCCAGAACTGTGATTCAGTAACAACTTTGTCGGGAATTGTACCTTATGTGGTTGAAGGGAATCCTACAGCCTGTACATTAGGAGATAACCCGGGCTTTAAAATTGACGGTTACTATGAAGGAATATTCTATCTGCAGAGTGATTCTGCCACTTCTTTCTATAGCTGCAGCGATGAAAATGAATTTTCGTTCAACAATACCTGGATAAAAGTAAAAAAGACAGGCAATAACGAACATCAGAGTTTCTCGTTTGAGACTTCACCCGGACTTTCTATTGAAAAAGTAATTGTTAAAGGTGGTTCTCTGAATAACTTAAAATCCACAGAAATAACTGATGCCAACAGTGCGGCTAACATTTATGACTATTCAGGATTATCCATTTCTTCCGATACCGGATTACACGCTCCCATGAAAGCGGATTGTAAGTATTACGATATCAGTCATATCGACTTTGTACTGTCTCAATCTGTTGATGTATCGCATACTGCAACTTATAGTTGTGTAAGTGAAAAGACATGGACGATTGACGAAGAGGCTGTACAGGATACAATACTAACATTTCCCGGTGGATCATATGCACCTGCGTTTATTACAACTGCCACTCAAACAGGTATTTCAAGTAAATTATGCGAAATTTCAGGAGAGATATTGGTGCACAATACCTTACAGATGGCATTAACAATTGATTCATTATTACCCATTGCTGAAGGCATAAGTATAACGAGTATCACATATAACAGGGTTGTACCATGTATTCTTAAACCCGATGAAAGTATTCATTGTACATATACTGCATCGGTATCAGAAAACGTACCGGAAGAAATCGGGTTCAAAGTTTTTGGCCAGGCCCCTGTAAATCAGGAGCAAACACAAACCACGCTTATTCCATCAGAAAATTCTGAGATTCTGAACGATACGGTTACGGTCTACAGAAATGGACAATTTCTTGGACGCATTTCAGATAGTTTCTCCTGGACAAATTCGGACAACTATACCTATCATGAACAGGAGTCATCAGTTTACAAATCTTCAACAGCAATTATTTCCGAGACAGGAGATACGGATACTGATTCTGTATTAATATTGGTAAGCATACCTGAGATTAAAGTTGTAACCAGCACATCCTTTGAACGAACAAATCATTGGTCAATCCAAAAAACAGTGTCTGAAGATACACTCGAAATGATTACCGGTGCCTCTGAAGAAGTAAGCTATACTGTTTCTGTTAAGAAAGATTCTGCCACACTAGGCTATCTTGTTGAAGGCTTAATTACGGTTGTTAATCCGCTTAAAGAAAGTAACCTGACAGGACAACTTATGGCATCCATTGATGGCACTGATGCTGAAATAGTTGGCATATCCAATAATAACTCATTTATAGTTAACCCTGATCAGACGAAAGTATTTCCTTTTACTTTAAGGCTTGACAAAGAGCCGGATAATCCTATATTATCTGTAAGATTAATATCAGGTGGTATCACTTATGGTAAAGAAAATGCCATAACCTTACCGCAAAACATGTTGATGGTATCAGAGGTTAATGACATTATAAATGTCACAGACAGTTATGCCAACATGGCCTGGTACAATGTTTCGGAAGATTCTGAATGGACGTACACCCGTACTATCAGCGAAGAGCTCCTGGGTGATGCTCAGGTTTCTAGAGGAATACTTACATTTGATGTTGACAACACAGCAACCATTGCAGAAACAGGACAGAGCGACGATGCGACTGTTAATGTAACCTATTATTCTCCTGTAGTTGAACAAACTACAGTAACTTCGTTCAACAGGGATTCTGAATGGGATTTAACGGTAACTTCAGATCCTGAGGTGAATCAGTTCCCTTCGGATCAGACAGATGTTACATATACAATTAAAGCTGATAAGAATTATACGGATAGTAAATTTCAGGTAACAGGCACTGTATCCATTTTAAATCCTTCAGAAACAGAACCAATGACTATGATCGTATCAGATATTTTTAATGGTTCCGAAGTTGAATTTAATGAAATTGCACCTGGAGATACAATTGTTTTACAACCAGGAGAAACCATTGATCTGACATATACATATACATCTGATCAGAAGCCTATCGATCAGCAAAACAGTGTAATTATAGAAATTAATGACCAAAAGATTTCTGATGTTTTAAAACAAACACTTAATGAAGAGGATGCAATAATATCTGAGACAAACGGTTCCGTTACTATCAGTGACACATTTGGCGCAATAACAGAAGAACCTATAAGTGAGAGTACTCTGATGACAGTTACGCGTAGCTTTGACACTCCTGTTTTGAGTGAATCAAATTATATTGATGGCAAACAGAGCAGTTCTGTCACAGATACATTTACCATGAATGAATATAACATATCCAGTGAAGTAACAACCACTGTCAATTATTATATTCCTACCATGTCAAAAACTGTTGCGACTGATAAAATACTCTCTTATGACTGGACGATTAATAAATCAGCTTCGGTAGATGAGTTAAACCTGATGGCAGGTGAAGAATCAGCTATAGATTATAAGATTGAGGTCGATAAAACCGGATCAATGACCTATTATGCCATAAAAGGTACCGTATATATTACCAATACCAATCCTGATGATTATCTGTTTGTAACCGTGATGGAACAGGTTAATGGAAGCCAGGTTATGCTCGAGGGTGCTAACATGTATGGTTACGCTACCATTCCACCAGCCAGCACAAACGAATTCACCTATACATTAACTTCCCAGGAAAAACCGGTTGATGGAATGGCCATTACATTCATGGCAAATGCGTATACTGATCAGATAAAATCTGTTGCATATAGTTTTAATACAATTAATAACATCACAGCTATAGAGAATGATAGCGTAACTGTGACAGATTCATATGGCAATATGGTTTGGAATAATGTGGATACATCTGCAGTTTTTACATACAGCAGACCGGTTTACACGTATGATCTCATTCAGTCCGATTTTATGAATGGTATTTACAATTATACATTGCCTAATACCGCAAAAATTATTGAAGTCAACAAGTCGGCTTCCGCAAGTGTAAAAATTAACTGCTACGCACCGGTTGTTTCACAGAATACCTTTGGAACATTCGAAAGAAGCTGTAACTGGAATGTGAGAAAGACAAGTGATTCCACAAATTACACGGTCATAGAGGGTGAAACCATTGATATTCCGTTTGAAGTTACTGTAGACGCGACAGTCAATGATGATAATTACAGCATGAACGGAACAATTAATATCTATAATCCTCACCCTACAGAAATGATGTCAGTGGAATTATCTGATTTATTTAATTATGAACAGATCCCGCTCGAACAATCAGTCATTCAGATAGATCCGGGATCGACAAAAAGCATCAGTTTGAGTCTTTTATTAAACAAGGCACAGAATGGATATAACAGTGTTATAGCGCAGTTGAACGGAATTTCTTTTACCTCTCTTCAAAACGTAACATTTAATGCGCCAACTGATATTAAAAACGGTACAGTTACCATTTTTGACAACATGCTTGAATCGCCACTTGGAGACGTGACATACAGCGATCAGCTCCCTGTATATTTTAATTATGTCATTTCAAAAGGACCGGACTTCTCAGGTGAAACTGAATCAATACAAAATACAGTTACCATATCTGGTGATAATGATGCAATTATAACAACTTCTACCTGTGAAGTTTTAATTACGGTTGAACCGGATAATGGAACTGATCCCGAACCGGATCCTGATCCGAAACCAACCGGAGCAGGCTGTACCTTAACACCCGGATACTGGAAAACGCATTCATCAGAATCGGGTAAATATGATATAAAATGGACCAATTTACCTGATCTGGACCAGGATGGAAGCAATGAATATGAAAAAGAAATATTCTACACAAGTGACATGACTTACCTTGAAGTCATCTCCAGTCCTACAGTCAGCAGCTGTTATATAATACTGGGTCGTGCATTTGGCGCTGCATATTTAAATATACTGGCAGGCTCAGATCCTTCCGCTGTTACAGATGAAATTTCGCAGGCTATGGAATTATTATCGGGTTATAACATAGAAACTGCAGAAGAAGCAAGGGAAATATTTTTATCCGTTGCCTCAACACTCGACAAATACAATAATGGTATTATTGGTCCGGGGCACTGCGATGATACTGACCGCAACAGCACTTCAACTGCTGAAGAAATTTCGGATCAGAGTGTAAATCTCTGTACTTACCCAAATCCATCGGAAGGAGAAGTATATTTCAATATTAACCTGACCGAAAGTTCACACGTAAGGCTTGAAGTATATGATTCACTTGGCAATCTGCTGGATGTACTTTTTGATTCATACATCGAGACAGATGATATCAGAAACATAGAAATTCCGTTCTTTAAAGAAACTTCACGCATATATTTCTATAGACTGATAGTAAATGGTGAGGTTTATAACGGCTCTCTTTTACCACAATAAATACATTGATTTTAAAAATTAGTTGCATTAATTCTGAAGCCCATTCACCGCAATAAAGGTGGGTGGGTTTCTGATTTTATATAATACGGGGAGATATGAATTGTGGGTATTAGGTTGTTTTAATCAACAGAGTAATTCAAACATAAAAATCATGTATATTTGCGCCACTTATGTCAGAATATCATTTAGAAACATTATCTAACGGAATCAGGGTAGCACATCTGCCCTACCAGTCCAACGTTGCATACTGCGGCATCGTTATCAACTGTGGTTCATCAAACGAAGGAACGGAAGAATACGGCATTGTTCATTTTATTGAGCACATGCTGTTTAAAGGAACGGCCAAACGTAAAAACCTTCAGATTTTAAACAGGCTGGAAAATATCGGGGGTGAAATAAATGCCTATACCACAAAAGAAGAGACGTTTATTTATGCAGCATTCCCAAAAGAATTTCTTGCACGCGCCACAGAGTTAATGGCAGATATCACGTTTAATTCCACATTTCCTGAAACTGAGATATATAAAGAAAAGGATGTTGTTCTGGACGAGATTAATTCCTATAAGGATTCTCCATATGAATCCATCCACGATGATTTTGAAGACCTGATATTCAAGGATCATCCGTTGGGACATAACATTCTTGGAACAGAAGAAACGCTCGAAGCATTTGCATCACAGGATTTAAGCAGGTTTATTAAGACGAATTACCACACCAATCAAATGGTTTATTTTGTGATGGGCAACTATAGTTTCAAACGTGTATACGGTACGGCAACAAAATATTTTGATATATATCCTGCAAACAGCGGAAAACCTTTAAGAAACGGTCATTATACGTACCGGCCGGTTCATTCATCCATGAACCAGGAAACATATCAGGTTCATTATATTACAGGTAATATTGCACCAGGCATTTATGATGAAAACAGACATTCTGTTTATCTTCTGAATAATATTTTAGGCGGACCCGGATTAAATTCCAGACTAAATCTTAATCTCAGGGAAAAAAACGGAATTGCTTATAATATCGAATCTAATTATACCCCATTTACGTCAAATGGATTAATTACAATATATTTCGGATCAGACAAACGAAATCTGAAGAAATCTGAACGTATTATTCAGGCTGAATTAAAAAGGCTCAGGGAAAACCCGTTATCCGTTAATCAGTTAAATATTGCAAAACGTCAGCTTACCGGACAGCTGGCCATTGGAACAGAAAACAGGGAAAATCATTTTTTAACGTTTGGTAAAAGTATTCTGCATTACAATAAATTCGATTCATTTACAGAGTTAGTTGAAAAGATTCAATCCATTACCTCGCTGAAATTGCAGGAAACTGCAAATGTGATTTTTGACAAAAAACATCTCAGCAGTCTGATAATAAAATAATTATTTCAACTGTTCATCCCTCTGAAGAAGATAAAATATCGATGACACCGGAGGAAATACCAGCATCGTGATAATCCAGAATAATTTATTGGGGATTTCATTTAAAACAATATCACGAATTATCAGGATCAGATTGACGATCAACAACAGGACACCAATAATAATCAACACATCGGCATAAGGCCAAAACAGTATTTTGGCAAATATTCCCACGGATGATATCAAAATAATCCCAAGGGTCAATGTCCATAGAAATTTTGAAGGTAGAGGATTCGGTAACATTTTCATTAAAATTAGTAATTAGAGGTAAATTAAGTTTAATTCATAACAGCGCTTTTAAATATTAAAGAGCCAATAAATCAGATTTATTTAAGTTATACGTTACCTTCCTTGTAAGATTCGTAGGATTTTTTTCAAAAAACAAGTTTAAGGCATACTTACATAACAGGTGTAAATATATAAATTATTTCCTTTTTGATGCAAGATTTTAATACAGAATTAATACAAGCCCTAAACTTATTCTGTATATGTTAATACCAGCGCGAATATCAAATACAGTATTTTATCCTTTCGGGCTATTTTTAAGGTGTTTTTTCAAAAGTTCTTCAAAGTCTACAACAGATATTTGCAGTTCATTCATTGCAATACTGAGTGGCGTTTTATAAGTCTGCATATTCATTTTCATCAGTCTCTTTTTCATACGCCCCATTTCACGTTCTATGATTTCCTCAGGATTTTTAACCATAAGAAGGATAAAATAATTCCCTTTAACCTTTACCCTTGAAAAGGTTTTAATTTCTTTCCATAATACAGTTCCTGAATCCTGATTTTTAACATTATAAACCAACCCCTTATCAGTGAAAATATACGCCGGCGTTTTATTGATCAGCCGTTTTAGATTCATGAAAAGGCCATATCCGAAGAACATAATCATAAATGCACCAATAACCACATTAGCGCCAACTGAGCCACCATTGTGAACAAGGTTCTCCGCATTATATATGAGATAACCACCTGCAATAATAAACACAAATGATCCGATGGCAAATAACCACGATCTGTTACGCGTATATTCTATGGCTTTTTGTGTTGCATTTTGTTCCATGTTTTTTTAGTTTTCTCTGGTTTTTGACACAAAGGGACGAATAACAAGTATTATTCCGGCAATGATAAATGGTATACTGAGCCACTGTCCCATATTTAATGACATACCTTTTTCAAAATTGACCTGATTTTCTTTAACAAATTCAATCACAAAACGAGATAAAAATGTTATAATCAAGAATATACCAAACAGCAATCCTTTCTTTTCTGCGAGGTTTGTTTTATAATAAAGAAACATTAAGAGGACAAAACCAAATAAATAACAAAGTGACTCATAAATTTGCGTAGGATGTTTTGGAATCACAAATGCCGGAAAAGAAGCCATCCAATGCCCCTTAACTATTTTAAGTTCCGGAATTACATCAGGTTGAACATAAACATTTGTCTCCGCTCCATCTTCCTTTATATATTTATTCAGTGCATTTTTAATGATATACCTGGCTATAGCATCGGCCTGCTTCTCGTCAGAGATGCCCTGTTTAAGAGTTACGTTAAACATTACAGGCCACGATTCTCCACCATCAGGTGAATCACCATCAACTTTTTCAACGTTGTAATCATCAACAAATTTTGCCAATTCACTTCCATCTTCAAGCATATGTGCGAAACGTGTATCCTTAAGATATACAACCCCAAATTTTGAATCGGTTGGATATCCGTATATTTCACTATTCATTAAGTTACCGAAACGAATGAGTGCAGCAGTCAGCGCCACCCCCAAAACTATTCGATCCAATACCCAGAAAACACTTCGCTTTGAAACTTTTTTTGAAAATACGATCAGGGCAAGTAATACACCGAGCGCACCTCCGTGACTGGCAAGACCTCCCTCCCATATTTTTAGGATTTCAATGGGATGAGTTAAATAATAATGTGGCTGATAAAAAAGACAATGTCCTAAACGCGCTCCTACAACTGTGCCGACTATAGTATAAATAAATAGTTTTTCGACCCATTCTTCAGGTAATTTTTCACGTTTTACAATGTCTGAAAAAATTTTATAACCAATATAAAAACCGATCCCGAACATTAATCCGTAATACCGGACATGTAAGGGACCAATAGAAAAAATTTCGGGATCAACGTTCCATAAAATAAAACCAAGCATATTTTAAGCTTCTTTACCGTGACATTGTTTGTATTTTTTACCACTTCCACAAGGACACGGATCATTTCTGCCAACCTTCTTGTCTACCCGTACAGGTTGAGCCTTAGGCTTGGGCTGGTCTGAATCGTTTCCACCTGAGCGGCCACCAGAAGCTACCTCATCCTTTCTGGTATTATATTTACTCATATCACTTCTGCGTTCTACAGCTTCTCTTACCTGATCAGGCTCCCTTGTAGGTATTTGTGCCCTCATCAATGTGGTGACTGCATTTTTGTTAACTTCACCAATCATTGTTTTAAAGAGGTTAAATGATTCAAACTTATAAATAAGCAAAGGATCTTTCTGCTCGTAAGTTGCATTCTGAACCGATTGTCTTAAATCATCAAGCTCCCTCAGGTGTTCTTTCCACTCTTCATCGATATACAACAGAAGAATATTCTTTTCCAGACTCCTGATAATTTCCTTGCAGTCGTTTTTATAAGCACGTTCGAGGTTTGCACTTATCTGAAACATCCTTTTTCCGTCAGAAATAGGAACCATAATGTTGGTATACTGCTCTCCCCTTGATTCATAAACATTCCGGATAACAGGTGTGGCAGTAGTTGCAATTTTATCCTGTTTACGCTTATAGGTGTCAATGATCTGTGCATAAGTTTTATCGAAAAGATCACCTTTTGACATTCCCACAAACTCATCCTCACTAACAGGCAGATCAACTGCAAAGATCCTGAATAGTTCCATTCTCAGTCCTTCGTAGTCTGTGGCATCATGATAATCATTTACCAAACCTTCGGATGTGTCATAGAGCATATTTGCTATTTCAACGCCCATACGTTCACCTAAAAGAGCGTGTTTACGTTTGGTATAAATCACCTCACGTTGCGAATTCATCACATCATCATATTCCAACAGACGTTTACGAATGCCAAAGTTATTTTCTTCTACTTTTCTCTGAGCACGTTCTATGGATTTCGAGATCATTGAATGCTGAATAACTTCACCATCTTCCAGTCCCAGACGGTCCATGATCTTTACGATACGATCACTTGAAAATAATCGCATCAAATCATCTTCCAGCGACACATAAAATTGTGATGATCCCGGATCTCCCTGACGACCAGAACGACCACGCAGCTGTCTGTCAACACGACGTGACTCATGGCGCTCTGTGCCAATAATAGCCAAACCTCCAGCTTCTTTAACTTTTGGGCTTAACTTAATATCTGTACCACGACCGGCCATATTCGTAGCAATCGTCACCATTCCTTCGTTACCGGCATGTGCAACAATATCTGCTTCTTTCTGATGCAGTTTTGCATTAAGCACGTTGTGATTTATGCCCCGAATCTTTAACATTCTGCTGAGCAATTCAGAAATCTCTACCGATGTAGTACCTACAAGAACAGGACGTCCTGCCTTAGTAAGCTCAACGATTTCTTCGGCTACTGCATTATATTTTTCACGTTTTGTTTTATAAACTTTATCTTCACGGTCATCCCTTACAATGGGCTTGTTGGTTGGAATTACAACCACATCCAGTTTATAGATATCCCATAATTCACCTGCTTCCGTTTCAGCCGTACCTGTCATACCGGCCAGTTTTTCATACATTCTGAAATAATTCTGCAGGGTGATTGTGGCCATCGTTTGCGTCGCAGCTTCAACTTTAACGCGTTCTTTTGCTTCTATGGCCTGATGCAGCCCGTCAGAATAACGGCGTCCTTCCATAATACGACCAGTCTGCTCATCAACAATCTTTACCTTGTTGTCGATAACCACGTACTGATCATCCCTTTCAAACATTGAATAAGCCTTTAAGAGCTGGGTAACGGTATGAACACGTTCAGACTTAACCGCATAGTCCTGTAAAAGCTGATCTTTCTGAGCAACCTTTGCTTCTTCCTTTAGATCCTTGTTTTTCTCAATTTCAGCAATGGTATCTCCAATATTGGGAAGGATAAAAAAGTTAGGATCATCTGAATCACCTGTCAGAATATCTATCCCCTTATCTGTAAGCTCAACGGAATTTAATTTTTCATCTATTACAAAGAACAAAGGATCCGTAACAACATGCATGTTCTTCATGTTTTCCTGCATATACAGGTTTTCTGTCTTCAGCATTCGGGCCTTAATCCCCTGTTCACTCAGGAACTTAATTAAAGGTTTATATTTTGGATATCCTTTATAAGCCCTGTACAAAAGCAACGATCCTTCATCCTGGACTTTCGAATCTTCTGATAAAAGTTTCTGTTTTGCATCTGTCAAAAGTTGGGTCACCATTTGCCGCTGCTGAGCTACGAGTTTTTCAACTCGGGGCTTCAGTTCCTCGAATTGCTGATCATTACTTTTAGGAACAGGCCCTGAAATAATCAGCGGTGTTCTTGCATCATCAATAAGCACTGAATCAACCTCATCCACTATGGCATAATGATGTTTACGCTGCACAAGTTCAGACGGATTAAATGCCATATTGTCACGCAGGTAATCAAAACCAAATTCGTTATTCGTTCCGAAGGTGATATCTGCCTGGTAAGCTTTTCTTCGGCTTTCTGATCCTGGCTGATGTTTGTCAATACAATCCACGCTTAAACCATGAAACTGGTAAAGCGGTCCCATCCATTCCGAGTCACGTTTTGCCAGATAATCGTTTACGGTTACCACATGAACACCCCTGCCAACAAGCGCATTTAAAAATACTGGTAACGTAGCGACCAAAGTTTTACCTTCACCAGTTGCCATCTCAGCAATTTTTCCCTGATGTAAAACAACACCACCGATTAACTGAACTTCATAGTGAACCATATCCCAGGTAATCGTATTACCACCAGCAACCCATGAATTGTGCCAGATAGCATAATCACCTTCAATATCTACAAAATCAAATTTAGCAGCTAAGTCACGATCAAATTGAGTAGCTTTAACTTTTATGGTTTCATTTTCTTTAAACCGCCTGGCGGTCTCTTTGACAACTGAAAAGACTTCAGGAAGCATGTCTTCAAGCAGTTCTTTTTCTTTTTCCCAAATCTTTTTCTCCAGATCGTCTATTTCATCATAGAGCTTTTCTCTCTCCTCGTAAGCAACGGAATCTTCATCTATTTGTTCCCGTAACGATTCAATTCGAGTTCTCTCTTCCTCTGAAACATCTTTAAGCTTCTGTTTTATTTCAGTTGTTCTATTTCGTAACGCATCATCATTAAGTTTTTCGATTTCCGGATATACCTCTTTTATTTTTGTAACAAAAGGCATTAACTGACGAATATCCCTGTCGGATTTGTTACCAAAAAACTTTGAGAGCACTGTATTTATTGCCATTGGTTTTTGTGATTTTTTTGAACAGACGCAAATTTAACGGTTTTATTTGAATGAGCGCTGCCCGAATGTTCATAAATCCTTTAATACTTGCATCTGTTTTAACAAATACCATTCCACAAATTATCACTGTAATATCTCCGAAATTAAATCCGCACAAGAAGATAAATATATATATCACTGAATCAGAACATTACAAAACTCAAGCCTTAAGATGTGATGATCACTTCATAAAATACATACCTGTCACATTTAACAAAATGTCAGATTAATTAACCTTTGAGTGTCATAAATGAAAAAAGGAAGAATCCAACAGAATCCCTCCCCTTTCTAAATTCAAACAGGCAATATCTTATTCCTCTATCTAAAAGTTTTGAGGATAGTCCTTTAATGCATCTTCATTAAAAATTGGTTCAAAGACTAAATCAGAATTTGTCTGATATTCCAATCCCCAGTCTCCACCTTTATTTTCACCTGCAGTTGCAGTCTCAGAAGCAGCCACACTTAAATTTGTGAGTTCTGATATTTTATTTAATATAGCTTTTCCATTTTCAGAACTGGCAAAATTTGAACCGTAAAACAGTAGTGATATTTCTTTGTTTTTTAACAGCTTCAAATCGAACAAATCAGATATAGAATTTTCATCATATGTAGTGCCGTTAAGAACTAATTTCCCTTCTTTTACGGGCAGTAACAGATGAACCTGTTTGATATTCTGATTTGTGCTGGTAATCCTGTATATCTCAAACCACAATTCAGTTTCACTATTGACCATTAGAACCTCTGCTTCTCTTAGTATTGAATGCTTCAATAAATTTATATCCTGAATACTCTCATCAATGACCACAAGATCTTTAGTCTGGGCTGTTATGCTCAAACCTGCACTTATAAGCAGTAACCATAGGGATATTAGATTCTTCATGACTTCTTAATTTTATGAATTGATCTTTAATTAATTATATAAACTGTAAATTTACAATATATCAATATAAAAACCTAATTTTATTTAACTTTAATTATATTTAATTTAACAATAAATTAATTTATACTAATTGGAGATCCTCTGTTTTTTTTTAATACAGATGTTCTGACACGAACGATGTGCTTTGTATGGGATAAAAAAAGGAGGTATTCATTGAACACCTCCTTCAAAATTAAGCAACAATATTTACTGCTTTATGAGTTTCATATCTGCAATTACTTCAGAATTCTGGATAATCCTGATCAGATATATTCCTGCTGGCTGATCACTGATATCAATCCTTTCTATTCCTACACATCCATCTGTACTCTGAACCATTTTGCCATTCAGGCTATAGACAGCCAGACTGAAAGATTGAGTATTATCCACATTTACTGTAGCTGTTCCATGACCAATGGATGGATAAAGGTTTACATTAACCAAAGAGGCAGAATGAATCGCATCGGCTGATCCAAATGGAGTTGGATCTTCATCATCCAAAATACCATCATTATCGTCGTCCGGATCGTTCAGGTCACTTATTTTATCACCATCATTATCCAGTGGTGTTGATTTCATATCGAACGGATCTGTTCCATTATCGATTTCATCCTGATCTGAATAACCATCGTTATCATCGTCGGTATCGGCATTATCACCTAATCCATCATTATCGGTATCAACGGTTTCTGTAGCATCTGTCGGGAACTTATCCTCTGAATCAATAACACCATCGTTATCATCATCATCGTCGTTAAGGTCACTGACCTTATCACCATCATTGTCAGCTGGCACGGATCCAGCATCCAGCGGATCTGTGTCATTGGCAATCTCATCTGCATCGCTGTAACCATCACCGTCATCGTCAGTATCAGCATTGTCGCCTACTCCATCATTATCGGTATCAACGGTTTCTGTAGCATCCATAGGAAATTTATCCTCTATATCAATTATACCATCGTTATCATCATCATCGTCATTCAGGTCACTGACCTTGTCACCATCATTGTCGGCTGGTACGGATCCTGCATCCAGTGGATCGGTATCATTGGCAATCTCATCTGCATCGCTGTAACCATCTCCGTCGTCGTCAGTATCGGCATTATCACCTATACCATCATTATCGGTATCAACGGTTTCTGTAGCATCTGTCGGGAATTTATCCTCTTTATCGATTATGCCATCGTTATCATCATCATCGTCATTCAGGTCACTGACCTTGTCACCATCGTTATCAGCAGGTACAGATTCTGCATCCAGCGGATCGGTATCATTGGCAATCTCATCCGCATCACTGTAACCATCACCGTCATCGTCAGTATCGGCATTATCACCTATTCCATCATTATCGGTATCAACTGTTTCCGTGGCGTTCATAGGGAATTTATCCTCTGAATCAATAACACCATCGTTGTCATCATCATCGTCGTTAAGGTCACTGACCTTATCTCCATCGTTGTCGGCTGGTACGGATTCGGCATCCAGTGGATTGGTGTCATTGGCAATCTCATCTGCATCGCTGTAACCATCTCCATCGTCATCGGTATCGGTATTGTTACCTATACCGTCATTATCGGTATCAACAGTTTCTGTAGCATCCATCGGGAACTTATCCTCTGAATCAATAACACCGTCGTTATCATCATCATCGTCATTCAGGTCGCTTACCTTATCACCATCATTGTCGGCCGGTACGGATTCTGCATCCAGCGGATCGGTATCGTTGGCAATCTCATCCGCATCGCTGTAACCATCACCGTCATCGTCAGTATCGGCATTATCACCTATTCCATCATTATCGGTATCAACTGTTTCCGTGGCGTCCATGGGGAATTTATCCTCTGAATCAATAACACCGTCGTTATCATCATCATCGTCGTTCAGGTCACTTACCTTATCGCCATCGTTGTCGGCTGGTACGGATTCGGCATCCAGTGGATCGGTATCATTGGCAATCTCATCTGCATCGCTGTAACCATCTCCGTCATCATCGGTATCCGCATTGTTGCCTATACCATCATTATCGGTATCAACGGTTTCTGTGGCGTCCATCGGGAATTTATCCTCTGAATCAATTATGCCATCGTTATCATCATCATCGTCATTCAGGTCACTGACCTTGTCACCATCGTTGTCGGCTGGTACGGATCCTGCATCCAGCGGATCGGTGTCGTTGGCAATCTCATCTGCATCGCTGTAACCATCGCCGTCATCGTCAGTATCGGCATTATCACCTATACCATCATTATCGGTATCAACGGTTTCTGCGGCATCCGTCGGGAATTTATCCTCTGTATCGATTATGCCGTCGTTATCATCATCATTGTCATTCAGGTCACTTACCTTGTCACCATCGTTATCAGCCGGTACGGATTCAGCATCCAGCGGATCGGTGTCATTGGCAATCTCATCTGCGTCGCTATAACCATCACCGTCATCGTCAGTATCGGCATTATCACCTATACCATCATTATCGGTATCAACGGTTTCTGTTGCATCTGTCGGGAATTTATCCTCTGAATCAATAATGCCATCGTTATCATCATCATCGTCGTTAAGGTCACTGACCTTGTCTCCATCGTTATCAGCCGGTACGGATTCTGCATCCAGCGGATCTGTATCATTGGCAATCTCATCTGCATCACTGTAACCATCACCGTCGTCATCGGTATCGGCATTGTCGCCTACTCCATCATTATCGGTATCAACAGTTTCTGTAGCATCCATCGGGAATTTATCCTCTGAATCAATAACACCATCGTTATCATCATCATTGTCATTCAGGTCACTGATCTTGTCACCATCGTTATCAGCCGGTACGGATCCTGCATTCAGTGGATCGGTGCCATTATCGATTTCATCCGCATCGCTGTAACCATCACCGTCGTCATCGGTATCAATAATATTGGCAATACCATCGGCATCTGTATCCGCCAAAGCATTAACCACCATAACATATGATTCAGAACTTAAGGCATCCTGTTTATCTGCTACCTTGAATGTAAACGAAGCGTAAGAATCTCCGGATCCATCAACCGCAGTCTTATATGTTAACAATGTAACGTCGGAACAAACCATTCCTGAAGTTACAGCGCTGCCATCATATAATAATGTACCGGCGGAAGCAGGGGTAATAACCTCTATACCATTAAAACTATCTCCTGAATCATCATCGGAGAAGGTAAAATCGCCTTCTTTAAAGGTATATATAACATCCTCTGTCACATCAATCGTATCATTCTCCCCTATGGGTAAATCGTTTTGCAAAACGATACTTAGTGTGGCTGTAACTACTTCACTAAAGGAATGGGCATCTTCAAATTTATATGTAAATGAATCACTCTCATTCTCACTTCCATCATTGGTATAACTAAAGGTGCCGTCTTCATTTAAGGTAAATGCTGATGCATGTAAAGGACCACTGACAAGATGATAGACACGGGGATCATTATCAACCTCGATATCATTGCCTGATACATCATCGGCAAGTGTTGCATTTTCATCCAGTGAAAACTCATCTGCTACGGCTACCGGAGCATCATCAACATTACGGATAGAAATTGTAATTTTGGCTTCATCGGTAGTGCCTCCATCATCTATCTGATAAAATAAACTATCGGTACCAAATTCATCTTTATTCGGGGTGTAAACAATCTTATTATCCGAATTTACAACCCCTGTACCTTTTTTACCCTGAACCGTAATGGTAACAACAGGTGTGCCGCCATCGCTGTATTTATCATTATAAAGTACATCTATCGCAGAGGTTGCTGTTTCTTCATTGGTCAATGCCAAATCATTTTCCGCACTTACAATAAGGGTTACATCAAACGGCCCGAATGAATATGTACCGGTATTTCCAGCATTATCTTTTACCTGCGCATGTATATAATAGCCAGCACCTCCATTGGCAAAACTTACGCTCTTGGACTGGCTGTTACTCCACGAACCCCAGGAACCATCTTCGTCTGAGGGAGACGTGGAAGACTGAACCATTACATAACGCTGAACATCGAAGCCACTGCCTGCTGCTTCATCTTCAAATGCCAGCAAAATGCTGTTGTCTGTTGTAATATTTCCGCCTGTAACTGACGCGCTTGCAGTCGGGGCTGTCTCGTCATCAATTACGGTAAGGGTTCTGTAATATGGCAACGACCATACTCCTGTATTTGTACGAACCCTTAAACTTATTATATATTCTGCACTTAAATTATTGTATGCACTGAAATCTGTCATAGCACTTCCGCTATTGTAAATCTCAGTATCTACCGGATCACCATTTGAATCATAAGTCCTTTGTGTGACAATCCACTCTTCTGCATCGAGGATCCGGCTATAAGGATCAACCGATGTATTATCAATGCCTATTGACATAGAACCACTATAGGTCGTTAAAACATCAGGCTGAATATTAAACTGTGAAATCGGTAACTCATCGGCAGTTCCCACTGAAGATGATACTTCGATATATTTACAGGATGGACGACTCCAGGTGCCCTGATGATCCTGAACAGTTAACATAATAAGGTATTCGCCATCAGTGACTGACGATTTATCAAATTGCCCTACAGTCCAGTCATCTGTCGAGGCAGCATCAACCGCTTTCCATTTCCACTCTGATACGGCTATTCCATTATCGGACCCACCATCAACATCGTAAGAATTATTGGTTAAACCACCTGTTGATGACACATAACTGAAACTGGCAATCGGTTTCCTGTGAAAATAAAGTGTCGTAGGATCTGTTGGTAAATCTTCAAATGTAAATGTATATTTACCAGGCTTATCATAATACTCCGGCACATCCTCAAGGTATATGTTCTGCCAGGAGGCCAGACCCAGATCGTTGGAAAAGAAAGTATTGTCATGACTGATCTTCCAGCGCCCACTGGGATAGCCCGAATTGGCAGTTCCCGATTTCATCTCGGACGGATCAACTTCTATCTCTACAGATGTACCCGCTATAAAGTACTCCCCTTCTACAGTTTCTGTCACATACTGATCGTAGATATATTGAGCAATAGCCTCGATCCAGGTACTCCAGGATCCGCTACTCCTGTTGATAAAAGTTCCTTTTGCACTGTTTTGTGCAATAAAACGTTCATATTGACTCTTATTGGCATCTATTCCCCATCCTAAGTAGTGAATATCTTCGTTGATACAACGCATCAGAATTTCTGATAAATCGTCATCATAGTCGAAATCTTCAACTTCAAGATCATCAAGGTTAACGTTAAACCTTAAAGCACTGTTGCGCCATTGTGGTTCACGTAAAACATCCTTGAATTTACGTAAGGTAAGTTTTGTAACCTCCATATTTTTAAATGTGGCGGCTGGCTGACTATTGGAGAAGAAACCATAACTTCCTGTAATATCAGATGGGGCATCGTAATCGACAACAAGAACATCATCCATCCATATTTTTGCGTTACTACCGTTAACTTCCAATTTAAGATGATACCAGGTACTGTGATTGGAAGGCGAAAAGATGGTATTTCTGCAATCTACCAAACCTTTCACATAATATCTTTCATCCACACTGGCACCGTTATCTTTCGTTATTTGATATAAACCAGAGGCAAAACCATGGCCTGGAATAAATTCCGAAGTATTCAATGCTCTTACTGCTCCTGAGAAGTTAAACAAATAGGCACCTACTGCACCGTTTTCCATTCCAAATGTTATCCCCATATCATCGTTATCGCTACCTTCAGTACTTAGCATATCTACTTCGAGCGTATATTTTGAAGAGGTAAATTCAGGATCATAAAACCCTGCTAACATATCATTATTCAAACGTCTTATATACTTGTAATCATCTACAAATTCCCAGGTTTCACTATTGTAACCATACCTTGTCCATGTATCAAAAATGGCCTTGGCATCTTCTGAATTTGAAGAAGTAGTTGAACGTTCAAAAGCTTCAACGCGAAGTTTATCGGATGGAATACCTCTATTTTGCAGTGCTGTATTTAAATCCGTTTCAAAATTATCAATATTAAGATCCGAAAATCCTATGGTCATCATAACGTCAATATTCGGTCCTTGCGTGACAGTCATATTAACGGTTTGTGCCTGTACTGACTGGATATAAATAAGAGCCAATACAATTACCAGGTAAGTGTAAATATTTTTCATGAGTTATTTATTTTAGAAATTATAGGGATAGTCTTTTAATTTTTCTTCATCGAAAATGGGTTCGTATGAAACCTCTGTATTGGTTTGATATTCCAGAAGCCAGTCTCCACCTGCTTCTTTTCCTGCAGTAGTTGTGGTTGAAGCTGAGACATCAAGATTGGTAATTTCAGCTATATTATTTATCAGAGCTTTCCCCTCATCAACTTCCGCAAGATTTGATCCATAAAACAACAAAGAAACGTCCTTATTCTTAAGAAGTTCTAAATCAAACACATTAGCAATTGAATTCACATCATAGCTAATTCCACCAATAACAAGTTCTCCCTCAGAAGATGGCAGCAGAAAATGTACTTGTGAAATTGTGGGTTCCTTTGATAAAATCTGATATATTTCAAACCAGACCTCAGATTGTTGATTAACAATCAGGATATTTGCCTCTCTCAATGTTGAGTTTTTAAGCAAATCAATGTTCTGAATGCTCTCATCAATTACAACCAGATCCCTGGTTTGAGAAACTACATTCAGACTTACTCCTAAAAAAAGTAATAAAAAGGATACAAAATTTTTCATGGCTTTGAGACTTTATATAATAAATTTATCGTATATCAATGTAAACAATATGTAAAATTACGATACATTTATTTAATATCCTAATTTAATTTAACTTAATACCTTATTTTTTTAACATTTAATTAAATTCAAAGCATCTAATGTGAATTTCAAGGTGAATAATTAGTCTGAATTATTCCATAAAAAAGGGAGGTGTTCAAAACACCTCCCTTTTTACTGTAAGTAAAAAATATTTACTGCTTTATGAGTTTCATATTTGCAATTGCTTCAGAATTCTGAATAATCCTGATCAGATATATTCCTGTTGGTTGATCGCTAATATCAATCCTTTCTTTTCCTACACATCCATCTGTACTCTGAACCATTTTGCCATTCAGGCTATAGACAACCAGACTGAAAGATTGATTATTATCTACATTCACTGTAGCTGTCCCGCGACCTATTGATGGATAAAGATTTACATTAACCAAAGATGCTGATTGAATCGCATCGGCTGATCCAAATGGAGTTGGATCTACACCATCCAAAATACCATCATTATCATCGTCCGGATCATTAAGATCACTGATTTTATCACCATCATTATCCAGAGGTGTCGATTTCAAATCGAAAGGATTGGTTCCATTATCAGCTTCATCCTGATCGGTGTATCCATCGTTATCATCGTCGGTATCGGCATTGTCACCAATTCCATCATTGTCATTGTCTGCTGATTCTGCGGCATCCATAGGGAACTTGTCATCTGCATCACTCACACCGTCATTGTCATCATCATCGTCATGTAAGTCACTGATTTTATCTCCATCATTATCAAGTGGTATTTCAGTTGCATCATATGGATTCGAACGGTTATCTATCTCATCCTGGTCAGTATAATCATCGTTATCATCATCATTATCTGCATTGTCCCCTATTCCGTCATTGTCGTTGTCTGCTGATTCTGCAGCATCCATAGGGAACCTGTCATTTGCATCACTCACACCGTCATTATCATCATCATCGTCATGTAAGTCACTGATTTTATCTCCATCATTATCAAGTGGTATTTCAGTTGCATCATATGGATTCGAACGGTTATCTATCTCATCCTGGTCAGTATAACCATCGTTATCATCATCATTATCTGCATTGTCCCCTATTCCGTCATTGTCGTTGTCTGCTGACTCTGCTGCATCCATCGGGAATTTGTCCTCTGCATCTGCAACGCCATCATTATCGTCGTCGTTGTCATTCAGGTCACTGACTTTATCCCCGTCATTATCAGCAGGTACAGATACTACATCCAGTGGATCGGTATCGTTGGCAATCTCATCTGCATCGCTGTAACCATCTCCGTCGTCGTCGGTATCGGCATTGTCCCCTATTCCGTCATTGTCGTTGTCTGCTGATTCTGCTGCATCCATCGGGAATTTATCATCTGCATCTGCAACGCCATCATTATCGTCGTCGTTGTCATTCAGGTCACTGACTTTGTCTCCGTCGTTGTCGGCCGGTACGGATTCTGCATTTAACGGATCTGTTTCATTAGCGGCTTCGTCGGCATCGGTGTAACCATCGTTATCATCGTCTGTATCCGCATTGTCCCCTATTCCATCATTGTCGTTGTCTGCTGACTCTGCTGCATCCATCGGGAATTTATCATCTGAGTCTGCAACGCCATCATTATCATCATCGTCATCATTCAGGTCACTGATGTTGTCACCATCGTTATCAGCAGGTACAGATTCTGCATCCAGCGGATCGGTATCATTGGCTGCTTCATCGGCATCGGTGTAACCATCGTTATCATCGTCGGTATCGGCGTTGTCTCCTATTCCGTCATTGTCGTTGTCTGCTGATTCTGCTGTATCCATCGGAAACTTATCCTCTGCATCGGCAACACCATCATTATCATCATCGTTGTCATTCAGATCACTGATCTTGTCGCCATCGTTATCGGCCGGTACAGATGCTGCATCAAGCGGATCTGTTTCGTTGGCTGCCTCATCAGCATCGGTGTAACCATCGTTATCATCGTCGGTATCGGCGTTATCACCAATTCCGTCATTGTCGTTGTCTGCTGATTCTGCTGCATCCATCGGAAACTTATCCTCTGCATCTGCAACACCGTCGTTGTCATCATCATTATCGTTCAGGTCACTCACCTTATCACCGTCGTTATCGGCCGGTACAGATGCTGCATCAAGCGGATCCGTTTCGTTGGCTGCCTCATCAACATCGGTGTAACCATCGTTATCATCGTCGGTATCGGAATTGTCTCCTATTCCGTCATTGTCATTGTCTGCTGACTCTGCTGCATCCATCGGGAATTTATCCTCTGCATCTGCAACACCGTCATTATCGTCGTCGCTGTCATTCAGGTCACTGACTTTGTCTCCGTCGTTGTCGGCCGGTACGGATTCTGCATTTAACGGATCTGTTTCATTAGCGGCTTCGTCGGCATCGGTGTAACCATCGTTATCATCGTCTGTATCGGCGTTATTTCCTGTTCCATCATTGTCTGAATCAATCCATTCATTAGGATCATTAGGGAAAGCGTCTTCATTATCTGCGATGCCGTCATTGTCACTATCACATATCTCAAGTATGTATTTGAATGTTTTTTGGACTGAAGCTCCATCACCATCTGTTGCTGTAATTGTGATTACAGATTCACCGGTCTGGTTTTCTTCCGGGGTTATTTCCAGTGATTTAGAAGAAGTTAAACCTGATACAATTAACCTGGAATCCTTAACCAGGCTCTGATTTGAAGAACCCACTTCAATTGTCATTTTCTCAGGAAGAGATTCATTATCTGTAACCGTAAAATCAACTGAAACACCTGGTTCTGATGTACAATCACTCACATCTGCCAATTCCGAAATTACCGGATTGGTATTTACTATCTTGGTAATACAATACTCAACAATTTCTACCTGCTGCAGATTTGTAGAACCACCTGTTGCACCGGTAAAACCCCAGTAAGCATAAGTATCACCTGAGAATATATCATTGACAAGATCAATTGAAACATCAAATAATACACTATTTTCATATGTAACTTTAAATGCTTTTGCAGATGCATTCCATTCAACAACTAAATCATGCCACGCTCCATCTTCCAATTGACCTGCATCATAAGCTGATGCATACTCATTATGTGCACTGGAGATACCAGCCTGACCATTTTTAACGATTGCAATATGATCATTTGATATTGGATCAGCACTACCATTATTGTAGGTATCAAACTCTACTGCCAAAGAAGGATCAATTCCACCATATCCCAATCCACCACCTGTAGAACCGGCATTGGACGATAATTTTTGAATCACAAAAGCTATCCCATCAGCACCATTCTCATTATTTCCAAGAAAAACTTTTGAGGTTATTCTGAAGTTCTGGGTTAAATCAATTCTTGAAATTCCCCATACTGAACCGGTCTGACCTCCAGCATCTTCAGTCAATGTTACTACATTGCCAGAAATGGATGCATCACCACTTATTGTAAGATCGCTCACATTGAATTCTGAACAATCCAAAGGTGTTTCAACATTAATGGCCATAGTATAGGTAGCATCACTTTCTTCTCCCGAAGAGTCAATAACCTTGAAAGTAAATGTAGTTGTTGCCAAACCTGTAAACGACAGGTTTGATACCACATTACAGTTTGCTCCGGCAGATACAGGTAATCCATTATATTTTAGCGTGCCTGAACCCGGTAACGAAACAACCTTGATTCCATTAAAGGTATGCCCGTCAGCATCGCTAAAGGTAAAATCTGCAGCCTTGAAAGAATATGCTTCATCGGCAACTGCATCAACAGAGCCATTTCCACCGATTGGTGCATTTTGAGGTACAAAAAGAGTTATACCAACACTCACGGTTGATGAATTTGAAATACCATCTGTCAGATAATAAGAGAAGAAATCAGAAGGAGCACTCGTTCCGTTATGCGTATATGTAAACGAACCATTAGAATTCAATGTAAATGTACCACTATGATAACTTGGCTTCGTAACAATTATTGCCGTGATAGCATCACCATCATCGTCAAAATCGTTGTCAATCACATTTCCCGAAATTGATTTGCTTATTTCACAGGTAAAATTATCAGCAACTGCCGTTGGTGACGTGTTTTGCACTGAGGGAGTTGTAAAGTTTAAGACATTACCATAAGCAGTACGTCCTTCTGAAGTAGTTGCATACGCCCTGATATAATATTTTGTATTTAAAGATAACCCGGACGCCTGAACCTGGAACAAACCGGAACCTCCTGATTCATTTGTTGCAACATTATCGCTTAAAGTAGGAGTTTGATTGGTTGAACTCCAACAAATTCCTCTTTCAGTTATAGTATTTCCCTTATCGTCTGTAATATTACCTCCTGACATTGCCGTAGATCCCGTGATTGAATAAGGCGCAACAGTAGACATGGTGGCAGTAGATACATTTTGAATATTTTCTACAGCTTTAGTTGCCAAGTTATTTATAAATACTCTGTTATCATTGCATGATGTTGAAGTAATTTGATCAAACCAGTTTTGATCAGCCCACATTACAATATCTCCATTACTAACAACTTCTCTTGCCATAAATATTTTTGAGTTATCACATTGAGCTTTCATTAAAACTTCGGCATCTCCCCCCATAGATATTGGAGCGAGATAATTGTTATAAAAAGTATTAACACCTTCCATTATAGGATGATCTGAAATGATTCCGGCTGTTTTCTGGTCTACTCCACATGCTGTTCCGCTACAAGCGGTCGTATTCACTATGGAGAAATGCGCCCCTAAGGCAATAACTGCTGCAGAAATATTGTTATTCTGACTGGGGGTGTAGTTCCCATGTTCTCCCATACAGACTAACCTTCCTCCTCTTTCAAGCAATGCTGATATTTTGGTAATTTCATCAGACGTTATTGCTCTTCCTGGCTGGATAATCCAAATTAAGTCATAAGCAGATAAATCAGGTATTGAACCAGATGTAATATGGGTAACAGTATGACCCATATTTTCATATTCAACTTTTAAACTCGGAACACTACCCCAAGAAGCACCTTCGGAAAACAAAAGTATTTTTGCAAGTATTCTTTGATATTCCTCTTTAACAGATTCTTTAAAACAAATATCATCAAAGCTGGTTCCAGCTAAATATTCCAAATCCCAGTCCCCTTCCAAACCAGCTGCACCAGTAGCATCATTCGAAGCTGATACTGATGCACCAGTTAACTGATATAATCTGTCAACAAATTGTTTTCCTTTTTCGCTTTTTGCTAAATCACAGGAATAAATTAGTATTGACGCATCTTCTGTAAAATAATTCTGCCACCCACTGATAAGATTTTCATTAATAATCAAATCATCATACGTAAAACCTCCAAAAGAAGTAAAAACGCCATATTCAGAGCCATGACTTACAACATGCAATGATTTTATCGGTTGATTTCTAATCAATATATCATTGATTGACTCTACAATAGTTTTTGATGGATTCAAATATTCTATTTTAACTCCATCCTTAATATTACTTACCAAAACCTCTACATCAGGTAGATCCGGATCAACAATAGCAATATCAACCTGTGCTTTCAGGTTTGTTGCAAACAATACTAAAATAAAAAACACATTTAATAACATGCGTGCTTTAAAACGTAATTCTTTTTTCATAACCTTGAGATTTTTAATTATTTGTTAGTCTTAACTTAACTTCAATGATTGTAAATTAACATACATTTAATCATAAAAGCAAATTAAATTAATATTTATCGTGCTATATTTAATATTAAATTAACCTAAGGTCATTTATGGGTAAATAGATGCATTCTTTTGATTTATAAATTAATATTACGTTAACATATAATGTTTTCTGTAAATAAATTCCATAAACGCCAACAGCATATTACTGTTGATTTAACAGAAAATCAGGTTCAGCAAATAACATTAAACTACTTAAGTCAAAATACTGTTACATGAATTAGCACAAAACTTTATGGAATAAGTAAAAGTATCTGATAACATTGCATACAGGGTAAATACACGTTTTGAATGAACTTACCCAGGATAAAACAAAAACGAGGCTGCCCTTCAGGGACAGCCTCCTTCCAACAGATAGAATTCTGCTATTACTGTTTTATTAACCTTACATTTTCAACCAATTTGTTTTCCTGAACAATTCTAACAATAAATATGCCTGCCGGTTGCTCGCTTATATCCAATTTCCAAGAACCCGCAACTTTCATTTTCTGCCCCACCATAAGTCCGTTCATATTAAATATTGTTACATCATATGGCATCTTATTCTCCATTTTTATGGTTGCAATCCCTTTACAGACGGTTGGATAAACAATAGCAGGAGTCCCGCTAACTTGTCTAATATTGACTGCCGACCCAAGCGGTGTACTGTCGCTTATATCAGGAATACCATCATTATCATCATCGGTATCATTCATGTCACTTACCTTGTCACCATCATTATCCGGCGGTATTGAATTCGCGTCTAATGGATCTGTTCCATTATCCAGCTCATCTGCATCGGTATACCCATCGCCGTCATCATCTGTATCAACATTATTGCCTACGCCATCATTATCTGTATCCACACTTTCTGATGCATCTAGCGGGAATGCATCTTCATTATCACTCACACCATCGTTATCGTCGTCGTTGTCATTCAGATCACTGATTTTATCCCCGTCATTATCAGGTGGCACAGAACCGGCATCCAACGTATCAGTTTCATTGGCAATTTCATCTGCATCACTGTAACCATCACCATCATCATCCGTATCCGCATTGTTTCCTACCCCGTCATTATCTGTATCTGCACTTTCTGATGCATCTAAGGGGAAAGCATCTTCAGTATCAATCACACCATCATTATCGTCGTCAGGATCAGCATTATCACCAATTCCATCATTATCAAAATCCGTCGATTCAGTGGCATCCACCGGGAATTTATCTTCAGAATCAATTATACCATCGTTGTCATCATCGTTGTCATTCAGATCACTGATTTTATCCCCGTCATTATCAGGTGGCACCGAACCGGCATCCAACGGATCAGTTTCATTGGCAATTTCATCTGCATCACTGTAACCATCACCATCATCATCCGTATCTGCATTATTGCCGATTCCGTCATTATCTGTATCCACTGATTCTGATGGGTCCATGGCAAAATCATCTTCTGAATCAATAACACCGTCGTTATCATCATCCGTATCATTCAGATCACTTACCTTGTCCCCATCATTATCCGGCGGTGTTGAATTCGCATTTAATGGATCTGTTCCATTATCCTGCTCATCTGTATCGGCATATCCATCACCGTCATCATCCGGATCGGCATTATTTCCTACACCATCATTATCCGTATCCACACTTTCCGCTGCATCTAACGGGAATGCATCTTCAGCATCAATCACACCATCATTATCGTCGTCAGGATCAGCATTATCACCAATACCATCGTTATCAAAATCTGTTGATTCTGAAGCATCCATCGGAAATTTATCCTCCGCATCACTAACACCGTCGTTATCATCGTCCAGATCGTTCAGATCGCTCACCTTATCACCATCATTATCCGGCGGTACAGAACCTGCATCCAGGGGATCAGTATCGTTTGCCAGCTCATCAGCATCAGTATAACCGTCCCCGTCATCATCAAAATCAGCATTATTGCCAATACCATCGTTATCTGTATCTATACTTTCTGTCGGATCCTTTGGAAATGCATCGTCAACATCCAGCACACCGTCATTATCGTCATCCTGATCATCTTTGTCACTTATTCCATCACCATCCATATCATCAGGAACCGATTCTGCATCCAGCGGATCAGTTTCATTTGACAGTTCTACCACGTCGGGATAACCATCATTATCATCATCAGTATCGGCATTGTTTCCGGTGCCGTCATTATCCGTATCGATCCACTCAGACGCATCCATCGGGAATTCATCTTCTGTATCAATAACACCATCGTTATCATCATCTGCATCATTCAGATCACTAACCTTGTCTCCATCATTGTCAGAAGGTACAGAACCGGCGTCCAAAGGATCGGTGTTATTGGCCGCCTCATCCAAATCAGAATAGCCGTCACCGTCGTCATCTGTATCTGCATTATTTCCAACACCATCATTATCTGTATCCACCGATTCAGACGCATCCATCGGGAATTTATCTTCTGTATCAATTACACCATCGTTATCATCATCCGGATCATTCAGATCACTAACCTTGTCTCCATCATTATCAGGAGGTATTGAACCGGCATCCAAAGGATCGGTATTATTAGCCACCTCATCCGCATCAGAATAGCCGTCACCGTCGTCATCAGTATCTGCATTATTTCCTACACCATCGTTATCTGTATCCACCGATTCAGACGCATCCATCGGGAATTTGTCTTCTGCATCAATAACTCCATCGTTATCATCATCCGGATCATTCAGATCGCTAACCTTGTCTCCATCATTATCAGGAGGTACGGAACCGGCATCCAATGGATCAGTGTTATTGTCCACCTCATCAGCATCAGTGTATCCATCACCATCATCATCCATATCCGCATTATTCCCTACACCATCATTATCTGTATCCACACTTTCTGATGCATCCATCGGGAAATCATCTTCTAAATCAATTACGCCATCATTATCATCATCAGTATCGTTCATATCACTAACCTTATCGCCATCATTATCAGAAGGTACAGATTCTGCATCCAGTGGATCGGTGTCATTGGCAATCTCATCTGCGTCGCTGTAACCATCACCATCATCGTCTGTATCGGCATTGTTACCTATACCGTCATTATCTGTATCCAAACTTTCTGATGCATCCATAGGGAAATCATCTAGCGTGTCAATAACCCCATCATTGTCATCATCCGGATCATTGAGATCGCTGATTTTATCTCCGTCGTTATCGGATGGAACCGATCCGGCATTTAAAGGATCCGTTTCATTATCCGCTTCATCACTATCAAGGAATCCATCACAATCATCGTCAGTATCGGCATTATTCCCCACTCCATCTCCATCCGTATCCACCGTTTCAGTTGGATCATAAGGAAAAGCATCCAATTCATTGATCACACCGTCGTTGTCATAATCACAATCAATAAGTGTATAAGTAAAAATCCGGCTCACTGATGCACCATCAGCATCATAAGCTGTTACATTAATATCCACAACTCCGGACTGACCCGGCTCAGGTACAATATGAATTGTTTTTACCGTATCATCACCGGAAAATGTGATCTGATCTGATCGTACCAGCGTATCGTTTGATGAGGTAGCCTCAAGATATATTTTTGAGGGCAGGGTTTCATCATCGCTGGCAGTAAATGTAAATGCCAATTCCGGAACTGACTCACATGTACTGATATCATCAATATCAGACATATAGGGTAAGGAATTATTTATATGAGAGGTTGCAACATTTACCAGTTCAACTTGCTGCAGGTTTGATACGGCACCTGTTGATGCTGTAAACCCAAAATACACGTAATTATCACCACCAAAAACATCATTGATCAAATCAATATTAACAGAACTGATCGTCTGCGCATCATATTTTACCTGAAATTCCTTTTGTGTAGCCTTCCATGAAAATTCTACGTTGTGCCACACCCCATCTTCCATCTGTGCAACCTCATATACAGCAACCAATTCTTCATGTGCAGAAACTATGTTACTGTTACCGTGTTTTATGATCGCTATGTGATCTCCTGAAACCGGATCATAGGATGAATTATAATCGGTATCAAATTCAACCGCAAGTGAAGGCGTAATCCCGTTGTACCCCAGGCCTCCTGCCTGTGGCACAAAAACACGATTCGAGGTTTTCTGAAGCACAAATGCAGCTCCGTCCCCACCAGAGTCATTGTCACCAAAGTACATCTTTGCATTTATCTTAAAATTATAATTAAGATTAACACGTGACGCAGCCCAGGCAGCACCTGAACTATTTTGTAAATTTTCCGTTAAGGTTGCGATATCAGTATCTGTCAAAGATGCATCGCCGGCAACCCTCAAATCTTCAACCTGTGAAACACCATTGAATATGATACTATTACAAAGTATTAACAGGAAAACAACTTTTTGTCTAAGTAGTGAGGATCGTTTCATTTTCCCAAAGCTTATGTTAAATATTTCATTTTATTTAATGCAAATAAGTACAAATTAACATAATTTTAACTTATATTCCAAATATTTTGATAAAAAGTATACTATTCCGATTAAAGTGAAAACATTATTTTAACATTAATGTATTGAATTCAGACAGATTATGCAGGATTATTGATTTTATGTACTGAATCCTCCTGTTATTAATGATTAACTGAATTCTTGCTACATTTGTAAAAACTTTAAACATGAGAATAGCTTTATTTGGCCGGGAAATAACGGAAGAATACAAAGCCCACTTTGGTAAATTTATTGAACAGTGTCAAAAGGCAAATATAGAGTATGAAATCTCTGAGCTACTCATAGAAGACGTAAAAGGACATGGCATTGAATTACCACCGGATGTTGAAATACTGGATCAGCATGCCAATCTGAAATCTTTTGACTTCGTCTTCAGTATTGGTGGAGACGGAACCTTTTTACGTTCTGCCCGGCTTGTAGGTGATTCTGAAGTACCCATTATAGGTATTAATACCGGGCGTTTAGGTTTTTTGGCAGATGTAACACTTGACGAAATAAATGACATTCTTGACGACATAATACAAGGGAATTATGTACTTGAAAAAAGAGGCCTGATCAAACTGCATTCAGATTGTAATTCGTTTGAGAATTGCAATTACGCATTAAATGACATATCTGTATTACGACGCGATACGTCATCTTTGATCGTTATTCATGTTTTTATTGATGACCAGTTTCTGAATTCATACTGGGCAGATGGCTTAATTATCTCCACGCCAACCGGATCAACCGCCTACAGTATGAGTGCCGGTGGTCCTATAGTTTTGCCACAATCAAGCAGTTTGGTTCTAACACCGTTGGCCCCCCATAGTCTGACAGTGAGGCCATTGGTTATTCCTGATGCACAGAAAATTAAAATTAATATTGAATCGCGTTCAACCAATTACCTTGTATCGGTTGATTCACATTCCATGGCATTTGATATTAATAAAGAATTAATTATTACTAAAGCTGATTTCACAATCAATGTTTTAAAGCGTAATAACAATGATTTCTACGAAACACTGAGGAATAAATTGCTTTGGGGCCAGGATAAAAGGAATCAGTCATAAAACGGTAAATTTTACTATGGATAAAAAGGATTTTAGAATTATATTTATGGGAACACCGGACTTTGCAACAGGAAGTCTGGAAACTTTGGTCAATTCAGGTTATAATATTGTTGGCGTTGTTACCGCCCCGGACAAACCTGCAGGCAGAGGTCAGAAATTAATGGAATCTTCTGTCAAAAAATATGCTACGGCACACCACATTCCTGTCCTTCAGCCTGATCGACTCAAATCAGAAGAATTTATCAAACAGCTTTCCGATCTAAGCCCTGATCTTCAGGTAGTAGTTGCGTTCAGGATGCTGCCTAAGGTAGTTTGGTCGCTTCCCAAATACGGCACATTTAACCTTCACGCTTCACTTTTACCACAATATCGCGGAGCGGCACCCATAAACTGGGCTATTATTAACGGCGAAAAAAAATCAGGGGTCACGACATTTTTTATAGATGATAAAATTGATACCGGTGAAATAATTCATCAAAAAGAAGTTAATATACCGGAAGATATGAATGCAGGAGACCTGCATGATCTTTTAATGGAGACAGGTTCAGAACTTGTTGTTGAAACGGTACAGGACATCATAGACGGAACGGTAAAAACAATTCCGCAAAACAAATATTTTTCAAATATAACTGAACTGCATGCTGCGCCTAAAATTTTCAGGGATGATTGCAAAATTGATTGGTCCTTGTCGGGTGATATTATCTATAATCTTATAAGAGGATTGTGCCCCTATCCTGCGGCATGGACTTCATTCGTTTTTTCAGATCCCGGAAAAAATATTACTGCAAAAATATTTAAAGCAGAGGATATTCCTGATCTGCAAGCAAAACCCGGATATGTAAGAACCGATAATAAATCCTATTTACACGTTGGATGCAAAACGGGTTGGATAAACATCCTTGATCTGCAGCTTGCCGGAAAAAAAAGAATGTCGATTGAAGAACTGCTCCGGGGATTCCGGTTTGATAATGCAAAAGCTGAGTAGAATCAATTAATCCCGCTCATCGTCTTGGAAATGAGTTCAATAATATTTTTCCTGATGATAGGTTTTGAAATATAACCATCTGCACCGGCATTGATAAATCTTTGCTTTTCTTCACTTAACGTATAGGCTGTCTGGACAATAATCTTACTGGCAATCTTTTTACTTTTCAGTTTCAGCAATGCTTCATATCCATCCATTTCGGGCATATTAATATCGAGTAGTATCAGGTCCGGCTCTTCTGAATCTGTAAGTTTCAGCAATTCTTTGCCATTTTTCGCACGCTCAATCGATGCATTGAAACCAGATAATAATTCTCTCAAATATAAATAAGATGCTTCATCATCTTCAGCAATAATAATTGAGAGACCTGTCATATCAGATTCGGTACTGGACGTAGCAGACATCTCTGTCTTTTTAATATTTCCGGTTTCAAAAGGTATAGTAAACGAAAATATCGATCCCTCTCCCAATTTTGAACTTACATATATCTCACCACCAAGTAATTCTACCAGTCCCTTACTTATGCTCAGCCCCAATCCTGCCCCATGCTGTTCTTCTGTCCTTCCGGAATGATAAAAGCGATTAAATATTTCCTTCAGTTTATCAGTGGGTATACCGCATCCTGAATCTTTTACATAAAACTCAACAAAAGGCCTCTTGTCATATTGCTTAATATTAAAACCAAACTCAACAAATCCCTTATCCGTAAATTTTACTGCATTTGAAAGGAGGTAGATAAGTATCTGCTTTATGCGCTCAGAATCACTGAATACATAGATATCCCTGTTTTTATCTGTGAACCGTAGTCGTAGTTCAACATCTTTTTTTTGCAATTTAACAGGATCGTTACTAACTACATTATAACAAAAAGAGCATATCTCAATCATATTACACGCTGAACGGTTTATTTTAAGCTGTCCCGCATCTAATTTTGACAAATCAATAATATCATTAATTATTTTTAGAAGATGATTTCCAGACTCCTTAATCGTCCCCAGATATGTTTTTTTCTGTTCATCCGATATTCCACGATCAGCTAACAAATTGGAAAAGCCTATTATAGAATTCATGGATGTTCGGATTTCATGGCTCATATCGGCTAAAAATTTAGATTTATGTAAATCATTTTGCCGCGCTTTATCACGTTCTGAGAGTATTTTCGATTCGTAATCCTTCTGGGAACTGATATCAACAATACTCATCAAAAATTCGTGATCCGTCGTTCCCTTTTTATCTTTAAATCTGGCAAAGATCTTAACAAAAACTGTTTTACCTGACCTTGGTTTTATTTTAACCTCGCAAAAGCCAATATCGGTTTGGTATCTGACCTGTTCAAAATAATAGCTAATTATTTCCTGATACTCGGGCAGTACAAAACTTAAAAAAGGCTGGGTCATCAACTGATCCTTATCAGAATTTAAAGTATCTGCTCCTTTTTGATTAATATCTGATATTTCAAACTGTGCATTTAAAACAAGAAAACTGACGGGAGCTTCATAAAACAAATTTGTGTATGTTACTGAATCTGCAATATGATCATCATTAATTACTTTTTTAATCAATGTTTCCAGCTTAGATATATATTCCCGCTGTTCAACCTTAGTCTTTAAACCTAAAATTCGATTATATTCATCCTCAATATTCATAATATCCAAGTCCGTTATTAGTCATTATAAAAATACAAAAGCATGCTTTTGCACTTATTTCATCCATCCTATATAAAAATAAGTATATCTTTTAAAGATAGAAAAATCTTTTCTAATTAAAGTTTTTTAATCTCTTTTAAACAGCCATTAAAAGACATTTCAAATGTAACACATACATATTATATGTTAACACTATTTAAGCTTAAACAACATAAAAAAGCCTTAAATTAGTACATATATTTTTATTTGAGAACATGCTTAATGTTAAACCTGATTTTCAGGTATTTATATTATTCTCATTCATAGTAAATATTTAAACTCAAAAAGAAAAGATCATGAAATTTGAACTTCCCCCACTTCCTTATGCTTTAGATGCATTAGCACCTTATCTTGACAAGAAAACACTGGAATTTCACCACGGGAAACACCATCAGGCTTATGTTAATAATCTAAATAACCTGATTGAAGGCACCAGCTATGCAGATATGGATCTTGAAATGATTATTAAATCATCTGAAGGAGGAATTTTTAACAACGCAGCGCAAATATGGAATCACACATTTTATTTTGCACAGTTTTCAGCTGACGGAACCAAAGAACCGATTGGAAAACTTGCAGAAGCAATTAACAAGGATTTCGGTTCATTCGCTGAATTCAAAGAAAAGTTCAGTAAAGCAGCTGCAACATTATTTGGGTCAGGCTGGGCATGGCTGGTTGAAGGCAACGACGGCAAACTGGACATTATTCAAACCAGCAATGCAGGCATTCCTTTAAAAGAGGACATGAAGCCTCTGTTAACATGTGACGTATGGGAACATGCTTATTATCTGGACTATCAAAACAAAAGACCTGACTACATTCAGGCATTCTGGAACATATTGGACTGGAAGATTATTGAAGAGCGCTATTAAAACGTTTTACGATTTGTAAACAGGGCATTCCTATTTGGGATGCCTTTTTTGCATGTTTTTGGTATATTTGGCAGATTAAACATTTTAAATGGGCTTCAGGTATTTCACAGAACTAGCTTATAACGGATCAGGATTTCATGGCTGGCAGATACAGCCAAATGCAAATTCAGTTCAGGAAACCCTTGAAAATGCTTTTTCACTTATTTTGAGGCAAAATATACAACTTACAGGTTGTGGCAGAACTGACACAGGCGTTCATGCGAAATATTTTGTTGCTCATTTTGATTGTGAAGAGCAAATTTCAGATGCCGATCAGTTAATATACAAGCTCAACAGTTATCTGAATTTCGACATTGTAATCTACTCTGTTACACGTGTTGATGCAGAAACTCATGCCCGGTTCAGTGCTATTGAACGGGAATATGAATATCATCTTGTAACACGAAAAAATCCTTTCTTTAAAGATACAAGCTTTTTTCTGCCATTTACGCCGGATTTTGAGCATATGAACGAAGCGGCACTTAAACTTCTGGAACATACCGATTTTACGTCATTCAGCAAACTACATACAGATGTTAAAACGAACAATTGCAAAATCATCAGGGCTGAATGGACCAGGCAAAATGAATATTACTGGTTTTTTCATATTCGTGCTGACCGCTTTCTTCGGAATATGGTGAGGGCAGTAGTCGGAACCTTACTGGAGGTTGGAAAACATAAAATAACTGTTGATGAATTTGAATCAGTTATTAGAGAAAAAGATCGTGGAAAAGCCGGAACATCTGTACCAGGGAATGCCCTTTTTCTAACAGATGTTGTATTTCCTACGAATTTATTCCAACGGAAAGCGGACTAACCTCAACATTTACTTTTGGTAAAGTGAATCCAAATCTGCTGCCAAATCCGGGTTTACTTTCCACAAAAACATCACCATTCAGGCGTTCAATGATACGTTTTACGATTGAAAGCCCCAGTCCATGCCCGTTTTTATCGTATTTTATTCTAACATATTCTTTAAAAAGCGTGTCCTTTTTATCCTCGGGGATTCCAAATCCATTATCATCAACCCAGAAATACATATGTGATTCTGTCTCCCTGTAACCAATCTCAATTTCGGCAGGTTTACCACCATACTTTATTGCGTTGGATATCAGGTTCACCCAGACCACTTCGAGCCAGGGCGAATGAGACTTCAACTCTGGCATTACTTCAGGAATATTTATTTTCGCTTTTTCTGTAGATATGATTTCATCCAGTCCTGAAACTGAGCGGTTCACAACATCCTTCATCCTACAGTATTCCATTTTCACCTTCTCTTTTCGTACCCCTGATAACAACAGTAATGTATCAATAATCTGTAGCATTTTTTCCGACTGCATATTTATCCTGCGGAGATATTCCGTTTTTTCATCATCGTCAAAAATATAATCCTCATTAACCAGCAATTCCGAAAAACCCATTATGGCGTTGAGAGGATTTTTAAGGTCATGTGCAACCGAATGTGCAAATGCATCCAACTCCCGGTTAATTTCTTCCAGTTTCACAGATCTTTCCTTAAGCTCTCTTTCTGCACATTTAAGTGTTGTTATATCAACAATAGCAAAAATCAAACCATCAGCCAGATCATCCTTGTTTAAAGGTACTGCCTGTAACAATACCTCAAGAATTTTTCCTTCTTTGCTTTTCAGCTTTGTTTCAATTGAACCAAATCCTTTTTGAAGTAATTTTGGATATAATTCAGAGCCAATCTTTTGGTATTCTTTTTCATCGGAATAATATTTCAATGTGTCCTGATAAATTATCTCAACAGCATCATATCCTAAAATAGCTGTTGCAGCTTCATTTACCCAAACCACCCTTCGGCCTTTTATGAGAGTAATACCTATTGGAGACGATGACAGAATAGTATTTACTAAACGATCCTTATTTTTAAGCTCATTCTCCGTCTTCTTTCTTATATGTATTTCATTTTCAAGATCAATTGTCCTGTCAGACACTATTTTCTCCAGATTATTTTTATGTTCTTTTAATTCGGTAAAAGAAATACTGGTATAAAATAGTGTAATAGTTGCAATAAAAGCAAATACTATGAAAATCATAAATCCTTTATCTGCCATTTCATTTGAAAAGACAGTCATCTGATGTGTGGAAAGCCACATAACTAGAATCAGAACAATCAGATGAAACGGGATGAGTTTCTTTATGTCAATATAATAAGCTGAAATAATTGCCGCCGGCGTTACTATTACAAACAAATAATTATTATTAATGGCTTTTGCAGCAACAAATGGAATAAGATAACTACCTACCAGTATCAGTATTTCTTTTGGAGAATACAATTTTAAGGAGTTGATGCTATAAATCAGGGGGCCAAATAAAAAAAGTCCCATAGCATCAGCAGCTGAAATGCGAAGTATATTGTATAAAACTTCTATGTTCTCTACAATTACTTTGCCCTGGTATAATTCATTCAATACAACAAACCCCCAACTGGTAAGTAAAGATGGAACAATAGCGATATACAATAAAAACTGAAATACATCAAACCCCTGCCGAAACAGAGGTCTCCCTTTTTTTTGCTCCAGTTTTTCCCATATTACCCAGGCCATTAAAGGTTGAGTGGTTTTTATAACTGAACTCAATAGTATCGCAGAACTGAATACATAATTTACCGGTTGAGGATTGAAAATCTGGAACAACAAAAACTGAAGAATAAGATTTGAAAATACTAAATAAGGCAAAGCAGTTTTCCCATAGCGTACAAGCATAATAAATCCAAAACCTCCGGCTACCCATAACGAGAAATAGCCATCCGTTGGAATAAAAATATTATTATAACAAACTATTCCTGTAAGAATATATAGAAAACTGTATAATGACAGAAGTTTAAAATTCTTCATTAGTAGTAGGATTGATTTGCTTACAAAACTACTAATTTAACCTTTAATTAACAAATATTCATTTAAAATTTACTTATACGCTAAATAACTTAACATATAAAAAATATTCAAAACACATTAATTACTAATACACTAGATGAATTTCACATGTAAAAAGAAATTTCAATCAATCCTTTTATTTTTCCTTTTTCCAGCCATGGGGATTGGTGGATGACCTTTTTGCGACCGTCTTTTTTGTTTTTCATATACGTATGCGATTCTCCGGTCTTCATCTGCTGTCTTATCATTTTCTGAGAATGTTCATTATGACAATCAAGCAAACTTTGACCTATCAGGCTTTGCCCTCCGTATTTATTAAAGTCCCTGATTGAAGTATCATTCATATATATGATGGTAAAATTTTCATCACAGACCGTTACTGCACCATCGAACTCTTTTATCCAGTCAAACATCAGGCTTTATTTTTCGTATCAATAAGTATTGTTACAGGTCCGTCATTTAGTAATTCAACTTTCATATCTGCACCAAATATTCCTGTTCCTACACGCTTCCCCATTAAGTCAGACATTGCTTCACAAAAAGACTCATACAGCGGTATTGCAACATCAGGTCCGGCTGCTTTAATATAAGAAGGCCGGTTTCCTTTCTTAGTCATGGCATGAAGGGTAAACTGACTTACCACAATTGCATCTCCTTCGATATCCAACAACGACCGGTTCATAACACCCTCATCATCGGGAAAAATTCTGAGGTTAGTTATCTTCTTCGACAGCCATTCTACGTCCTCTGTGGAATCTGCATTCTCAATTCCAATAAGAATAAGAACACCTTGTTTTATGGAAGAAACAACATTTTCATCTACTGTTACCGATGCCTTGCTTACCCGTTGGATTACTGCCCTCATATATAAATTATGAATTAAAAATTAGGAATTATGAGTTTTATCTTATGTCTTTTTCTTATGTCTTACGTCTTGTGTCTTATACTTACTTTCGACCAAAATCTGCAGGTATTTCTCCCCAGTTCCTGGTGTCCCATTTAAGGATTTTTGTGTCATACGAATTTGATCTGAGCCATATTTCAGCTCTTTTGATCAGTTCAAAAATCCTGGCATTTTTACTGGTCTGAGTCAGTTTTGTATTGCACCGTTTTTTTCTGATCCAGGCCATTGCATTTTTACTATCTGTATACACCGGCATGTCAAGCTTTTGTTGTTTGAGCCATGCCAAAGCATGAACCAGTGCAAGAAATTCACCAATGTTATTGGTTCCATCCTCGTGTGGTCCCTGCCTGAATATTTCCGTACCGGAATACGTATATACCCCCCTGTATTCCATTTTCCCCGGATTTCCACTGCATGCTGCATCCACAGCAATACTGTTGGCTAGTGGGCCATCCGGATTTTCAAACAACTCAATGTTTATTTCGCTTACCCCTTTTTTACCAACAGCATTTTCCGGTCCTTTTTGATAAGCTTTTTCCGCTAACTCCTTCGTCTTATATCCTTTATACCTGGCACCTTCAAATCCATGAACCTGAGCGTTGCATTTCTCCCACGAATCATAAATACCGGGATTGTTTCCAACCCAGACAACGTAATAGTTGTTTTTGCTTTTTCCCATAATCAACGAGGTAAGGTTTTGGCATCAACCATTTTATACAATTTATCGGATCGTCTTATTTTTTCCGGAACCGAAATCGAAAACCGTTCCCCTTTTCTTGTTATCTGAACCGGTTCCAGATCAACGCGAAGTTCATCAACAGTCATTTCTATTACGCCGGTTGTTGGACCGGTAATTAATATTTCGTCCCCGACAGAAAGATCCATGGCGTCCATCTGGAACTCTGCTACTCCCAATTTTGAAAAATAATTTGTTCCTTTACCGATGTATATTCGTCTCTTTGTTGCCTCGGAGCCATAATTGGCACTCCATTCCCCCAGCTGTTGCCCAAGATAATAACCGTCCCAGAAGCCGCGATTAAAGACCATTTTCAACCGTTTGTCCCAATCAGCAATTTTCTCCTCTGTAAACGAATCATCGATCCAGGCTTCCACGGCCTCACGGTAACACGAAACTGTAGTTTTTACATATTCAGCACTACGAGCCCTACCCTCTATCTTAAGTACCCTGACACCTGAATCCAGAATTTTATTTAAAAAATGAATGGTCTTCAGATCCTTGGGCGACATGATGTATTCATTATCAATATCCAGTTCAATACCGGTTTCCTTGTCTGTCACATTATAGCCTTTACGGCAAACCTGCATACAGTTTCCTCGGTTCGCACTGGCATTCATTTCATGCAGACTCAAATAACATTTTCCTGAAACCGCCATACATAGTGCTCCATGTACAAACATTTCAAGCCGGATTGGTTTTCCTCCGGGTCCGCATAAATTATTCTGCGTAATCTGTATGTACATTTGAGCCACCTGATCAAGGTTTAGTTCCCGTGCTAATACTGCCACATCGGCGAAATGCGCATAAAACTGTAAGGATTCATAATTCGTAATATTAAGCTGTGTCGATAAATGAACCTCAACACCTGCACTGTTGGCATATTGCATCACCGCAACATCCGAGGCAATAATTGCAGATACACCAGCATCTTTTGCCGCATTTACATAACCACGCATCTGGTTTAAGTCATTATCATACATGACCGTATTCAGTGTGAGGTATGTTTTTATATTATGCTTTTTCGCAATGGATACAATTTTATGCAGATCGTCAACGGTAAAATTCAAAGACGACCGTGACCGCATATTCAGACTGCCAATTCCAAAATAAACAGAATCTGCACCTCCCTGTATGGCCGCCATGAGTGACTCGAATGAACCAACCGGCGCCATTATTTCTATGTCTTCCCGCTTCATATTCTTTTAAACTGGCACAAAATTACGACTTGTTTTTGCTCTTTGCAACCCTGTAAAGATATTGGGTATAACCTGTAAAGCTGTTATATTTGCTGTGAAAATACCTTTTATGAACATACTTTTCATAAATTCACTCAGAAAAAACCGCTGGGGTGGCGGTGAAAAATGGATGGTGGAAGCCGCTGCGGGGCTATCAGCTCTGGGGCATCATACCATTGTTGGATGTTTAAAAAATTCCTTCATAGAACATAAAGCCGTTCAAAAAGGTGTTGAAACCATTGAGTTTGGAATTCCGTCGGATATCAGTTTTTTATCCATCCCCAAATTAAAAAGAATCCTCATCAGTAAACATATTGATGTACTTGTATGCTGTCAGAATAAGGATGTCAAAATCGGAGGACGGGCAGCCCGACAGGCAGGAATTAAAGCTGTATTTTCACGTCAGGGACTGCAGCTGTTTACAAAAAAGCGAAAATATAAATACCCGTTTACCCGACTTATAGATGGAATCATCACCAATACACAATCCATAAAACAGATTTATGAATCGTTTGGCTGGTTTACAAAAGACTTTATCCATGTTATTTACAATGGAATGTCCATGCCCAAAGTAGATAAAACGTTAAACAGGCAAAAGATTTTTGGCACAACAAAAGATGAAAAAATTATATTATCAGCCGGACGATTGTCAGAACAGAAAGGATTCAGTTTCCTGATTGATGCTGCAAAAATGTGTATAGATAAAAAGCTGAACTACCGGTTTTTCATTGCCGGATCAGGAAAGCTGGAAGCAGAATTGAAATCCCGTGTAAAAGAACTTAACCTGGGTAATTATGTTCATTTTATCGGATTCATAGAAGATTTGTCAGCGTACTACAGTACTGCAGATGTATTTGTCCTTCCCTCTTTGCACGAAGGCATGCCTAATGTGGTAATGGAATCCATGGCGCACGGTACAGTGGCGATAGCAACCCGTGTAAACGGTGCTGAAGAACTTATAGAAGACAGAAAGAACGGTTTTCTTATTGAACCCGAATCAGCGGAACAAATTGCAGAAAGACTTGAAATATTTTTTTCTGACACTGTAGATCGTGAGACAATGGCAAAACAGGCAAGACTGCACATTGAAAAAAATTTTACAACCGAAGTTATGAGTAGAAAGCTGGAAACGCTGTTTCTGAACCAACTTAACAAAACGTCATGAATATCCTGTTTGTATGTTCGGCAAAATCATGGGGAGGAAATGAAAAATGGACATCCATGGCGATGAAAACACTTTCCGGACAGCACAATGTGCTTTTCTTTGGCCGCAAGAAGAAATTGGGAAATGATTTCGGAAAAGAGTTTAAAAAGGGTTTTGCGCCTATGTTCTCATACTGGGACCTATATTCATTCTATAGAGCATGGCGATTTGTAAAATCAAACCAAATTGACTGCATAGTCAGTACCAAAAAAAAGGAATATTTTATTTTTGGCATCATTTCCCGGATTCTGAAAATCAGGCATTTGATAAGGCTTGGTATTGTCAGGGATATGAATCGCCCGCTATGGCATAATCTTGTTTATAACAAACTTAATGATGGTATTATTGCCAATGCTCTCCGGATTGAAAAGAACCTAAGATCGACGTCGTTTATGTCTAACAAACCGGTTTATATCCTTTATAATGCAATTCCAGGCCTCTCGGGTTTATTAAGCATAAAAAAAGAAGTGCCTGATAAGTTTACAATTATCTGCACTGGTATGCTCACCCGAAGAAAAGGATTTCATATTCTTACAGAAGCCGTTGCAGCCTTACCTGATAACCTGAAACAAAACATTAAAGTTGTTTATATCGGACAGGGACGTGAAAAAGAGAACCTGGAGAACCAGATCAGTTCATCAGGTTTGAACCAAATGATTAAACTGGCAGGCTTCCAAAAAGAACCTGCATCATTTCTTAGAAAAGCCTCACTGTTTGTGCTGTTGTCAGAAAATGAAGGGATTTCCAATGCTCTGCTTGAAGCCATGGCATGTGGCGTTCCTGTATTGACAACTGATTCAGGGGGTTCTACCGAGTTTTTAGACTCCGGTCAAAATGGTTTTATTGTAGAGCGTAATGCTGAAACTGTCGCAAACAAACTAATTGAATTGATACAAATGCCAAATAATATTTTACGGGATATTGGGAAATCAGGACAGAAAACGGTTTCGGGATTGTTCGCCGAAGAGGTCTTTCGTAAAAACCTGTTTGAAATATTCAAATCATGAACAACACCTGATTCTGCTCGTCAGGTAATCCAGCATTCGCGATGCCTGGTTCTCACATGAATAATAGTCTTTCAACCTGCTGATATCCGGATCGCGTTTTTTCAGTTCGTTAATGCAGGCCTCTACATCGTCGTTAAAATCTTCAAGAAAGACTATACCATTGTAATACCCGGCCAGTTTAACATAGGATGGAATTTTATTCGCAATTACCGGAATACCCAGGCTGGCAAATACGAGCGCTTTATGTGAACTGTGACCCGAATTATAGGCCTCATCAATATCACGTGGCAGAAAACCAATGTCGCATTTTAATAATGCTTCAGGAAATGAATTATAGTCCCAGTCAATAAATTCGTATTTAAATTCCAGGGGAACATCTTTGACATAATCCTTTGTAATTAATCTTGTTCTACCGTCAATTACTTCCTTATATTTGTTCAGATATATGGCTTTATGCGGTACCCCTGACCATCCAAAAATCGGATTATCAAAATTTATTTTCTCTTTTACTTTATTAAAGTGTTCAAAATCGACCGGATCATCCATCACAAATACCGATTTTGCATGCGGTGCAGCTTTATCTGCAATCTTATCTGAAGCACAGATTATACCGTCACAAATAGCAGCAATCTTATGGGCAGCTTCAAGCCGTTTACTGTTGATTTCCTCGTGTTCGTCAAAAATGTTAATGCAGGTATCAAAATAAATATTGCGCGAGATAAATCGCAGGTATTGCATGAACCTGTAGTATTTAGGTTTGGGTTTTCTGAAAAAGATTGCAAAATCGTAGGTTTTAAATGGTTTATTAATATAAACTTCTATTCCCAGTTCTTTATAATACTTTTCCATCTGCAACACTCTGATCCAGTGTGATGCAGCAGCTTTATTGAAATTTGTAGTCTTTTTTGGGAAAAACAGGCCTAATCTCATGTATAAATTCAATTTATTTTCTACAAATATACAATAACCGTAAAAAGATCTGAATGACTTATAATCCCAAATAATCAAATACCTTTCCTGCAAATTCAATATTCCTGTCCCGACAAACATCAAGAGCTTCGCTATAAATCATCGCCTTGTTCAGATGACCTTTAAATGACTGAAAATCAGTATGAGGAACAGGAAACCTTAAATTAAACATCTTAGTAGAATTAGGCACAACCAGTACTTTCTTCTGCATCAATATACTCCAGTACATAGCGTGATAACTATCTGTGACTACATATTCAGATTCTCCTATAAACTTTATGACATCCTCAAATGAACTATCGTTGTAAATTACAGGATAACTGGATTCCGGTAAGTTATTAAAGCTGTGATGTTTTACAATACCGATCTCCTGCTTTGTCTCGTACTTTCTATCCAGGTTATTGCTCATACAACTGGCACACGGAACCCATTCATGCTTGTTGATATCACGGGCACCAAACAGTTTAATACCGGACATATCATGAGAGTATTTTTGCTGATAATAATCGTATGAACCCATGTTGGGATCATTATGCCCGATTCCCCAGAACACAACTTTACGGCCTTTTTCAGCCAGATGCAGGAAAAAATCAATGGAATGCTTGAAGCCTTTGCGTTCCAGAAAGCCTCCACCGCCCACAACTACATTATTCTGAGCTATCTCACTGGTCCAGTCATGGTAATCCAATTCTTCTTTAAATCCAAGAATATCAATTCTTTTCCGTCTTAATTCGGGAAAGTACAAATAGGGAGCAGAAGCTCTGTCTCCCACATTGTTTGTATTAAAACGGTGAATATTTATCACACCATCATAATCAGCACCTGCGTGCTCAATATGACGGAATTTCCTTTTTTGCAAGTAATTCCTTAACATGTTACCTCAACAATCTAATACCAATTCCAAACATCCACGAAGGGATGTTCCTCACCTATTTAATAATATCCAACAGCTGCTTTGAAATAGCTGACCAGTTATATGTCTTTATCACCCTTTTTCTTCCGTTTTTACCCATCTGAACAGCTTTATCCTCGTTATTCAGAAGATATAAAAGCTTTTGTGAAAGAGTTTCAGCATCCTCAGGTTCAACCAAAAATCCGCTATATCCTTCTTCAATGGCATCAGGCACCCCTCCTGAATTACCACCAATAACCGGTTTTTCACAAGCATTAGCCTCCAGAAAAGTAATTCCGAATCCTTCACTGTCTCCGTCCAAATATCTGCTCTGCATGACATAAATATCACACAAATTATAATGATCAACCATCTCTGAATTCTCCACATATCCCGAAAAATAAACATGATCCTCAAGCTCCAGTTCTTCGACCTGTTGCTTTAAATCAGCCATGTAATTCTCATTGTATGGTCCTGAAACAAGATAAACCACCTCTCCCAGATTGTCCTTAATCTTACTTATAGCCTTGATCACCACATCATGTCCCTTCCTCGGATTTACCCTCGCCAGTGTCATAATTATCTTTTTACCATCCAACCCGTAGCGTTCCCGCAGATAATCAGTATTGTTGTCAGGTTTAAAATAATTGTAATCCACGCCATTAGGAAGCACTGCAAGCTTAGATGATGGTGTACCAAAGTTTTCAACAATCTTTTTTCGAGTAAACTCGCTAACGGCAATAACCTTAAAACATTGATTAAATGTATATCTGAGCCATATCTTTTTCAAAAACGGCATTTTGCGGGTTACTTCCAGACCATGCGCAATGGTAATCAATTTTATCCTGTTCTTTTTACATATACCTGTCAATCCCCGAGATGCGTTCCAGGTTGTTGCTATGCAAAAATCCGGAACATCGCCACTGGCTATCTGTTCGGATAGAATACTTTTCCAGTAGAATGTCCTTTTTCGCTTCCAATCCTTTCTTTTATGATACGAAACCCGATAACCAAAGTCTTTTTCAAATTCAGGAGGATAATTATCAAAATGCCTGCAATGTACATTAACCTTTGTATTCTGCTCACTTAGCCCGTCAGCAATTCCTTTGGCCCATTGTGCAATTCCACCAACTACAGGTGGAAAATCTTCAGAACATATAGTTATTTTAAGTTGCTTCATTTTAAAATACAATATTCCCTTGTACGAAGTAAAAGATATATTTAACCCGAAAGCTATCAGAAAATATCCGGTACATTTACAAAGTCGGGGACATATTAATCAAATTTCCAAAAATCGGATTGTCATAGTTAAACCGGGCGCAAAGATAATGAATTATACTTACCAGTAAAATTGTAATATACTGGCTGCTAAACAAAAAGAAATGACCGAACATCCTTATAATGTATTTTCGATCTCCCTTTTTACCCATCCGGGAGTAATGTCAAAAAGACACTTTTTAGTTTCTGCTATCTTACATTCAGAATTCCCTTCTTTTGAACACGGGCGGCACGGCAAATCAATTTCAAGCACTCTAATGCTTTCCCCGGTAGTATGGCCAAAGGCGGTCGGCCCCATAAAGGCTATTCCGTCTTTGCCAAAAAGATCTGCAGCATGTAGAAATCCCGTATCAGCAGATACAATAAAACCAGACTGTTTAATCAGATAAAAACTTTCATTCAGATTTGTTCGGCCTGCCAGATTTAATACACGTTCAGGAGCAACATCCGCAATATCCTTAGTAAATGTATCATCAGGTCCGGCAACCACAATAAATTTATAATCCGGCATAATCTCAACCAACTTCTTCCAATGTTCCAATGGCCAGCGTTTCAATTCCCATGCAGCCGAAGGAATGATTGTTATCGTTTTATTATCAATAATAAAATCTTCCATTTTTAAAAGCTGATCTACACTGGAAGTGACCGATTGAGGGAACAACCATTTCTTATCTTTTTGTATGGAAAAATCTATACCCAGTTTACGAAGTGGCTTCTGAAAAGATATCATACCTCTGAATGGTTGTGGAATAGCATCTTTCCTGCCCAGCCTGAAAAACAAAAACCTGTTAAACCTGTATTTTTTACGGACAATTACTTTTGGTTTTGACCTGAATAACCTTAAAGTAAACGAGTTAATCACCCCACGAACAGTAAAGGAACGAATATTAAGATGTGCATCATAAATCAAATCGAACTTTTCCTTTTTCAATGATCTCGCCATTCTTATCAATCCGAAAAGCCCGTCTTCCCGATCAAATTCCCACACGCGGTGAATATGAGGATCTGTCTTCAGAATTGATGACATATCAGTCCTGGTAATCCAGTGTATTTGTGGATCATCAAATTTTCGAAATAAACCACTGGTAACAGACATACATTGTATGACGTCACCAATTGAACTAAACCGGATAATTAAAATCTTCAAATTGAAATGCTTTCAGAAAAGAAATTATATAGCTTCGTTGATAAGAACCGTAACGTTGTTTTCTTTCACTTCAACATATCCACTGCTAATGTCATAGGTTTCATACACATGTCCCCCTTTACTTAAAGATACTTTCCCTAAAGCCAGAACAGACATTAAAGGAGCATGGTTTTCCAGAACCTGGAAACTTCCATCTTCACCAGGAAATTCGGCCATATCCGCATCGCCCTTATATAGGACCTTAGTTGGTGTAATCACCTCTATATACATAGCTATTCTTTTAACAGTCTTTCTCCGTTCGCAATTGCTTCTTCAATGGAACCAACAAGGTTAAATGCCTGCTCCGGATACTTGTCCAGTTCTCCGTCCATAATCATATTGAAACCTTTGATGGTATCTTCTATCGGAACCATAACACCCTTAATTCCGGTAAACTGTTCAGCCACATGGAAAGGTTGAGAAAGGAAACGTTGAACACGACGTGCACGGTGTACCACCATTTTATCTTCTTCAGACAACTCGTCCATACCAAGAATAGCGATGATGTCCTGCAACTCTTTATACCGTTGCAAAATCTCTTTCACACGCTGCGCACAATTATAATGCTCTTCTCCCACTATGTCAGGGGTTAGAATCCTTGATGTGGAATCTAACGGGTCAACAGCCGGATAAATACCCATAGATGAAATTTTACGGCTCAGTACCGTAGTTGCATCCAGATGCGAGAATGTTGTTGCCGGAGCCGGGTCTGTCAAGTCATCCGCCGGTACATATATAGCCTGAACCGATGTAATTGATCCGTTTTTGGTAGAAGTAATTCGCTCCTGCATGTTTCCCATTTCAGTGGCCAGTGTAGGCTGATAACCTACAGCTGATGGCATACGTCCAAGTAGTGCAGATACCTCAGATCCGGCTTGTGTAAAACGGAAAATATTATCAATAAACAGTAGAATATCGCGACCAGCACCAGTGCCATCACCATCACGGAATTTTTCAGCAACAGTCAAAGCTGAAAGTACAACCCTGGCTCTTGCTCCCGGAGGTTCGTTCATCTGTCCGAATATCATGCTCACCTGTGAATCCTTAATCTGTTCTTCATCAACTTTTGACAAATCCCATCCGCCTTCTTCCATGCTTTTAAGGAATGTATCGCCATATTTTACGATTTTGGATTCAATCATTTCGCGCAAAAGGTCATTGCCTTCACGTGTACGCTCGCCCACACCGGCAAAAACCGATAATCCGGAGTGTCCCTTAGCGATGTTGTTGATCATTTCCTGAATCAGTACAGTCTTTCCCACACCAGCTCCACCAAACAATCCGATTTTACCTCCTTTCACATAAGGTTCAATCAGGTCAATAACTTTTATACCGGTATAAAGAACTTCCGTTTTTGTAGAAAGGTCTTCGTAAGCAGGAGGTTCTTTATGGATAGGTTCACTGTTGTCTTTTGATATTTCACTCAATCCGTCGATGGTTTCTCCAACCACATTTAACAAACGACCTTTAACCTGATCACCTACAGGTACTTTAATTGGCGATCCGGTAATGATAACCTTCATTCCTCTTTTAAGTCCGTCTGTAGAATCCATGGCAATAGTACGAACCGTATTTTCACCAATATGTTGTTGAATTTCAACAATTAGGGGGAAACCTGATTCTCTTGGAATTTCGAGTGCTTCGTAAATGGCAGGCAGTTCAATGCCCTCACCTTCAAAACTAACATCAACAACAGGACCAATGACCTGGGAAATTTTACCTTCTGCTAATGACATATTTCTGGTTTTTGTGTGCTAAAATATGAATTAATTGTTTGTAATAAAAGAACCCTCATTAATTTATTTTGTTCGCTTCATCAATGAATCAGCCAGATTTCTCAATTCACCTAATGCTTCAGGATCACCTGATACTTTATCTAATTCATGCATTGCCGTGTTATAGTAGGATTCCATCTTTTGTGAAGCCATATTTTTTACGTCAGTTTCATCGTATATTCTTCTTACGGCATGGTATTTTTCTTCGCGGTCAAAAGTTACGGCATTGATCCACTTATTCAGTTCCTCTTGTATATTTCCTTTTGCTTCCTTCAATGCAGTAAGCAGCAAATATGTTTTTTTGTTGGAAATGATATCACCTCCCGGCTCTTTTCCAAATTCTTCCTTATCGGCATATACATCCAGAATATCATCCATCAACTGAAATGCCAGGCCTATATTGATACCAAAATTATACAGATGGTTTGCATTTTCTACCGATGCTCCACCAGTTATAGCACCAATTTTTAAACTTGATCCAAGCAATACAGCTGTCTTTAACCGGATCATATTGAGGTATTCCTCAATTGTTACATCATCCCGGTTTTCAAAATCCATATCGTACTGCTGCCCTTCGCAGATTTCAAGCGCCACTTTCGAAAACTCGTTTTGAACTGCTGCCAGATATTCCGGGTCACACCCTGCAACGTATTGATATGCCATAATCAACATGGCATCACCGGACAGGATAGCCGTATTTTCATCCCACTTTAAATGTACCGATTGTTTTCCACGGCGAATATCAGCATTATCCATGATATCGTCGTGCAATAAGGTAAAGTTATGAAACACTTCAATGCCTACAGCAGGCATAAGTGCTTTTTCCGGTTTAGAATCAAATACAGAATGTGCCATTAAAACCATGGCAGGGCGTATGCGTTTTCCTCCATTTGCAAGCGCATAAGCAATTGGATCATATAATCCCCTGGGTTGCCTGTCAAAATTTATGTCTTCCAGTTTTTGCTCTACCTGGTTCAGCGCATCCGTAAAATTCATTGGCTATTTTAAGATTTAAGACATTAGATAAAAGATTTAAGATAAGATTGATAATTTGTCTTAGTTTTTGTGTCTTTTATCTTACGTCTATATTTAAATCAATCTATATGCTTTGAGTGACTCCGCCATTTCAGCGGCAAGTTCTTTTGCTTTTTGTCCGGCTACTTCGGCAAACTTATCAGTTGAATCGGCATAAATGATTCCCCGGGAAGAATTTACCAGCAATCCACACTGACTGTTAATGCCATATTTAACCACTTCCTGAAGACTTCCTCCCTGTGCACCAACACCGGGTACCAACAAGAAATGATCCGGAATTAATTTTCTGATATCCGAAAGCATTTCAGCTTTTGTGGCTCCCACCACATACATCATATTATTGCTATCTCCCCAATCTTTTGAAGTTTTAATAACCTCCTCAAACAGTTTATTGCCCGTTGTTTTGTCTTCTATAAACTGAAAATTATAAGCTCCTTTATTCGAAGTCAACGCCAGAAGAATCACCCACTTTTCGAAATAAGTCATAAAAGGTTTTACGGAATCTTCACCCATGTATGGCGCGACGGTCACCGCATCAAAATCCATATGATCGAAAAATGCCCGTGCATACATTGCCGAAGTATTTCCAATATCCCCGCGCTTGGCATCCGCTATAATAAATATGTTTTCGTCGACACTCCGGATATAGCTCACCGTCTTCTCGAGACTTTCCCATCCTTTAACGCCCATGGATTCATAAAAAGCCAGATTAGGTTTGTATGCAACGGTCACTTCATGTGTTGTATCAATTATCTCCTTGTTAAAAGCAAAAATTGGATCAGTGGTATCTTTTAGTTGCTTAGGAATTTTATTGATATCCGTGTCAAGACCGACACACAAGAATGATTTCTTCTGTTTTATCTGCCCAAAAAGTGCGTTAGAATCCATATTGTACGTTTTTGTGCAAAAGTAATAAACAATATCTTTTTTATAACTCTTTTATTCTAAAAGACAGTTAAAAATAGTGTCAGGTATCAGATATCAAGACTCAAGATATAAGACATAAGATAAAAGAATCGGATTTGATGTTTAAACGTATAATTGTCTTTAAGAATGAACACCAACAAAAAGCCCCTTACGGCAAATAAGGGGCATATAAATAAGTCTTGTGTCTTGAATCTTATGTCTGCAATCAGTATCCTGCTTCTTTCAGCTTTTCTGTGTTTTCAGCAATCATCAGTTTGTCAATAATATCCTGAATATCACCGTCCATAATAGCTGATAGATTATATAGTGTATAGTTGATCCTATGATCTGTCACACGTCCCTGAGGGTAGTTATATGTACGGATTTTAGCAGAACGGTCACCCGTTGACACCATTGTTTTACGTTTGGCGGACAGTTCCTCCATCCTTTTCTGATATTCCAGGTTATACAAACGTGTACGTAACTCTGCCATAGCCTTATCAAGGTTCTTTAGCTTCGACTTCTGATCCTGACAGGTTACCACAATACCGGAAGGAATATGTGTTAAACGAATTGCCGAGTAAGTCGTATTTACCGACTGACCACCAGGTCCGGATGAGCAATACTCATCACGACGGATATCCTCATTTCGCAGTTCCACATCAAATTCCTCGGCTTCGGGCAATACAGCCACAGTTGATGCGGATGTATGTACCCTTCCCTGGGTTTCGGTTTGCGGAATACGCTGCACACGATGTACTCCCGACTCGTATTTCAGAATACCGTAAACACCTTCTCCGGTTACATTGAACACAATTTCCTTATAACCGCCTGATGTTCCCTCGTTATAATGCGTAACCTCAACTTTCCAGCCTTTTGTTTCGCAATACTTTGTGTACATTCTGAACAAGTCACCTGCAAAAATACTCGCTTCATCTCCGCCGGTTCCTGCCCTGATCTCCATTACGGCATTTTTAAAATCCTCGGGATCAGCAGGAACAAGCATCAGTTTTATCTGCTCTTCCTTAGGCGCCACCTGTGGTTCCAGTTCTTCCAGTTCCATTTTAGCCATTTCACGCAACTCCGGATCACTCTCCTCTGCTAAAATTTCTTTAGCAGTTGCAATGGTATCCAGCGTTTGCTCGTAGGATCTGGCAACCTTTACGAGTTTATCTAAATCTTTATATTCCTTATTCAGTTTTACATAACGGTTCATGTCCGCAATCACTTCCGGATCGGTAATCAATTGCGACACCTCTTCGAACCTAATTTTTACGGTTTCCAGCCGATTTAAAAGATTATTCTTTTCAGCCATATAGTTTTAATAAGTAAACTCCCCAAATTCTGATCTGATGGTCAGGGAATTGACATCAGACGCCTCACAATGTCCTACAATCCTCGATTCCAGATTGAAGGATTTTGCAATATCCATCACTTTTTGTGCATGGGATTCAGGCAGATATATTTCCATCCTGTGCCCCATGTTAAACACTTTATACATTTCTTTCCAATCCGTACCGGATTCCTTCTGAATAATATCAAACAACGGTGGAACCGGAAACATATTATCTTTTATCACTCTTAAATTATTCACAAAATGCATCACCTTGGTTTGTGCCCCACCGGAACAATGCACCATCCCGTTTATTTCGGATCCCAGCTCATCCAGTACAGTCTTTATAACGGGTGCATAGGTACGTGTCGGTGATAACACCAGTTTTCCTGCATTCAGACCTAAACCTTCAATTTTATCCGTCAATCGGTATGAACCGGAATACACCAGATCATTATCGATCGCATCATCATAACTTTCAGGATATTTGTCTGCCAGATAATGTGCAAATACATCGTGACGCGCCGAAGTTAGTCCGTTGCTGCCCATTCCACCATTATATTCTTTCTCATAAGTGGTTTTACCCGAAGAAGACAAACCAACAATCACATCACCAGCTTTTATGTTATCATTGGATATCACTTTAGACCGATGCAATCGCGCAGTTACGGTAGAATCCACGATAATGGTTCTTACAAGGTCACCAACATCAGCTGTCTCACCACCAGTACTGTATACCGAAATACCCATATCCCGCATTTCCTGCATCAATTCTTCCGAACCATTAATAATAGCAGAAATAACTTCTCCGGGTATAAGGTTTTTGTTACGTCCTATGGTAGATGATACCAGAATATTTTCAACAGCTCCAACGCACAGAAGATCATCAACATTCATAATCAATGCATCCTGAGCAATTCCTTTCCAGACTGACAAATCGCCGGTTTCTTTCCAGTACATGTATGCCAGAGAAGATTTTGTGCCTGCACCATCTGCATGCATAATGTTGCAGTAGTCCGGATCACCTCCAAGATAATCGGGAACAATCTTGCAAAATGCTTTCGGAAAAATTCCCTTATCTACGTTTTTTATGGCATTATGCACATCATCTTTTGAGGCTGAAACGCCACGTTTATCATATCTTGAATTACTCTCCATTGTAAGCGTTGAAAAAATTTGTGCAAAAATACCGAACTAACACCAAAGCAGCAAATTTATTTGAGACACAAGATACAAGACGCAAGAATCAAGAAAAATCCGTCTTATGTCTTAAATCATGGTTCTTGGTTCTAAAATAAAAAATGTATTTTTGCTTAAAACAATAAAATTATGAGTAAGCCCCTTATCGAAGCCCGCGACGTAGTCAAAGCATATTCCAATCATTTAGCGCTGGATAAAGTCTCTGTCTCTGTTCCTGAGAATCATATTTTTGGTTTACTGGGACCCAACGGAGCCGGCAAAACAACGCTGATCCGGATCATTAATCAGATCACTGCACCTGATAGCGGTGAACTGTTGCTGGATGGGAAAAGAATGTCGAATCTGGATGTGGAACATATCGGCTACCTACCGGAAGAAAGAGGTTTATACCGTAAAATGAAAGTTGGGGAACAAGCACTTTACTTGTCACAGTTAAAGGGATTGAGCCGGAATGATGCTATGAAGAAGCTGAAATACTGGTTTGACAAGTTCGATATTTTACCCTGGTGGGACAAGAAAGTGGAAGAACTCTCCAAGGGAATGCAACAAAAAGTGCAGTTCATTACCACCGTATTGCACGAACCCAAACTGCTCATCTTTGATGAACCATTCAGCGGCTTTGATCCGGTAAATGCCCAGTTGTTAAAAGATGAAATTCTGGAATTAAAGAAGAAAGGAGCCACTATTATTTTCTCAACACATAACATGAGTTCTGTAGAGGAAATCTGTGATGATATTGCACTTATCAACAAATCGAAGGTAATTTTGGAAGGCAACGTAACGGATATTAAACACACGTATAAGTCCAATACGTTCAGATTCCTGATAGAAGGGAATAATTATATACTTAACGGAAACCTGCCAAAATGGGCCGGGTTGATGGATAAAAAGGAAGTAAAGGGGGACCTTCAATTGATCATCCAACTTGAAGAAGGACATAATCCGAATGACGTACTAAAAGTATTGATGAAAGATCATTCCATTCTTGGATTTGAGGAACTGATCCCCAGCATGAATGATATTTTTATCAAGGTGGTAAGTTGAAATTTCAATAACTGGCAAGTGTCTTAAGGAACGCCCCTTTTTGTTTTATATCGTAGTAAGAAATATTGTTTTTATCGCACCAGTCAACAATCTTTTCCGTGTCGTAATAATTGCATGATCGCAAAATAATACACTGTTTTATGTAAGGCTGTGCAACACTTAAATTATAAGGAAAAGCTTCCAGCAACAGATATCGTTTAACCGGTAATTCCATCAATCTGTCTTTTCGGTCCGAAACTAACTGAAATAATTCACCGCCCGCATACTGAAAATTTTTCAACCGTTCTGCATATGAACCTTGGATTCCAGCATCATTTACATAATCGGTTATACATTGATCCGGTTCATCCATGGTTGACGTATAAAATATACATGTTTTACCTGCTCTTTCTGCAATTATTGTTGAACTCGAATTAAATACAACCACTTCTCTCCTCTTTTCTGACTTATAACCAGTAATACCACTGAACAAAATCAAGGCTATTCCCAAAACAGAAACATGTTTCAACAATTTCAGATTTTGACGGTACATCATTGTAATAAGTACTATAAATATGCCGTAGAGCAACAATACCATTACAAAACTTATATTGATCCCCGAAAATACAGCATCATCCCATTCGGATACTATTTCAGGAACAAGATTAATGTAAGTTATAAGCCAGTCCAATGGTTTGGAGATAAATTCCAAAGGCACACCTGTTATTCCCAGAATAATAATAACAAAGTTGTAAATCAAAGCAATGCCAATGAAAGGGATTACGAACAGGTTTGTGACCAGGAAATACTTTGGAAACTGTTTAAACCAGTATAAAACAAGTGGTAAAGTTCCGGGTTGAGCAGCAGTAGTTACCAGTGTAACTTCAATGAATCGCTTTAACACCATAGGTTTCTCTCTCAAATAAGGCGCAGCTTTATTCATAATTAACAAGATCGACAAAACTGCACCGTAACTCAACCAGAATCCTGGTTCAAACAGGTAATGTGGATCTGCTAAAACAATAATAAAAGCACTGATAGCAATCACATTATAAATAAGATGAGGTTTTCGCAATAAGCGGGTCAGATCAATAAGTATAAACATAATTACTGCTCTTGTCACAGAAGGACTTAAGCCTGTAAATAACGCATATATCACAAGAATTACTGAGATCACCAAAAAAGAAACGTATCTTCCATATTTCCTTCTAGACAAAGGCTTTAAAAGTACAAAGATCATCATATACAATATTCCGACATGGAGACCGCTAACGGCCAAAATGTGGATAACACCAGAATTTTTGAAAGCCTCTTTTTGCTTGTCCGAGATCAGGCTTTTATCACCTGAAGTCAACGCATACAGCAACGCTGCATTTTCCGGTTTAAATCCTGCATCCTGATACAACTTCTTAAGTTTATCTTTCAGGTTCCAGACTAAATAAAAATAATCTTTTTTTACTTTCAGTATTTCTGCTGATTGCACAAAACCGTTTGAAGTAATATGCTGCCGTCGCAGGTAGGATGCAAAATCATATTCACCGGGATTCCCTTTATTTTTAATCGCATTGAATGTGGCACGGATCAAAACAACTGCTCCGGGAATGACTTCAGGATCATCATGATGCAAAAACAAACTGGCTTTATAGCTTTTAATGGAATTCTCAGCTTGTAATGTTTTAATTACTATAATTGATCTGCCTTCGGACAAAATGCGTTTGTGTTCAACCTTAGCAACCACAGTGTATTTTCCAGTTTCCGGGTAAATAATGGTATTTGACTCGTGAGTACTAAAAATAAGAAAACCTGAAATAAGCAGAAATGCGTTTAAAGCTATGCCGAAAACAATGGATCTTAATGCTTTGCGGCTGTGATAATAAATCAAAAACAGAGCGATAAGAATAGTCCAGACCAGCAGAAACCAGTTATTACTACAATCCCAAAGACGAATTAAAAAGTGGAATACAAAAATACCTGCAATAAATGCCAACAATATTCTTATAAAAGAAACAGAATATATGAAAGACTTAGGGTTCAAGGTCTTAAATTTGGATAACAACCAAATTTAAGGATTTTATTTTAAACAGATACTTTCCTTATAATACCGCTCAACAACAAGCTCGCTTTTCTTTATTGATTTCATCAACCATTCGTATCTCAAAGCATTATGTTCTTCATTCGAAAGCTGCCAGGCTATAGAACTGTTTTTTAACCTTTTAACAAGATCATGCAAACAAATGGCGGCAGAAACGGAAATGTTGTAACTTTCGGTGAAACCATACATGGGTATGCGCAAAAAGGCATCGGCATATTCTTCAACAGTTTCTGAAATACCGGATTGTTCCGTTCCAAAAACCAGTGCAAATTTTCCGTCTTCCAGATTAAAATCGTTCAGTAGTATATCGTCGGTATGGGGTGATGTGGCTATAACACGATAACCATTCTGTTTTAAATGCTTCAGGGCTTCAGACGTATTTTCAGTTTGATCATTGTATTTGTGCATGGTCAACCACTTGTCTGAGCCCAGTGCCACATCAGGATTCACATCGTAATCGTTATAATTTTCAATAATATGCACATCCTGAATACCAAAACAGTCACATGTTCTGAGTACTGCGCTGGCATTTTGAGACTGAAAAATATCTTCCAGAACGACTGTAATATATCTTGTTCGTTCGGTCAGAACCCTGTCGATTGCAGCATTTCGGTCTTCCGTGAGAAATTGCGTAAGGTATTGTATTAGTTTAAGATCAGACATGATAAAATAAAAATGGGAGTACGTCTAGTGCACTCCCAAATATCTTTACCAGAAAAACTGATTAATTTACTGCATCACCTAATTCAGCACCTGCTTTAAATTTAACAACTTTTTTGGCAGGGATTTGAATAGTAGCTTTAGTTTGAGGGTTGATACCAGTTCTGGCACCTCTTTCAGATACTGAGAAAGATCCAAAACCTACTAAACCTACACGATCACCAGCTTTAAGTGCATCAGTAACGGAAGCAACAACAGCGTCGAGGGCTTTTTTGGCATCGGCTTTGCTAAGTCCAGCTTTATCAGCAATTGCATCAATTAATTGAGCTTTGTTCATAATAAATTTTTTTTAGAGTTAACAATTAGTTTTTCTTGAAACATTCACAAATTTATAGGAAATTACCAATTAACCAAACGTTTTCAGGGAAAAATCACATTTATTTAATGATTTGTACCTTTATTTAATATTAAGAACTAAAAATATGCTGTAGAGCACCAAAAATCGCGTATGAAAGGCGTTTTAGAAAATTTGTTCAAAAAACAAGCATTTTTGATTAACAATAAATTAACAACCCCATGAACAGAATCAGAATTCAGGCATTAATAACACCAGATCCGATCAACTCATCGTTATGATACCAGGCTGCAAACTGTCCAGGTGTAATGGCGCGTTGAGGTTCATCGAAAATTATGTAAATTCCCTCCTTTCTGTAATATAATGTTGCCCGTTGAAGCGGTTGCCGGTATCTTATTCTTACGTCAAATCTTTGCTCCTCTCCGGTTCCCATTTTCAAATCTTCTCTGATCCAGTGAACCTCATCGGTTTTAATAAACAATCCTTTTCTGAATAGTCCAGGATGATCCTGGCCCTCTCCTACATATATAATATTGGTGTCAGTATTGGTTCCCAGTACAAACAGCGGTTCTTTAAATCCTCCAATATTTAACCCTTTGCGCTGACCCACCGTGTAATAATGTGCCCCGTTATGTTCGCCCACCTTTTTCCCCCGAACGGATGCAAAATCGTAAGGTGCAGACAAGCGGATCAAGTCTTCATCTGATGAAACCCTGTTATCGTGCTGATCCTTAAAGATCCGTTGTGTGGAAAATACTTCGATAACATTTCCTTTCTCCGGTTCCAGTTTTTGCTTTAAAAAGTCTGGTAAATGAACTTTTCCTACAAAACAGATCCCCTGGCTGTCTTTCCTGGTAGCCGTTGGTAATTTGACCTCTTCTGCAATTTTCCGGACATCCGGTTTTGTCAATTCACCAACTGGGAATAACGCACGGGACAATTGCTCCTGGTTCAGCTGGCATAAAAAATAACTTTGATCTTTATTTTGATCCAGACCAGCCAGAAGTGAATATACACCGTTTTGTTCTGACTTTCTGCAATAGTGACCTGTAGCAACAAGATCGGCACCTTTTTCAAGTGCAACATTCAGAAATTCATCAAATTTTATTTCACGGTTACACAATACATCCGGATTGGGAGTGCGGCCTTTACCATATTCATCAAACATATAATCCACAACCCGCTGTTTATATTTTTCAGACAAGTCGACCAATTCAATGGGTATGTCAAGTTTTTTAGCTACCATTTGCGCCAGATCCCAATCATCCTCCCAGGTACAGCTACTGGTTAAAGTTCCGGTTCTGTCGTGCCAGTTTACCATAAATAATCCATGCACATCATATCCCTGCGCTTTCAGCAAATATGCTGCCACACTGGAATCAACCCCACCCGATAAACCAACAATTATTTTCATCCTTTAAATATCAGGTATCAGGTATCAGGTATCAGGACATTTTAATTACAAATTTGGAATAATGAATTACAATTTTTGTTGACTTTTAGTTCTTTTCATTTACTTTCCCATCAGCAGTCTTCAACTACCCATAAATTATCTCCAAAATTATCTTGTGTCTTGATTCTTGATACTTGATACTAATTAAGCCACAAAGATAACAAATGAAAATTGAATCAGTGAGACTGTGAATTCAGAAATGAAGTGAACTGAAATTACAAAGTCGGACTGATTACGAGCTTTTGTCGAGGGATTTATGGTATTTAATCCCTGCCTCTTGGAGCGATAAAACGAATAATTCCTTATTGAAACCTCGTCTGTTCTGCGGTGGGGCCGTTCATTTTAAGGATTCAGTTTAATGGATTACCTGACAGGTATTTCGTTAAAAGTTCTTATTTGCTGCATACAATATCATAAATTTACAGCATATTTATTTCTGGATCATTAATTTTAATTCTGATGTAACTTTTTAAATAGCATTACGTCTTGCATATGGAAATAAGATGAGAAAGTGACGACAAAAGAGTACAATATCATAGTGGATGATTATAGCGACAGACTTTACCGTTACGTTTTAAAGATCATGAGGGATGCAGATGCATCGATGGATATCGTTCAGGAAAGTTTTGAAAAGCTTTGGAAAAACCGTGAAAAGGTTGAATTTGAAAAAGCCGGCCCCTGGCTCTTTAAAACATCATATAACGCTGTTATCGACGTCAAACGTAAAGGATACAGGCAGGTATATACCGATACACTTCCGGAACAAGGTGAAGAACGTAACTATAGCGATTTGAAAGAGATTCTGAATGAAGCGCTCTCGAAAATCAATGAAAGACAACGCACCGCTATTATATTAAGGGATTACGAAGGTTATTCTTACCAGGAGATTGGAGAAATAATGGAATTAAATGAAGGCCAGGTAAAAATAACCATTTATCGTGGAAGAGTCGCTTTAAAGGAGTACATAGGCGCATTAGACGTGGTTATTTAAAAAGTTTGAGATGAACATTAACAGAGAAAATTACGAATTATTCATTGTTGATTTGCTGGATGGAACCATCTCAGAAGATGTAAAAAAAGAATTACAGCATTTCCTGATGGAAAATCCGGATATATGGAAAGAGGTTCAGGGATTGGAAACAACATTTCTGAAACCTGAAAATATTTCATATCCGAAAAAAGCAGCATTGAAACAATCAGTCTTCGAAGACGAAGAAATTTTTAATAAAACAGCAGTAGCTTATCTGGAGAATGATATTACAGAAGGTGAAAAAGCAGATTTTGAAGCATACATCAATACACACAGTTCGGCTAAAAGAGAATTCCGTCTATTCTCGTTAACAAAATTGAAGCCCGATCTTTCTGTGTTATTTCCAGATAAAGATCTGCTTTACCATAAAACAAAGTTTATTCCCTTATTTATACGTTTTGGCAGAATTGCTTCGGTAGCGGCTATATTTCTGATTGCCTTGTTTTACTTCAAACCATGGCACATAAGAACACAGCAAGCTATTGAACAACAGCAACAACAAAAAATTGCAGAAATATCAAACCAGAGTTACGTCCAGAATTCAGATATCTTAAAAGCTGCTAATAATGAAAAACAGAATTTTAAAGAAAAAACGGATGTAAAATCTGAATCGAATTCAAATGCTGTAATTGAACAGCCTCCAAAAGTAACAGATAGAAATCCGGTTCAAACCGCATACCGTTCAGAACAGGTAGAAGAAATAACTGAAGACAGAGAAGAATACAAGGAACTGAAACCTAAGAAAGCAAAACCAGCAAAATATATTTTGATTGTCAGGCCTACAATTGCGGCCAATGATAATTACATTGCTTCCAATAATGAAAAAGCTATGCAACGTTTTGCCAAAACCGGTGAGAAAATACTGAATCAGGGAGTTAAACTGGATAGGGAACAAGTTGAAAAAGGTGTGTTGAACGTTCTCAAGCTGGCATCTAAAGACAGAATAAACTACGAAACAAATAATAATGGAAAAGTGAGTAAAATTAACGTAAACAGTGATTTACTGGCTTTTACGTTACCAATAAGAAAGAACAATAAACAATAAACTACAAACAAACAGAGATTATGAAACGATTAACAGTTTTACTAGGGGGATTACTTGTGTTTATCTGGTCAATAAGCGCACAGGACACTACAAAATTGGATGTAGGTGCAAAAGGAGAAGTAACTGTTGTAAATAAGGGCACGTCAACGGTAATAACCATTGATGCAGATAGTCTGAACCAGGTTATTGAGACTGTTGCATCCGAATTGGTAGAAAGCATGAACATGATGCTAAAAGAGCTTTCTGCAAGCATGGATGAAATGTCAAAGGAACTGGACAAAGCGATAAAAGAACAGAATGACATTGATCTAATTGAACAGCAACTGGTAGCTGACGAACAAAATAAAATGGCAAAAAAAGAGGTTGAAACCATTAAAAAAGATCTGGAAGTCCAGAAGCAGGCCATGAAAGAACAACAGGCTGATCTGCAAAAACAAATGAAAGCCAACGAAGCTGAATACCGTAAACAGCTGGCACAAATGGAACAGTACAAAAAGGTTAAGGATGCCATTATAGAGAACCGTGATGAACTGGAAAATATCAACGGTAAAGTCACCATAGAAATAGCAGAACCAGTATTAAAATCCACATCAATTACAAAAAAATCAAATGCCGATACAACTGAGGTAAAAATTGTGGGCAAGTCTGTTGTAAAAGTTGTTGACGGAAGTGATGCATCGGAACTTGCCATTGGCGGATACGATAACATCTATATTGCAGATAAAGGCGGGGACACTGTTGAAGTCAGGTTAGGTAAAAAAATGATGCGTGTAACTGACATTAACGGTAAAGCTGATGTTACTTTCGACAGGATTCAAAATGATGATGACAATGATGTAGCAGAACATCATGAAAAAAAGGGAAAATTCAAAGGTCACTGGTCAACACTCGATCTTGGGCTGAATACTTTTACGTCACCCGATTACAGCATGTATGGAGCTAATCCCGGTTTTTCACCAACCAATGAATTTATGGAACTGAATTACAATAAATCCATTGAGGTTAATATTAATCCTTTCCACGTAAACCTTGGAATAATTAACGGCAGAACCCCGCATTCAGCTAAAATGGGAATCGTTACAGGCTTAGGTTTCAGCTTCAACAATTATACTTTTGACAACAACCTAACCATAGCGAAATTAAATAATCGCATAGAACCGGTTGATCTGGCAACAATTCCGGTTCAAGCCAAGAAAACCAAACTTACAACCTCCTACCTGACTGTTCCGGTTATGCTTGAGATTACACTTCCGGGAGGAGACGCATTTATTTCTGCGGGTGCTATTGGTGCTTTAAAACTTGGATCAAGAACCAAGTACAAAACTGAAAACGTAAAACAAAAAGACCGTGGCGATTACTATCTTAATCCGTTCAGATATGGTTTTACAGCCAGAGTTGGTTACAAAGGAATAAGCCTTTACGGCACTTACTATGTTTCAGAATTATTTCAGGAAAACAAGGGACCGGTTACCACTCCTTTTTCAATAGGTATCGGTATCATGTAATACTAAATTCGTTTTAATCATTTTTAGACAGGTGTTGGATTCAGCACCTGTCTTTTTTTTATATCAGCCCCATATTTTTCATTAAAATAGTGGCATTCATCGTTGTCGTTACACCTTCTCTGAGCGTATAATCATAAATTACCTTCTCCCCTTCAAATCGCAATTCAAAACATATAAGGTGGAAACGTTTGTCATTTTCAGCCAATACTTTCAATTCCAAATCGTGCGTGGCAACCAAACCACAAACAGGTAACTCAACCATTTTCCCAAGCAGGAGTATCGATCCTTTTCTCTTATCTTCCGAGTTTGTGCCTTTCAGCGGTTCATCAATGGCTATCACTACCGGTTCACCCTTGGCAGCTTCTTCCATCATCTGCTTTAACCGGATCAGCTCTGCCTGAAAATACGACACATCATCTATAAGATTATCAAACGTTCGAATACTGGAGAAGATGGATGCTGGTTTATAACTAAACTCCTTAGCGCAAACGGCTGATCCTGTCGAGGCAAGAACCAAATTGATTAAAGCAGTACGCAAAAAGGTACTCTTACCAGACATATTAGCTCCGGTCACAATATGCAATTCTCCGGTTGATGTAATTGTAAAATTATTACAAACCCGCTTTTCTGCATCAATTAACGGGTGACCAAGTTCTTCTGATTTCAAAAACCAGGTCCCTTCAGGATCAGGAAAAATAAAGTCAGGATTGTTAAAATTAAAATTTGCAATGCTAATCAGTTCATCAAACTCAGCAATATGGGCCATCCAAAGAGGAACTTCATTTTTATATTTTTTCAGCCAGCGGTTAAACCTGAGAATCAACCACAAATCTCTCATGTAAACGCCATTCAATAAAAATGAAACCACCATATTCATCCGGTTTTCAAATGCATTCAGCAAAAGTTCGGATTGCTTAATGGCACTCAGCGCAGAGCCATCCTTTTCAATAAGTTCCCTTTTGAGATTGGCAATTAATTCTGATCGAAATGTATATTTTTCAATGGTTTTAAGTAATCGTGCATCCCTTTTCAGGTTTTTACTTATACTGTCGATAATTCGATGGTACCCGTTAATACGTTTTACATAGTTCCCTACAATCGCAAGTTGAAGAATGAACATAGTAAACGGTACATTATTGGAAACTTTTTCTGCTGATGCTAACACAACACTTAAAATAAAAACCAGCGGGAAAAGGATCAGCAAAAGACGATAAATTATATTCTCAGAATTTATTGTTAATAATTCATCTGATTCAAGCAGTTTGTTTACATCATCTTCAGGAACGTGTGGATTGAGGTATTTTTCAACGATAAAACCTTGTCTTAGTTCTGTATTTTCAGCCAGTTCGCCTACGGAAGCCTGCCGTGCTTTTATTTCATTTGTGTTCTTATTCACAACCTTCAATGTTTCAGAGAGTCGGGCTTCTCCCAACGGAGTTACGGTTCTGTTTATATGCTTAAACAGCGAACCTTCTCCAAAAACATCAATATCAAAGCTATACGGGTGTTTCGGATCAATATTGGCTGAACCATTACTAAAAATACGATGTGAGTGATTCTTGTCTGACGCTATCTCGTCTTCGCTTAATGCCTTCAGAGCTCTTTTCAGCTTTAAACGGGCTACTAATTTGCCGTCGATTAATAATATGGCAACAAAGGCAGCTATAGCTGTTAATGGCATAAAAAATGAATAACCCACAGCAAACAAATAAACAGACACTCCTGATAAGAGAAACAGGATTAACCGGACAAATGAAAAAATATTATGTCTGCCGGATAACTGAGCTATTTCCGCTTCCAGTAATTCAATTCTTTTTCTATACGCATCAAACGGTTTCATAGATCAAAATAATTAAACAAAAAAGGGTGCTGAAAAGCACCCCTAAATATAGAACAAATGATTTGATTACATCAAAAAGCTTAATAAAATACCGGCTCCAACAGCAGAACCAATTACACCGGATACGTTAGGTGCCATGGCATGCATTAATAGGTGGTTGGTAGGATCAGCCTTAAGACCCTGATGTTGAACCACCCTTGCGCTATCCGGAACAGCAGAAACACCGGCTGCACCAATCAGCGGATTAATTTTGCGGTCACCCTTCAGGAACAGGTTCATAACTTTAGCAAAAATAAGACCTCCTGAGGTTGCAATACAGAAAGAAACAGCACCAAGGAAAAAGATCTTGATGGAATCCCAGGTTAAAAATACATCCGCCTGAGTAGAAGCTCCAACGGTTACACCTAACAAAATTGTTACAATGTCAATCATTGAAGTTCTTGCAGTTTCTGCCAAACGGTTGGTAACGCCGGATTCTTTCAGAAGGTTTCCAAAAAACAACATACCTAAAAGAGGCAGAGCACTTGGGGCAATAAACAGAGTTAGGATCAAACCGAGAATCGGGAAAACCACTTTTTCTGTTTTTGATACAGCTCTTGGAGGTTTCATTCTGATTTTAGTTTCTTTCTCTGTGATCAAAAGACGCATGAAAGGCGGCTGTATTACAGGGACAAGTGCCATGTAGGAATAAGCCGCAATTGCAATTGGACCTATCAGATGAGGAGCCAGCTTTGATGAAAGAAAGATCGCAGTAGGACCATCCGCACCACCGATAATACCGATTGCACCGGCCTCAGGCAAGGTAAAACCAAGTGCCACAGCACCTAGAAACGTTCCAAAAATACCAACCTGAGCAGCAGCTCCAAGAAGGAATAGTTTTGGATTTGAGATCAGAGACGAAAAGTCCGTCATCGCACCAATTCCCAAAAATATCAAAGGTGGATATATCCCCTGACGGACACCATAATATAGATAATTCATCACAGAACCCTGCTCATATATTCCAATCTTATAGCCTGTTAAGAATGGTATATTTCCTAACAGAATACCTGTACCGATTGGAATCAGCAACAACGGTTCATAATTTTTCGTGATAGCCAGTGTAATGAAAAAGATACCAACCCCAATCATAATAAGGTTTCTCAAATCGAAATTTGCAAAACCGGTAAAATCCCATAGTTTGAGTAATCCTCTCATTACACCTGTGGTAGTTTCGGTATTAGCCCCGCTCTGCGCATAGCCAATAACATAGTTTATGGCCAGCAACACTCCGACGATACCGATCATCACGATGCTTTTCTTATTGTTAAATTTCATAGTACCGTGCTTATTCAAATTCAATTAAAACATCGCCCTGAAGTACAGCGTCACCAACATTCACTTTCAGTGCTTTGATCACACCATCTTTTTCTGACTGAATTTCATTCTCCATTTTCATAGCTTCCATAATGAGCAGGTTCTGTCCCTTTTTAACTTCATCGCCTGCAGAAACCAATATTTTGAAAATACTTCCTGGTAACGGAGCTTTTAAAATACTTCCACCGCTTGTTTTCTTAATGGTCCCCTCTCCCGGTTTTTTAACCACATCCTTACGAACCAGTTTAGGAGTTTTCGTTCTTTTTACTTCCTGATTGATCTCAACAGCGTATTCTGTACCATTGACTTCAATATGAGCAATATTATCTTCCACATCTTTGATATGAACACTGTATTTATTGCCTTTTATCGTGAATTCTAGCTTTTTCATTTTATCTTCTTACTTTGGAAAATTTACATTGTTTAAACCATAAATCTTAGAACTCCAGGGGGAATAGCGTCTTTCAATTTTTTTGATGGTTATTACATTACTTTCTTCTTCGCGCAAGTCGTTAAAAAATAGTTGTAATGACATCGCAATAGCTGCACTTACTTCACCACTTAACTGAAGGTCATTATCTGAAATAACCTCTTCCGGATGAAGCTTTCCTGATTTCTTAAGCCTTCTGCGGGTTTGAATATTGAGAATTTTAGGAACGAGTAAGAACACATAAACCAAAGCTACTAATGCAGCAAATACAATCGCGTACCCCAAAAAGGTAATAATCCAAACCTGTGAACTAAATAGAAATATCATATCTTCTCCTCCTATAATGGTATGTTACTGTGTTTTTTAGGCGGGTTACTGAGTTTCTTGGTCTGAAGACTCTGGAAAGCCCTGATAATTCTGAACCTTGTATTTCTTGGCTCGATCACATCATCAATGTATCCCATTGAAGCAGCCTGATAAGGATTGGCAAATTTTTCCTTGTATTCATCCGTTTTATCCTGAACATATTTTGCTCTTTCCTCTTCATTTTCAATAGCTGCAATACTTTTGCCTTCAAGCACTTCAATTGCTCCCTGGGCTCCCATTACTGCAATTTCAGCCATTGGCCAGGCATAGTTAAAATCGCCACGCAATTGTTTACAGCTCATCACATCATGCGCTCCACCATACGATTTGCGTAGTGTTACTGTAACTTTTGGTACAGTAGCTTCTCCATAAGCAAACATCAGTTTTGCTCCGTGCGTAATAATGGCGTTATATTCCTGGCCTGATCCGGGCAAAAATCCCGGCACATCAACCAATGTAAGAATAGGAATATTAAATGCATCACAAAAGCGAACGAAACGAGCTGCTTTACGTGAAGCATCCACATCGAGAACACCAGCCAGATAGCTCGGTTGATTTGCAATTACACCAACACTCATACCTTCCAGGCGACAAAATCCTGTCACGATGTTTTTTGCATAATTTCTGTGTATTTCAAGAAATTCGCCATCATCAACTATGGCATGTATAACGTCCTTAACATTATACGGCTGATTTGGATTGTCCGGTACAATTTCGTTAAGTGCTTCTTCCAGACGATCTATCGGATCAGTGCACTCCACTAATGGTGGCTCTTCAAGGTTGTTTTGTGGCAGATAAGAAATCAGTTTTCGTATCAATAAGAGTCCTTCCTCTTCGTTTTCAACCATAAAATGTGACACCCCGGACTTTGATGAATGAACCTCAGCACCACCAAGATTTTGTACCGAAATATCTTCACCGGTCACTGTTTTAACAACCTTAGGGCCAGTTACAAACATATAGCTGTTTTCCTCGGTCATCATAATAAAGTCGGTTAACGCCGGTGAATAAACAGCACCTCCAGCACAAGGACCAAAGATTGCTGATATCTGAGGTACAACGCCGGAAGCAAGAATATTACGCTCAAAAATTTCTGCGTAACCTGCCAGCGAAGTAACACCTTCCTGAATACGTGCGCCACCTGAATCGTTGATACCAATTACAGGAGCACCTACCTTCATGGCCATATCCATAACCTTGCAGATTTTCTGTGCCAAAGTTTCAGATAAGGAACCTCCAAAAACAGTAAAATCCTGAGCATAGACATAAACTACGCGTCCATCTATGGTTCCATGCCCCGTGACCACACCATCTCCCAGGAATTTCTTCTTTTCCATTCCAAAGTTGGTACATCGATGTGTTACAAACATATCGAGCTCTTCAAAGCTGCCATCATCAAGCAGCATCTCAATACGTTCACGGGCAGTCATTTTCCCCTGCTCATGTTGCTTTTCAATTCTCTTTTCACCACCACCCATTTTGGCCTGATCCCTTAGGTCAATGAGCTTTTTCAGTTTATCTTTATTAGACATAAGTATGAATATTTTGTATTATTCGTTAGGATGTTCACACAATTCAGTTAGTACACCAAATGTGGATTTAGGATGTAAAAAAGCGATATTCAAACCTTCGGCTCCTTTACGTGGTGTTTTATCAATTAACCTTACACCTTTTTCTTCAGCAGCTAAAAGTTTCCCGGCCAGTCCTTCCACTGCAAATGCCATATGGTGAATTCCTTCACCCTTTTTCTCTAAAAACTTACCTATAGGTCCTTCCGGATCTGTTGATTCAAGTAACTCTATTTTGGTCTGACCCACTTTGAAGAAAGCCGTTTTCACTTTTTGATCCGCTACTTCCTCAACAGCATAACATTCCAAACCAAATACATTTTCATAAAATGGTATTGCTTCGTCTAAACTTTTAACAGCAATCCCAATGTGTTCAATATAAGAAGGTTTCATATAATTTGTTTTATTGTAATAATCAATTAAAACGAAAAGCTATAATATTCAATCACCAAATATTATACAAAATTTAATTAAAGAAAAATTTATCCAATTGAAAAATTAAAGGCACAAAATTATATTAAAAATAGCTCAATTTTAAATGTTTTCAGACTTAAATTAGTAATTTATAATTATTCCTCATAGACAATTTTCTACATATGTATTTATTTAAATGTCAAACATTTAATAATCCTACCAGTTCATAACAATGACACAGATAAAAAAATGCATCAATTTTAATGTTCAGAAATCCCAAAATTGCTAATGCTATTTTATCTTTGCCTCAAAATTCGAGGAGATGTGGTTAGTACTGGCGCTGATTTCAGCAGTTTTGTTAGGGGTTTATGATGTATTTAAAAAGTATTCGGTAAACGAAAATGCTGTTTTTCCTGTATTACTGTTCTCCTGTTCCAGCTCAGCCCTTCTTTTTGTTCCTGTTTTTATACTTTCTGCCACTCAACCTGAATTTATGAAATCTGCCGGATTATTTCTTCCCACTTTAAATATACACGAGCACGTCCTGGTAATCCTCAAATCCATAATTGTGGTTTCTTCCTGGACATTCGCATTTTTTGCACTAAAAAACCTCCCTTTAACCATCGTCTCTCCTATCAGAGCAACGTCACCTGTATGGACACTGATAGGTGCCTTATTAATATTTTCGGAGAAACTGACTCCTATACAGTGGACTGGACTCGGTGTAACGATTACGTTTTTTTTCCTGTTTTCAACTGCCGGTAAAACGGAAGGGATTTCGTTCAGAACCAACAAATGGATCTGGTTTGTCCTACTTGCCACCCTGCTTGGTTCAGCCAGCGCATTATATGACAAACATCTGATGCAAAACTATAACAGAATTGCAATTCAGGCATGGTTTTCTGTATATCAGGTGGTATTACTTTTGCCGACAACTCTTTTATTTTGGTATCCTAAACGTAAAGCTGTACCCTTTAAGTGGCGCTGGACCATTCCAATGATCGGTCTATTTTTGGTTATTTCGGACTTTACATATTTTTATGCACTCAGCGATACCGATTCATTAATATCAGTAATTTCAGCCATACGCAGAAGTGGTGTGGTAGTAGCATTTACGTTTGGCGCACTTATATTTAAAGAAAAAAATATCCGCCGGAAAAGTATTTATCTGGCGGGTATATTAGTAGGTGTAATGCTTTTAATGCTTAGCTAAGATTATTCCAGGTACGTGTATCCGTAAAGTCCGGATCTGTAATTAGAAAGAAACTCCTTCCCTTCTTCCATTGTTATCTTACCGGCTTTAATGGAACTTCCCACCCAGGTTTCAACAGTTCTCACAAGCTTTTTGGCGTTGTATTGCACATAATCCAATACTTCTGCAACAGTTTCCCCGTCAATAACCTGATCAATGTAATATCCCTTTTCATCCACAGAAACATGTACAGCATTGGTATCACCAAACAAATTATGCAAATCACCTAAGATTTCCTGGTAGGCTCCAACCAAAAACACACCAATATAATACGATTCGTTGCTTCTTAAACGGTGAACAGGTAAGTAATATGAAATATTTTTGGTGGCAATAAAATTGTCAATTTTACCATCTGAATCGCAGGTAATATCCTGTATAGTTGCTACACGTGTTGGTTTTTCATGCAACCGGTGTATCGGCAGAATTGGGAAAATCTGATCTATTGCCCAGGAATCAGGCAACGACTGAAATAATGAGAAATTGCAGAAATATTTATCCGCCAGCATTTTGGGCAACTGCCTTAATTCATATGGTGTATGCTTTAATTCAACTGCCAGTTCATATACATCTCGTGCAATGCTCCAGAATAAGCGTTCAATCTGTGCGCGGGTTTTCAGGTCGATTAATCTCAGACTGAACCTATCCAAAGATTCCTCTCTTATCTGCTGCGCATCATGCCATGTTTCCAGTATTTTTGTCTGATTTAAAGTATCCCAAAGGTTGTATAGCTCTACAACCAATTCATGTGCATCATCATCTAACTTATCCTTTTCTTCATCCCATGATGGTAAAGTAGCTGTTTCAAGTACTTCAAAAATCAGCACCGAATGATGGGCGGTTAATGAACGTCCCGATTCAGTAATAATATTAGGATGCGGAAGATCATTTTTATCACTCGCATCCACAAATGTGCTTACTGAATCATTTACATACTCCTGAATGGTGTAATTTATGCTGCTTTCGCTGTTGGATGATTTTGTTCCATCGTAATCCACTCCCAGACCACCACCAATATCCACAAATTCAATATTGAAGCCCAGTTTACATAGTTCCACATAAAACTGTGACGCCTCCCTCAGAGCAGTTTTGATCCGTCGTATTTTTGTTATCTGGCTTCCGATGTGGAAATGAATAAAACGAAATGATTCCTCCAGATTGTTTTTTATCAGATAATCAGTCGCTTCCAGTAATTCACTTGATGTCAAACCAAACTTACTTACATCACCGCCAGAATCTTCCCATTTTCCACTGCCAGTGCTGGCCAGTTTTATACGAATACCAATATTCGGTTTTATTTTCAGTCGTTTAGAGATTTTTGCAACCAGCTTAAGCTCATTCAGTTTTTCAATGACAATAAAGATGCTTTTCCCCATTTTTTGTGCCAGTAATGCCAACTCAATGTAATCTTCATCTTTATAACCATTACATATTATAAGCGACTCGGGGTCTGTATTAATTGCAAGAACAGCATGTAATTCTGGTTTGGAACCAGCTTCAAGGCCAATATTATATTTCTTTCCGTGACTTACAATTTCCTCTACTACCGGACGCATCTGATTGACCTTAATAGGATAGATCAAATGGTTTTGTGCTTTATATTCGTATTCTGTAGCAGCCCTCTGAAAACATTCAGATATTGTTACAATCTGGTTATCAAGAATGTCTGGAAAACGAACCAGGATTGGCGTTGTAACATCACGAAGGGATAATTCATCAATTAACTCCTTCAGATCAACCTGTGCCATTCCCTTCTTAGGATTTACATATACATTACCTTCTTCGTTAATTGAAAAGAGATCAACTCCCCAGCCATTAATATTATACAGCTCAGCAGAGTCTTCAATGCGCCATTTTCTCATGCTTTATTAATATTCTGTTTAACCTAAAAAACAAGGTTACGAAATTAAAAAATACAAACTGAAAATTTATGAAAAATTTAAGAAAATTCAAAAATAAAATACATATTTAATAATCTGAATATCAGACACTAAAGGGAATTTATCAAAATTGCTCCGATTTATTCAGGTATAGAAGGGACCTCAGTAATATTAATTAAATTTACTTCCATTCTGAAATTCATAAACCTTGGAAGATTATCTACTACTCGATGAGCAAATGCTAAATCATTCGGGATGATCATAGTTGCTTTTCCACCTTCCCTCATATGGGTCAGTCCTTCATGCAATCCAACCATACCATAAGGAATAGCATAGCTTGACAGTTCACTGCTTCCATAAAGCGTAAACTGATATTTATCTGCTGAAGCCTCATTATCCTGTATGTAAGTACTGTCCAGAGTATAAACACGGTACTCAATTAAAACTTCATCACCAGACACGGGCATTTTACCATCACCTTCTTCTTTTGATATAAAATACAATCCTGATTCAAGTCTGTCTGAATCCGGTATTCCTGCGTCTTTAATATATTCATCGAATTGCATCTCTGAATCTGCCTTTTCTGCCGAATAATCAGTTCCACATGAAATTAAAGTAACAACGAGTAATACAAGTGAGAGTTTTAAGAATAGTTTCATTTGTTCTAAATTAGATTATTGAGTTTTTCAATAATTTCCGCAAATATAATAATTGATCACCAAGATATAACGATTAAAAGTGCAATATGTAACACCATTAACGTTTTTCAACTTTTTCTATTGTAATTTCTACCCGTAAAGGCTGAAAAGGGGCAACTTTTCCCGGAATTCCTTTAACTCCGTAAGCCAGATTAAAGGGTAACATTAATGTTGCCTTTTGATTTTCCCGCATTTTAAGCACACAGTTTTGTATTCCGGAAGGTATGTCCTGGCTTTTTCCAGCCACATATCTTACTTTATAAGTATCAATGGGGATGTTCAAAATTGTTTTCAGAATATAGTTCATACTCACCACATCGTCTGTCATAATCTGTGCTCCATTTTCAGAACCTGATATTGAATAATAATATCCATTGTCAGATTTTACCCACTCTAAAACCGATGTATCAGCAATTGCAACAAACAGAGAGTCCTGTTGCTCTGCCATTTTTTTGTTCCATTCCAACATATACCGTTCTCTGGAAGTTTCAATTTGTTGCAACTCTCTGGAAGACTGTCGGGGTTTGTTTTTACATCCTGAAAATATCAAAAGCAATACCACGAAATAAATCAGTGATCTGTTCATGAATTTCTGTTAAGCAGGTAAAGGTAGTAAAGATTAGTTTTTCACCAATTTTGAAATGAATGTTTTCGCATTCTCCATTCGCACTACAACAACATAAGGGCCGGTTGAAAGATGAGCTATATTATAAAAGGATTGTTCCTTATAATTCCAGCTTTCAAGCTTTTTACCGATCATATCATACAATTCAATTCCATTAATTTTTTGTCCTTCAATTGGGACCACGGTAAAGCTTGTTGTTGCCGGATTTGGGTAACACTGAATTCCAGAATTTATAATACCGTCCAATTTATCAGTAACTGAAAAATCAGAATACTGAAATATCCCCATCTGATCATCTTTCCATGTTCCCGAATTTGCATCCCAATAATACACTTGAGTTGTGGTTATTTGTCTGTTAAAATACAGATCTATTATACTTTGATCCGAATATGGAAGCACCAGCATATCTTTGACAATAGCTGTATTATAAGAATAAAGTTCCCGGCTGTTTTCTATCCAGTCATTTTTAGAAGCCTGACGGTCGTAATCCACGAATGTTAATAGGCTACCGCTACCATCATACGTGTAGATTTCCTTATCATAATAATCCCATCGTTTTGACATATTATTCCAATCATATTCAGCAAAATATACCAGGTGTTTATTCACATCAAATTCATGAACTTCTTTGGATAATTCATGCCAGGCACCACTTTCCCAATACCATGATAAGAATCCTAAATTCAACATATCAGCAGTATATTCTGAATAATCCCTATAATAGTTGTCCCATAAGTTTGTACTTTCATTCCATACATAATAGACATATTCTTCCGAGACCGGATTCGTAAAATATGCATATACTTCTTTATCGTAATTCACCCATTCATCGAAAATAAAATCCCACACCCTACTAACATAAGTTGTAATTCTGTTTTCCGTATCGTAGGTCATGGTTTCAATCAGATAATCTGACCAGTTCTTTAGTAAAATACTCCACTGCTGGTAGCGCCCTTCAATCAGATTTTCGTTTGAATCATACGTCCGCAATTCACGTTCTGATTCATTCCAAGGAAATATATTTGCTGAACGTTCATAAATAATGACTTCAGATTTCAGTCCGTTGGTATAGGTATAAACCTTTTTTAGCGTATCCACCCAAATTCCGTAAGAATTCAAATACGAATTTACGGTTTCCGAAAGCAAGGTATCATCATACACATTGAACGTTTTTTCAGTTTCTGTCCAGTTGCCATTCACTGGATCCCAAACAGAACTAATAATGGTTTTAACTTTTCCATTATCATAATAGGTATATTCTTCTGAATCAGAATTAATAAATGATCCGGAGGATAGATTATAATCTTTCCATTCTGTCCTGTCCAACTGGATCATTCCGGCAGTTACAGCTCCCCTAAGGATTTGTGAGTTTAAAGCACTGAACAAGGGAATAACTGCAAACCAGCTCAGTATATAATGCCTGGTTTTCATCGCCTTATTTTACTTAATTTTAAGAATATAACCTAAAGAAAACTGCACATAACCCACACTTTCATAATAGTATAACGGATCTAACGTCCGGGGAAAATTGTGGATATAAGCAATTTCAAAATCAAAGTCCTTGTAAGAAATATTAATGGGCAATATTAACTGCGTATTTAGCAAACCGAATTTCTCATTGTAACCGTATATCGGCTCAAAAAAGATTGAATGTTGTTGCTCAGGATTAAGGAGAGTTTCAACAAGTTCTGATCCAAAATATGTTGAAATTTCAGGTTTAAACTGTATCCTGTCCAATCTGCCGAGACTAATTAGTTTAATACGGGTATACAAATCAATTGAAAACTGATGGCTTATGGTATCACTACCTGTCATCATTGCATAATCAAATCGAAGTCCTGTATTTTTATGTTTCAGTGAAAATCCGAGATTTAGATTATTATAAAAGTTCGGATTATAATCTGTTCCCATGTTCAGATAAATGAACCTGTTATAAGATGCTCTGTATCGAAAAAAGTCATGTTTTTTTAGTCCTTTGGTGTATCCCAATGTAAAAACGGCAGTTCTGAATGAAGGATCCATCTGACTGTACCAGGCACCTGATGTTCCAAAATAAAGGCCGTTTGAAATAAAATAATAAAGCTGAGCACTGGTATTGTGAATAGATCCCTCGGTTAAAGGATCAATAATTTCTCTTCCTGCATAAAATGAACGGGAATTGTACATTGAACCAAAATAAAGGAAGTGGAAGTTGGTATTTCCATCAAATAATTCGTAAAGATCGATATCATCTTCAAAAAGCAATTCATCCAAAGCAGCATTAATGAGAGAGTCGTTTCGGGTTACTTCCTGTGCTTTAATGAACTGGACGGAAATTACAAGTAATAATATGATAAATAGTCTTTTCATGATGCTCACGTGGTGGATATTAAACATTAAAGGAAACTCACAGCCCTGGAACGGGCTGTGAGGAGTTCATCAACAATTAACTAATGAACAATCACTATTCACTTCCACCTTGTGAACTGTTTCCCTTTCTAAGCATACGTTTTTTCATGGCAGCTTTCTGGTCTCCGTTTAATGTTTCCCTGAATGCTTCACGCTGTGCTTTCATTGCTGCCCGGTTGTTGGCAAGCAATTCTTTTTGTTCTTCTGATAAAGTTGCCTGCAAAGCTTCCTGTTTTTCTTCACGTGTCATTTCCTGATTTTCAAGAATTGCACACTGTTCTTCTGTTAAGGTTGCTTTAAATGCTTCCTTATTTTGAACAGCAAGTTGCTTACGTTCCTGCAACATTGTTTTCTGTTCTTCAGAAAGGTTTTCGCGCAGTCTTTCCCTTATCTGTGCCGGTTCTTCAACTGTAGTTGTTGGCTCCTCGGTTACCGGTTCTTCCCCTTCTGTCTGAGCAGATACAGCAAATACAGCTAAGAACATAAATGCAAAAATTGAGATTCTTTTTACTAAAGTTTTCATGACTATTAATTTTAGTTTCTAATTTGTTTTCACTTATATACCGACTCCCCCTCTTTTTACCCTACCTAAAAACAATAATATTTTTATCTGTTTTATATAAGCATTGATTATCAATAAGATATATCCACAAAAAACATTAGAAAAAATGGCTGATGAGCATTACTGACAATTAAATTCGGCTCAGAACCCCGGGATAAATTTGTCTGAGATAAATATGGATAATTTTTTCGGTTGGTAACATTTAGGGCATTTATTCCAAACCTTAGTTTAGACTTTAATACTTCCATCCGGTAATAAACTGAAGCATCTAATCTGTAATATGGCATTTCCTTATCAATATTCTGGAGTAGTTCTTTATTAAATCCCGATCCATACACATAATTCAGACTAAAATACAAAGGCTTGAAATTAAGTATCGATGCTGCCTTATATTCATGTTTCAGGCTGTTTCTTGCCGGTAAATATTCACCTTCGGGCATGTCGCTGAAATGTTCCCTGGTATCGTTGAATGAATATGAAAACCATAGCGTATGTTTTCCGAAATCCTTTTTTACAAAAAAATCAAGCCCCTGTGATTTGCTTAATCCTGTAGATTCTTCTGAATACATCTGATAAATTTTAAACCTTTCCAGTCCTTCTGTTCGCCGAACATATCCTTCTGCATTCAACAAAAAGCCATTCCCTGACCAGGAAAGCCCTCCTCCCAGCACATCGGATTGTAAAAACGGAGCATCACTGTCTCCCGGGACTTTCCAGAAATAGTGGTAATTATCATCTGAATCAACCAATGAAATTACAGAGATAAACTGATTATATACGCCCCACGTCAGATTCAGCTTCAGATCATTCCATAGTTTCACAGAACTTCTTAACCTAGGCTGAAAAAGCATTTTATTCAGTTTTAAAGCATAATCCAATCTGAGCCCTATATCCATTTTAAGCCTGTCGCTGGCCTGAATATTATTCCTCGCATATAGTGATACTTTATCCAGAATGTTTGCCTGATTAAAGTATGGATAATCTCCCCTGGTATAACTCAAAGTTGTTTCATAATGATTCAATTCCAGCCCGGCTTCAACAAACTGTTGGGTTGTCAGAGAGAACCGGTTATCAATGGTTAACCCAAATTCATCGATCCGGTTTTTGTCATCGTCCTTTACAGCCGTATTTAAAACAAAATCCCCAGGATTCAGGGTAAGTTCCTTCTGCCCATGACTGTTATAACCTGAATAAGTCATTTTAAAGTTACTGTTGATACCATTTCCCCACAGTTTTCCGTAAAATGCGGCCAAACCGGTCTGCCGCATGGTCTGGTCATGATTATATATTAACCTGTCCGGTTCACCCTGATGATAGTCGAACCTAAAAAGATCAGTGGCTCTGCTGTTGAACCCAGACACAAAAAACTGGTCACCATTATTCAGAAATGAAGAGAACTTTACATTTAAATCCTGAAATGTGTTTTCTGGAAGTACATAAACATCAGAAAAATCATCCGCATAGAAATCACCGAATTTCCGGCTCATATCCATGTTAAAATAAGGAAACAACGACCGACGATGGCCAACAACGAGTGAACTTCGTTTCAACATCGGAATGCTCACCATTGCATTCAGCGATAAGTTATCAGCATATAATTCAAAGCCCGGTTTATTATAATTTCCATCTATTCCGTTAATCTCAATAATACCTCCAACCCTGTTCCCCTGATTGGAACCATAACCTCCTTTGTAAATATTGATATCTTTAATAAGCAAAGGATTTACGCTGTTAAAATAGTCACTATAGCTATTCAGGTTATATATGGTCATACCGTCGAACTTTGTCTGGTTTTGACCGTGTGCACTTCCCCAGATAGACAAGCTTTGATTGTGATCAACACTGCCTTTAATGCCAGGTTGAAGCCTGAGTATATTGTAAACAGAATTATTCAGTCCGCCGGGAATAAATCCTGCAATTTTTTGGTTCAGCCTTACCTCACCAACCTCATTTCCGGCCTGTGCCGCATAATCAACAGGTTTACCTTCCACCATAACTTCACCTAATTCCATATTAGAGGGAATCAATCCACACACAACCTGACTACGTGGTGGAATAATGGTATCGAAAACATAATACCCTAAATGTGTAGCTTTAATATGCAATAAGTCTCCGGAATATGCGATGTAGGAAAATCTGCCCCTGAAATCTGTCACTCGTAATTCATTGTTAATCAAAACTGTACTATACGGCAATATTTCCCCACTGAATTTATCTGCCACCAGACCGTTAATTAAAATTGCTCTTTCATCTGCATCAAATAAATTTTCCGGCTTATCAACAACAATGTAAATATTGTCTCTCTTTTCAAGCATCCAGGGCGTTCCATACAAAATACCTTCCAGTAAGTCATCCAGCGAGACAAATTCTTTTTTCAGGGTAATGGTGTGTTGCGAAAGTTTGGCATCATTGAAAGAAAATTTTATATGAAAAGAATCCCTTAAACCAATAAAAACCTGGTTTAAGGGCATATTAACATAATCAACTGCTATTTTTTCCTGTGCATTCAGATTAGTCAGCCAACTGAATAAAAGGAGTATAAAGAGTGCCTTTAGTTTAATTTTCATAAGCTATTTCATATTCGCCTTTTCCTTTTTCCACTGTTTTAAGACCAAAAGGTTTGAATACGAAATATAATACATTTTCTGCAGATAACGAGCGATCAAAGCTTCCTGTGTAGGTAAGTGTATCTGTCTTTACTGCTTTGCTTAACGTAATATGTATATTATACTGGAGTTCGATGTCTGAAATAACTTTTGAAAGTTGTTCTCCCGTATAGATAAATTCATTGTTGATCCAGGATACTGCATCCTTAACCGGCACATTATTATGAACCACTAAGCCATTGTTACGAATAAGTTCAGCTTCCTGGTTTGGTTTAATAATCACATCGGAAGTATAATCCGATACTTTTACCGATCCGGTAAGACAGGCAACAGTATAGGCGTTATCTCTGGTATAAATATTAAAACTTGTACCCAGCACTGTAGTTTCACCCATTTCGGATTTAACGGTAAACGAATTTCCTTTTGTGACCTCAAAATAAGCTTCTCCTTCCATATTTACCAACCGGTTAAACTTCCACCAGTATGGATGATATGAGAGTTTTGTATCTGCATTCAGATCAACTTTTGAATCGTCCGGAAGTATTATTTCAGCATGCTCACCATAACCAACATATACAGTATTGGTATAAAACCGCATAAACATTGGCAGACCGATCAGAATGGCGACAGCCGCCGCAACAGCATATTTAAAGATTGACCGTGCAAAAACCGGGTTCAGTGTTCTGACTTTCGAATCCTTTTCCTCAGTCACCCTGGAAAGTTCTGCCCAGACATCCTCTTTGGATCTGGTATAAGGTGGTTTTAAACCGGAAAACGGTTCCAGCTCCGGATGTTTACTTCCGTTATTCATTTCTTTATGTGTAGAATTATCCTGCATGTGTCAATAAATTTTCTTTTAAATAATCAAGCGCGATTTTCATGCGTTTCTCAACGGCTTTTACGCTTAGATCAAGCCTTTCGGCTATTTCATGATATTTCAGCCCTTCATTGCGGCTCATCAAAAAAACAGTTCGCTGTTTTTCAGATAAATTTGCCAGAGCAGTTTCATATTTCTGCTGTAATTCCCGGTAAGCCATATCATTTTCCGGTGTATTCTCATCATAATCAATCGTGATGGAATTCCTGAATTTGATTTGCAGGGAGTCGTGTCTGTAACGACTTATAAACAGATCGCTTGCAATCTTATACAACAGCCCTACAATTTTACCCGGAATATATTCCAGCTGTTTTTCCCAAACTCTTAAGAACGTATCCTGTGCAATATCTGTAGCCAGTTCCGCATCTCCACTCCGGTAATAAATATAATTCCTTACCGTATCAAAGTATTTATCAAAAATTAATTTAAACTCTTCTCTGCTCAAAACCAGCTTCTTTTATAACACGTCTGAAAGGCTGAAATCACTATTAATCCCTTCTGTTTCCGGCACTTTCACCTATATACCGAAACACATACAGTTTACCCTACCTAAAAATAAAAAATTTTCAGGACAAATGTTGAAATACGTAGAAGCGGATTATAATTCTGTTGAATCTATAAGTTTTTTGATGTCGGAGAACAGAGATTTAAAGTATTTTACAGTGTCCTCCACAGAAAGGTCACTACTGCCACCAGCAGCGTTTAAATGTCCTCCCCCTGAAAAATATGTCGAAGCGATTTTATTAGCAGGGAAGTTGCCTTTTGATCTGAATGATAATTTGGTTTTATCATCGCGAACCGAAATAAAAACGGAGAGATCAATACCTTTAATGGAAAGCGGCATATTTACAACACCCTCACTATCACCCTTTTTAAAATTATATTTGTGCATTTCGCTCCAGTTAAGCGAAACAATTGCCGTTCTTATTTCAGGAAATACTTCCATTTTTTGGTTTATCAGGTAACCCACCAACCGCATTCTGTCCTCTGAATACTGGTTATAAATTTTATCGATGATCAGATCCTTATCTGCACCATGTTCAAGCAATCCGGCAATATTGATAAAAAAGTTGTCGTTGGAACAGTTGTAACTAAATGCTCCTGTATCAGTTATCATACCAGCCATAAGTACTGTTGCGATGTCAGAGGTTATCCTGTCCTTAAATCCAAGCTGACAAATAATTTCATATGACAGTTCACAGGAAGATGATGCACTCACACGGGAGAACATGAGAGCTTCGTTTGGTGTAATCACCGGATCGGGATGATGGTCAATCATGATTTTCTGACCGGAGTGTTTCACAACAGCTTCGCTCAGATTTCCACTCCGTTTAATATCGTTATGATCCAGCAACAACACCACATCTCCTTCCGAAATAAGCCTGTCCGCTTGCTCCTGATGTTTTTTCCCAACCAGAACCCGATCCATTCCGGGCAAAAAAGATAAAAAATCAGGTGCAGAATCCGGTACAATGACCGTATTTTCAATTCCAAGATCATCCAGCAATAAACCAAAGGCCAGTGAAGCACCTATAGCATCCCCATCAGGATTAAGATGCGGTATAATAACCCATTTTTCACCTTCCCTGAATTGATCTTTTAATAAACCAACCTGATTCTTATCGAACATAAAATTGAAATTATATGAAAAAACCGGGAAAACCCGGTTTTGTTTATTCTTCGTTTAACGCCTTTTCAAGTTCATCAGTCATCTCAAGATTATGGAAAACGTTTTGAACATCATCGTTGTCTTCAAAATCCTCGATCATTCTCAACACCTTTTTAGCATCATCCAATGACAACTCTTTAGTATTGTTAGGGATCCTCTGCAGTTCAGCCTTTTCAGGAGTGATGCCCAGTTCTTCCAGTTTTTTGTTCAACTGACCGAAATCTTCAAGTGCACAGGTAATTATCAGTGTATCTCCTTCATTCTCTATATCTTCTGCTCCGGCGTCAATTACTTCCAGCTCCAGATCATCCATTTCTATGGATTCGGGCTTCGGAAATTCAAATACACCTTTACGATCAAAGATAAAGCTGAGTGATCCGTTTGTACCAAGACTTCCTCCCTTCTTTGTAAAAATAGCCCTGATGGCTCCAACGGTCCGGTTGTTATTATCGGATAAGCACTCCACAAAAATTGCCACGCCACCCGGTCCGTATCCTTCAAAATTCATTTCAACCAGTGAGTCTCCATCTTTAGAAGCTTTGTTAATGGCCCTTTCAATAACATCCTTCGGCATATTCTGAGCCTTAGCATTCTGTACTGCTAATCTCAAACGCGGATTCATTTCAGGATCTGCACCACCACCTTCACGTGCTGCAATGGTTATTTCCTTTGATATTCTCGAAAATATTTTGGAACGTTTCGCATCTAATGCGCCTTTCTTCCTCTTAATTGTTGACCATTTACTATGACCTGACATATATTATTTTTTTTAGCTCCGCAAAAATAAAAAATCGATTCAATTTTCAAAAATACGTATAATATAAAGTCAAACATAGTTTATTTTACTGAGAAAGTACTTAATATGTATAATTTGAAATTTTCGTTTTTTTTAAAATGTGTAATTAAATAACTATCGATAGAACTTTTTATGTGCTTTGTTACATATTTTCTCGGCTTTCTCCTTATCGCTCATTACGCGTTTCAGTTCATTTTTGCAATCATTAAACAGTTGTTCATCTCTTTCATTTAAAGCCATTTCCATATTGATCCGGATGATCTCAAGTGTTTTTTCATACATAATTTCATCCATACTCATATTTTTTTCCCTGCAGCAAATAATTGCGGCCATTAATCTATTATCTGCTTCCGAAATAAACCGGTAACCGCTGCCATAAATACTCTCTTCGTTATTTAAAATGGCTTTAATTATTTCTATATCCAGATAATCATCCGTTCCTGTCAAAGAAAGCAGGTCATAGAGTGCAACGCTGTCCTTTTGTCCTATTTCATTTTCCTGTTCAATCAGTTCCGTTAAAAAGATCTTGTCTTTTTTACGGGATTCATAATCACGTTTTTTAGCATTTACCTGCGACACAATTGAAATCCTTTGATTGGCCGCCTCACCCATTTTAAGAAGTTCATCTGAACTTTTTATTCCATAATCCTTAAAAATGACGTACCCCAGATTGTCTAAAAAATAATACCCGGGAAAAACCTTCGTCTTTTCCATTAATTCAGCAATATAGGTATCATTGGCATAAGCCGAATCTTTGTATACTATTTTATTGATGAAATGATTATTGTAATAATTTACGACAACGGAATCAGAAAAGTTTCCTGTTTCAGGATCAAGTGAAGCCATATCATCTTCTTCAGTAGTGCAAATGAATATCTTTTGTGATGAATCCGTTGACGCGATAATATCCGGGACAGAATTAAAATTAACCTCTAAAATCTGACAATAGGCGTCTAATGTTAAAAAAATAGCTATTAACAGAGAAAACGAGGGCAAACGTCTCATCATAAATACAGGGTGTTTTGGGGTCTTACATTACATTTGCTAAGTTACCTAAAAAACATGTAAGTACCAACGACAAAAAAAGCAGTCAGAAAACTGACTGCTTTTAAGTATGTAATTGTGAAATAATTTACAATGATTTTTTTGCAAGATAGAAATCCACTTTTTCAAGAGAATCATCTTTAATCCTTGCATCCATTTCATCCAGTGTTTTTGGTGGCGGAACAATTACCTTTTCACCCGGAGTCCAGTTTAAAGGAAGGGCAACACCAAATTTATCTGTTGTCTGAAGGGCTTTCAATACACGGATAATTTCGTCCATGTTACGGCCTACATTCAACGGATAATACATGATCAAACGAATTTTTTTCTTCGGGTCAATAAAAAATACGGCGCGTACGGCAGCTGTCTGACTTTCGTTTGGCTGCAACATGCCATAAAGTTTGGATACTTTCATATCCAGGTCTGCAATTATCGGAAAATCGAAATATACACCGGTATTTTTGCGGACATTATCAACCCATGCCAGGTGAGCATGAATACTATCAATACTTAAACCTATAAGTTCTGTATTTAATTCATCAAACTCGGCTTTACGCGTAGCAAAACCGCTCATTTCGGTTGTGCAAACCGGGGTAAAATCGGCCGGGTGTGAGAACATCACAATCCATTTGCCTTTCGCATAATCACTGAGTTTTATCTGACCTTTAGTAGTTACTGCAGTAAAATCAGGCGCATCATCGCCGATTCTAGGCATCATTGTTGAATTTAAAAATTGTTCTTCCATAATTTTAAAATTTAATGTGAGAGTTTATTAATATTTATGAGTATAGTTTATTCATCAAAATATGCGTGCTCAAACGTATGCCAGGTATCATTCAATTGCTTAATATAAGCAAGATCTGTGGTTTGCTTGGCTTTCATGGCATAAACCAGCATTTTATGAAGCAACACCAATTGATTTGTATATTTATGATATGCTTCACTTTCAGAAGGGTCTTTAATTTTGATACGCTGATGCAAAAAATATTGTTCTACAATATCCTGCACTTTATTTGCATGGTCATCCTTATTATTGACCCAACGAACAATCTGATTATAATTTATGACGTCTTCTTTTGACAGACGATCAATTTCACGCATCGATTTTTCTATCGTTGTTATGTGTTCATAAACCTCTTTAAATCGCAAAGAGTCTCCATAAATACCACAAGGTATTTCACAGTGTGCATAAGTCTTTTGTGTAAGTGATAAACCTGCTAGAATAATTAACGAGGTTAAAAAGAGTTTTAGTTTCATCATATTTCTGATTAATAAGTTCGCTTTTAAAACAATTTAGACTCATTCTTGTTTATGCCATTTAAGATTTATTAATACTATTTGATCCACAATAAATTCCGTAGTTTTGTTTCATTGAAATTTAAAATTTGATCCAAAATGAAAAACCGCTGTACATGGCCCGGAAATGATGAATTATATGTTACATATCACGATAATGAATGGGGTGTACCCATATATGACGATCACAAGATATTTGAATTCCTGATACTGGAAACGTTTCAGGCAGGTCTAAGCTGGATAACAATACTCAGAAAACGTGATAACTTTAGAAAAGCATTCGATAATTTTGATTTTTATAAAATTGCCGGGTACGATGAACCTAAATTAGATGAACTGATCAACAATGCCGGAATAATCCGAAATAAACTTAAAATAAAAGCGGCCGTAACCAACGCACAGGCTTACCTGAAAGTGATTGAAGAGTTCGGCTCATTCAGTACTTATATCTGGGGATTTACAGGTGGGAAGCCAATTATAAACCAATTTAAAACGTTATCCGAAATACCTGCAAAAACTGAGCTCTCTGACCAAATAAGTAAAGATTTAAAAAAGCGTGGGTTTAAATTTGTAGGTTCCACCGTTGTTTATGCGCACATGCAGGCCACGGGAATGGTGAATGACCATGTTACTGATTGTTACCGGCATAAAGAGTGCCAGCAGATTAATTAATTACCTCTTTCATGCGGAATTTATTTTTTGAGTTTACATTTTGTAAGGAAACACACTATAAGAGACAAAATATTTCCTTTTCAAAAACCAAAATGTTAAAAAAAGAATTATCTTTAATCCAGAATCTTTTAACCCTTTAACTAAAATGGATTTACAAACACTATTGCAACCACACATTATCTGGTTTCTGATTGGGATTGTTTTATTGCTTCTGGAACTGGCGATTCCGGGAATCTTTGTCATTTTTTTTGGTGCCGGAGCCATCATTACGGCAATTGCCAGCTATGTTTTTGATATTGATATCAATGTTCAGATACTGGTCTTTGTCATCTCCTCTGTCGTTCTTCTGCTTGCATTAAGACGTTGGCTTAAACGCAAATTCTTTGATAAAGCCGGAGATAAAGATGTTACACTTGAAGACGAGTTTATAGGGAAAAAAGCAATTGCTGAAACCAGCTTTAAAAAAGGGCAGAAAGGAAAAGTTATTTTTAAAGGAACATCCTGGTCCGCAGTCTGCGACAGTGATGTAAAAAAAGATGACAACCTTACCATCGTAGACAAGGACAGTATTACCTTAATTGTAAAAAACAATTAAACAGCATAAGTATTAACCTTAAACTCAATTTATCATGTTTTTAGTTCAAATTTCCGGATCAACAATCATACTGATTGCTTTGGTCATTCTTGCCATTATTATTTTCTTTTCCACCATTAAAATTGTTCCGCAACGTTCTGCTTTTATTATTGAAAGGCTGGGGAAATTCAGGATAACCCTACAGGCAGGTTTTAACGTCCTTATTCCATTTATAGATAAAGTTGCCTATAAACACACGTTAAAAGAACAAGCCATTGATGTGGCATCACAGATTTGTATTACCAAGGATAACATTGCTGTGGAAGTTGACGGGATTCTCTATCTGCAGGTTATCGATCCTTCAAAAGCCTCATATGGTATAGACGACTACAGATTTGCTTCAATCCAGATTGCACAAACCACCATGCGTAGTATAATTGGTAAAATGGAACTGGATAAAACATTTGAAGAACGCGATCTCATTAACACCAATATTGTTGAAGCAGTAGATAAAGCATCTGATCCATGGGGTGTAAAAGTTACGCGATATGAACTCAAAAATATTGTTCCCCCTCAGAGTATTAAAGATGCCATGGAAAAACAAATGCGTGCAGAACGTGAAAAACGCGCATTAATCGCTGAGTCCGAAGGTCAGAAGCAGGCCAAGATTAACGTGGCAGAAGGTGACAAACAGGAGCTTATCAAACGTTCTGAAGGTGAAAAGCAGAAGCGTATTAACGAAGCTGAAGGTCGTGCTGCAGAAATTGAAAAAGTGGCAGTTGCAACGGCAATGGGACTTCGTCAGATAGCAGATGCCATCGGATCAGAAAATGGTATTGATGCTGTAAACCTGAGGATTGCCGAACAGTATCTGGGAGAATTCGGCAAGCTGGCTAAGGAAAGTAATACTATTATTCTTCCTAATAACCTGACTGATGTTTCAGGAATTGTTGCTACGGCAACATCGGTGCTTGAAAAAGTAACTAAAAAATAAAACTGAAGTGACTAGTCCTAAATAAGCGTTACAGTTTATTGACTAAATTAAAATAATTAATTGAGTTGTGAGTATTTCTTGCAA